>DBXP01000021.1 GCA_002309575.1 bacterium UBP6_UBA1209 | reverse complement strand
TCGCAGAGATACCGCTACAAAATGAACGCGGCTACGATGCTCAACCAGAGCAAGACCTGCCACCAGGCTGAGATAGACTCGACTTGCGAGCTCATCGACTTCTGCCGTTTCAATTCTCACTATATGCAGGAGATCTACCGCAGACAGGATCTTCACAACGATAAAGGAACATGGAACCGCGTAGAGTTCAGAGCTCTCGAAGGCTTCGTTCTCGCAGTAACTCCTTTCAACTTCACCTCTATCGCAGGAAACCTTCCGATGTCTCCGGCTCTTATGGGCAACGTAGTTCTCTGGAAACCGGCTTCAACGGCTCTTCTTTCGAACTACTACCTTATGAAGATCTTCCAGGAAGCAGGACTTCCGGACGGCGTCATCAACTTCCTTCCAGGTCGCGGCGGCAGCATCGGCGATCCGGCTGTTGATTCTCCGGAATTCGCAGGTCTTCACTTCACAGGTTCGACCTCTGTCTTCAAATCGATCTGGAAGAGATCGGCAAACAACATCGACATCTACCGCTCGTATCCGAGAATCGTCGGAGAGACCGGCGGCAAGGACTTCATATTCGTCCACAGTTCGGCAAACGTTGATGAAGTCGCAGTTGCGGCAGTCAGAGGTTCTTTCGAATATCAGGGCCAGAAATGCTCGGCAGCTTCGAGAATGTACGTTCCGAAGTCGCTTTGGAAGCAGATCAAAGAGAGAATGTGCGATATGATCAGCACGATCAAAGTCGGCGACGTAACCGATTTCAGAAACTACATGGGCGCAGTCATCGACGAAAACAGCTTCGACAACACGATGAACTACATCAACACCGCTAAGAAGTCGAAAGATGCAAAAATCGTCGTTGGCGGAACCGGCGACAAGAAGAAAGGATACTTCATTCAGCCGACAGTCATCGAAGCACTTGATCCGCACTTCGTAACGATGGAAGAGGAGATCTTCGCACCCGTTCTCACGGTTTACGTCTATGACGACAAGAAATTCGTCGAAACGATGGATCTCTGCGACAAGACTTCTCCGTACGCCCTCACAGGTTCGATCTTCGCAAACGACAGAAAGGCTGTCGCTATGGCTGAAGACGCACTCAGACACTGCGCAGGCAACTTCTACATCAACGACAAACCGACCGGTGCAGTTGTCGGCCAGCAGCCCTTCGGCGGCGCAAGAGGCAGCGGAACCAACGACAAGGCTGGCAGCAGCGTCAACCTTCTCAGATGGACAAGCCAGAGAGCAATCAAGGAGAGCCTCGTTTCTCCTCTTGACTACACTTACAGCTTCCTTGGCGAAAAGTAACCGCTTAAGCTCTTAACCCTTTTCCGCACAGCCTCTCCGGAGGTTGTGCGTTTTTTTTATTTATGAAGAAAAAGAATTTCGACTGGTACCTTCGCACATATCGGTTCAACGAAAAAATCGACCGCAAATTCACGAATTTCGGGAAATTTGTCTGCATCGTCGCCGTCGCGCTTCTGCTCTTCGTAAATATGCGGACAAGCAACCTGTTCCTGATGTTTTCGATCGCTTTGGCGATGATCCTGGCAGATACTCTCTCTCTTTCAGGCAGGCTTCCGAAAATCGAAATGACACGCTATCTGCCGGAAAGCTGCCAGAACAGAAAACGCTTCAGCTACAATGTCACGCTCACTGTCAGAGATACGCAGAGACCTCTCAAAGGGCGCCTCTATTTCCAGGAGATCGCGGCCAGCCCGACTCCCAGCTTCGAGGTTTTCGACACGACTCCAGAACCCGGCGAAGAGAGACGCAACCGCTTTGACCGTATGATGGGCTACTACCGCTGGAAGTGGCTTATCCAGAAAAATCGCGGAGGCGATTATCCGGAGACCGAGATCGGCGTGAAGCCGGATTCGCAGGTCCAGACATTCTCCGCGAACTTCACTCCGGCAAGGCGCGGAAGGATAGGATTTTCCGGCGCTTACATCTATAAAAAGGGGCTCTTCGGGATCTTCAAAAAAGGGATAATTATTGAAAATTACTCAAGTTTTGTCGCGCTCCCAGAGATTATTCCATTTGACACGGGCTCGATCTTCCAGACCGAGGGGAGCTCCGGCGGAGAAAAGACCCGCGAAACACAGGAGACGGGCAGCGGCTTCGAGCTGAAGTCGCTCAGGGACTTCATGCCGGGCGATTCCCTGCGCAACATCCACTGGAAATCGAGCGCCAAATCGGGCACTCTCAAAACAAAGGAGTTCTACAAGGATGTCGATGCCGGCTCTCTCTTTTTCATCGACAACTCCTTCCCGGGGCGGTACTTCGAGGATTTCGAACCGCTTCTTTCCGGCGCGGCGTCGCTTCTCTTCCAGCTGGATAGAGAGAACCGGCTCCCGCAGCTCCTGATGATAGGCGAAGAGATTTTTGAGACTCCGGAAAACGCGCCCAAGCCGCTCAACGAGCTTCTCAACCTGCTCGCGTTCGCGGAAGGCAGCCCCGTCAAAATCGACAACAACGTGAAATTAAAGGAGATCATCGGCAACAACTCGTCGAACGTATTCTTCTTTACACCAGTTTACGACGACGCCCGCTACGACGCAGCAGAGCGGATAGCCGCCGCCGGGACCGGAGTTTCACTTTTCTATACAGGCGAACGATTGACCCGCAAAGGGCAGATTTTTTACGAAAAAAGGCTTTAGAGGAAAAAATGGATACCGGAGAATTCAACTACACGCTCCCCGAGGAGCTTATTGCCGACACCCCCGCAGACCGCGGAACGGGCAAAATGATGGTCGTAAAACGTGCGACAGGCGAAATTTTGCACTCATCCTTCGATCACTTCTGCGATTTTCTGGACAGCCGGACGACCGTCGTATTCAACTCGACAAAGGTCATCCCGGCCAGGATCTTCGGCAGAAGACCGAGCGGCGGGAGGGTCGAATTTCTGCTCCTCAAACTGTCGCGGGACGAGCTCTGGAGCGTCATGGTGAAGTGCTCCAAGCATATCGGCGAGGGCGAAAAAGTTCTCTTTGAAAACGGTCTGACCGCTGAAATCATCGAAAGGAACGAACAGTTCGCTACCGTAAGATTTTCACTCGGAAGCGACAAAATCATGGAGTATCTTGACAAGTTCGGCGATATCCCTCTCCCGCCCTATATCCTCAAAAGAAGAAACGAAAAGTCGAGCCGTCCCGAAGACAGAGTCAGCTACCAGACCGTTTACGCAGAGACTCTCGGCTCTGTCGCAGCGCCTACCGCCGGCCTTCACTTCGACAATAAAACTATTGAAAAAACTAAAGATATAACCCAAGGCCATGTTGAAAAGATAATCCTTGACGTGGGGCTCGGCACCTTTCTTCCAGTAAAAGCAGAGCGCGTCGAAGACCACAAAATGCACAGCGAGCACTTCATAATCACGCCTGATACGGCCAACAGGCTCAACAGCGGCAAGGCTGCCGGCAGAAGGATCCTTGCGATCGGCACAACGACAGTCCGGGCACTCGAAAGCGCAGCCGGCGAAACCGGAATCATAAATCCGAGCGACCGCGACACCTCGATCTTCATCTATCCCGGCTACAGATACCGCTTTACCGACGCGATCCTGACCAACTTCCACCTGCCCTGCAGCACACTCCTCATGATGATCTCGGCCTTTGCCGGCAAGGAGCTGATCATGGAGGCCTACCGCCGGGCTGTCGAAGAGAGATACCGTTTCTACTCATACGGCGACTCTATGCTCATCATCTGATCGGACGGAGGAGAATATGGACAACACGAAAATCATCATCGAGGCAATCGGTTACGTAGGCTCCGCGCTTGTGCTCGTATCTATGCTTATGACTTCGGTCGTGAAGCTCAGATTCATCAACACGATCGGAAGCCTCATATTCACAGGATACGCACTCTGCATCACCTCCTACCCTGCCGCTGCGATGAACTTCTGCCTCGCCCTCATCAACATCTACAACCTTGCGAAACTCTTCAAAAACAAGAAAAAATACTATGTCCTGAAACTGGACAACGACAAATATTTAATCAACTATTTCTGGAAATTATACGAAAAGGACATTCAGAAATACTTCCCCGAAGCCGATAAAAACGCTCCGTGCGACGCAATCTATCTCGTCTGCTACGGTTCGGATAACGCAGGGATCCTGCTCGGAATAAAAAATGAAGACGGCTCGATCGACGTGAAGATCGACTACACCACACCTGTCTACCGCGACTGCTCGGCAGGCAAGTATCTTTATGCATACCTCGCTTCTCACCACATTCCCGCGCTTTTTGCAAGCACAAAATCCGAAATACACCGCAAATATCTCTTAAAGATGGGTTTTGCCGAAGAAAACGGCCGCCTAAAAAAGATGCTGGCTTAGAGCTGGGGAGAGATTGCAAAATTTCATCTGCCCTCTCAGTCGCTTCGCGACAGCTCTCCCGAAGGGCGAGCCAAGCTTGCCTCCCACTCAAGGGGAGGTGTCATCATTGATGACGGAGAGGGAGCGCCCGTCCCCTTTAAAAGGACGGGCAAAAGTGCTCGCTAACGCTGCGCTAAAAATGCGGTCTCAAAGACCATCTCCTACCTGACACAACGAACATAGAATTCGCTTGACGTATAGTTGTATTGCACATGACCGCCGTATCTGAAATCCACGCGCCATGCCTCTGAACCTTCGTGAGATAAAATAGAGGAAGACCAAATCACAACATTATCATCCCCAAGCTTGCTATAATAACCACCGTTGTTGTCTCCTCTGAATTTGCACTCACACGAGTCCTTAAAATTATCCTTGCACCATTTCGCCAAACATCTGTTTTTCTCGCTGACCTTGCACTGTCCCCCAGGTTCAGTTTTTGAACAATTCTTTATTGTTGTTCTCAATTCATCAATATTCGGCAATCTCCAATCAGAATAGCCGCCTTCAGAAAGGTTTGCACAATATTGTTTAGCCGCATTCAAGTTCATTTCGTTTGACGAGCGGTCCGACCATATAAGGGTTCCAATTTTATGCTCTTTGAGATATGCAGCTGCTTTCGCAGCAACAGCCTGCCGTTCTTTTTCTTTTTTTTCTTTTTTCAATTTTTTGATTTCAGCTTTTGCTTTGAATGAGCACTTTCCTTTGGATTGATGTTTGAGATAGAATTCCCAGCCTTCTATCGAATTGGTTTTCTCCGCATGGCTGCACGCCAGCTTGTCTATCGCCTCCGCTGCTTCCGTTGAACACTCTCCGTTAGGAAATTCATCGAGATATTGTTTCCATGTCGATACTGTGGCATCCTGTTTTGCGTATTCGCAGGCTTCATGATCCTGAGAATTTTGTACTGGTTTTTCCTTTTGAACCTTTTTGCCGGCAATCTGGAGAACAATTTTGTCAAGCGCCTCCATGAGCATCTGTTCAGAGCCGTTGAATTTCTGCGTTGCGCCGATAATAGTCGCCTCTTTTTCAAGGTCAATAAGCTCTGATGTAATTGTGTAGGAACCGCCAAAAAACGTGATTGTTGTCCTAAGAATCGTGTCTGCCGAAAGTGCCTGTCCCAGCGGAATCTGGCAGTTTTTGTCGTTGCAGGCTTTGTAGGATTCCTTTTTCATCTCCTTGATCATCTCCTTTTCCTGCCGCTCTTTCGCGATAACGACATACTTGTTCGTGCTGACAAATGCACCGCGGATGTATTCAGTCGCACTCGAAAGCATTTTTTTGGAAAGTTGGCCACTCTGATCCTCAAATTCCATGACTGCAAGTTTCTGTTTTTCATCATCTTCGGCAAAAAGAGTGAAATTTGTTCCGAAAACGGCCAAAACCAAAAAGAAAACAACGATTTTCTTCATTTTTTTCTCCACAAAAAACGAATTATCAAAAAAACCGCAATATCTTAAGGAGTTTTGCTGTCATGACAATTTTTTGAATAAAATTGCGAATAGCTTGAAGAAAGCAGGATCTCTTCAGTGTTCGCGGATTTTCCTCACGCAAACACCGCCGGCATAATCTCCGATGAAGATCAATAAAAACAACATATTACATAGATAATGTTATTGACAATGAAAAATCATGCAAAAAATAAAAGAGTGAATATAATCCTGCGTTTTTTTAACAATCTTTGGAGGAGACAATGAAAAGAGATCAGCTTACAGCAACCATTTTGAAAGAAACAAACCTTAAAAACCGCTTCCTCGACTACGTTCAGGTCGACACCCAGTCGGTAGAGGGCAGCGAAACCTTTCCGTCATCGCTGAAGGAGAAGGTTCTCGGCGCAAAGCTTGTCGATGAACTCAAGTCTCTTGGCATCACCGACGCCGAAATGGACGAAAACGGCTATGTCTACGCAAAGCTGGCTTCAAACTGCGGCAACAAGAAGAGAGTCGCCTTTATCGCTCACATGGATGTCGCACTTGACTGCGCAGGCGAAGGCGTCAAGCCGGTCCTCCACGAGAATTACGACGGCTCTGCCATCAAGCTCAACGCTGGTATCGTCATCGATCCGGAGGATTCGACCGAGCTCAAGCAGTGCATCGGCGACACGATCATCACCTCCGACGGCACGACACTTCTCGGCGCGGACGACAAGGCTGGTGTAGCGGCGATCATGTCGATGGCGGAATACCTTCTCAAACACCCCGAGATCAAGAGACCTGAAATCAGGATCTGCTTCACGCCGGACGAAGAGATCGGCTGCGGAGTCGACAGGATCAACCTCGAAAAGGTAGACGCAGATTTCGCATATACCCTGGACGGCGGTTTCCCGTATGAGGTAAACTACGAGAATTTCAACGCTTTCTCGGCAAAAGTCACATTCAAGGGGATCTCGATCCATCCCGGTTATGCAAAGGATAAAATGGTCAACGCGATCAGATACGCAGGCAAATTCGTAGACCTTCTCCCGAAGACAATGTCGCCCGAGAGGACCTGCGGCAGAGAGCCCTTCATCCACCCGGTAGGGATCGAAGGAAACCTTGAAGAGGCAAAGGTTTCGATGATCCTGAGAAGCTTCGTTCCGGAAGACATCACCCGCGAGGAGAACATCATCCTCAACATCATCGAGCTGCTCAAATCCGAGGAGCCGCGCCTTCAGGTCACCCCGGTCTTCAAGGAGAGCTACCTCAACATGTACGAGGTAATGAAGGACCACATGGAGGTCTACACCTACGTTGAAAAGGCTATCGAAGAGCTCGGCGCGAAGCCGGATGTAGAACCTATCCGCGGCGGTACCGACGGCGCAAGGCTTTCGTTCATGGGTCTTCCCTGCCCGAACATCTTTGCCGGCGGCGTAAACTTCCACTCGCAGAAGGAGTGGGTCGCCCTCGAAAACATCGCTCTGGCATCGGCTGTGACCGTAAAAATCGTCGAAAATGTCGTAAAATAATTTTTCCCTCAAAATTTTCACCGCTTTAGGTCTCTGTTTTTTCGCAAAATTTTCCAAAAATCGTAAAATCAATCTTTGATTGAGGTGTTTTTTATGGCTGATGAACTGACTAGACATATTTTTTCAGAAGGCACATCCTTCTCGCTGATCGAAGATCCATGCAGCAGAGTCGACAGCTATCTTGCCGCTCTGCTCGGGATCTCGCGCTCCTGCATCCAGAAAGCGATAAGGAACGAAGATCTGACGATCGACGGAAAGATCATCACAAAAGCCAGCTTCAACCGCCTGAAAAGAGGCACACTGATCGAACTTGAGCTTGAGCCTGACGAGGAGCTTTCGGCAGAGCCTGAGGATATCCCGCTCGATATCATCTTTGAAAACGACGATTTCCTGATCGTGAACAAACCGGCGGGAATGCTCGTCCATCCGGGGGCGGGGCACCCCTCATCGACTCTACTGAACGGGATAGTCTTTCATCTCGGCGCACTTGCGGACGGCAGTGAGGCCGCGAAACAGCCGAGAGCAGGGCTTGTCCACAGGATCGACAAGGAGACATCAGGCATCCTGGTCGTCGCGAAGAACGAAAAGACGATGGAACTCCTCTCTGAAAAGTTCTCGCGCCACGACATCAGACGGGAATACACCTGCTTCGTCTGGGGCAGGATGAAAAACGAACGCGGGACGATCGAGACTCTCCACGGGCGCGATCCCAGGAACAGGCTCAGGTTTTCACCGAACGTCGAAAACGGCAGAAGAGCCGTGACCCACTACGAGGTGGTGAACGAATTTCCGTCGGTTTCGGAGCTCAGGATCACCCTTGAAACGGGGCGTACCCACCAGATAAGGATGCACATGAGCCACCTCGGACACCCGATCCTGAACGACGAACTCTACGGCGGGCTCAGAAAGGCTGTCGACCCGAAGCTGAACAAACTGCTGACGGCTTCAGGCAGGCAGCTGCTCCACGCGGGAGTCCTCGGATTTTCGCTCTGCGGCACCGACTACACCTTTTCATCGCCGCTTCCAGGCGATATGCAGACAATAAAGAATTATCTGACAAACCTAACAGGAGAATAGAAATGGCTGAAAGAATGGCTTTGATTTTTGAAACCAACGCGGTTTTGAACGAACGTTATCTGCTCTATCTGCAGGATTCAGGCTGGAGAGTCCTCTTCAAGGACACGATGAACTCTTTCCTCGAAAAACTTCAGGACGATCGCTTCGACCTTATCGTCGCAGAGGCCGATCTTCTGCCGGACGGTATCGTCAAGATGATCGCATCTATCGGAACTCCGCTCATCCTTTCGTCGAACGACACGATCGACGGAGTCGAGACCATCAAGCGGAACTTCAACAAGGACGAACTTCTTGCCGCATTCAACAAACTTGTTCCGCCGGAGGACGAGGAGGAAAGCGATGAGGAGGGGGTGCTTCCCGAACAGTTCGCAGACCTAGAGGATACCGATTCCGGCGACGAGGCGGTTTTTGATCTCAGCGAGGAGGACAAGCTCGAGGAGTTCACGCTCACTCCGCACATCGAACCGTCCGGAAACGGCGGCGGCGATGAAACCTTCCCTGAAGATGTCACGCTGAAGCAGAATATCGAACCGACATCGCTCGTCAACGACGAAGAAGAGGAGCCGCTTGAGGAGTTTACCCTGAAACAGCACATTGAGCCGTCGGCACCTGAAGAAAACGACGATTCAACTCTCTTCGGCGACAGCGCCGGCGGCTTCACGGTGACTCCGGAAGAGAGCAGCTTCGCAGCGCCGCCCTCCGACGACAGCGAAAGTGAAAACGGCCCGTCGATAAAGTCGCTCCTTGACTCCCTTAACATCAAAAAGGGCGGCAAAAAGGAGTCGAAAGAGATGCCGGAAGAGGATCTGATCGAAAACTCACCGCTTCTCAACGACAACCTCGAAGAGGGTGCTTCGGAAGACAACGGCGCAGAATTATTCAGCGAGATCCACAACCTGCACAAACAGGAGCAGCCGCAGGGGAATCAGCAGGCGGTACCGGCAGGCGACGACGAAACTATGAAAAAATATGTTTTCGAGTGGCTCGACAAAAACGCAAGAGCCGTCATCAAAGAGACCGTTCTGGAACAGCTTGAAGAGATAACGAAAAAATAGATGGTCGAAAGAGTTGTCGCACTGGATGTCGGAATGAAGTACGTCGGAGTTGCTGTCACCGACCCGACTTGGAACTTCCCCGTAATTTTTGGGACCTTAATGAGGAGGGACTCCATAACCGACGACCTCTTCCGGCTCAGGGAGATGCTTGATTTTGAGGTCGCTGCGATAACGCTGGGATACCCGCTACGCGCAGACGGCAGCGAAGGCAGCTTCACGCCGGTCGTAAGAGGCTTCGAACGCCGTTTGAAGGAGCTTTACCCGGATGTTCCCTTCTTCCGGACAGACGAATTCCAGTCCTCGAACGAGGCGATCGAGATAAAAAAGGCTCGCGGCAGAGGCTACGAAAAGATTAAAAAATCCGGCGCCATCGATTCGGCATCGGCAGCTGTGATCCTTGAAAGATTCATGGCGACAAAAGAGTTTATAAACCTGAAAAAAGAGAGAAATCCATGACACTTGCAGGAAAAGAAAAAAAGTATTTGAGAGGTCTCGGACACGCGCTGAACCCGACAGTCCTGATAGGCAAAAACGGTCTCACGGAAGCGGTCCTCGCCCAGATCGACGGCGAGCTTGAGGCCCACGAGCTGATAAAGATCAAATTCATCGACTATATCGACGAAAAAAATGAGATCGCCGATGAGATAGTCAGCGCCTTGAAGTGCGAATGCTGCGGTTCTATCGGCCACACGTTCCTCTTTTTCAGGCAGAACGCAAATCCGGAAAAGAGAAAAATCACTCTTTAAATGATTGGTCCAAGACTTGAGAAAAGTTAAAATCCTACTGATTTTATTGCTGTTTTTTGCCTTTGCAGACATTTTTGCAGAGGAGACTGTCTCTGAGATCATCTGGGAAAGCCCTCTGCCGAAATCAGAGTTCTCAAGCCTTATCAAAATCAAAAGGGGAGAACCTCTCTCCATCAAAAAAATCAGAAGGACGGTAAAGCTTCTCTACGCGACAAGAAAATTTCAGCAGGTTAGCGTCTATTCGGAAAAAAGAGGCGGCTCTGAGGTGGCGGTAAGGATCGAGGCCGAACCTCAGCTCATAATCGTCGATACAAAAATCTCCGGCAACTCGAAGTTCACCAGGAGGGAGATCAAGCTCGCCGCCGGGATCGAAAAGTACGGTCTCTTCTTCGAGGACAACCTGCCGAAAATCCGTGACGAGATCATCTACTTTTACCAGCAGAACGGTTTTTTTGAGGTCCTCGTAAACATCGCCGGCGAGAAGCTCAGCGCCTCCGAAGTCATCCTGACGATAAATATCACCGAGGGGCCGCAGTCGAAAATAAGAGCCTTCGACCTGGTCGGCAAGCTGTACAAATCCGAGAAACGCAGACTGACCTATGAACTTGAAACAAAGTTCAAAAACGAGCCGTATACCGATAAAAACATCAATGAAGTGGCGCTTTTTGTTTCGGATTACTACAAGGAAAAGGGCTTTCTGGATGTCTCTGCCGCACCCACCAAACTCGGAAAGGGTGTTGTCCAGCTCAATATCCAGAAGGGCAGCCTCTACCGCACCGAGATACGCGGAGTCTACTACTTTGCGCCGATAACGATACGCAAGATAGTGGAATCATTCACGAATTATCAGAACAACCTCAAATCGGTCAAACGGAAGATCAGCGACTTTTACAACGCCTACGCCTTCCATGACGCCGAAATAAAGATAACAACGGATGAAAAAAACGTTCCGGGCAGGCTCCCGCGAAGGATCATCACGATCGACATCAAGGAGAACCGGCGGCGTTTCATAAACAACATCGTTCTGGACGGGGCGACCGAGGAAAACCGCAAGATCGTAGTCAAGCGCCTCACCGACTTCATCGACAAAAAGATCGACGAGGAGGATTTCCCGCAGACAAAGATCAGCCGTACCCACACCGGAGGCGGCTTTTCCGACTCTGACGGCAGCAGAGCCGACGTCACGAAGGACAGTATGACCGACAAGGTCGAGCGCCCCGATTCTCCGACAGGGATCCCGAAAACATACCTCGAGGATATCCGAGATGTCGTCGAAAAGGTCTACCACAACCAGGGCTACATGGAGTGCGAGATCTCCGAGGCAAAGATCGTCGAGACCCCGGAAGGAGAGCTCGAGCTTTCTATGCAAGTCGTCGAAAACACCCAATACATGCTTACGGAGATAACTGCCGAAACAGGCAATCCCGAATATGACAGGCTCATCAAAAAAAAGATAAAGCTCCCGAAGGCCCTGCCCTTCAACGACGATATCGTCGACGCCTACAAAAAGAGGGTTTCAGACTTCCTGACCGACAAGGGCTACCTTTTCAACTTTGTGACCTACGAAACGAAGTTCAACGGGAGCAGCGTCCGCGTCGAGTTCAGGGCTGAATACCTCTTTCGGGTCAAGGTCACCGAGGTCGTTCTAGCCGGCAACTATCTCACGTCGTCATGGGTCGTAAGGCACATCCTGAGGATCGACCCGAACGACACTCTGGATGGAGATTCCCTCACCTACAGCCGGCGGAACCTGCTTCAGACAGGCGTATTCCAGATGGTCGAAATCAACTTCATCGACCCCGAAACACCGAATCCGGAAAAGGATATCGTCGTCTTCGTGAGCGAATCTGACAGGTTCAGGGTCTCGCCAGGAATAGGTGTCAGCACGGACGACGGCGCCCGCCTGACCGGTGTTTTCGAGTGGAACAACATGATCGGATCCAGCATCTCGTCGAAACTCAGTCTCAAACTTTCGAGGAAGATCGAGCTCTTCATGTTCAACAGCAAGTTCAAGAAACACTACAGCAAGGATTTCACGAAGGCACAGCATCTGGAGAGAAAAATCAACCTTTCGTTCCTGATCCCCGACCTCTTCATACCAAAGCTGCCGCTCTCGTTCCAGATCGACGCATTCCACATGCACTACATCAAGAGCAACGTCGGCCTGCCCTACATGATCGACAAAAACGGTCTCTACTTCTCCTTCTTCAGGCGTTTCAACATGAACTACTTCATCTCGACGGGTGTCGAGGTCGCCTATCAGTACGAGAAAGACTACAACATCGCTGAAGGCGGCGAGGTCAGCTACGAAAAGCTCAACAGGCTCGTCGTTTCGCCTGAGATCCGCGGCTATCTGGATTTCCGCAACTCGCCCTTCTTCCCGACAAAGGGCTGGAAACTTGCGCTCAGGTACGTCAACAAATCATCGGTCTACGGCGATAAAAACAGGTTTTCACAGGTCGAGGGGAACATCGCGGTCTACATCCCGCTGACATACAGAGTCAACTTTGCAGGAGACAGAGAGCCGCTGAACAGGATAATTTTCCACTCCTACATCCAGTCGGCATTTCTGATCCCCCACTCGGGAAAACTCTCGTCCGACGATGTCCTGAAGCTCGGCGGCAACACGACTATCCGCGGCTTTTACACCGACGAACTGGCGCCGAACGATCAGAAGGAGGAGGCTCCGGAAGGAAAATTCTACATGTTTATGCGCAACGAACTGCGCTTCAGGGTGATAAGCGACCTCTACATCGTCGGATTCTTCGATTTCGGCAATCTCTGGGAGGAGGTCAGCCACGTCGGAGATGGCGAAATCTTCCGCTATGCATCCGGCGGAGGTCTGCTCTACGCCTCGCCGATAGGCTCGATAACGGCACAGGTGGGCTTCAACTTAAAACCGAGGGAGGGAGAAAATGTCTGGACTTTCCACATATACCTTTCGACTTTGTAGTCTCTTTTCAGTGCTTCTGCTGATCTCATGCGGCGGCGGGGAGGAAAAGTTCGTCTGTGACCCGGCAACCGTTTCCGTCCGCGGCAGAGCCGAAGAGAACCTCTCCATCCGGGGAAGTTTCAGCGCATGGATAAAGGTCCCGATGCACTACGAAAACGGCGTCTGGAGCATCGAACTCCCGATCGCTCCTGGCGACTACCCTTACGAATTCTACTCCGAAGCTTCGAAAAGCTACTACAACGATCCGGAGAACCCGCTCACGATGTTCGACAAGGATCACCGCTACAGCAGGCTCGTCGTCACAGACTGCCGCTATCCCTCGATCCGTCTGAAGGAGAGAGTCAGCGTCTCCGGCGGAAAGATCTCGTTCAAGATCGTCTACACGCCGGGAGTTACCGGCTCCGGACCCGATTTCGGAAAATCGGAGATCCTGCTCAACAACAAAAAGGCGGAGTTTGAATACGACAAGAAAACGGGGCTGTTCTCGTTCGATCACGAAGCCTCTGCCTCAGGAAAATACACATGGTTCTTCAAAATCTTCGACACAGCCGGCTATGCGGCGGAGATACTTTCGGTGCCCGTCTGGATCGAGGATAAACCCTTCGACTGGCACAACGCCCAGCTTTACCAGATCATGACGGACCGCTTCAAAAACGGCGACACTTCGAACGACGACCCGCTTCCTGATATCGACGAAAAGGCCAACTGGCAGGGCGGCGACTTCCGCGGGATCATCGAAAAGATCGAAGACGGCTACTTCTCGGAGCTAGGAGTCGACGTGCTCTGGATAAGCTCACCAGTCGCCAACACAGAAAATCCTGGCAAGGGAATGGGCGGTGACCCGCGTTTCTACGCACCCTACCACTCCTACTGGCCTGTTGCCACGGGCTGGACTGACGACCTCAGGGTCCCGGGCCTGGACTCGCCGATAGAGCGCCGCTTCGGCACGGAGGCAGAGCTTCACGAGCTTATCGACAAGGCCCACGAAAAGGGGATCCGCGTGATGCTTGATTTCGTTCCGAACCACGTCCACACCGATTCCTATCTCTGGAAGACCTACAAAAAGAGCGGCTGGTTCAACATGGCGGAACAGGGATACCCCGCGAACAGCAACGGCGGCTACACCTGCGGCTGGGAAAAGCCGGTCGAGTGCTGGTTCACAGACTATCTCGCCGACATCAACTACCGGAACAACGACGCGATGCGGAGTGTCATCGACCACGTTGTCTGGATGATCCAGAGGTTCGATATCGACGGGCTTCGGATCGATGCGGTAAGGCTGATGGAGATCGACTTCACGACCACGCTGAAGACCGCGATCCAGCGACGCGTCACGACGACCGGCATACTCTTTTATATGATCGGCGAGACCTTCACTGACGAACACGGCAAGGAGGAGATCGGATCCTATCTCGGCGAGTACAAACTCGACGGACAGTTCGATTTCCCGCTCTACCACCACGTTGTAAAGACCTTTTTGCTCCAGAGCGAAACGCTTGAGCAACTAGACGGATTTACTAAAGAAAACGACCACACATACCAAAAGGAGTTCTACTCCGGCGCACTGATGGGCAACTTTATCGGCAACCACGACGTGGCACGCGCCCTCAGCCTTGCCAACCGTGATTTCGACGGCGTGACATCGCAGGGAGGAGCCGAAGCGAACGACAGGGTCTGGGAGAACTCGCCCGTACTGCCGGAAGAGCAGCTGCCCTTCGACAAGCTTGTGAACGGACTGACATTCATCTTCACGCTGCCCGGGATCCCGATAATCTATCAGGGCGACGAAATCGGGATGCCAGGCGCGAACGACCCCGACAACCGCCGGATGATGCTCTTCGGCGACGAGCTGAGCGTCAACCAGAAACGCAATCTCGAACGCCTCAGGATGCTCGGCAAATTCAGGCATGACCACCCTGCGATGCAGGAAGGCTCGAGAGAGACGCTGCTTCTCAAAGGGAATTTTTATGCTGTCAGGATGAGCTCCGGAGACGATACCGTGATCGCTGTTTTCAACAACGGCGATACGGAGATCACCGAAAAATTCGCGACAAAGACAAAAGCATCCGGATTCCAAACGCTCTATTCGGGCGAAAAGATCCCCGCTGACGACGGAAAAATCGACTTCACTGCCGCCCCCTTCTCGTCGGAACTGATATTCGCCGGAGAGTAAAGAAAAATTGACCGGAACTGCTTTACACGTATCATTTTCAGATTTTTTATACACTGTTTTTTATAATTCAATCAGGAGTTGGCTATGACAATCAAAGAGAGCTTGAAAAATTGGAAAGAGGGCACCTACGGTAAATCCGTTGCAAAGTTTCCGGAGAGAAAAAAGAGGTTCAAAACCTCCTTCAACCAGGAGATCGATCCGGTTTACGTCCCTGGCTTCGAGGATGAAAACTACATGGAGACCCGCGGACTTCCGGGCGAATATCCCTTCACGAGAGGTGTCCAGCCGACAATGTACCGCGGCAGATTCTGGACGATGCGCCAGTACGCAGGCTTCGGAACCGCCGAAGAGTCCAACAAGCGCTACAAATACCTTCTCGGCAACGGTCAGACCGGACTTTCGGTCGCTTTCGACCTGCCGACCCAGATCGGATACGACTCTGACCACCCGATGAGCGACGGCGAAGTCGGAAAGGTCGGTGTTGCGATCGACTCGCTGAAGGATATG
This sequence comes from bacterium UBP6_UBA1209, assembly GCA_002309575.1. Lineage (GTDB taxonomy): Bacteria > UBP6 > UBA1177 > UBA1177 > UBA1177 > UBA1177. Next base: position 23,158 of record DBXP01000021.1, on the reverse strand, counting down.
GAGATCCTCTTCAGCGGCATCCCGCTGGGCGAGGTCTCGACCTCGATGACGATCAACGGGACAGCGTCGGTACTGCTTTCGATGTATATCGCAGTCGCCGAGCAGCAGGGTTTCTCGGCTGACAAACTCAACGGGACCATCCAGAACGACATTCTGAAGGAGTACATCGCAAGAGGGACCTACCGCTTCCCGCCGAAGCCCTCGATGCGTCTCATCACCGATATTTTCGAGTTCTGCGCGCAGAACGTTCCGAAGTGGAACACGATCTCTATCTCCGGTTACCACATCCGCGAGGCCGGTTCGAACGCCGTTCAGGAGATCGCCTTCACGCTTGCAGACGGAATCGCGTATGTCGAAGCAGCAATGAAGGCAGGGCTTGATGTCGACATCTTCGCTCCGAGACTTTCATTCTTCTTCAACGCGCACAACAACCTGCTCGAGGAGGTCGCGAAGTTCCGCGCAGCAAGAAGGCTCTGGGCTGAGATCATGAAGAACCGCTTCCATGCGAAGAGCCCGAAATCGCAGATGCTCCGCTTCCACACACAGACCGCAGGCTGCACACTCACGGCCCAGCAGCCGGACAACAATATCATCCGCGTTGCGATCCAGACGATGGCTGCAGCACTCGGCGGGACCCAGTCGCTCCACACCAACAGCCGTGACGAGGCGCTTGCACTTCCGACCGAAGACAGCGTAAGGATCGCGCTCAGAACGCAGCAGATCGTCGCTTACGAGAGCGGGATCGCCGACACTATCGACCCGCTTGCAGGCAGCTACTACATCGAAGCGCTCACCGACAGCATCTACGAAAAGGCCAAGGCTTACATCGAGCGTATCAACGAGCTCGGCGGCATGGTCGAGGCTATCGAAAAGGGCTTCGTCCAGCAGGAGATCCAGGACAGCGCATACCACTATCAGCTTGAGGTCGAGAGCGGCGAACAGGTCGTTGTAGGTGTCAACAAGTTCCAGATCGAAGAGCCGGCTCCGGCAAATCTGCTCCGCGTCGACCCGTCGATCCAGGTCGCTCAGATCGCAAAGATCAGAGCAGTCAGAGAGAGCCGCGACAACGATGCTGTCAAGAGACTGCTCGCAGTCATCAAGGAGACAGCAAAGACAAGCGACAACCTGATGCCGAAGATCCTTGAAGCTGTCAAGGCATACGCAACACTCGGCGAAATCGCAGGAACGCTCGAGGAGGTCTTCGGCGTCCACAAAGAATCAGTCGTCCTTTAATCCAATAACCTGTAACCTGAAACGGCTACTCCTGTCCGTAAAAGTTCCTCGGAAAAGTGTCGTTTTTATCTAAAAACTCCCTTGGAAAAGTGTAGTTTTTACTTGGGAACTCCCTTGAAAAAGTGTATTCAGAGCATACGAATATCAATAAAATCAATCCATTACGGATTTTCTTGTCAGGCAGTTGGCTAAACTCCCATTACCTGCTGCAGAATAATGATGAAAACTCCGGCAAGCGATTCGCCGGCGATGATTCCTGAAGCTGCGGGGATGACATAATCTTCAAGATCTTTTTTGCGGTGTTCGATGATAAGGACTATCAGAGCGCCTATAAACATTGAAAGCGAGTTCCAGAACGGGATCGTGAAGGCAAGTCCGAGTCCCATCGCCGACGGGATGTACTTTGAAGCCTTTGGAGCCCACTTTTCGACGAGCGGGATGATAATTCCGATAGCTACGCCGACGAGCATCGCTATCTTCGCGGTGTAGTGAAGCGCTGAGAAACCCTGAGCCAGAAGTTCTGCGACCTTCGACCACACCTGTGCCGCGGGTGCCGGAAAGTAGTCGCTGCCAAGGACGTCAGGCGTCGGGACGATGAGATAAAATGCCGGAACTATGACCGCTGTTCCAGCAAAAATACCGAGGAACTGGGCGATGAACATCTTTCTCGGGTTGGCTCCGAGCAGGTATCCCGTCTTGAGGTCGGTCAAGAGGTCAGCCGACGAACCCGCAATTCCGGAGGTGATCGAAGCCGTCATCAGTGTCGTCACTTTGCTGCCGGGGCGAAGGACTCCGTAGAATGCCTGAGTTACCTGTCCCAAAGCTCCGACGGGCGTCGTGTCGGTCTCTCCGGTTGCCCTGCAGGCGACTATCGAGAGGAAGAAGGAGAGAATCACTGCCAGGACCGAAACCCATACCGGGATATCGAAGACAAAGAGCATGATGAGCGCGATGCCCGTTCCTCCGACAAGGATCCCCCAGAAGAACCAGCTCATCGGGACCTCGACCTTCTCGATCTCGGAGAGCTCACGTTTTTTCTTCGAGAAGATGTCCTTGACAGAGCTGAACGCCTTGAGCGCGACACGCCACTGCATCAGGAACGAGACGAAGCCCGACGAAACCATGACCGAAGCGCCGAACCAGAGGCTCCAGCTGTTGATCCCGCGGTATCCGAGCTCAGTGATTATGCCTTTGTCGAACAGGACCGGTGCAAGCACGATGTAGTTTAGGATCGCGCCGAAAAGGATGCTCCAAGCGGTCCTCCAGCCCATGATGCCGCCTGCTGCGACCATGATAAGGCTCGTCTCCATCGAAACGGTGTACTGAGCAAGCCTTTCGCCGAAGATCGCGTAGGTGTATTTGATCCATTCGAAGAGGTCGCGGACAAGCGTCAGAAGTATGCCGATGACGGAAAATCCGAGCAGCGTCCTGGTCTGCTTCCTGCTCTCCTCGCCGGCATAGAGGCTCTTCAGCGTCTCGGCTGTCGCCGTGCCCGAAGGGAAGGGCAGCTTTTCGATGTTGATCATCTGCTTTTTCATCGGGATCGCCATTACGACGCCGGCTATGCCGAGAAAGACCGTCCAGCCTACAAGGACCCAGAAGTCTATGTGCTGACCGGTGATCAGGACGTAGGCAGCGATCGCGCTCACCATCGTTCCGCCTGTCGTGTAGCCCGCGCTCGAAGCGGTAGACTTCATCGAGTTGTTCTCAAGCATCGTCATATCGGTCTTGAAGACCTTCGGAAAGATAGTTCTCAAAAGCTTCCAGATGCTGAATGAAAGCACGCAGGCGGTGATCGTTACGCCGAGCCCCCAGCCGGTTTTAAGGCCGATGTAGAGGTTCGTCAGGCTCATCAGGCCGCCGATGATCATGCCCATGACGATCGCACGGACAGTCAGCTGCTTTGCGTCGCCCTGATAGACGTTCTTGAGCCACTCCCTGTCCTCGAGCTCGTACTTGTCTTCGGGAGAAAGAGGTACATTTGCAGGATTTTGTTCCATTGATTACTCCTGATTCTGCGGGAAATTTAAGAAAAAAAACACGAAAAATTAGTCGTCGGATTTAAGGTCGTCAAGGAGAGCGAGAACTCTCAAATAGTATTCACTCGTCGGTGCGAGCTCGCGTTTAAGCTTGCGGAGAAGCTTCTTCGCAGCGGCGTCGTCACCCGATCTTGCAGCCTCTGAAGCCTTGTTGTACATCTCGCCCGCGGTCTTTTCGATCTCTTTCAGACCGTTCTGCGCAGACTTGCTGTCAGCGTTGCTGTAAAGAGCCTCGTAGAAGTCCTTGCGGGCTTCGGCGATATCCTCGTTTTTGAGCTTTTCCATACCTCTTGCAGCATAAGCATCGGCCTTGGCAGCGTCGATCTGCCTGGTGTAGGCGCTCTTTTCGAAGTTTCTGTCCCTGTCGACCTTGAAGGGCTGAGATGTCCCCGAGACCGACTTCGATTTGATAAGCATGTCGATTTTTGCGTTGTACTGTTTCTCGATATTCGCCTTTGCAGCCTCGTACTTCGCCTTAGCCTGCTCGTCGCGAGCCTCGGCCGCCTTGAGGTCTGCCTGGTACTTTCTCTCTCTGTCGGCAGCAGCCTTTTCTCTTGCCTGAGCCATCGTTTCAGTCTGTTTTTCAGCCTTTTCGATGTCGGCGCGAAGCTTGGCCTCCTCTTTTCCGCGGGACGCGATAAGCGTTCTGGAGCTGTTCTCGAGCTGCGTTATCTTTGCGGCGATGGCCTTTTTGTCGGTTTCAGCCTTCTTCTCGTACTTCGCGTATACAGCCTGTCTCTCCTTCTCCATAGCGTTTTCGTTCGCCTCTTTGGCGTTTTCGTTCGCTATTTCGAGGTCGTTGACCCTCTTCTCGTTTGCAGCTCTTGTCTTGTCAAGCTGCTCGTTGATCGCGTTCCTCTTCGCCTCGTCGCCCTTCATGTTGGCGTCGAGCTGTTTTTCGGCTGCCGCGAGCTGCTGTTTCTTGCCAGCTACGAGCTTGTCGAAATCAGCCTTTCTCTTCTTCGCAGCGGCTGCTTTTTCAGCCTCTCTCTTTGCCGCACGGGCGTCGATCGCCTTGAGGTTTGCGTTTCTCGTGGCGTTGATCGCAGCCTGTTTGCTCTTCATATCCTTCTCGAATGCAGCCTTCTCCTTTTCGATCTTCTTGATGTCGGCCTGCATAGCCTTCTTCTCGGCGTTCTTCTTTGCCGCATAAGCCGCTGCATCCTTCTTGGCTTCAGCCTCCATCTTTTTCTGCTCTGCGTCGATAGCGGCCGTTTCGGACTTGTAGCTCTTCGTTGCGGAAGCAGTCTCCTTTTCGATGAACTTGTCGTGGCCGTCCTCATACTTGCTGAGGTCGTTCGTTGCAGCCTGAAGATCCTTCTTCGCCTTGATGTACTGAGGATTCTTTTCGTAATTGTCCGGATACTTGTCCTCAAGCTTTACGATCTCTGATTCGAGAGTCTCGATCTTCTTTGCACGAGTCGACTGACCTTTCTGGAACTCCTCTTCCGCCTTGTTTTCGGCAGCGGTTCTCTGAGTTTCGAACTTCTTCTCGGCAGCCTCGCGTTTTTTGTCGAGAGACTCCTGATTTTTCTGGACCTCGGCATCCTTTTTGTCGGAATATTCAGCGATTTCGCCGTCGATCTTGTCGATTTTTTCGCTGAGCTTCGTTATCCTGTCGTCAAAGCTGTCGCCCTGGTTGTTGAGATCCTCGATAGCCTTGTCAGCCTTCTTCTCGGCAGCCTCGCGGTCCTTTTCGTCCTGAGCCTCGGCGGAAGCCATCGACTTGTCGAACTTCTCGGCCGCTGCCTGCTCCTTCTCGTCAAATTCGGAGACCAGTTTCTCTATTTCGCGGTTCAGGCTTTCGATCTTTCTTTCAAGCTCCTTGTTCGCGTTGTCGAGCGCTGCAAGCTTGTCTTCAGCGTCCTTTTCCGCCTTCTTTGTGCTGGCCTCTGCCTCTTTTCTTGTCTGGGCGAGCTTTTTCTTTGAATCTTTGTTGCTGGTTTTGTACTTGTCCTTAATGGCCTTGAGCTCCTTCTCGATATCCTCTTTGTAGATCTCTTCGGGCGCTCTGTCGTCCTCAAGCTGCTTGTTGAGCTTGTCGACCTCTTTTTCGGTATCGGTAAGCTTCTTATGATATTTCGCGTCAAGATTTTCGAGGTCGGACTTCATCGCCTCGATCCTCTTCTGGAGCTCTCTGTCCTGCTTCTTTTCCGCAGTTTTCTGCTTTTTCTCGGCTGCCTCGTACTTTTCAGTGATCGCAGCCTTTCCGTCGAGCTGCCCCTTGACACTCTTGTCGAGCTTGCTGATTTCGGCATCACGCCACTCTGTTATCTTCCTGATCTCCTTTTTTGCGCTCTTGAAGACCTTGTTAGCCTTGGAATAATCGGCATCAGTCGGCTCGTTGTAGCGGTTTCTCTTGTCGGTCTCCTTGATGAACTGAAGCTCCTTGTAGCCCTTGTCGCGAAGCTCGAGATCCTTCTTGGCGACCTTGTTGAGCGTGTCTATCGCTTTGTTTGTATCGCCGTTTTTGATAAGCGTTTTGACATCGTCAAGAGCCATGACGATCTCTGAAACTGTATCGGCAAGATCGTTTTCGCCGGCATCCTTGAAAAGTTTCACAGCCTCTTTCTGCGAACCGCCCTTGTATGCCTTGAAGGCAGCACGTACAAGCTTTCTCTTGTCCATTTCGCTGAGCTTCGCAGGAGCAGCCTCCTCCTTTTTCGAGTCGGGTTTCGAGTCGGGATCTTCCTTGACCTCTTCATCATCTTCCCCTTCATCATCAGAGGAGCCGCCCGCAAGTTTAGCAACCGCGTCCTTGACGGCAGCGACTACATCGGCAGCAAGATCCTCGGCATCGATGTCCGAAGCCCCGTTAACGGTACGCTTGTCAAGCCGCCTTCCGTTTTTTGTCGAATAAAAATGAAGAGTTACGGTATATTCTTCATCGAAGGAGACGACCGGCAGGAGGACGTAATCCGCCTTCTTTATGCCCTTAGCCTCTTTGGAAACGCACGAAAGCTTGGTTTCGCACTTTTTCATCTTTGCGAACTTTCCGCCGTCAATGAGCTTGTCGGCATCGTTAAGCGAGATCTCTTTAACGATTTTGTAGGCGCTTTTCAGCTCTTTGGTAAGACTTTTCGCCATTGCGGTCCCTTCCGATCCGCTGCCGACAGCAGGCATGACAGCCATCTTCGACTGCGCGAAAACAGGAACCATAAAAAGGAAAATCGCAATAAAAACCAATAATCTTTTTGCCATTTTTTAAGCCCCCTTACTTAAAAAAAATTACTCAAAGCAATTAAATTAAAGGAAAATAATAAAAAGCGGCTTTTTGTCAAATAAGCCCGGATTTCTGTCAACGAGCTTCGAATATTTTGACCTTGATCCCGTCCGCAGGCATCGAAACCGGACTCGTTATGAGGTCGGCGCCGTCAAGTCCGCCCTCTTTTATGATCACGTAATCCCTTGTTTTTGAGACAAATTCCGGCGCAACTATACGCATGATCCCGTCGGAAACGATGTAGATCTTATTGCCCTCGCGGACGTAACGCCTTGATATTTTTATAGTTTCATCAACATCTTCGCCTTCGATCTCGGCATTCAGCAAAGTTCCGAGAATAAGCCTGGGCTGTCCCAGGTTCTCTTTTTTCAATGAAAGCGGGTCCGAAACCTCGACATACGCCTTGGCCATATAGCCGTTATCCTGGAGGTCAGCCGCGATCCTGACCAGCTCGCCCGTCCTGAAGAGATCTTTCCCCCATATATTTTCAGCCCTCAGAGTGACCTTCGAGCCCTGCTTTTTTCCTTCGCGGACGCTCAAAAGCCCGATCTTTTCTATCGGTACCGAGAGAACGACCCAGTACTTGTCCGTTCCGGCGAGCATGGCTGCGGCCGAGCCCTGGTTGATCAGCGAACCGACCTCGGCAGAGGCTGAAACGACCGCTGCATTCATCGGAACAGTCAGCGTCGTCCGGTTCAGGTCGAGCTTCGCCTTTTCGACCGCCGCCTCAGCCGATTCGACATTTTTCCTGGCCGACTCGAGCTGAAGTTTGCGCAGGACAAGCTCCTTCTCCTCCTCGGGAAGCTCGCGCCGGAGCATCTCGTACTCCTTCCGGGCAACGACCTGACGCCCCTCCTCGAGCCTAAGTTCAAGTTTTGCGTTCGCAAGAACGTTTTCAGCCTGGGGAACTGCCAGTTTGAAGTCGCTGTCCTCTATCCTGACCGCAGTGTCACCTTTTTTCAGGATCCCGCCCGGAACAAGCTCCGGGTTCCGCCAGACGACCTTGCCGGAGACCTGAGACTGAAGCGCAACGCTCTCGGAGGGCTGGACGCGCCCCATCGCCTCGACTACGATCCGGTTTTTCCCCGATTTCAGAGTCATGACATCGACAGATATCGACCGGGATTCTCCGGCATTGAATGGTCTCATCGTGACACGGGGCCTCGACGAAACGATGAAAAACGAAACAGCGGCTGCAGCAGCGACAACGGCAACGGCAACGACTATTTTGATTGATCTGCGCATCGGTTCCTCCTACATGTAGCGCCGGTGAAGACTTATGTTGTGAACCAGCCCCAGCAGCATACCATTAAAAATAAGCGAACTTCCTCCGTATGAAAACCAGGGCAGCGGGATCCCGACGACCGGCAGGACACCGACGACCATGCCTATGTTGACGACAACCTGCAGCCAGATGTGGGTGCAGGCACCGACCAGGATAAGTGCCGAGAACTTGTCTTTTACCTTCCCGATAAGGTTCAGGATCCTGACCAGCAGGAGCAGATAGAGCAGAAAAAGCAGCGCAACACCGGAAAAACCGAACTCCTCGGCATAGACCGAAAAAATAAAGTCGGTGTGGTGCTCCGGGATGAAGCGGAGCATGTTCTGAGTCCCCTGCTTGTAGCCCTTTCCGTTCATCCGCCCGCTCCCGACCGCGATGATCGCCTGCTTCGTGTGGTACTGTGAAGTGAGGCTTAGCTCGGACGAATCTTCGTTGAAAACCATCGTCACAAGCGCGATGATCCTCTCTTTCTGGTAATCCCGCAGACCGTACGACCAGACGATCGGAGCCGAAACTATGACAACCACAAAGATCCCGACAAGCCATCTCCGGTTGATTTTCGTTGAAAGGATCATCGTAGCCGCGACAGAACCGACCAGGATCGAGGTCCCGAGATCCGGCTCCTTGTAGATCAAAAATACCGGAAGAAGGATCCCCACCGTCTCCGGCAAAATATCAAAAAGGTTGTAGCCGCCTTCAAGAGTCGGCTTCAGGTTGAACTGGTACGCGACAAAAAGTATGACCGAAATTTTTGTCAGCTCGCTTACCTGGAAGTTCATGAAACCGAGATCCAGCCAGCGTTTAGCTCCGCCGATCGTCTTGCCGATTATGAGCACCAGGATCAGAAGGACGAGGTTGGCAACGTATATCGGCATCGTCGATCGCTCGTAAATACGGATGTCGGAATATGAAACAAAGAGAAAGACGAGGATCGAAAGTGCGACCCAGACCACCTGGATATAGAACTTCGACGGATTGTAGTTCAGCGCGCTGTCAAGCGAAAAGAGCCCCAGGATCATTATCGCAACAAGAGGCATAACGAGCAGAAAATCTATCTTTTTCTTCGGCAGCATGAGCCAGGATCACCCAAAAAGTTCATGAACTGCCGACTCGGCATAGGCGAATGCGTCGTCATACGAGCCGTTGAATGTAAATCCAGCAGCATTTCTGTGACCTCCGCCTCCGTATTTTTTCGCGATCGGGATACAGTCTATGTTGCCCCTGAAGCCGGAACTGCGGATGCTGAACTTCCAGACGCGGCCGCATTCGACCTCGCGGATCCTGAAGACAAGCTTGACCGTGCTGATGCTCCGGACATCGTCGACAAGCGTATCGACGACATCTGGCGTAAGGTGGTATTTTTCGAGCTGGTCGAGCGTAGTCCTGAAAATAACCGCCTGACCGTCTGCCAGGACCGACATGCTTCCGATGACCTCCGAAAGCATTCTGAAGCGGTTTATCGACTCGTTTTCATAGAGCTGCGAGCAAAATTCCGCATAGTCAAAGTTTTCGGAGAGCTCACCGACCATCGCAAAGGTTTCACGGTTGGTGTTTGGATATCTGAGACCGCCTGTATCCCCGAAAACGCCGAAGCAGAGCGCCTCCGACTCGTTGCGGTCGAACTGCCAGCCGATCTCATGCCCCCAGCGCCAGATAACGGCGGCAGCCGCGCAGGCATCTGGATCGGAGAACTGAAAATCGTAGAAATTTCCGTTTTCCTCGGCACCTTCATGGTGATCGAGAGAGACTTTTTTAGCCTTTGACACAGACATTCTTGCAAAAAAGGCGTCGCCCGCCCTCTGCGGAGTTGCGCAGTCGACAAGAAACCAAAGATCCGGCTCTGCCGCCGGAAGTTCCGTTACCGCGCAGCCTGATCCTGCCAGGAACATGCCGTTGTAGGGATAGTTGTTAGCACGGAAAACCGTCACCTCCTTGCCCATCCTGCGAAGCATCGACGCCGCCGCCAGTGCGCTCCCCATGCTGTCGGAATCGGGATTCACGTGCCCGGAAAGAAAGACGACCTTTGCATCCTTTATTATGGTATCCAAAGCTGAAAACTGACTCATCACAATCTCCTCGCGAAAAAAAGGACTAAAACCTTACTACATGCTATATTAAGCATCCGCAAATAAATAACAAAAACTAACTTTTTACTTGCAAAAAAAAGATATGACCTTAAACTGTGTCGTTAATTTAGTTTTTTATGAAACAGAAATATTTTAGGAGGGTATTATCTCATGAAAAAAGTCACATTTTTTATGGTTTTGGCATTTTTCTTCTTCTTGGTTTCATGCGGCGATGACCCGGCACCGATTTCTACAAATCCCGACACAGGCGACACCGTAACAGACACCGGTGATACAACGACAGACACCGGCGATACGACAGATCCGGACGGCGAATGCGAAGTTTCGAATCAGGGCAAGATCTGCACGATGGACAGCGAATGCGGAAAGTGCATGATCTGCACAACAGGCGGGAAGTGCTCCAAAGGCTGCACCACAAACGAAGACTGCACGATGCAGACTGGTCTTTACTGCAACACCAAGCTCGCACGTTGCCTCAGTATCTACGCTTCCAACAAAGCCTGCTCCGAGCTTAACTGTCCGACCGGCTGCTGCTACGCTGAAAAGGGTCTTACCGGTTTGAAATGCGCTACACAGGCTTCACCGGCGACATGCGGACTTTGCGCTCAGGGCGAGATCTGGTCACCTGAAGACAACAAATGCATCTCCGCAGTCTGCTCCTCAACGACAGACAACTGCCCGTCACTCAACACCGGTGCGACCAATCCTCCGGCTTCCTGCTACAAATGCAAAGCCGGCGAACTTATCTGCCAGGCTAACACGACACAGAGCGGCTGCTCCGCTTCCGGCGTTATCATAAACGCAGCACAGTGTGTTCCGGCTGGTCAGCAGTGTGTTGAAGGCGTAAGCGAGTGCTGCTCGGGTATGCCTTGCGTACAGGGTTACTGCTACTAACCGCAGGATTCCGACTAGATTTTCATGCCGCCTCCGGGCGGCATTTTTTTTGCCCTGAAACGGATCCGGCCGCTGCTTCTTGTCTTTTATTTTATTGAAATGAGTCGAATCGTGGCTATACTCAATCTCTTTTTTTGGTTATGTTTATATTTATTTGGTAGGTGCGAAATGATACAGCAACCCAAAAGCAAGGTTTTCCACAACAGTCACAAGCCGTTACAGCTTTATGGATTCAACAATCTCACGAAGACATTAAGCTTCAACATTTACGACATCTGCTACGCCGAAACTCTCGAGGACCGGCAGGCCTATATCGCCTACATCGACGAGGAGTACAACTCCGAACGTCTTACAGGCATCCTTGAGCAGGTGGCAACGATCATCGGCGCGAACATCCTGAACATCGCGAAACAGGATTACTACCCGCAGGGCGCCAGCGTCACTGTCCTCATCTCCGAAGAGAAGGTCGTCGATCCGAACGACCCGCAGGAGGACTGCTCATGCGCTCATGAAAACGGCGGGGATGTCGTCATGCACCTTGACAAATCCCATCTGACGGTCCACACCTATCCGGAGAGCCACCCCGAAAACGGGATCTGCACATTCCGCGTCGATATCGACGTCTCGACCTGCGGCAAGATCTCTCCGCTCAAGGCGCTGAACTTTCTTCTGGATTCGTTCGACAGCGATATCGTGAACCTCGACTACCGCGTCCGCGGCTTCACAAGACGCGTTGACGGCACGAAAATCTTCATCGACCAGAAGCTCAACTCTATCCAGAACTTCATCGCAAGCGACACGCTTTCGCGCTACCATTCGGTCGATCTGAACGTCTACCAGGACAATATCTTCCATACCAAGATGATCCTGCGCGATTTCGAACTGAACAACTATCTCTTCGGAGTCAAGGAGGATCAGCTGAACATTTACAAAAAGAGACGTATCGTCAAAAAGCTGAAAAAGGAGATGAACGAAATATTCTACGCAAAAAATCTCCCATCTTCACCTGTCATGTATTAAAGATTGCAATTCAAACAGGAGAAACAAATGGAAAAAGTCGTTGTAAAATCAATTTTCAGAGACACTGCAAACTATATGAACAAGCAGATCGAGGTTTCCGGCTGGGTCAGGACCATCCGCGCAAGCAACGCATTCGGGTTTATTGAGATCAATGACGGATCCTTTTTCAAAAATATCCAGGTCGTCTTTGAATCAGATCTTGAGAACTATAAAGATATCGCAAAACTCGGAACAGGCAGCTCCGTCCGCGTGATCGGAACACTCGTCGAGAGTGCAGGAGCAAAACAGCCGTTCGAGATAAAAGCCGAACAGATCCAGATAGTCGGCACAAGCGATGAAGATTTTCCGATCCAGAAGAAAAAAGCGTCGCTTGAGTTTCTGCGTACAGTCGCACACCTTCGTCCGCGGGCAAACACCTACAACGCGGTCTTCAGGATCAGAAGCCTGGTCGCCTTCGCGATCCACTCGTTTTTCCAGGAGCGCGGATTTGTCTATGTTCACACTCCGCTCATCACCGGAAGCGACTGCGAGGGTGCCGGCGAGATGTTCCAGGTGACGACTCTCGATCTCAACAACCTGCCGAAGAAGGATGACGGCTCGGTCGACTACAGCAAGGATTTCTTCGGAAAACAGACGAACCTCACCGTTTCGGGTCAGCTCGCGGTCGAAAACTACTGCGCTGCGTTCAGGAACGTCTACACCTTCGGACCGACCTTCCGCGCCGAAAACTCCAACACGCAGCGTCACGCAAGCGAATTCTGGATGATCGAGCCGGAAATCGCCTTCGCAGACCTTCACGACGACATGCAGCTTGCCGAGGATATGGTCAAATACATCATCAACTTCGTCCTCGAAAAGGCTCCGGAGGAGATGGAATTCTTCAACAGCTTTATCGACAAGAATCTGCTTGAAAGGCTTGATTTCGTCAGGAACTCAGCCTTCGGCCGCATCACCTACACCGAGGCTGTCGATATGCTCAAAAAATCAGGCAGAGAGTTCGAATATCCTGTTGAATGGGGCTGCGACCTGCAGACCGAACATGAGCGCTTCATAACCGAAGAGATACTCAAAAAGCCGGTTTTCGTAATCGATTATCCTAAGGATATCAAGGCTTTTTACATGCGGATGAACGATGACAACAAGACTGTCGCGGCGATGGACCTGCTGGTTCCGGGAGTCGGCGAGATCATCGGCGGAAGCCAGCGTGAAGAGCGGCACGACCGTCTTCTGGCGAGGATCAGGGAGCTCGGTCTCAACGAAAAGGATTACTGGTGGTATCTCGACCTGCGCCGTTTCGGAACGAACCCGCACGCAGGCTACGGACTCGGCTTCGAGCGCGCGATCATGTACATCACCGGGATGCAGAACATCCGCGATGTCATCCCCTTCCCGAGAACACCGAAAAGCGCGGAATTTTAATGGAAACAATCAAAATCCACCCTCAGAACCCGCAGCAGCGGGCTATCGACAAGATCGCGTCGGTCCTGAACTCCGGCGGAGTTGTCCTTCTGCCCGGAGACACCTCCTATCTTCTTGCCATCAAGATCGGCAAAAAATCGGCGCTTGAGAAGCTCAACCGCATCAAGCAGACGAAAAAACGCAAATATTACTCGATAATTTTCAGGGATCTGAGCGACATTTCGCACTATGCCGACATCGACAACAGGCACTTCAACCTGCTCAAGCGCTGTCTGCCCGGAGCCTACACCTTCATTCTGAACGCAAGCCGCGAGATTCCGAAGATCATGCTTGAAAACCGCAACGAAATAGGCATCAGGATCCCGGACAGCGAGTTCACCTCAAGGCTGATCGAGGCTCTAGGAGAACCTATCGTCGTTTCGACCGCAAACAGCGAGGAGGGGCCGGAATTTGCCGACCCGGAAGAGGATGCTCCCGACTGGCTCGGTTTTGTAGATCTTCTGGTCGACGCCGGGTACATCGCCCCTGAGCTGACGACCGTGGTAAGACTTGACGGAGACAACTACGAAGTGGTCAGAGAGGGCAAAGGTTCACCCGATATTTTTTAACAAAATCAGGATCTTATGAAAAAGAGCAACTTCACCATTTACTTTTTTATTTATGCGCTTCTCTCCTACTTTTTTTACTTTGTCTACTACGTTCTGATCAAAAAGGCAGGATACCACAACGGTATCTTCTACTTCTCGCCATCGTTTATCTTCTCGATATTCGTGCTGATGCGCTCCGGGCTGAAGAAGACTGCAAACGTCACGCTTTTCACCGCTATCCCGTACGCGGTCTCGCTCTATCTTTCGCTCGCCGGTCACCCGCTTCAGGGCTGGGAGACGACAGGTTTTATCCCGGTCGTGATCCTTGCCGCATACTGTTTCAAAAACCAGGAGGGCGCAACTCCGCTCGACAACGAGGCGCTGCCGAAAATAGTCAACATCTTTCTGGCGGTCATAACGGCTTTCACGGCGATCCACTTCATAAAATGCAACTCTCTCAACGATTCGCTCTACTTCGCGGCAACGATCTTTTCGCTCACTCCGGTTGCCGTTCCGGCGATGCTCTTTATCAGTTTCATCGTCTCGACGACCGCTGTTTCGGCGATCATAAAAAACATGAAATTCTTCAACATCAACGCGCCGGTCTCGCGCCTGATCTTCGACACCGACAGCTTTCTGAATATCCCGCTCATCAACTTGTCGGGGATCGAGACCGTCAAAAACCTGAAAAGAGAGGATTTTCTGCGCGATGTCGAGCGCCTGAACGAGGCGGCGCAGAATGATCCGGCCTACACAGAAAAGATAAAAAAAGATAAGTTTTATACACACAGATTTGAAGACGGGACCGCCATCACGCAGGCTCCGCTGACCTACTTCCTGCAGAACAAAAGCTACTCGCACGAGGGGCTGAAGATCCCGGCGAAAAACGACGGGCGCAAGTTCATCGCCTTCGCGAAGGAGAACCAGGTCGTCGGCTACTATGCGATCGACCAGATGAGCGCGACCACAAATGTCGCGTTTCTGGAGCTCTTCAGAAAGCAGTACAAAATCGATTCGCTCATCGTGAACCCGCAGAAACCGCAGCGCTGGAAAGACTTTGAAATGCCTAAAACGCTCGAAGAGGCGGCTCCCAGACGCGGGGACCTGATCATCACCGAAAAGGCGCAGGCGAACTCTGAAGCGATATCCGTCCTCTGGGGCGAAGCCAACAGCGAAGAGTCGGGCGACATCTACCTCACGAAGCCGTTCCTGATGACGATCCTGAACCTGATAATCGTCACAAGAGGTGTCCACAACAAGCTGATCCGTGGCGTGATCATCTGCTCGCTGCCCTATCTGATCCAGCTTTTCACCTTCTCGTTCGGCATCGTTCTGCCGCAGATTTCATCGATCAGTATGCTGCTCTCGTTTGCGATGACCATCTTTTACGTCTTCTACTTCAAGCCCGTTTCAAAGAGGGCAGGCTTCTGATGGAAAATTCAAAAAAAGGTTTTCTGCTTCCGCTGATCCTCTTTTTTTCGGCTGCAGCGGCATCATATTTCATGAATAAATTCAGGTGGGAAGGGCGTTACTTCGTTTTGCCTTTCATACTGATTTTATTACCTGTTTTTTTGGATAAAAGCTTTAGGCCGAAAGATTTCTGGAGACCGGGCCGGGATGGCTTCAAACTCTTTTTTTGGGTGACCCTGGCTGTTCTTCTGCTATATCCGCCGCTTTTTTTCGGCTTTCTCGTCAAGTTCCGCGGGGCTGCTTTTGTTACTCCGCAGGCAGGCGAAATTTTAAACGGCGTGCTCAAAGGTCTGCTCGCCATCGCTGTTGCTGCGATCCCCGAGGAGTTCTTCTTCCGCTGCTACATTCAGGAGCATATCCTGGCAGACCGGAATAAAAAATTTTTAGGTCCCGTAACGCAGAAAAACATGATCACTTCGCTGCTTTTCGGCCTCATCCACGCGCTGGCCTTTCTCAACATAACACGTGCAATAACATTCTTTCCGTCGCTTCTTTTCGGACTTTTCACAGAAAAAAGCAGAGGCAGGATCTTCTACAGTATCGCCTTTCACGCGGTCTCGAATATCTTGCAGTTTACGCTCTGGACCTTTATCGAATAGAACCTATCAGACTGTCGATATCCTCGCCGCGCTCAGTCAGATAGCGCTCCAGAGCATCGACGCACTCTCCTGCGGCCGACGGATTTACGAAGTTTACGGCACCAAGCTGAACAGCCGTTGCGCCGACGATCAGAAAATCAAGAACATCCTCGATCGACATGATCCCGCCGATCCCGATGACGGGGATCTTTACCGCCTGAGCGACCTGCCAGACCATCCTGAGCGCCACCGGCTTGATTGCTGGACCGCTGAGCCCGCCGATCTTGTTGCCGAGAATGAAGGTCCTTTTTTCACGATTGACCGCTGTCCCGATCAGCGTGTTGATGAGGGAAACAGCGTCCGCGCCGCCAGCCTCCGCTGCAAGAGCGGTTTCGCGGATATCGGTGACATTCGGCGAAAGTTTGACGATAAGCGGCTTTTCGGTCGCAGATTTGACTGCACGTGTCAGCTTTTCAATGAGTTTCGGATCGGCACCGAATGCCGAACCGCCCTCCTTCACGTTCGGACAGGAGAGGTTCATCTCGAAGGCGTCGATCCTCGGCTCACGCGACAAAATTTTGGCAAGCTCGACAAAATCCTCCGACGACGAAGCGTAGAGGTTGACGATTATCGCACAGCTGTAGCCCGCGATTTTCGGCATAACAACGTTTAAAAAGTGCTCGCTCCCGCAGTTTTCAAGGCCGATCGAATTGAGCATCCCCGAAGCAGTCTCTACGATCCTGGGAGACGGATTTCCGGCTCTCGGTTTGATCGAGATACCCTTCGTGCAGAAACCGCCGAGCCGGTTCAGATCAAGAAATCCGGCAAATTCAGAGCCGTAGCCAAAGGTTCCCGAAGCTGTCAGAATAGGGTTCTGAAGCCTTAAGTTTCCGATATTTACGCCAAACTTGACCATCTTATTCGAGCTCGAACTTTTGGAAGAAGTACTGATGACCGTCGGCTCTGATCCCGATGTAAAGCTCGCTTGCCGGCTCGGAGAAGACAAGCTCAAGAGTTCCCTCGTGGACGTAAGGAATGCTGTAAATCTTGTCGTTTGCGAAAAGCGTAAGATCCAAACCGTCGAATTCGCCAGGGATTTCAAATTTCACCGACATCCCGCCGTCAGCAGTTTCAACAACCGGAACAAGCTCGGATTCAAAGGGCGGGACCACATCGCGCCAGAAGGTCAGCATCGGGTCGCCGAGCATCACGATCGACTTTTTCGTCCACTTCCAGCTGTCGTTATCTACAACTGGTGCATTGATATTTATGAATGAGATCGGCGGGTTAAAGGTATCGTACTTCGGCAGGCTGAGGTGAGCGTAAAGGTAACTTTCGCCGATTATCGCGCTCGGATATGCGAACATGTTCTTCAGCATTTCGTCGATAAACTGGCTGCCGCCTGCTATCCCGAGACCGGTCGTTGTGTTGCCGAGATAGAGGATCGCGCCTCCGTTCGGAGCCTTCATCAGCTTTTCGCCGGCTGAATCATTGCGGTAGGTGAACTGTCCGGCCTCGCAGGCACAGCTCAGGAAGATCGGATAGTTGACATTTTCGAGAGCATAAGCCATGTCGCCCGTGAAATCGTTGTCATCGGTCTCCTGCTCGCATGAGAGGAGCCATGGAGCGCCGTGTCCGCTGTGGACGATTATGTTCGGTCCCGCCTCGATCGCAGACTTTTCGCTCTCGTTCGTGAGATATTCTGCCGTGTTGTCGGGGAAAGGGAAGGTCTTCGTGTAGTATTTTTTCATCTCGTAACCGGGGTCGATGATGCTCTCGGTCTTGCCGTCGGCGATAAAGTAGTAGCCTGAGTTTATGGCAACGCTGGAAACCGTCGCAGCAATGTTGGCAAGAAGCGTCGCCGTCTTGATCCTCGAAACATCGTAAGCCGTCGAATGCTTCAGAAGCTTCTGGAAATAGAGCTCGGCATCCTCGACCGTGGAGACCGAAATCCTGCCGATCGCGACATCCGCAACGAGCTTCGGATTGTCGTCATCCTCGGCATAATCACCGTTGCCGTTCGCATCCCAGTCGCTGAAGTCGGCGAAGAAGAGATCGCTGTAAAAATCCTCCTCGTACTCTCCGGCAAGGATGTTCTTATAGTGGTCGTGGACCTTTCTTGACGGGACCTCGGCGCTGTCGCCGCCCAAAACGACGTAGCGCAGCCCTTCAACCGACATCAGATATTTTTTTATCGCCGAAGAGGTGTCCGTCGCCGGTTCCGAGTCATCACAGCCATAAATATCGCAAACAGCTGAAACCGTTACGACTTTAGTCGGGATCCCTGTTATCGTGTGGAAGATCGCGAACTTTTTGAAGACCTCTTCGAGCTCGTCGGTCGTAATGATTATCCCGACATTGGAATCTTCGTAGGAGGCGCTTGGAGAGAGGTTTATGACCTGAGGCTCTTCGATGGGCTCGGAATCGTCCGGCGCAGCGCTGTCATCGTCCTGAGCTGCACTGCCATCATCCGCGACCGGCTCCTCGTCGCCGGCTTCCGGCTCCAGGTCACCGTTTTCGGGATCATCATCATTATCATCTTTATCTCCGGCAATATCGGAGTCGGTTTTATCTTCATCGTTTTCCGCGCTTGAGTCACCGTTTTTCGTTACATTTGCCGTTCCGTTACAGGATATCAACAGACAAAACGCCGCCAAAAAAACAAGTGCACGAACTAATTTTTTTACCATGTTTCTCCTATACTAAAATTCAAAAACTATACCGAATTCGAACCTGTGGCTGCTCATATCGGAGAGGTCGAAGCTTGCCGACTTGCCGAAATCATCGATCTTTTCAAAGCGGTAGTCTACAAAAAGAGCCGTGTCGGTGATGCCGCCGTCTTCCATTTTCTTAGCCGAATCTGGATCGATCCAGTTCAGAGAGACCTTGAGCCCGACAGTGCCGTGGAAGCCGAAAGTACCGCCGCTCTGAGCAGTTTTCCCCTTCTCGCGGATCCACCATGTAAAGTAGTCGATCCCTATCGAAACGACCGGATAGAGCGGGAAGGAATAGACCGGGCGGAGCTTCGTCTCTGCCATCAGCGGAATGAAATGCATCGTCGTCCTGTCCTTGGTCCTAGTGCCGTCCGACTGTAGAGCGCGGCCTTTGAAACGGGTGTAACCGATACCGCCGACAAACGACCAGCGGATATATTTTTCGGCGACCGGGACCGCAAAACCGTAAGTCAGCGACGGCAGATAACGCATCTCCGAGCCGGCGACATCCTTAAACGGCGAGCCGTCACTGAACTCGGAATCGATCTCCTTCGGATAGTAGAAGGAGTTTGTGAAGGAAAACTCGCCGTGGACGCTGTTCTTCTTCGACTTTGCCTGAAGATCGCCTGCCCCCAGAAGAAGCGCAAAGAAAACAAAGAGGACCGCGACTCCCCTTCTTCTCGGCTTGAGGATGCTGAAGAGCACGAGAGAGAGCCACAGTATGCCGAAAATGCGGCCTGCCGGATTTGTGAGGAACCACGCGACGGCAATAAGCGGCATAAGCGCGGTTCTCGAAAGCGACTTCAGGAGCGGAGAACCCTTGATTATCTCTGCAGGATAGGATCCGTATCTGTAGTAGGCGCCGATAAACGAACGTCCGAGAGCAAAGCTCGAAAGGAAGAAATCCCTGAAATTTCTAAGCAGTTCTACCGCAGGGTGGAAATAGCTGCCGAAGCACGCCGTCGCGACGAAGCAGAATCCGCCGTCATCCTTTCCGCCCTTTGAAGCGTAGTTGCTCCAGAAGCCGAAAGTCGTGACAGCCGAAGCATCGAGGGCGATCGTTGCGTTTTCATCGAAGTTCCCGGCAAGATCCTCGGCGTAGACCTCGACTTTGTAGGCCTTTTCCGGGTCGTTTTCATCGTTGTTGATGAAGGCATATCCGTCTTTGCCCTTGACCGTGAACTCCCAGATCTTTGCGTACAAATCGGAATCGACCTCGGATTCGAACTCCAGCGTCGCCTCCTTTTCGGAGCCGTTATGCTTAAAAGTTCCTGTAATTATGGCATGATATTTACCGATCTGCTCTTTTTTGCTGCCGTCTGCCGTGCTCGGAGGAGCGACTCGGATCAGCATTGAACCGTTTCCGCCCTCGATTTCGATCGTTGACGGAGCCTTGGGCGGCTTGTTGTCGAACAGGATCGAAAGGCTCTTTGAAACCGAAGCCGGCTTGCTTGAAGATGAAGAAGAGCCGCTGTCGTCGTCATCGTTCTCCTCGTCATCGTCGTTTTTTTCGTCGTTTCCGCTGCTGCTGCCGTCAAGCTTTACGACCAGATCGACCGTATAAGTTCCGTCAAGAGCCGATTTGTCGTCGCTTTCAAGATCCCTGTTGTTCTTCAGCGTGTTGTAAAAATCGAGCCCGGAGAGCTTTATAAGGTTGTTGACCGTCGCAAAACCTGAATCGACTCCAGAGGCCTCGATCGTGTAATCCCCGCTACCCGTCGAAATGACAAGGTAAACCTCTTCAACGCTGTCAGTGTCCGGCAGATCATAATAGATCTCAAGCTCGCCGTTGTAGTTGAGGTTTGCGTGTTTCGGTGAAACCGACACGTTTTTAAGCCAGTCAGAAGTCGCCGCTTCAAGCGTGAAGAGTGTGGCGAAAGCGGCAAAAAGAAACAAAAAAAGCTTTTTATTCATGCATATCTCCCATAATTGTCTCGGCAATTCTAATCGCGTTGTAGGCAGCCCCCTTTCTGACGTTGTCGGCAACGACCCACGCCGAAAGGCGCTTTTTTCCTTCGCGGTTCACGCGGAGCCTTCCTACAAAAACCTCGTCCTTGCCCGACGAATCGACAAGCGTAGGATAGAGCATCTCTTCGATGTTGTCCATCAGGACCATCTCCTCGCTTTCACTGATTTTTTTGCGCAGAGCGGCAAGGTCGCAGCTCTTTTTGAGCTCGATCCAGACAGACTCGGCGTGAGAATAGAAGGTCGGGACACGTACCGTCGTCACATCGATATCAAGCTCGGGTTTTTCAAGTATCTTGCGGGATTCATTGATCATTTTGATCTCCTCCTCGCAGTATCCGTCCTCAAAGAAGGGCCCTATCTGCGGGATCAGGTTGAAGGCTATCCTCTGCAGGAAGACCTCCGGCTTGACGCTCCGGCCGTTGAAGAGCGAAGTCACCTGGTTGTGAAGCTCCTCGATGCCTTTTTTGCCAGCACCGCTGACGCTCTGGTAAGTGCTGACGACGACCTTTTCAATTCCGAAAAGCCCGTCAACAAGCTTCAGGAAAGGCACAAGCTGGATCGTGGAGCAGTTCGGGTTGGCGATGATCTTCGACCTGCTCTCTTTCAGGACATGGCCGTTGACCTCGGGCACAACGAGCGGTATCTCGGGATCCATACGAAAGGCAGAACTGTTGTCTACGACGACTGCACCGCACTCCGTGAAGAGTTTCGCCCACTCGAGTGCAAGACCGGCACCGATGCTGAAAAGCGCAAGATCGATCTTTCTCTTGCGGATCTCTTCCTCCTTAAGGACTATGACGTCGATCTCTTTATGATCATAAGTTATTGTTTCTCCTAAAGAATTTTCACTAGCAAAGGGATAAAGCTCGTTGATCGGGAAGTTTCTCTCCTCAAGGATCGAGATAAATTCCTCGCCGACAAGCCCCGTTGCTCCGACTATTGCGACATTCAATGGTTTCATTCTCTCCTCCATAAAAACGCGTTACACTATAGAAAAATATAAAAAAAACAATTAGGTATCAGCTAAAAATGGACAATTTTTTGACATTGTTGTAAAAGAGTGCGTTTTTTGGCTGTAAAACTATTTCGGAGGATAAAATGAGCGAAAAAATCAGAGTTCTTATTGCAAAACCGGGTCTTGACGGTCACGACAGAGGTGCGAAATTCGTTGCAAGAGCGTTGAGAGACGCAGGAATGGAGGTCATTTATACAGGTCTTAGACAGACTCCTGAGGCTATTGCCAATGCGGCGATCCAGGAAGACGTCGATGCAGTCGGCCTTTCGATTTTAAGCGGCGCACACAACACACTTCTTCCCAAAGTCGTTGAGATCCTTAAAGAAAAACATGCAGAAGATATAGTAGTTTTCGGCGGCGGCGTTATCCCTGAGAGCGATATCCCCTTCCTCAAGGAGCACGGGATCCAGGCTGTCTTCACCCCCGGAACCAAATCAGAAGATATCATCTCTTTCGTTCAGAGCGTAGTTCATAAATAATAAAATCAAATCCCAGACAAGGATCGAAGTTTTTCTGGAAAAGATTTAATAAAAGAATTGAGTTAATCTGCGTTTCTCACGCATCTGCCGAGATTAGTTTTGTTGCCATCATAACTTACCTCACCAGTGTAGAAATTGATATATATTCCACGGGAAGTGGAAGACCAAAAACGACCGCCCGATGGCATAAAAATTGGAAAATCAGAGTAGAGAGTCATTGATTTATCAAAATTTAGGAGTGAGGACAACTCGTTTTTGCTCGGCAGACGCCAGTCGGTATAGCCGGCATAATCAAGATCTTCGCAATATTTCAAGGCTGCCTGCCAACTACCATTAAAATCAGCTTCTTTCTGCCACATCAAACCGGTTATCAGATCTTTGACAACTTCATTACCGCTGACTGTTTCTGTTGTAAAAACAGCTTTTGGCATTTCGCTTCCGTGAACACAAATTACCTGATAAGGAAATGTACTTGAAATAGATTTTCCGGTTTTCTCATACGGGTAGTTAAAAAGCCAATGATAGTGATGAATTCCTCTATCTACCGAAGACCAAATAGGTTCAAATATTTTCATATTCGGAAAATTCGTTGTATTTATTGCCGGAGTGAGCTGTATAAATTCCAACGGTGTTGGGAGGCGCCAACCGCTGCTGTAGCCTGCATAATTTAGGTTATTGCAATAATTCTGTGCCTCTTCCCAAGTGTATCTATTTTCGTCAAGTGTCTGCTGCCACTTCAGTCCAGTATTATTGTCCACAATAAGTTTTTGTTCAGGAANNCGTTTCATCTAAACTAAAACTCGGCGGCAGACAAATTCCCAAGGCCGCATAGTGAGCATCCTGACCGTAAAAGTCTTCTCCCTCTGCCGGACAAGTTTCAAACACTTGATTTTCACCGTAGCATTTTGTCTGTCCCGTGCAGATTCTACCTATTGACATTGGTTTTGCAGCAACGCATCCCGTTTCAACTCCCCACCAGTAATATCCATCAGCACATCCGCAGGAATAAAGTATTTCCGAACTTGCCTGACATACTCCGGTTGAATTTGAAAAATTTCCGCACGGGTTGGGCTCACACGGATTCTCAAGTTTGATAACGCCTCCTCCTGCAACACAGCGGACTGCGTAGTTTTCTATCTTTCGATTGGTG
>DBXP01000023.1 GCA_002309575.1 bacterium UBP6_UBA1209 | reverse complement strand
TCAAACAGAAAAAAGACGATAGTCGGGTGGAATCTCGATATTCTCAATATGGAATACCGCGTGCGGAAGGAGAAACCAGGCGTATATATCGAAATAAATGACGCGAAAGAAGGGTGGATGCCGCTTTTCGGGGCAAATTCGCGTGGTGATTTCGTGGGAATGCCGACCTGCTGGCCTTTTGACAAAAGGAGTGATCCTATAGGCGGGGAAGAGCACATTATTCTGCTTGATATCGACCTTCTTCTTATGAAAAAAACGCTTCAGGAAATAAGGGAGATCGCTGGATCGGGCAGGGTTTGCAGCGTGCCCGGCGTTACCTTCATGTCGTCGCTTTCCGATAAGGACGGGAATCTGCTGCAGATAGTCCCGGGGCAGGGATGCATATATTTTGAGAAACCGAAGTACAAGGTAATGACGAACTTTTCACCGTATAAAATGGACAGCGAAACTCATCCGTGGATGGGCTGGGACCGCTATCAGAAAGCGGTAACCATGCTTGAGGCGGCAAAGGACGATTTTGATGTCGCAGACTGTTTCGCAATACTCAAGGAAGTTTCCCAGACTGTATGCCCGACGGTCGTATCAATGGTTTACGACGTGACGGAAAGGACTGTTTACTGGTGTGAAAACAGAAACTGGGAACAGTTGGAAAAGTTTGATTTCAGGGCGAAATAAGAGACTTAATTATCCGTCTTGACTACGCCGTCGCCGTAGATCGTTTTGAAGTCGTTTTTCATCGAGATGATCGTGTAGCCTTTCTCTTCCCACTGGGCTTTGCGCTTGTTTGTTTCGGTCATGTCGGCGTGGTCGCGCTCTGTGTCGTCAGCGATAAGCATGAATGCCATCGCCTTGTATTTGTTGTTTGTGACGGTGTATTCGTGCATACTTACGTCGCCGCTGCTGTTCCCGAATGAAAGCACAGGCTGCTTGCCGATTTCCTGAGCAATATTGAAGACTTTGTTCATTTTGAGGTTCTTGAGCCAGAGTTCGCCGCTTCGGACGAGTCTGTCGCTTCCGCCGGCGTTGAACTGATAATCAAGGCTGTTTTTTTCGCCCTGATTGCTCGCCACAAGCGTAACGTCCATGCCGATAACCTGATTTTCAGGGATATTGAGTGTTTCGCAGGCGAGAGCTCGGCAGAGCATTCTATCGGAACCGCTCACGATATAGGTGGTGAAACCGTTATTCTGCAGATATGTCACGACTTCGATCATCGGTTTGTAGATCGAATTCGCGTAGGTAAGTCCTTCAAAGCCCCGTGCCTTGCGCTCCAAAAATGCCTTGACGTAGGTGATAAACTCGTCGGGAGTCAAACCCTCGAAGGCTTTTGCCTGCGCTTTCCCGTGCACAAGGTCAAAGTGATCGACATCCGGGGTCTTGTAATTTTTGCCCGATTCCCGGATAAGATTCGCGACCTCCTTTAGTTCGTCGCTTGCGGTATCTTTGTACGACGGATCGTCCAGACAGCGGTATTCAAGGAGCAGGTACTCGATGTATTCAGGAAAGAGCTCTCCGCACAGCGTTCCGTCCATATCGAAGACGGCGATCCTGTCTTCGACCGGGATAAAATTTCCCGATTTTTCGTCTGTTACGGTTGCGACATAGTTCTTAAGTGCGCTGATCGATTCGCATTCGTTCCACAGCTCGAACGGATTTGCAGATTGTACCTTTTCCTCGTTGCATCCGGAGAAAACGAAAAATGAAAAGACGATGAAAATAAAACAGATTTTTCTCATTGGGGTACCTTGAAAAGATTGGTTCATATGAAGCTGCTGTCCATTATTACTTCGGGCAATTCTTTGATTTTGTTGGATTTTTTGTAGATATCAATCTCTGCTTTGTCTTTTGCGATCATCTCGGCGAGTTTCTCTTTCGACGAGAATCTGATTTCACTTCTGATGCGCTTCAAAAGATAAATGGTGACGTTTCTGCCGTAAAGTTCTCCGATACCGGTGCTGTCGACCCAGGTTTCGATGACCTTCTGGTTCGATTCGCGGTCGATCGTGGGGTTGTTGCCGATATTTGTCAGCGAGAGATAATTATGCCCGTCGAGAACCGTCTGCGAGAGGTAGACTCCGTCGGTCGGGATTATTTTTGGCGGCGTCTCCAGGTTTATTGTCGGAAAATTGAGGGTCCTGCCGATTTTTTTGCCGGTTTTGACCTCTCCGCTTATCACGAATGGGAATGACGAAAAGGAGTTGGCCTGAGCGATGTGCCCGGCGAGGACAAGCTCCCGGATAGCCGTTGAGCTGACGCGCATTCCGTTTTTCATGAATGGCTGGACAACGTTGATCTTTACTGACGCCGAACGTCCCCACCAGAATGCCAGGTCTGCGTTTCCCTTTTGATTTTTGCCGAAAAAGAAGTTGAAACCGATCGTTAGGGCTTCAAGTTTCATGTTTTTTTGGAGAAGATCCAGAAAGGCTGTCGGTTCCATTGAAAAATATCGGGAGAAGGGGAGTTCTATCACAAAATCGATACCCAGAGCCTTGAAAAAGGTGTACTTTTCGCGCTGAAGCGTCAGAAGCTCAGGTGCAAAATCTGGGTAAAGAAATGCCCTCGGATGGATGTCGAAGGTCAAAATTGCCAGCCTGGAATTTCTGCCTTTGCAGGCGTTGATGATCTTGGCGTGGCCGAGATGGACTCCGTCGAAGTTGCCGATCGCAAGCGAAACCGGCTGATTTTTCGGAACCTCTTCAAGTGATTTGAAAATCTGCATGTTCACCTCAAAAAATTCCGGGGAGTATATAACTTGTGAAAATATAGGCAAAAAAGAGATCGGTTTTGTTGTCAGATGTCTTCGGCATATTCAGGCGGAATGAGTCCCCTTGCCTGGGAGGCGGCTTCAAGATCCCCGCGTTTTTCAGCCCCGCCGGCAAAGATATTTACCTTCGCTTTGAGCGTTTCGATCAGGGCAGAGCGTTTTTCCAAAGGGAGATCTTTTCTAGATTTCAGGAGATTCGAGAGAGCTTTGATCCTGAATTTGTCCATGGCTGGAGTTGCCGAAAGCTGGTCGCATAGACCGCCGTACTTGAGGATCAGCTCCTCGTCGACGAGTCCGAAATATAGATCAGGCGCCATCCTCAGCCAAAGATCGTAATCTTCGCAGAGAGGAAAGCTTTCGTCGAAACCGCCGTATTCGAAAAGGAGCGTTTTTTCGAGAAGGACGGAGCTCGGCGTTACGGCGCAATGGGTCAGGCAGAGGTCGAATATGTCGCCCTCACGTTTTTTGTAACGTGCCGGTTTGTTTACGAATTTTCCGTTTCGGATCCATCTTTCCTCGGTTTGACAGATCCTGAGGCGCTTCTTGTTCATAAGTTCAAGCTGTTTTTCAAGCTTCGTCGGCCTCCATTCGTCGTCGCTGTCCAAAAAGGCGATGAATTTGCCTGCAGAGACCTCTGCACCGAGGTTCCTTGCTGCGGAAACTCCCCGGTTTTGAGTTTTTAAGATCTTGATTTTATTGGAAAAATCTGAGAGAATTTCTTCTGTTCGGTCAGTTGAGCCGTCGTCGACGACAATCAGTTCAAAATCGCTGAAACTCTGTGTCAAAACGGAATCTACAGCCCGTTTTATGGTCGATGCACGGTTGAAAGTAGGAATGATCACTGAAACTTCTGGCAGCATAAAAACCTCTTTTACCGGAAGTATATTTAGCGGACGGAACTCTGCAAGTTTAATCTAAGTTGTTGTATTTATTGAAAGTGTTTGTGGGGCTTCTGCACGGGCGGGAGCTTGACATAAACTGTGTTTAAATTAAAATATATAGTTTATTTGATTGCGGAGGGTAGATTTATGAAAAAAATAGCTTCTCTTCTTGCTGCTTCGGCAATTTTTTGTGCAGCTTTCGTATCGTGCGGAGGCAACGAGGAGGATTATTCGGTTATTGCTGCCGGAGAGCCGTGCCAGTTCGAGAACGCCGAGACCTGCTCTGATGACGGTTTGGCTGTTCTTCTTTGCGATTCGACCAAATTCTGGCAGACCAAGATCCAGTGCAATCCGAATTTCGGAGAAATGTGTCAGCGCAACAGCGACAGCTCGCTTTCATGCCGGCCCGCGGCAGCCCAACCTGATGAAGGTAATGTTCCTGATCAGGATGAAACACCGGCAGGCCTGGATGAAGACATGGTTCCGGCTCCAGACGAAACGCCGGCAGGTCCTGATGAAGACAGAAATCCGGCTCCCGATGAAATGCCGGCTCAGGCTGACGAGGATACGATTCCCGAGCCTGATGAGACGCCGGCTCAAACTGACGAGGATACGATTCCCGAGCCTGATGAGACGCCGGCTGAAGCTGACGAAGATACTGTCCAGGAGCCAGACGAAACACCTGATGAACATGACAGCGATACGATCGGGACTCCCGACGAAGATGCGGATCAGGGCTGCCTGTCGAACGATGAGTGCACTGACCCGGCTCTTCCGCTCTGCAGCATTGCGACGAGCACCTGCGTAAAAAATGCGGTGTTTTTCAGCGAATATGTTTCAGGAAGCAACTCAAATAAAGCCTTTGAAATATACAACGGATCAAAAAGCACTATAAATCTAAACAATTATGTTTTGAAAGTAGCGAAATACAACTATCTTGGTAGAGATGATTGGGGGAAAAACGAAAATAACGTAGAGGTTGATGGGAGAAAGTACATTTTCTCTGAAACAACGACTCTTGCTTCCGGAGATGTTTATGTGGTCTGCCACAAATCAGTAGGCACTGCGCTTGCTTCCCGCTGCGATGATATACAGACGAGTGTCACGGCAATTTTGAATTTCACTGGAATGGATGCCTATGCAATTTTTTTCAACGGTGAAATTATCGACCAAATCGGCTCGCGTGAGCAGGCTGGAAGCAGCTGGAGCTTCGGTGTGGCAGATATAAACTATGGTGCCTTGACAGCTCACACCCTGAGAAGAAAAGAGAGTGTTGTCGTGGGGACGACAGACTGGATTTCGGCTGCCGGAACAAATGTTGAAGATTCCGAATGGGTTGTTTATCCTGAGGATGCCTTTGACGGGCTGGGCACGAGATAAATATTTAGAATAGTTGGAGATTTTGCCATGAAAATAGCATTTTTAGCTTCAGAATGCGAGCCCTTTGCAAAGAGCGGCGGGCTTGCGGATGTCGTCGGATCGCTCTCAAAGGCTCTCGGAGAGCTCGGACACGAGGTCGTTGTTGTTCTGCCGTTTTATCGTTCGATCCGTGACGGCGGTTTTGAGGTCTCCTCCTACTTTGACTCGATGTGTGTCAAAATGGGGAACGGAATTGAGGAGTGGTGCAGCGTCAAGAAGGCCCGTCTCTCTGAATTTGTTGATGCTTTTTTTATCGAATCCAACAAATACTTCGACCGAGACGGGTTTTACTGCGACAGATCGAACAACGATTTCGGTGACAACGCGTACCGTTTTGCCTTCTTCTGCCGTGCAGCTTTGCAGCTTTTGAAGGATATGGATTTTCACGCTGACATCGTTCACTGTCACGACTGGCAGACCTCTGCGGTATGCGCTTTTCTCAAAATCTGGGACTGGCGCGGCACTCCGCTCAGCAATGCAAAATCGGTTCTGACGATCCACAATATCGGCTATCAGGGGATTTACGGCTCCGGCGTGCTTGGATACTGCGGTTTCCCTTGGAATTTCTATGTTAGTGATATTTTTGAGGATTTCGGCAGGATCAACCTCCTGAAGGGCGGGATCTTCTTCGCCGATTTTGTTACCACCGTAAGCCCCAAATATGCTGAGGAGACGCTGAATTCCGATCTCGGATGCGGCCTGAACGACTTTTTGCGCAGAAAGGGAGAGTCTTATGTAGGCATCCTGAACGGAATCGATCCGACTCTCTGGAATCCGGCTAAGGATACGCTGCTTCCGGCAAATTTTTCGATGCGCAAGCTTGACGGAAAGGCTCTCTGCAAGAGTGAACTGCAGAAAAGGTTCGCTCTCGATGTGAATGAAAATATCCCGATCGTCGGTGTTGTAAGCCGCTTTGCGACTCAGAAGGGGCTCGATGTTCTTGCCAACTCGATCGAGCGGATCGTCACCGCGATGCAGGTCCAGTTCGCGGTCATGGGGTCGGGGGAACCGGCTCTCGAGCGCCACTTCCAGTATCTGCGCGACGAGTATCCTGGTGTCGTCGGCGACTATATTGGTTTTAATAATGAAATCGCGCACTTAGTTGAGGCAGGAAGTGACTTTTTCATCATGCCGTCGCGTTATGAACCGTGCGGTCTGAACCAGATCTATTCGCTTCGCTACGGGACTCTGCCGATCGTCAGGAACACCGGCGGTCTTGCGGATACGGTCGATCAGTACGACGAAAAGAGCGGCAAAGGGACAGGTTTCAAGTTCGATTATCTCTCCGAAGAGGCGATCTTCGACACGGTAGGCTGGGCGGTCAGCACCTATTTTGACCGGCCGGAGCAGCTCCTTACCATGCGGAGACGTGCGATGAGACGTGATTTCAGCTGGAAAAGCTCTGCTGCCGAGTACGAAAAAATTTACAGACAGGCGGCTCAAGGGGAAAATTAAAGGTTGGAAAATCCTGAGAAAAAGGGCGGCCCGATCGGGTGGATGGCCGGCAATTCGGTTGCCGCGAATCTGATAATGCTGTTATGTCTGATCGGGGGAGTCATCTCTGCGTTTGCGATAAAAAAGGAGGTTTTTCCGGATACCGAAATCGATGTCGTGACGATTACAGTCAGCTATCCTGGTGCCAGCCCCGAGGAGATAGAAAACGCTGTCGTGCTGCCGGTCGAGGAGAAGATTGCCGATCTCAACGGAATAAAAAAGATCACATCAACGAGCTATGAGGGTATCGCCTGGATAACAGCCGAGTTGCTTGAAAATCAGAATAACTATCGTATATATCAGGATATTTTGACGGCGGTCAACCGCATTTCGACCTTCCCTGAGGGCGCGGAGAAACCTCAGGTGACACTCTCTTACCCTAAGCGTGGAGTCGTTTCGCTTGTCATTTACGGCGATTATGAAAAGAAGGTGATCTACAATGCCGCGGAGGGGCTGAGGGATGCCCTGCTCGCCGACAGCCATATCACTCAGGTCGAGCTTACAGGCAGCAACTCGCCGGAGATAGCTGTCGAGATTTCGCAGGATACACTGCGCCGGTACGGTATTTCGCTTGCTGATGTCGCGGCAAAGATAGCGGCCACCTCAGTCGAGATCCCGAGCGGCGAAATAAAGACGGAAAAGGGCAATATTCTGATCCGTCTGACACAGCGCGGGGAGGTCGGTCAGGATTTCGAGAAGATGATAGTCCTTACCGGTCCTGACGGGACAAACGTCACGCTGGGCGAGATCGCAACTGTCAGGGATGACTTCGAGGAGACCGACAGGATAAGTCTTTACAACGGCAAAAACGCAATTTCGGTCGATGTCTACAGAGTCGGCGAGCAGACGCCGGTTTCAGTTGCCGAGGCTTCGCGCAGGATAATCCGCGAGTACGAAAAGGCTCTTCCGCCAGGTATGAAGATCGATGTGCGCCGCGATCAGTCAAAAGTTTATGTCGAGCGGATGAACCTTTTGCTCAACAACGCCTACATGGGGATGGCGCTGGTCTTCATCTTTCTGGGGCTTTTCCTTGAACTGAGGCTGGCCTTCTGGGTGACGCTCGGCATACCGACTTCGTTTCTCGGCGCGTTCCTGTTCCTGCCGTCACTTGGTGTCTCGATCAATATGACTTCGCTTTTTGCCTTCATCATTGCGCTCGGTATAGTCGTCGACGATGCGATCGTTATCGGCGAAATGATCCACGACAAACGCTCTAGCGGGCTCTGTCCGATCCAGGCTTCGATCGAGGGTGCACGGGCTGTCGCGATGCCTGTCTGCTTCAGTGTCCTTACCAACATCGTCACCTTCGTGCCGCTGCTTTTCGTGCCTGGGATGATGGGACGGATGTTCGGTGATATCCCGGTGGTCGTCATCACTGTTTTTGCGATCTCACTTTTTGAGGCTTTGTTTGTTCTGCCCAACCACCTGAGCCATGCCGAGCCGCACCGAGGCAGGATCGAACAGTGGCTTTATGAACGCCAGCAGACATTCGGAAAATGGTTTATACAAGTAATATCGAATGTTTACAGACCTTTTCTGGAGACTAC
Organism: bacterium UBP6_UBA1209; assembly: GCA_002309575.1. Lineage (GTDB taxonomy): Bacteria > UBP6 > UBA1177 > UBA1177 > UBA1177 > UBA1177. The sequence goes on along the minus strand of DBXP01000023.1, from coordinate 33,860 downwards.
GGTCAGACACCGTTATATAACGCTCTCGCTGGCGTTGTCTCTGCTTTTGATCACTGCGGCCTATATTGCCAGCGGCAGGATAGGCTTTGTAATGATGCCGGCGATCGAGTCGCACTTCGCTTCTGTCAGCATCGAAATGCCTTACGAGTCGCCCTTTTCGTCGGCTGAACGGATCGCAAAGCAGCTTATAGAGGCGGCTTACCGTGTCGATGAAAAATACAAGGCTGAAGATCTGATCGTCGGGATCTATTCAAACATCGGTCTGGGCAGCAGTTCAACCGGAGCCAACGAGATCGACATGCGTGTATATCTGCTTGATTCGGAAGAGAGGAAGCTCTCAACTGCGGCCTTTGCCAGAATGTGGCGTGAGGAGGCAGGCGAGATCTATGATGTCGAAAAGATAGCCTTCGAATCCGACCGTGGAGGTCCCGGACACGGTTATTCGATACAGCTGGAGCTGGCACACAAGGATGCTGAGCTTGTCGAGCAGATCAGCTCCGAGCTTGCCGAGATGGTGCGCGACATCACGTGGGTGACTGATATAGATGACGGTTCTGCTGTCGGCAAGGTGCAGTATAGTTTTACGGTGACGCCGCTCGGCGAGAGCCTTGGTCTGACGGCACGGGAGATCGGCAGGCAGGTGCGTGGCTACTTCAGCGGAGCGGAGATCCTGAGACAGGTGCGCGGCCGCAACGAAATCAAGGTCATGGCCAGACTTCCGAAGGAGGAGCGGGTCAGCGAGCACGATGTCGAGAAGCTGATCCTGAAGGCTCCCGACGGCTCGGAGGTCCCGCTGAACGCGGCGGCAAGAGTCAGCTACGGCAGATCCTACACGATGCTTAATCACGTTGACGGAAAGCGTGTCGCAATTTTTTCGGCTAATGTCGAACCTGTAGAAAAGACCCAGCTCGTCAGACAGAAGATCGTCGGCGAACTGCTTCCGAAGCTGCGCAGCAAATATCCAGGCTTAAGCTGGTCCTTCGGCGGCCATCAGCGCGAAATAAACGACTCGATGAGCGCGCTTTCACGTTATTTCATCATTGCCGCTCTGGTGATTTTCGCCCTGCTCGCCGTTCCGCTCAAGAGTTACTCGCAGCCGCTTATCATCATGGTCAGCATACCGTTCGGAATAATCGGCGCTGTCGGCGGTCACATGCTGCTCGGTCAGCCGCTCAGTATCAACAGCGTGATGGGGATCATTGCTCTTTCTGGAGTCGTCGTGAACGACAGCCTTGTTTTGATCGAATACGCCAACTCATTGGTAAAACAGGGGCTTTCTTACTCTGAAGCAGTCATCAGGAGCGGAGTGCGGAGATTCAGGCCTATATTTTTGACTACGATCACGACTTTCGGCGGCCTGGCCCCGATGATTTTTGAAAAGTCGAGACAGGCGCAGTTTATGATCCCTATGGCGGTTTCGCTTGGTTTCGGACTGATTTTTTCGACCTTGATAACGCTGATAATCGTGCCGTCGCTTTATGTCTCAGTGAATTCGCTCCTTAGGAGAAGTTGACTTTGCAAACTTAAAATTTAGAGTCAGTAATATTTTTGTTACCATATTGCGGTGTGTGGGATGTTAAACAACAGATATGTCAGAAAGACGTTATTGGTCATAATCGATCTTACGATATTTATCCTGTCAGTTCTGCTTACAAACTGGATCCTGGATCCATTCCTGAAACCTGACCATTTTTTTAATTTTATTTTGGCCGTTTTTGTGCCGGTACTCGGCTTTTTCCTTGTCGGCTTTTACCGTCTGCACTTGAGCAACAGCACTTTTGAGGTCTTTAAACGCGCCATGTGGGTCGCGGTTCCGGTTTTTCTTGTTATATGGCTTACAGACTCTTTCCGCTGGTCTTTTGTGAACACTGCTTTTTCATTCAGTGCGATCCTGATCGTGAGAGGCTTTTACCGCATGTTTTACGAACTCCGTAACAAGAGCCGCGAGAAACTTCCTACGGCCGTTATTTTAGGTGCCGGCGAGCTCGGATGTGCAATGGCGCGTCTTGGCAGCAAAGGTATTTTTGACCACAAGATTTTGGGTTTTGTCGATGATGATCCCGCACTTCAGAAGGAGATAATTTTAGGCTACAAAGTCCTGGGAACGACAAATGATTTAAGTGATGTCTTGAATAGAGTCAAACCGGAAACGCTGATAATTGCAGTGACTTCGATCTCTTCAGAGAAGATCCAGAGCGCTGTGAAGGCTGCCAAGGATGCCGGATGCAGGATAAAAATCGTCCCCAATCTTTTTGAAAGGAAGGGGCGGGCTGATGTCTCTCCGCGTGATATCAACTTTGCCGATCTGCTCGGGAGAAAGCTTATCGAAGTCGACAGAGAGCCCTTGCTGAAGATGCTTGCAGGCAAGACCGTTTTGGTCACAGGAGCGGGCGGAAGTATCGGCAGTGAAATCTCATCGCAGCTTCTTGATTATGAAATAAAGAAGCTGATCCTTCTTGATATCGACGAGACAGAGCTTCACGATCTGAGCCTTAGGCTTCTTGATTACAAGAAAGAGTGGTCCGATGATGTCGTCCCGATAGTCTGCGATCTCAAAAACAGAAATAAAGTTGAACAGATAATCAGGCAATATCATCCGGATATCATTTTTCACGCAGCTGCCTACAAGCATGTTCCTCTGATGCAGCTTTATCCTGAAGAGGCGATCAGCAACAATATCATCGGAAGCTACAATCTCTTTAAATCAGCCAAAGACAATGCTGTTCCAAAGGTCGTCGTGATCTCAACTGACAAAGCTGTCAATCCGACGAATATAATGGGTACGACCAAACGTGTCGTTGAAATGCTGGCAGCGGCAATCAATACGGAACATGTTACCGAATTCTGCTGTGTCCGCTTCGGCAATGTCATAGGGTCGCGCGGTTCGATGTTCCCGCTCTTCATGGATCAGATCAAAGCCGGAAAACCGATCACGGTTACCCATGAAAACGTGATACGCTACTTTATGGCGATCCCCGAAGCTGTAAGCCTTGTTTTCAGGGCTGCGACGCTTGCAAAGGGCGGCGAGGTCATGGTTCTCGATATGGGACAGCCTGTCAGGATATACGATTTTGCCCAGAAACTGATCGACGTCTTCGGGGACGGCAGGAGCTCGATAACGATCACCGGACTCAGACCAGGAGAAAAGCTTTATGAAGAGCTTCTCGCGAACGATGATCTGACAGTTCCTACCGATGACAAGCTTGTATTCAAGGCAAAGCTCAGCGAGACAAATCTCAAGGAGGAGGATTTTATGGAATTCATGCATAAGTTCCCCGAGATGGATCGTGACGAGATGATCAGGTGGTTGAAGTTCTTCGTTCCCGAATATCAGCCGAGTACAAAAAAGTAGAATGCCTGCCAAAGATCGTTTTTTAGTATTTTTACCGGGTAACGGGCAGGATTACTGCGGTCTTTTTTTCTGTCTGATGCTTTCGATTTTTTCCTGCCGGAAGTTTTTGCAGAATGCAGCAGTTTTTTTGGGGATCCCTCTGTTCGAATATTCTGTTTTTCTCTACTATGGCCTGGTTTTGTTTGTTTTTTACAAATCACTTCCGGAAATCAGAAAAAGATTGAATAAACTGGACGCCTTTTTGTTTTTGTTTCTTTCACTCTCTTTTATCTCGTCAGTTTTGTTTTACGACAGCGACCCTGTTTTGAAGGCCGACATCTTCAGAAGATACTTTGCCGTATGTTGTCTTAGTTATTTTTCTGCCAGGGCTTTGGAACTGACGGAAAAAAATATAAAGTATATGCGGCTGTTTGCTTATCTGATAATGACAAATGAACTGATCCAGCTGTTTGTTTTTCGCCTGTATCCTTTTAGCCATAATACGGCATTTTTAATGCTGGGAAGGACAATGCTCACAATTTTTATACTTTTGATTATGTCGATTGTCCGTGATCTAAGGGCGAGTGATTGTATTGTCTGGATTTTGGCTTTATTTATAATAATCGCCTCAGGTTCGCGAGTGGCTTTTATCATTATTTTGGCAACGACCGCTGTTGCAATATTATACGGATCCCGTAGCAAAAGAGCGATCGCGATGCTTTTTTCCGTTTATCTTGGAGCTGTGGCTGTTTTTTTTGCATGGAAGGATAAAATTCTCGCAACTCTTTATGAACTCTATTTCACAATGGGATTTTCGTGTAAATTCTTTATCCTGTCAGCTCGGGATAACTTTATTAATAATCGCACTGCAGAGAAACGCCGCATAATCTGGCATTGGTGCTCAGACTTTATCAGCAATCATATTTTTGCTGGAAGCGGCATTATCAATGAACGTTTTTTTATAAATGATATTGTTCCTTTTCGTACCGGAGTACCAGGTGCATATCCACACAATTTCTTTCTTGAAATATGCACTCAGTTCGGTTTGATCCCCGGAATGCTTATATTGCTTGCCGGTGCAATTGTTCTGATAGGAAGCTTTGTAAGATCTCATTCGTATGTTGACAGACTTTTTATTATTATTCTTTTAATGACTTCGTTAGGCGGGTTAATGATATCAAGTAGTTATATTCAGGATGCTCTTTTTTATACATTTGCGGGATTCTTGATCCAGATTTACAGTAAAAAAAGCGATGGATATAAACATTGCAGAACGTATTGACGTATATTTAGTAAAATAATAATCTGCTTAAACTTTGCAGAGGATAATTGCAGATGCAGTGTATAAATTCTCGTAAAAAGGGTTGTTATGAAAAATATGTGAAACGCATACTGGATATACTGTTTTCCATCCTTTTTCTTGTGTGTTTCGGCTGGGTTTATATTGTTGTTGCGATTTTCGTCCGTGTAAAATTAGGTTCTCCTGTTTTGTTTAGGCAAATTCGTCCCGGACTTGCTGATAAAGACGGACATGAAACATTTTTTTATATTTATAAGTTCCGCACTATGACAAATGAACGGAATGCCGAAGGGAATCTTTTGCCGGATGAATTAAGAGTTACCCGGCCAGGAGCTTTTTTACGTGCAACATTTTTAGACGAAATACCTGAGATTTTTAATATTTTAAATGGGACTATGTCCTTTATTGGACCACGTCCTCAGCTGGTTCAAGATATGGTTTTTATGACCCCAGAGCTTAGAAGACGTCATGCTGCAAAACCGGGTCTGTCTGGTCTTGCTCAGGTTAACGGGCTCAATTCAATTTCATGGGATGAAAAACTAAATTGGGATTTAAAGTACATAGAAAATATTACATTCGGATATGATCTGAAGCTGTTTTTTAGAACCATCGGGACTGTTTTTAAAGGGTTTAAACATATTAAGGATAAAGACGAAAGTCTGCATTCTGAGGATTACGGTGATTTTTTGCTGAGAGAAGGAAGGGTTTCTAAGGAAGAGTATGAAGCGCTGCATACGGAGGCCCGGAAATTACTCGATCAAATAGAGAATGATTAAAGTCTGTCATATTACAAGTGCCCATAGAGCCGAGGATTTGAGGATATTCCGCAAGGAGTGTGCAAGTCTTGCGAAAGCCGGATACGATGTCTACCTTGTAGAACGCGGTGAAAGTACCGAAAAGATGGGGGTTCATATTGTCGGGACAGGCGAAATGCCTGAAAAAAGATTTTTACGGATGACGTTAGGTACAAGGAGAGTTTATAAAAAGGCTCTGGAGCTCGACTGTGATATATACCACTTTCATGATCCAGAGCTTCTGCCTTATGGTTTAAAGCTGAAGAAGAGTGGTAAAAAGGTGATTTTTGACTGCCATGAAAACACTGTCGGACAAATCCTGGAGAAAGGCTGGCTTCCTGGAGTAATGCGTAAACTTATTTCTTTCTCCTACAGGTTGTACCAACGATATGTATGCAAAAAACTGGATGCCGTCGTCTCTCCTCACTACCAGTGTGACTACTTTGCAAAAATTAATCCTAAAACATTTATTATTGCCAACTATCCGATTTTAATGCCGTTGCCGCACGATGTTGTTAAGAACGGCAAAAGAATATGCTTTATCGGTGGAATAGATAAAAGGTGGTGCCACGATAAAATAATAAAGGCTTTGGAGAATGTTACCGATTGTCAATATGTCATGTGCGGAAAGGATTGGGATCACTATATTGACGAGTTGAAAAAGCTTCCGGCCTGGAGTAAGGTTTCATATAAAGGTTATCTGCCGCAGGATGAGGTTTATAAAATTCTGGTATCTTCAGCTGTGGGTCTTGTCGTTTCGACAGATCACGCAAATATGTTTAACAAACAAGGTACCTTGGGATTAGTTAAAATATTTGAAGAGATGATGGCCGGTTTGCCGATTGTCTGTTCTGATTTTACTGTTTGGCGGGATATTGTTGAACGCTGGCATTGCGGAATTTGTGTCGATCCGGAAAATGTAGGGGACATATCTGCTGCAATAAAGTATTTGCTTGACAACCCTGAGGAGGCAAAAAGCATGGGGGAAAACGGCAGACGCGCTGTCGAGACAGAATTCAATTGGCAGAGCGAAGAAAAAAAGCTTCTGGAGCTTTACGAAGATTTATCAAGCGATATAGTACCGCGTATTTAGCTATGGAGCTGTCTGGGATAATAAAGTGAACATTTGGCTTATCAATCACTATGCAGTTCCTCCCAAATATTATCCGCTGACTAGAGCTGCCAATTTTGCAAAATATCTTATAAAAAAGGGACATTCTGTAACTATTTTTGCTGCAAGTACTGTTCACTACTCGGATATAAATCTGGTCGATGACAGTTCCCTCTACAAGGAGATCGAGGATAACGGGATACCATATGTTTTAGTAAAGTGTCACGGTTATAAAGGAAACGGGCTAAGCCGGATTTTTAATATGTTTGAATTTGCAATGAAACTTCCTTCGGTCTGTTCTGGCTTCGCAAAGCCGGATGCTGTCGTTGCAACTTCTATTCCTCCGATGTCCTGTGCTGCCGGGGTGCATCTTGCAAGAAAATATCATGCCAAAGCGGTGGCTGAGATAGCGGATCTCTGGCCGGAATCGCTGGTTGCGTACAAACTTGCATCTCCTTTTAGTCCTGCGGTCTTTTTCCTGAGAAAAGTTGAAAAGTGGATATATAAAAATGCGGATTCTGTTGTTTTTACAATGGGCGGTGCTTACGATTATATCGTAGAACGGGGGTGGGAGCAGACGATACCTCGTTCTAAAGTCAGTTTCATCAATAATGGAGTAGATTTAGAGGCTTATGACTACAATAGAGAACATTTCAGTTTGGATGACAGCGATTTGGATGACCCGAAAACATTTAAAATCATCTACACTGGATCTTTGGGACTGGTTATCCGGGAACAGCTGCTCTTTTTGATGGATGCAATAGGATGCCTGCGCAGTACAGAGTATAAAAATTATCGTTTTTTGATTTATGGAAAAGGTGAGCTCCTGCCTGAACTGGAGGATGTCTGTAAAAAAAGAGGATATTCCAATGTGCTGTTCAAGGGCTATGTCGAAAAAAAATATATTCCCTACATATTGTCCAAATGTAATCTGAACATACTTCACTGCAGAGGCAGTTACCTTCTTAACAAGTATGGTGACAGCCAGAATAAAATGTTCGAGTATATAGCGAGCGGCCACCCGACGATAGCCGGGACGGACGGAAAATATTCAGTTATTGCAAATAACCGATGCGGTATTTCCAAATGCTTTTCAACACCGCAGGAGCTGGCAGACGCTATAGTAAAGCTTGAAAAATTTCCAATATCCGGCGACCATATACGTAGTGTGGCTGAAAAATATGATTTTAAACACCTGACAGACGAACTTTTAAGGGTATTGGGAGAATAAAACTGCTTTTTAACATAAAACAACACCGCATTCTTTTTAAGTCGGTTTTTTCGGTAACAGGCGTCGTTTTGGCTGTAAAGCTCCTTGGTTTTGCCAAGCAGGTGGTTGTTGCCGGAGTTTTCGGGGCAAATATCGATACAGACTTATTTTTTCTTGCAGAGAGATTCTTAAACAACATTAACTTTATAATTTCACAGGTCATCCTTGCGGCATTCGTTCCGGTCTATCTGGAAGTGAAAAAACAGAGTGATTCTGAAGCTCTGCAATTCACTTCGGATTCTGTCAGATTTTTTTCGGTGTTTACTGCTTTGGTTGCCTTGCTTGTTGTATTGTTTTCTTCGTTAATAGCCGGAATTATCGCTCCGTCCTATTCAGCATACCTGACAGAACGGCTTTCATTTTATCTTAGAATTTTTGCTCCTATGACTATTTTATTTATGCTTCAGTCGGTTTTTCACGCACTTCTGAATGCAAATAAAAAATTTGTTCCGGGACAGATGACAGGTTTGATACAAAGTGTTGTAATTATAGGATTTTCTTTGGTTCTTGGTAATACCTTTGGTGTTAAGACTCTGGTATTTGGTTTTTTCGTTTATTCGATCCTCAACTTCCTCTTTCTGGGTTTTTTTTCGTATAAGGACAAGCTGTTTAAACTGAAGGATTTTCATTTCAGTCAGCATATGAAAAAGCTGCTTTTTATGGTGCTTCCGCTCTTGGGCGGCTATATGTTTACTTTTGTTAATCAGCAGGTAAACAAGATGATCGTGTCTGGTATGGATCCAGGTTCTTTTTCAGCGATGAATTACGGTTTTGTACTGTCAAATTTTGTTTCCTCTCTGATAATGGCTGTCTGTACAGTTATCTACACGGAAATCTCAGGTAAAATTGTAGACGGCAGGAGGGGCGAGGCGTCAGCGGTAGTGATTCGTACAATTTCGATATTGGTCTCTTTTTTTATTCCTGTAACAGTCATTTCGTTTCTTTTTTCAAACGAAATTGCAGCAATAGTTTTTGAACGCGGGGCTTTTGACAGGGCAGCGACCCTAAAAACATCAAAGGCTTTGGCAGGTTACGCATTCTTGTTTGTGCCGTTTGTCATAAACAGTATGCTGAGTCAGCTTCACTATGCCTATGGGAATACGAAGAGTCCGATGATAAATACTGTTTCCGGTATTCTTTTCAATATCCTTTTTTCATTTTTACTCTACCGCAAACTAGGGCTTTTCGGGGTAACTCTGGCATCAAGCATCGGTATTTTTATTTCTTCGGTTTTGAATATTATAAGCGCATGCAGAATGAAATATATTGACAGATTCCAGTCCGTTACGCGACTTGTACCTGTTTGGAGCCTAGGTCTGGCAACTGCTGTTGTTACAAGTTGTATGTGCGCAAGGCTCTTTTCAGAGATGAGTGTTTTTTTGCGTTTCGGCTTGATTTCATGTGTAGTAATGGCTGCTTCATTTGGTGTTACTGCGCCGTTTGTCTTTAAAAAGTTTGATCAGGAGGCGATATGAATGAGATTAAATGTCCGCATTGCGGTTCTGTTTTTCAGGTCGATGAGGCTGGATTCGCGGCAATATTAAAGCAGGTCCGGGACGGTCAGTTCGAGCGGGAGATAAAGGCGCGGGAGTCGGCTTTTCTGCATGAGAGGGAGAGTGCCGTAAAAATTGCGGTTTCGGATGTAGAAAAGAAGAAAGACCGTGAAATTGCCGAAAAGCAGGAGGAGATCGCGCGTCTGAAGGAGGAGGCTAGGTCTCTTGAAAATTCGCTGAAGGCAAAAAACGATGTTGAATTGGTAAAAAAAGATAATGAAATAACTATACTGCGTAATCTTTTGAACGAAGAGCGCAGTAAGATCGCGACCGAGGTGACGATCGCTTCTCAGAAAAAAGAGCTCGAGATCGTCAGGCTCCGGTCTGATTTGCAGCATGAAAGGGACAGCAGCGGGCAGCGTGAACAGGAGCTCAAGGATTATCACAGACGTCAGATCGAGCTTCTTAACGAAGAGATCAAGGAGCTCAAGAGCTTCAAAAAAAGCCTCTCGACAAAGATGGTAGGCGAGACTCTCGAACAGCACTGCCGAGATGAATTTGAGATGCTGCTTCGTCCCCATCTGCCTCAGAATGTCTGCTTCGGAAAGGATAACGACGCAACAGGCGGCAGCAAGGGTGATTTTATATACCGGGAGACAACGCCGGAAGGGGTCGAAATCATCTCTATCATGTTCGAGATGAAAAACGAGATGGATACGACGGCAACCAAGCATAAGAATGAAGACTTCTTCAAGGAGCTTGACAAGGACCGCCGCCAGAAGGGGTGCGAATATGCTGTTCTTGTCACTATGCTGGAGTCCGAGAGCGAGCTTTACAACTCAGGAATCGTCGATGTCTCCTTCAGATATGAAAAGATGTACGTCATACGGCCTCAGTTTTTTGTTCCGCTTATCACGATTTTGAGGAATTCTGCGTTGAAAACTGTTGAGGCGAGAAGAGAGCTTGCGCAGATCAGGGCTCAAAACCTTGATATCACCAACTTCGAGAACGAGCTTATGGAGTTCAAGGATAAATTTTCACGCAACTACCAGCTTGCGAGCGACAAATTCCGTACTGCGATAGATGAAATAGATAAGACGATCACGCACCTTCAGAAAACAAAGGATGCGCTTCTTTCGTCCGTCAACAACCTCAGGCTTGCCAATTCAAAGGCCGAGGATCTGACAATCAAAAAGCTTACACGCAACAATCCTACCATGCGCGGGAAGTTCAAAGAGCTCGAGGAGAATAAAGCCAATAAAATCGAGTAGTTGAGGCTTTGTTCTTCATATCATTTTTAATTCCTGGACCTTTGACTACAATATATCGTTATGCTTGTGCTGCTGTTTAATGTTTTTTTATAACGGGTGATTACTATGAGGTTTCTTTTTCTGTTTTTGATTTTTTCGCCCTTCCTGGCGTTCGGCGAGACGCTCTATTACTATTACGAAGGCAAAAAGGTCGAGCTTTCCGAGGATTTCTCGAGCTATACCTTCATAAAACATGCGGCTGTGAAGACGACTTTCGAGATCCCTTCCGCCGTCAGGATCAGGCAGTCGAAGATGGGGATTTTTATTCTCGAGGATGTCGACGCTGCCACCAAGCCGCTTCTTGCGAAAAACGGAGTCCTCTTTCCGGCTTACCGCAGGGCTGACGGAACAAAGGTCAATATCAGCGGTAATATTTACGTCCAGCTTCCGGAGCTTTCCGATGACGAGGCAAAGAGGTGGTGTGAAAAGCACGGGCTGAATTTCATCAAGAAGTATAAGTATACCGACGGCTGGGTGCTCGCTTCGACGGGAGCTGAAAACCCGGTCAAAATGTCTGCCGAGATCGTTGAAAAGGGCTGGGCTGAGAACGCGGAACCGAGCTTCTTCCTGCCGCTGAGGCTTCGTTCGTATACACCGAACGATACGCTTTTTCCGAAACAGTGGCATCTTCAGAATAGCGGCGGCAGCAGCCTTACCGGTTCGGATCACGCTCACGTCGCGGAGGCATGGGAGATGCTTAAGGTTTTCAAAGGCGATATCGGCGGTACCGGAATAAAGATCGCTATCCCGGACGACGGTTTCGACCTCAGCCATGAGGATCTGAACGGTCAGTTCCTGAGCGGTTACGACTTCTGCGGTAACGACAGCAATCCGAGCTATGTTGCGAGCCACCAGGATAAGCACGGAACGGCGTGCGCAGGTGTCGCAGCAGCCAAAGCGGACAACGGCAAGGGAGTCGCCGGTGCCTGCCCGAACTGCAAGATAATCCCGATCCGTCTGGATTTTTACAACGATGATCTCGATTCGATGGGTATCGACGCCTTTGAGTTTGCGGCGGACAACGGTGCCGACATCATCTCCAACAGCTGGGGGCCGGAAGATAAAGGCGGTTCCTATCCGATGGGATCGACTCTCAAAAATATGATCGCCAGACTTACTTCGTCGGAGGGCAGGAACGGCAAGGGGATCATCATCACTTTTGCCGCCGGCAACGGCAATGAATCGATAGAGACTGACGGTTTTGCAAGCAACGCCAATGTCTTTGCCATCGGAGCGACGCGCGCCGACGGAAAGCGCTGTATCTACTCTGACTTCGGAACATCGCTCGATTTCATGGCTCCGAGCAGCGACTACAACCAAAACTACACAAAGCAGTATGACGGGATCTGGACGACAGACAATTCCGGAAAAGACGGCTACAACAGCGGAAAGTCCTCTCTGGGCGATTCAAAGGGTAACTATACCAACGATTTCAGCGGAACATCTTCGGCTTGTCCGCTTGCGGCGGGGATCGCCGGGCTTGTTTTGTATGCAAACCCTGACCTTACGCGGGATCAGGTATATGACATCTTTAAGGATACCAGTGACAGGGTAGGTGATGTGGAGTATACGAACAACTTCAACAACTACTACGGCTACGGCAGACTGAACGCCTGTGAAGCTGTCAAAAGAGCGCTGAAAATGGCCGGCAGGAACGTATCTCAGGCGAACTGTGGCGGAACGATCGTTGATCCTGGTGACAGCGGAGATTCCGGCGATACTTCAGATACCGGAGATTCCGGCGACAGCGGCGATACCTCAGACAGTGGAGATACTGACGGCTGCACCGGCATTTCGGTCAGCGGGATAGCGCTCTCCGAAGAGAGGGACAACATTCTTGAGACTACGGATGTGACCGGCGCGATCTTCAATGACGGCGAATCCGGCGAGTTCTCGATAGGCTTCTACACCGACGGCGACTGGCGGGCTCTCGGCACCTACGATCTCGGAAGCGACATCAACAAAAATTACAAAACATGCACACAATGTCTGCGCCTTTATCACATCAACAGTGCAGGAAACGGCGTGATTGCCGACTATTTCCAGGAGAGCGGAACGCTTAAAATCGTGAAGGTCGACGAGGATCTCAACACAAACGGCGTCTTCTCCGCAAAGCTTGTGGAGGTCACTATCGCAAACGATTACACATCGACTCCTGTGGCGGGCGGCTCATGTGTCAGGATAGAGGGCGGATTCTGGAAGTTTATCGAAGGTGAAGACCCTGTGGATACCGGTGATTCAGGCGATTCCGGCGACAGCGGCGATACCGCTTCGGATACAGGCGATACCGCTTCCGATACCGGTGATACGTCAGATAGCGGCGATACTGCACCGGACACCGGCGATTCAGCTTCTGATACCGGTGATTCAGCTTCAGACACCGGCGATTCGATGTCCGATACAGGTGATCCGGCTCCTGACACCGGTGATTCTTCCGATTCAGGGGATTCCGGTGACTCTTCATCGGATTCAGGTGCGCCTGCGACTGATAACGATTCCGATGCCGGCACGGATGATTCTCCGGCCGACCATTCAGGTATAAAAAAGGCATCTTCCGGCTGCTCAGCGGCTCTGATTTAATTGTTTTTCTAAGTTGACTGCTCAAAAATATTTCTGAAACGTTTTAAACGTGACAAGATTTCCCTGAAAAGTATACTTCCGTAAATTTTTTAAGGAGGGTTTTATGACCAGTTCGGTTGAAATTTTGCCGCTCGGAGGGCTACGGGATATCGGCAAAAACTGTATGCTTGTGAAGTACGGGGATCAGGCGGTTATGATAGACTGCGGAATGGGGTTCCCCGGAAGTGACGATTTGATGGAGGATGACTACTTTATCCCCGATTTCGATATCATCGACGAACTCGGGATCGAGCTTCTGGGCTGTGTGATCACTCACGGTCACGAGGACCATATCGGCGCGGTACCATACCTTCTGCAGCAGTTCGATGTGCCGGTTTATATGACCAGGTTCCCGATGATGGTCCTTAACGAGAGGATCAATACTTATGCAAAATTCAAGAATAATATCAAGGCATTTGATTACAGGAACGTTCCGACGATAACACTCGGGGATTTCCGTATCGACATGATCGACGTGCCGCACTCTATCCCGGAGGCGAAGGCTCTTATCATCCGGGTCGGGGATTTTACGATTGTCCATACCGGTGATTTCAAATATGAAAACGGTGAAAGCTCGCCGTTTTCAGGCAAGGTTCCGGAAAATGTCGACGTGCTCCTGAGCGACAGCACCAACATAGAGAGAACGGGATATTCCGAGGGTGAAGAGCTGATCCTCGACAATATAGCCGAGATTATCGAAAATGCGCAAGGCCGTGTAATTGCTACGGCTTTTTCTTCCAATACAGAAAGGATCAGCAATATCATCAACATCTCGCAGCAGAAGGGGAGAACGATCGGTCTTTTGGGCAGGAGCGTCAATTCTTACATGCAGATCGCGTCGGCGCTAGGTCATCTCAGACTTCCTCCTTCGATAATCACGGATAAATCGGCAATCAACCGCATTCCGGAAAACAGGATAACGCTGATCGTTACAGGTTCCCAGGCCGAGCCGAGAAGCGTCATGCGCAGGTTGAGCCAGGATATGATGAAATCTGTCTCCGTGAGGAGCGGCGATACCATTTTCTTCAGCTCGAAAAATATCCCGGGAAACGAGCTTTCGATAGGGAGGATGATCGACAATCTGGTGGCGAAGGGCGCGAAGGTCTACTATGAAAACACCGACAAGATCCATGTTTCGGGTCATGCTTTCAGGAACGATATCGTTCAGGCCTTCAAGGATGTGAACCCCCGTTTTGTCGTTCCGGTCCACGGACACCGCCGTTTTCTTGAGCTGAGCGCGGAGCTTGCCGAGCAGAACGGTTACTCGTCGGTCGTGATCTCCGACGGCGAGATGCTCTCTATCCGCAAGGACAGGATGCCGGCAATTGTTCACACTTATGATGCAGGCACAAAAATCGTTTCGCACGGCGAGGTCGGTTTTATCGACTTTGACAATATCCACGACCGCAAACGGGTAGCCAGAGCCGGTTTTATGACGGTGATGCTCGTTGTCGACATGTTCGGCGATGCGCTTCTCTCTGCTCCGAAGATCCTCTCCGTCGGTATCGCAGGAGCCTCGAAAATTAACAAGATCGAGAGAGAGGTCCGCGATATTATTGATGATTATTTTAAGCACGACCTGCCGGACGAACCTGCTTGGGAAGAGGTCGAGGAGGATCTCAGGATCCTGGTCAGAAGGTATTTGAAGGATATTACCGACACAAAACCGTTGGTAAATGTTGTGATTACAACTCTTGAGTGAGGTGTGAAATGGAGGATTTTGCTTTCGAGGCGTGGAATGTGTGGCTCATCGTTTCGGTTTTCTGCTTTATCGCCGAAATGTTCGTGCCCGGTTTTTATCTGGCGATATTCGGAATAGGGGCCTTCGCCAGCTTTATGACTGCCTACTACGGCGAATTCAATCTGCTGATGCAAGTGCTTGTATTTGTCGTTGTTTCTATTGTATTTTGGTTTTTCTTCAGACCCATTGTCCTCCGCTATCTCACCAAATCCTCGGAGAACAAGACATCAAACGTAGATGCAATGATAGGCAGGAAATGCAAGGTGATTTCGGCGATTTCTGCCGATGAACCGGGCAGGGTGAAGCTCGGGAGCGAGCTCTGGACGGCGCATGTCGAAGAGGGCAGCGAACCGGTCAAAGAGGGCGAGACAGTTGAAGTAATAAAGGTCGAGGGCGCAAAGCTCTTAGTAAAAAAACATAGCTGAATCAGGAGGTTGTCATGAGTGGATTTACTTACGTGTTTATCGGATTTCTTGTCGTTCTTGCGATAGTTATCATTCGCAAGGGTGTAAAAATCGTTCCGCAGGCTAAGGTTATGATCATCGAGCGCCTCGGAAAGTACCACAAGACTCTCCAGAGCGGCTTCAATATCATAATCCCGATCCTGGATGAGCCCCGCAAGATGGAGACGAGAGTCCAGAAGCAGCTTTACGACGGGCGCAAGATCGCAATGAGTCTGGCTGTCGACAAGATCGACCTCCGCGAAACGGTCCATGACTTCCCGAAGCAGAATGTTATCACCAAGGATAACGTCGTGATCGAGATCGACGCGATCCTTTACTATCAGATTACGGATCCCTTCAAGGCGATGTATGAAATTTCGAGCCTCTCCGATGCAATTGAAAAGCTTGCCAAGACAACGCTCAGAAACATCATCGGAAACATGGATCTCGACCATACGCTTTCAAGCCGTGACAGCATCAACAAGCAGATGACGGAAATTCTTGACGATGCGACCGACAAGTGGGGTGTAAAGGTCACGCGTGTCGAAATTCAGGACATCAACCCGCCGCAGGATATCAAAAACGCGATGGAGAAGCAGATGCGTGCTGAGCGCGACAAGAGAGCCGCGATCCTTACCGCCGAGGCGGACAAGCAGTCCAAGATCCTTGAATCAGAGGGTGAAAAACAGAAGAATATCAACTTCGCCGAGGGTATGAGAGCATCCAGGATCCTTGAGGCAGAGGGTATCGCAGAGGCTAAGATCAAGGTCGCTAACGCCGAAGCGGAGTCTGTCAGACTTGTCGCTGAGGCGATCAAGGATACAAAAATGGATCCGGCACAGTACCAGATCGCGCTCAAATATATCGAGGCGCTCACTGCAATGACATCCGGCAAGGAGAACAAGATCGTCTACATGCCGTACGAAGCGAGCGGGATCCTTGGATCCGTCGGATCAATTCAGGAGATGTTCAAGAATTTGCCGAAATAGAAGTGGTGGAGCAAACCGGAATCGAACCGGCGACCTCGTACATGCGAAGCACGCGCTCTCCCAACTGAGCTATTGCCCCACGCGGGCGATATTATAGGCAACCGGAAATCAATTTCAATTTTAATAATTTGTCAGGGTTAAAAATGGAGAAATTCAAGATACTTTTTGTCTGTCACGGCAATATCTGCCGTAGTCCGATGGCCGAATTTGTGATGAAGGAGCTGGTCGCGAAGGCGGGTTTGTCGGATCGCTTCCTTGTCGAATCTGCCGCGACAAGCACGGAGGAGATAGGAAACCCAGTCTATCCGCCTGCCAGACGCAAGCTTGCGGAACACGGAATTTCATGCGAAGGCAAGAGGGCTAGGCAGATGGACTCTTCGGATTATTCACGGTTCGACCTTCTGGTCGGGATGGACGAAGCGAATATCCGCAACATGAAGCGGATCAGCGGCGGCGACCCTGACGGCAGGATCGTCCGGCTTCTGGATCTCGCCGGTTTCGGGCGCGATGTCTCCGATCCGTGGTACACTGGAGACTTCGAGGCGACCTGGCAGGATGTTTCGGCTGGCTGCAGGGCGATTCTGGCAAAGCTGGCGCCGGAAAAATAGGTGCGTTTTTTTTCGTTCTCTTTTTGCATTTCAAAGCCGGTTGACTATAACAATACAATTTTGTGTAAAACATTAATAGGGGGATTTTATGAAACTGTCTTTAGATTGGCTTAATGATTACGTTGATCTTTCGAATATCGAACCTGAGGAGGTCGCTCGCCAGCTGACGATGAAATCTGCAGAAGTTGAGGATTTTGTTAAAGTTTTTCCTCATTTTAATCAGGTTGTGACTGCCAAGGTCGTTAAAGTTGTCGAACATCCGAATTCCGACCACCTGCACCTTGCGACGATTTTTGACGGAAAGGGCGAACAGACGGTCGTCTGCGGTGCGCCTAACATCGCAGAGGGTCAGATCGTAGCATTTGCTCCGCTCGGAACGGTTTTGCCTGGTAATTTTGAGATAAAGCCTGCAAAAATCAGAGGTGTCGAGAGCTGCGGAATGATCTGTGCCGAGGATGAGCTCGGACTCAGCGACGACCATGCCGGGATCATGGTTCTTCCGGCGGACACAAAGATCGGCGTAAAGCTTGGAGAGATTTTCGACCGTCAGGATTTTGTCATCGAAATCGAGAACAAAACCATCAACCACAGACCTGATCTCTGGGGTCATTACGGTATTGCAAGGGAGCTTCGCGCAATTTTCGAGCTTCCGTGGAAACGCGAGCTGACCTATCACGGGATCAAGGCGGACAAGGTCGATGAAAAGTTTGAGATCGAGATTAAGACTCCGCGCTGCCTGCACTATCTCGGACTTAAGGTCAGCAATCTTAAGACCGCTCCGTCTCCCGAGTGGATGCGCAAAAGGCTTGAAAATGTCGGTTTGCGGCCGATCAACAACATCGTCGATATTTCGAACTATGTCATGTACGAAGTCGGTCATCCGCTCCATACCTTCGACAGACGTGATATCACCGGCAACAAAATCGTGATCCGCGACGCCTTCGAGGGCGAACCGTTTGTAACTCTGGATAACGTTTCGCGTGTTTTGAAGTCAACGGATGCCGTGATCGCCGACGAGTCGAGAAGTCTTGCGATCGCAGGCGTCATGGGCGGTCTCAACAGCGAAATCAAGGATGATACGACTGAAATTTTCATCGAATCGGCGCTCTTTGCTCCGGCAAGTGTCAGAAGGACAGCCAACAGGCTCGACCTCAGGACCGATGCGGTCAACAGATACGAAAAATCGCTCTGGGTCGAGAACTGCTACCTTGCGATGGAGAGGACAGTCACTCTCATCAAAGAGATAATTCCGGGCGCGATCGTCACATCAGAACTTGCAACGGCAGACAACAGCGAGGGCTACGGCTTCAAAGGAAACATCGTCATCACAACTGACAGGATCCGTTCGCTTCTCGGCATTCCCGCTGCAGATCTCAGCGACGAAAAAATCGTTTCGATGCTTACCTACCTCGATTTCGGCATCAAGAACGAAGGCGGAAAACTCACGATCGAAGTTCCGGTGCACAGAAGAAGCAAGGATGTCTCGATTGCAGAGGATATCGTGGAAGAGGTCGGCAGACTTTACGGTTTCAACAACATCAAACCTGAAAACCCGAACTTCGGAATGATTCGTCCGGCACGGAATATCGACCTTGAAAAGTCCCGTAAGATCAGAGACTTGATGGTAAAGGGCTTCTCGGCAAACGAAGTCATGAACTACATTTTCTACGGCAACGACGACCTTGACACGGTCCCCTTCCCGAAGGAGAAGCTTGTTGAGACTGTCGCCGACAGAGACACGCCCTATCTGAGATATTCGCTTTTCCAGGGCTTGATCCGTAATGTCCATGAAAATATTAAGAATTTCAAACAGTTCACCCTTTTTGAATTCGGCAGGGTCTTCTCTGCCGACGGAGAGAAGAAGAGGTTGGGGATCATTGCTGTAGGAAGACGTGAAACTTTTGATTTTGCTAAAGAAATTGCTGTTTCGATAGCAAAGGAGCTTGCGACTCCGCAGCCGCGCTTCGAAAGGCTTAAGGACAACACTCTCTGCGGAGAGGAGATACTTCACCCGAACAAATCGGCGGCGATGCTTATCGGCAAGGATGTCGTCGGTATCTTCGGCGAGGTCCACCCTGCAGTCCTTAAAAAATGCGATATCCACACTCCTGTCGTCTACATGGAGTTCGAGCAGGAACTTCTCTTTGCTCAGCCGGAAAAGGGCGTGAAGTTCACTCCGCTTCTCAAGTTCCCCTCAACGGGATTTGATGTTACAGCGATTATCCCGGAGAAGACAGAAGTCGCTCAACTTCTCGGAATTATTAAGAAAGCTGTCGATCCAAAGATATTCATGGAGACGAAGGTCGTTGACCGCTTCAAAGGGACACCGATTCCAGAGGGCTTTATCAGCGTCACCTTCAGAGTTGTTTTGAACGCACATGACAGAACTTTGACGAGCGATGAAATGAAGGCTGTCCAGCAGCTTGTCTTCGGTGCGGTCAGAAAGGCTGGATACAAAATAAGCGGAGACTGAAATGGTTAAAATCAAGGTAAACGGCGATGAAAAAGAGCTCGATGTTGCGACTCTCGGCGCTCTTCTTTCGGTTTTGGATGTTAAACCGGAGCGGGTCGCAGTCGTAAAAAACGGCAGGATCGTACCGCGTTCCGAGCGCGAAAACGAACCGGTAGCCGACGGCGATTCGGTCGATATTTTTTCTCCGGTAAACGGCGGTTAGGTCGGCTGAATGTACAGATTCTGGTGCACCATTTTTATTCTTGTTTTATCTCTTTCATGCAACGAGATAAAAAAGGACGATGTTGTCTATATTTTTAAAGGCGAGGTCGTATCGGTGCCCGATTTCAAGCTGAAATACAATCTCTGGCTCAGGCAGAACAACCTTCCAGACTCTCTCGAGATGCGCAAAAATTACCTTTTTATCGAGCTGACAGGTCAGCTGCTGTACGACAAAGGAAAAAACGAGGGTGTCGACAACATCCCGGAAATATGGCAGAAAATTGAAAACTACAAGCGCAAGACTGTTGTCGAATATATGGAAAAAAAGCTGAAGGAGGAGCTCTACAAGATCGATGACGAGGCGATCCGTTCCTACTATGTCGACAACAAGGACAAGTTTTTGCGCGACAAGCTCTACAGGCTTTATGCCGTCAAGGTTTCAAGCAAAAAACGGGCGGATGAACTTGCTGCCCAGCTGCGTGAAGAGGGAAACAGCATCCGTATGATGTCGGCGAGGTTTTCCGAGGTCGACAGACTTGCGCGTGACAACGGCGAATGGGAGCTCTTCAGTCCCGATGTGATGCACGAGCCGTGGAAGGCTGATGTGATGGCCGGTCTGCCGGGAGAAATACTTGGTCCCTACCTTGACAGTGATAACTTTTACACGATAATCGAAATAGCGGGTTTTGCCTACAAAAGACATCTGAGCCTGAATCTCGCGGGACCGCTGATCGTCGAGGAGCTTATTGCCCGGCGTGGCGGAGAAAAGTGGGATGAATACCAAAACGGCATGATGTCCGAATACGGTGCAAAAATAAACGTGAATAATTTGAATTGGGAGAGGTAAGTGCCTGTAAGTTCAAAGGAAATTCACTCTAAACTTTTAGAATTGAAAGAGAGGTCGGAGCTTCTTCGGCGCTCGTTTTCCATTGTTGAAAAGAGGTCGAGGCTTGAAGAGCTCAATGCCCAGGTCAATTCGCCGGAACTCTGGTCGGATACTGCAAAAATGGCAAACCTGAATAAGGAAAAACGTCTTCTTGAAAATGATATTTCGCTTTTCGGCGGACTCGAGGAAAAGATCGACGAGCTTGCGGCTGCGGACGAACTTCTGGAGTCACTTGCTGATTCTGAGAGTGATGACTCTCTGGCGGCAGAGGCCGAAAAACTTTTAAGCGAGATCGACAAGATCCTCAACGAGATGGAGTTCCGCAAAATGCTCGGCGGCAAGACCGATCCTCTCAACGCCATCATCAGCATTAATGCCGGTGCCGGCGGGCGCGAGTCGCAGGACTGGGCGGTAATGCTCTGGCGGATGTACACCCGCTGGTGCGAGAGGCGCGGTTACTCTGTCGAGGTCGTTGACAAGGTCACAGGCGATGACGCAACGGCGATAAAAAATGTAACATTCATTGCGTCAGGAGACTTTGCATACGGCTATCTTAAGGCTGAAACGGGGGTCCACAGACTTGTCAGGATCAGCCCGTTCGATGCCAACAAGAGGCGCCACACGTCATTTGCGAGTGTCTTTGTTACACCGGAAATCGATGATTCGATCGAGATAGAGATCGATGAAAAAGATCTGAAGATAGATACTTACAGATCCGGCGGCGCAGGTGGCCAGCACGTAAACAAGACGGATTCGGCAATCCGCATCACACACCTTCCGACCGGTATCGTTGTCCAGTGCCAGAACGACAGGAGCCAGCACATGAACAGGGCTACGGCGATGAAGATCCTTAAATCGAAGCTTTACGAACTTGAGCTTCAGAAAAAGCGCGAGGAGTCTTCCGAGGCTGAGAAGCAGAAGATGGGGATCGATTTCGGCAGCCAGATCCGCAGCTATGTTCTGGCGCCCTACAAAATGGTCAAGGATCACCGCACTGATTTCGAGACCGGAAACACGGATGCTGTTTTAAACGGTGAAGCAATTTTAGATGAATTTATAGAGAACTATCTGTTAAAAAATGGAGATCAAAATGAAAATCACTGACAAAATCATCAAGTCGGCACTCTTGCTTTTTGCATTGGCCACACTTGTTTCATGTTCTGAGTTCATGCTGATTCCTATTGCCATCGATTATCCGTTCGACAAGGATAGCGAAGCTAGTCCTTCGACCTATTCCATCAACATCGATTCAGGAATGCGGGCGATGGACAATATCTTCAATAAAGAGGTCAGGAAGGTTGCCGACAAGCTTGTTCAGGAAGGAGCTGCGATCACCGGATATCCTGAGTTTACCAGCGACGAGATCCTGGAGCTTCTCAAAGGAGAGAGGATCGTCAAGACCCTGAGTTTCGAGATCGCCGCTGAAAACGGAATGTTCATCAGCGACTCGCTTGACTACACATATTCGATATGCGATTTCGTTCCCAAAGAGGGCGATTTTTCCACATTCGAGACTGGTGTAAGGCTCGATATCAACAACATCGCCGATTTCTGCAAGAAGGATGAAGCTGAACAGCAGGCTGAAATCAAAAGATGCTCGATGTCGCTTGCCGAGTTCGAGAAGAGCGGATATTACGAGGAGAGCTCCTACGATGAATTCCGCAGCTCGTGTCTTTCGATCGAGGTACGCTATGACAACGATGCGATCAAAATCATGATGGGCGAGCAGAAAGAGCTTAAAAAGTACAAAGGTTATCTCGACAAGATCTATTCTGCTACTTTGAACAACATCTCTTTCACGATCGACAGCCAGGTCGACGCTGAAGTCAGCGATGCCTTCATCCTCCGTGCCGAGCTCTACGCTCAGCCGATCGCGCTTTTCAACAACGACGGCTCTCCGTGCACCTCTACCGGAGACGAAGCAAAACAGAACTGTTCCTATGCCGGAGTCGATGTCGACGGAAAGAAGGAGGATTATTACAGTGAAGATCCCGAAATAAAGGCAAAATACTTTATCGGTGTTTTCCACACGACTTCGCTTGAAAACGGTCAGGTCATGGATCTTCTCTATACATACGACGGAAAGGATCTGCTTCAGAAATCGATCAAACACCTTGATTTCCAGCTCGGTCTGAAGAGTTACTACATCTTCTATCCGCAGGCATTTGCTCCCAAAGGAGTTTTAAATGCAAAAATCAAAGCGCAGCTTCTTTTTAACGTCGAACCTTTCAACTAAACTGAGTTTAAAATGGGAAATGGTATAATTTGGAATCCGGATCCGCTGATCGCTCTGATCGGTCCGCTGCAGCTTCGTTACTACGGCATCCTGTTTGCCGCGACAGTTCTGATAGGTTTCTATCTTACCCGTCGTCAGTGGCGGATTTACGGCTTTCCGGACAAGATCGTTGATGACTTTTTGCTGTGGGTCGTCGTTGGACTCGTAGTCGGAGCTAGACTTGTCCACTGCCTCTTCTACGAACCTGGATACTACCTTAGCCACCCTCTGGAGATATTGAAGGTTTACAAGGGCGGAGTAGCAAGCCACGGAGCTACGATCGGGATTATCGCAGTTGTCGGGATCTTTGTGAAAAGATACAGGATGAAATTTTACGAGCTCGGCGACGGAGTTGTCTTTGCGGCTGCTGTCGGAGCCACGCTTGTAAGAGTCGGAAACCTCTTCAACAGCGAGATCGTCGGCAGGATCACCACTGTTCCGTGGGGTTTCAAGTTCCTGAGATTCCCTGACGATCTGGCTCTTGCCCGCAACGCGGCGTCAGGCTTCTGTGACATTTCGAAGATGGAGTGCCTGATCCAGTACTGGCCGGTACGTCATCCTTCGCAGATTTATGAGGCGATCGGCGGACTTACTATTCTCATAATAATGCTGGTCGTTTCGGAGATCCTGAAGCGTAAAAACCTCCATTTCCCGGGTATTTTTACCGGAATTTTTATGGTGCTCTACTTTACTTTCAGGTTTTTCATCGAATTCGTCAAGGAGTACCAGGCGCTCGACGAGGGCCTCACGATGGGGCAGTATCTGAGTATGCCGTTTATTTTATTCGGGATTTTTACATTTATCTATATTTATAAAAAACGTCCGCAATTGACGGTATTTCCTGCTGAGACAGCATCTGCAACAGAGCAAAAGAATGGTAAAAAACGTAATAAATACAAATAGTTTCTTTAGCAAAGTCATCGCGCTTGCAATATTTTTGACGCTGAGCTTTTCTCTCTCCGCGCTTCCTTTGGTTATAAAGAGCGTCGACTCCGAGTGGCTGCCGATGCTGGCACAGTCCTGGGAAGAGAAAAACGGAGGTGTATTTGTCTCGATCGAAAAGAACATTGACGGAAAAAAGCTTCGTGAAATCCGCGACAAGATCAACTTGATGTTCGAAAATTCGCATGTCGAAATAAGAGGCAGACGTCTTTTTTTCCCTCAGGCCAGGATCGATACGCTTTTTGAATATATCAAGGATGTCGATCTCGGTTTTGACGATTTGAAGCGCTCCTCGCTCAACGAAAATTCTGCGCTGTTCATAAAAAAGAGTGCCGATGATTCTAAATTCTCAAAGGACGAGCTTGTTCAGGCTGTCGTAGAAAAGGTCGAGCTTGAGCATGAAACCGGCAGACTGACAATTACTGTGAAGATTCAGCAGAAGGCGAAAACAGGTGACTTCACCAGGCTTTCAGGCAGATTCCGCATTGAGTATGTTTTTGCAAAAAGAGATAACAAAATTGATGAAACAGACGAAGAAAACAAGAAGTTTACACCGCTTATGCTCATGAACAGCGGCGACAAGATATCTTTTATTCCTGTCAAGCAGGAGGGCAGAGTTCTTACGATATCTTACTTTGTAAGGTAATAATTAGGGAGTCAAATACAATGAAAGCTTCATTGATTGGTTTGCCATTTTCAGGCAAAAGCACGGTTTTTCAAGCACTTACAGGCATCGAAAGCGGCAAGAAGGAGGAGACTGTCGGAACGATAAAGGTTCCCGACGAGAGGATCGACAGGCTCGCAGAGATCTACTCTCCGAAGAAGAAAACCTACAGCGAATTTGTTCTCAGCGACTACACTGTTCCTCCGGCAAAGGAGTCGGCAATTGCGCCGAAGGTCAAGAATCTGATCCAGAAAAGCGATCTTCTGATACTGACTGTCCGCAACTTCGAATCGCTGATGACGGCAGACAAAGTGGATCCGATGGGCGAGTATCAGCGTCTGAAGGAGGATCTGATCCTGACAGATTTTGTTGTTGTCGAGAGGCGTTTGGAGCGTGAACAGAAGGAAAAAAAGAATCCGCCGGAACTCAAAGTCCTTCAGAGACTGCGCGATATTTTCGAAAACGGCGAGTTCCCGAAAGGTTCGGCTGTAACTCCAGAGGAGAGCGAACTCATTGAAAATTACAACTTCCTTTCGATGAAGAAGATCATTGTTCTTGTCAATCAGCCGGAGGGTGTACAGGAGATCTCCGGCGATTTCAAAAAGCTGCTGGAAGCCGACAATATTTCGTATTTCTGTGTCAGCGCACCGCTTGAAGTCGAACTTTCCGAGCTTTCTCCAGAGGAACAGGCAGAATTTTTGAAGGATTACGGTCTTTCGGAGAGCGCAGGCGTCCGCTTTATCAAAAGTGCCTACAACTCTCTAGGACTTATCTCGTTTTTGACAGCCGGAAGCGACGAGGTCCGTGCGTGGCCGATCAAGAACGGTACTCCGGCACTGCTTGCAGCCGGCAAGATCCACTCCGATATCCAGCGCGGGTTTATTCGTGCCGAGGTCATTCACTTTGACGATTTCATCAAGTACGGAAGCGAGGCAGAGTGCAAAAAAGCGGCTGCCTACCGGCTTGAGGGCAAGGAGTATGTTGTGCGTGACGGCGACATTATCAACTTCAGATTCAACGTGTGAGGCAAAATGGCACTTCTTAGAATATCGACTGTCGGCGAGAAGGTCCTGCGTGAAGTCGCAAAGCCTGTGACCGAGTTCAACGATGAGCTGAAAAAGCTTTCCGAGGATATGGCTGAGACGATGAAGGCGGCTGACGGTGTCGGTCTGGCGGCGCCTCAGATCGGACTTTCGTTGAGAATTTTTGTTATTGATTTCGGGTATATAGATTATACAAAAGCTGAAAGTGAGGGTCGTAAGCCGTCAAAAATAGAGTTTCGTTCGGTTACATTTGTCAACCCGGAGATAGTTTCACGCTTCGGTGTTGAAAAACGCAGCGAAGGCTGTCTCAGCATTCCGAATTTTACGGCAGATGTCGAACGTGCCGAGCGGGTCGTCTGCAAATATTTTGATGTCGAGGGCAAAGAACACACAATCGAAGAGGAGGGGCTTGCCGCTGTTGCTATCCAGCACGAATTCGACCACCTCGAAGGCAGGCTTTTTATCGACAAGGTGAGTTCGCTCAAGCGCGACATGGCGATGCGTAAGGTAAAAAAATATTTGAACGGCTTGAAGGATTCTACCGATGCCGTTGAGCTCGCCCTTTACGGCAAAAACAGATAAATGAAAAAATTCTACATTAAATTCATAGACTTCTCTGCAAAATATACACTCTTTACAGTTGCTTTGCTTCTCTTGATCCTGGTACTTGAACTGCTCTATCTCAAACACAATCTGAAGATCGATACCGACCTGAGGGCACTTTTCGAGGGATCGAACCCGACAGTTGTCGAGCTTGAGAAGATGGAAGAGATCGTCGGCAGCTATTCAACGGTCCTGGTCGTTGCAAAGTCTCCGAACCGTGAAAACAACATAGAGGCTCTCAGGCAGATAAGAGAGAGGATAAAGGACGACCCGCTTGTCCGTTTTGTCGAATTCGACCGTGATATCGAATACCTGGAGCAAAACGCTCTGCTTTTTGCCTCAACAGACGAACTTGAGAAGATAAAATCCGAGATCCAGGGGCAGATCCGTAAGCGTGTCGAGGCTGAGCTTGCCCTGGAAGAGGGGCTGGAGGAGAAAAAGGCTGACGGCGAAGGCGACGAGCTCGTTGCCAGGATGGATGAAGTCCTGAAGCAGGCGGAGGGCTACCGTGAGCGCTACAAAATGTCCAAATTTTACGAGGCGGAGCAGGGGACTTTTGTCGTTATGAAGGTCCGTCCTGCCGGCGGAGAGACAAACATCAACGATACAAAAAAGATCGTCGAGATGCTTGAGGCGGCTATCGATGTCGTCAAGCCGGAAAAACTCGGAGTCGAGGTCGATGCCGGCGGACTTTACAGAAACAAGCTGCGCGAAATGAACGCGATATACAACGACGTCTTTTCGACTCTTACGATCTGTATCATATTGCTTTCATTGACTATAATTTTCTATTTCCGTTCGATCCGCGCACTCTTTGTCGTATTTTTGCCTCTCTCTGTAGGTGTTCTTACGGCGATTTCGGCGATGCAGTTTTTTATCGGCGGATTTAACATTATCTCAGCTTTTTCCTTCACGGTCCTCTATGGTCTGGGTATCGATTTCAGTATCCATCTGCTAGGGCGGTACAGCGAGGAGAGGCTTAAAAACGACAACTGTGTCGAGGCGTTGAAGAGCTCTTCTACGAGAAACCTTCCTGCGATTTTCAGCGGCGCGATCACGACGGTTGCCGCATTTTTTTCACTGATCCTGATCGATTTCAAGGGCTTTTCCGATTTCGGTCTGGCTGCGGCAATAGGTGTTTCGACCTCATTTCTGGCGATCGCCCTCTTTTTCCCGACAGTCGTCCTCTTTTTCGACAGGTTTTCGCCTTTGAAGGTCAATGTCAGGACAACGGATTTTCTTGCAAAGATCTATGGTCTCTTTTCAAAAAGGTCAGGTGTCGTCGTTGCATTTTTCGCGGTTTTGACCCTTGTCGCGCTTGCATCAGTCTATTTTGCTACGATCGAGTACAACTTCGACAATCTCAGTTTCCCCGGTAAAAATGATGAAAAAAATATTACCAACCAGTATATAAAGGCTATCAAAAGGGAGAAAACCGACTCCATCTCAACAGGACTTCCGTCATTTATCGTGACAGGCTCGGCAGCAGAAACGGAGGATGCGACCAGAGCTTTGGCAAAGATCGCGGCCGAAAAGAAAAATACGATAGAACTCAAGGATTTTCTCTCGATTTACAGCTTCCTGCCGGAAAAACAGGAGGAAAAGCTCAAGATTATCGCGACGATCAAGCGTCTTATCGAGCGTAAAATCAACCTGTTTGATGAAAAAACGGTTGAAAAATACAACAACGAATTCAAAAAATATCTCGAGATCACCGAACCGATGGATAAGGAGAGGCTGCCGGAATGGATCACCGACAAGCTTTCGCTCAAGGACGGCAGCTCAGACCGCTTCATCATGCTTGCGCTGGGCGGGAACAAGTCCGACATAAACGATGTCATAACGATCCGCAAAGAGTTCGGCACGGTACACGGAGAAAAGGGCGACTACAAGGTCCTTGGATCGTATATGCTGCTTTCGGAGATCAAAAACGTTATCGATCACCATGTTCCGCTGGCTGTTCTTTTTGCCTTCACGACAGTTTTTCTTGTTCTGATGGTGCTTTACCGCTCTTTTAAAAGCTCGCTTATAGTTTTCTTCCCGCTTATCGCAGGGATCTTCTGGATGGTTCTCATTGCTGTCGTGAGCGGAATAAAATTCAATGTTTTTAATATGATAGTCATTCCTACCGTGATCGGCACCGGAATAGATTCGGCGATCCACATCTTCCACAGATATTCCTCGTCGCCTGATTCGATGGAGGAAAACCTCAAAAATACAGGCGGATCGGTCTTCTATTCGTCGCTCACGACATTTGTCGGTTTCGCCAGCGTCGCAATTGCACAGCACAAGGGGCTCCAGTCGATAGGGATCATGGCTTCGATAGGAATTGTCACGGTAACTCTCGTAAATCTTGTATTTTTCCCGATACTTATCGATTTCGTGGCTAAACATAGAAAGGCAGACTGAACTTTCTCGAGTGCGGGCGGCTGACCGTAATTGATTCAACAGCTAAAATAATGGGAATGTAAAAGAAAAGTATTAATTAAAGCTGAAATACCATTCTGTTCCGGTCGGGGTGTCCTGGATCGAGATGCCTTTTGCTGAGAGCTCTTCTCTCATCTTGTCGGCAAGTTCAAAGTTCTTTTCAGCGCGGTAGGTTTTGCGCTTTTCGATGATTTCTTCGATCTCTTCACGTTTGATACCGTAACGGTTGAGCTGGATCTCTTTGATTTCATTTATGATTTCTTTCGGATCCCTGAGGAGGGCTCCAAGGACCTGACCAACCTCCCTGATCGCTTCGGCAAAGCCTGCGCATTCGCCTGCCGAGGGGCGCGTCTTCTTTGAAACAAGGACTTCGTTGAGGTATTTGAAGAGCGAGAAGAGTGCCGCAACAACTCTTGCACTGTTGAAATCGTCATCCATTGAATCTTTAAATTCATTAATAAATTCAACGGCTTTTTCGTTTCTAACAGGCTTTGTCGCCTTTGCGGCGAACTGGTTGAGCTGGGCGAGAGTGTTGTAGAAGTAGCATATCTTCTTTTCGGTTTCGCGAAGGTTTGCCATCGAGAAGTCGATCGGGGTGCGGTAGTGGGTTGAGAGCATGAAGTAGCGCAGAACTTCGGGGTGATACTGCTTGAGCGCATCTTCGACCGTGATGAAGTTGTGGAGCGATTTGCTCATCTTTTCGCCTTCTACCGTGAGGAACCCGTTGTGGACCCAATACTTTGCAAAGGGTTTGCCTGTTGCGCATTCCGCCTGGGCGATCTCGTTTTCGTGGTGCGGGAATATGAGATCTCTGCCGCCTGCGTGGATGTCGAACGAGTCTCCGAGATATTTCGTGCTCATCGCGCTGCATTCGATGTGCCAGCCGGGTCTTCCTTCGCCCCACGGGCTTTCCCATTTGGGTTCACCCGGTTTTGAAGCCTTCCAGAGCGCGAAGTCGAGCGGATTCTGCTTGTTCTCGTCGACATCGAAACGTGTCCCGCTTATCATTTCGTCGAGTTTTCTGCCGCTCAGCTTGCCGTAGCCCTTGAACTTTTCGACGGCGAAGTAGACGCTGCCGTCCGGAGCGGGGTAGGCGTAGCCCTTTTCGACGAGCTTCTGGATCATCGCGATGATCTCCGGGATGTGCTCGGTAGCCTTGGGTTCGACATCGGGTCTTGCCAGGCTGAGGGCATCCATTGCGCGGTAAAAGGCCTCGATATTCTCTTCGGTAAGTTCACAGAAGCTGATTTTGCGCTCGTTTGCACGGGCGATTATTTTATCGTCGACATCGGTGAAGTTCCTGACATATGTGACGGAGAAACCACAGTATTTCAAATAGTTTACGATTATGTCGATAGCGACTTCCTTTCTTGCGTGTCCGATGTGCGGCTTATCGTAAACGGTCATTCCGCAGGCATAGATCCCGACATGTTTTTCCTGAAGAGGAACGAAATCCTCCTTTTTTTCACTTAACGAGTTGTAGATCCTGAGCATATTTGCCTCCCTTCTGCAAATTCGCGAAATTATAAGCTGTTTCTTAAAATTTCAATTATATCCACCTTCGAGAGCCTCTTCAGGCCGCCGATCCCGTGGTATTTTAGCGCCGAATCGGCCATCACTTCAAATCTGGAGTCGTCGATACCGAGCTCCGAAAGACGTGTCGGGATCCCCAGAGACTTGAAGAATCCGGCGGTCTTTTCGATTGCTTTGAGCGAAATATCCATATCATCAGTTCCGGTGATGTTCCAGACGTTTCTGCCGTAAGTGGCGAATTTCGCTTTTGTTTCTTCGCTGAGAACGTTCTTCATCCAGTTCGGTGTGAGGATAGCGAGACCGACGCCGTGGGTGATGTCGTACTGAGCGCTGACTTCGTGCTCGATCATGTGCGTCGCCCAGTCTTCCTCTTTTCCGAGTCCGAGGATCGAATTGAGGGCGATCGTCGACGCCCACATGATGTTGGCCCTTGCATCGTAGTTCTCAGGCTCTTCAAGAACGATCGGGGCGCACTCGATGATCGTTTTGAGAACGCCTTCGCAGAGGCGGTCTGTTATCGGGACATCGGGATTGCTGAAATACTGTTCGAAAACATGGCTTGTGATGTCGGCGATGCCAGCAGCTGTCTGGTATTTCGGAAGTGTGAAGGTGAATTCCGGGTCCAGGATGCTGAAGCGCGGTTTCAGTTTGTAGCTTCCCATCGGGAGTTTTTCAGTCGTCGCTTCGTTCGAAAGCACGCAGCCGCCGTTCATTTCGCTGCCTGTAGCCGCCAGGGTCAGGATAGCGCAGATCGGCAGAGCCTTCGTGACGGATGCCTTTCTGATAAAGAAATCCCACGGATCGCCTTTGTAGTATCTGGCAGCGGCAATGGCTTTGCAGCAGTCGATGACGCTTCCTGCACCAGCTGCGATGATAAAGTCGACGTTGTTTTCGCGGCAGAGCGCCGCACCTTTGGCGACTGATGTTATTCGCGGATTCGGGTCGATCCCTGAGAGCTCGACGAATTTTATCCCTGCATCGTTGAGGATCGCTGTTACTTTGTCATAAATACCGTTTTTTTTGATGCTTGAGTGTCCGTAAGCAAGCAGAACACACTTCGCGCCGCGCTTTTGGAGTTCTTTGCCCAGAACAGAGAGCTGACCTTTGCCGAAGAATATTTCGGTCGGTAGAGTGAGCCAAAAGTTGTTCATGAATGTCTCCGTTGGATATATTTGTTGAAAAACAAGAGAGTGCCGTTAGGAGTTGAGTCTCTCTTTGAGCTCTTTGCCAGGTTTGAAAGCGGGGGTTTTCTTTGCTGCGATCGAGATCTTCTCGCCGCTTTTCGGGTTTCTGCCTTCGCGTGCTTCGCGTGATTTGATGATGAAACTTCCGAAGCCTCTGATTTCAACCTTTTCGCCGTTTTGAAGGGCTTTTACGATGGTTTCGGTCATGATGTCGACCAGAGAAAGCGAATCTTTGATCGTCATGCCGGTCTCTTGAGCGATTTTCTGTGATAATTCTGCGCGATTCATAATGATCTCCTAAAATGAGCCTGTTTTGTTTACGGTGTAGCCTTGATCCTCGTTCCACTCCTTGATCTTTTTGAGCTCTTTGAGCGCCTGGCTCTTCGCGTCTTCAACTGACTTAGAGCTGAAGCCGAAAGTGTAGCTGCTTTTGAGGACGCCGTTTACCCAGTAAGCTGCGTAGAGGACCGCGAAGTGACCTTTATTGAGGGTCGTCGAAGCGGCAGCTTTGGCATTGATGTGTCCCTGCTCTTTGAGCTGTTTTACTGCGTTTGCCTTTGCCTTAGCGACATTCTTGCCGTCTTCAAAGGAGAAGGTCCAGGTTATTGCATTGCCGTCCTTATCGAGAGCCTGAGCGAACGCTGCGGCTGCAAAAAGCGGGTTCGAAAGGAGTAAAATCGTGATTAATGTCATGATGGATTTTTTCATTTCAGCCTCGACGATTAAAGTGATTCAAGAAGCTTCTTAGCCTTTTCATTGTGTTTGCTGCCGGGCTCTGTGCCGTCAATAACCTCCTGAAGAAGTTTTTTTGCTTTTTCGGGATCTTCGTCTTTGACACTTCTTGCTTCCATATATTTCTGTTTTGCAACATCGTCGGACATAGAGGCTTTCTTTTTGTTGGGCTTCGGTTCAGCCTTTTTGGGTTCAGCCTTCTTTGGTTCTGGCTTCGGTTCAGCCTTTTTGGGTTCAGCCTTCTTTGGTTCTGGCTTCGGCTCAGCCTTCGGTTCAGCCTTCTTTGGTTCTGGCTTCGGCTCGGCCTTTTTAGGTTCCTCTTTCTTGGGTTCAGCCTTCGGCTCAGCCTTTTTAGGTTCCTCTTTCTTGGGTTCAGCCTTTTTGGGTTCCTCTTTCTTTGCCTCGTCAAGCATCTTTTGAGCAGAAGCCATCATAGCCTGAGCATCCTGATAGAACGCTGAGCTGCTATCGATTTTTTTAAGCGCGTCGATCGCGCCTGCCGGATTTTTTCTATCCATGTCGGATTTTGCTGCCTGATATCTCGATTCGTTGCCTCTTTCGTTGGCAATAACGCGGATCTGCTCCTGGATCCAGGGTTTGAGCGGATTGTCGCCTTTGATTTCGTTGTTTCTTCTTTCAATAAGCTTGCCGGCTTCATCGAGCTTTTTAGCCTTGATCAAACCGGTAATCTCGGATTTTATCTGGTCTTCAGAGATCTCCTGAGCTTGAGGTGCGGGCTCGGATTTCTGCGCTGCCGGCTTTGAAAGGAAGAAGTATGCGCAGGCTGCTGCAACTGCCAGGATAATAACGATCATGACGATTTTTTTCGAGGAACCGCCTTTCGGCTCTTCGGGTTCGTCGATATCTTCAGGTACATAAGGGGCAGGAGCCGGTTTGGGTTCAGCCTTCTTTGGTTCTGGCTTTGGCTCAGCCTTTTTAGGCTCTGGTTTGGGCTCTTGTTTCGGTTCCGGCTTCGGTTCGGTCTTCTTGGGTTCTATCTTGACCTCCTTTGTAGTGCGGTTGGAGGCGTTGCGTGAGGAGAACTTCTCCTTCATCCCGGCATTAAGGATATCGAAACGAAGCTGGCGGGCTCCGACATAGATTATGTCTCCGTCATAAAGTGTGGCCGATGAGACCTTTTCACCGTTCAGCTTGATGCCGTTGCCGCTTCCGAGGTCTTCGATAACGTAGTGGTCATCCTCTCTCATAACCTTGAAATGTTTTCTTGAAACGGAGAGGTCGCTGATGATGAGATCGTTGTCAAGTCCTCTGCCGGCATGGATCTCCTTGTTGGAAAGCTCGATGTTTTTGCCGAATTCCTTGCCGTCGATGATGGTGATTTTTGCATCGCAGGCAGCACCTGAGAGCAGCGAAAGATCAATGATCGCGGTCTTTTCAGATGCCATCTCCTCTTCATCGTTGTTTAGAAGGGTAGGATGAATAGAGGTAATCGGCTGCGGCGTAACAGGTTTCTGCTGTTTCTGCTGCATAGCCTCCTTGCGAGCCTTTTCAGCCTTGATTTTTTCGGCTAATTTCTTGAGGTACTCCTTGTTGACGTTTTGCTGTTGATTGTTCTCATCCATCTTAAAAGCTCCAATGACCAAAGTTGTTTAAAATGACGCTAATATTTATTGTAAAAAGGAAAAAAGTCAAAAAAAGATTTAAATTATTTCAGCATTTCGTCGCCGGAGAAGTCGCGGTAAAGAGTGAGCTGGTCAAGGATGAAGTCGTATTCGTGAGAGTTGTCGACGATGATTTCGGACAAAATTTTGCCGAGACCGCTGCCGATCATGTAGCCCTGACCGCACATGCCGGTCGCAAGGAACATGTTTTCGACCTCTTTCGTTTTTCCGACGATCGGGAAACCGTCCGGAGTCATCGGGTAAAG
>DBXP01000008.1:28246-34963 GCA_002309575.1 bacterium UBP6_UBA1209 | reverse complement strand
AATCAAAAAAGTCTTGATTTTGAAAAGATATTGTGTATTATTAACGCAACTTCTCCCCCAGGCCTCTGTTTTACATGCACACTTGGGGGCGTTCTGTTTTTTCTCAGTGCCGCATGGGATCTAAAGAATTGAAAACTATCGAGGAACAAATCGAGATTCTGAAAAGACGGGGTCTTGATATTCCTGACTGGAAAAGGGCTTCGGAATTTCTTTTGCGCAATAATTATTACAGAATCAGCGGTTATTCCTTGACTTTGCGATCTCACGATGTGTTCAATCAAGGCGCGACATTCCAAAATATTGTCGACATTTATGATTTTGACCATGCACTCAGGCATATTTTACTGCGTTATATCGAGCTGATAGAAGTTACCTTGAAATCTCTCTATTCATACGAATTTACGAAATGTTACGGAGCTACAGGTTATTTGGATTCAGCACATTTTTCGGATCAGGTTAAGTATCGCGAAATAATTGCAAAAGCAGAAAAACAAAAAACAGCGCGTCTTCCGCATGAGCCGTATCTAAAGCATTTTATTGAAGACTTGCATCAAAATCAGATCCCGCTATGGGCTTATGTGGATTTATTGACCATATCCGATATTTCGTTTCTGTATTCAATTTCGGAATTAAAAATACAAAGTGCGGTTGCGGATGCGTTCGGACTTCTCAAAACCGAAGAAAGCATTGCTATTCCCTGCGCAGTAAAAGCGTAGGGATTCACAGTAGAATGTTTCATACTGGCGAACCGGTCGCAAAATGCGACCAGTTCTTTTGTTTCACCATCATTAAGCTGAAAACAAAAATCTCTTGGAAATCTTTCAATATTTCTGCGCACTTGTTCGTTAAGTCGTTTGGTTTCAACGCCATAAAGTTCAGCAAGATCGCGGTCGATCATCACTTGGCGGTTTCTGATAACTATAATTTTGCTTTCGATGTCGAGTTTTGGTTGATCTTTATCCGCTTCAACAGTTTTTCCGTTTAATGATACAAGGTCTTTCTGAATTTCGACTAGACTAAAACCATGAATATATTCTTTAATTTCCGCAATATCTTTCGTATTTTGCGAAGTCTGAATCGCAAGTTTTGCGACATCATCATAGCCGATAAGGTTCTCTCGCTCGATGATGTAATCCTTCATCGCCTTGAAAAGACGAATCAGAATTTTGCTCTGTTTAATCGCCAACTCGCCGCGAAGAACAGTCATCAGCATATAGATTCCCTGCTCGGTGAAAGCGTAAGGTTTGTATTTTATGTTACTTCCACGCCCTGTGTTCAAGGTGAAAATTTTGCACCTTGAAAGATGGTCAATCTCGTTTTCAGATAGCTGAAACATAAAATCTTCATCGAATTTCTCAATATTATTCTTTACTTGCCTGTTAAAATTTTTGGTTTCATAACCATAAATTTCAGCCAGATCGAAGTCCAACATCACCTGTTTTCCGCGAATAATGTAGATTTTGGATCTCAAATCACTTTCACTGTAAATCACAACGTCTTCTTTCATATTTTATCCAACAACACAAAAACATAACGATAACAAGAATATAAATTATAGAATTTTAGTCAATAATTTTTAAACATCTCAGTCAGCATCTACGATTTTCAAATGCTAAAAATGAAAGTGGAAAAAAATAATCCTTAAATTCCCACATTTCCGTTTTGAGATCGGCAAGGCTCGGGGAACGTTTTTCCGGTCATTGAGCAAAATCGAAATGAGCGGATGCAGACCTCATAAAATCCGCTTTTTTTCCGAATTCACGATGAATCTTTTATGGATTTACAGTGTAGCTCGCTACAGGAAAAAATCCCGCAGTTCGGAAAAATTAGAAATTGCTTTTTAGGGAACTTTTTGATACAGAATCGCCCGAAATGTTTCCTAACTGGAGAGAGCTGCATTGTTTTAGTTTTTAATAAAAAGCAATCAATTTCAAATATTGACATCGCGGAGGTTTAAAATGAAGAAAATTATTGTGTTTTTTTCACTGTTCGGCGCTTTGATTTTCGCTGTAGGCTGCGGCGACGGATCCAAAGCTAATGACGAAAAAAACGATTCCGAGGTTGGAGTATCGGATTCAGACGATACCGACACAACAGAGGATGCAGACGCAATAACAGAAAACGATGACCAGCCGGATTCAGACAACGAAACTCCTGACGAAAACGATTCCCAATCATGTGAAAAGGAAAATCCGTGCACGGCGATCGACAACTCGACTGGCGAATGCAGCATACAAAACGGCAAAATTGTCTGCGGCTGCAATGAAAACTACACATGGAACGGTGAAAGCTGCATAGCCGACACCAGATCTGCAAGCTGCTCCGGTCTTCCGGCAAATGCCGAATGGAACACCGTTTCAGAAATCACACAGCTCTGGAACGGAGAACAATGGCTTCCCTCGACAGAAGGCAGCTACTGCGAAAATGCAAGTGAGAGCGAATGCTGCTTCAAATGCATGGAAAACTATCATTGGATCGACTCCAAATGTCTGCCTGAATGCTCTCCGGAGAGCGGAACACCGTGTGTTGATCTGAGCACCGGTCTGGTATGGTCAGAAAAATCGGGCAGCACCATGCATTGGAACGACTCTTTCGAATACTGCACAAAACTGAATGAAGGTGGTTTCGACGATTGGAGAATGCCGAGCATAAAAGTGCTCAACACCATAGTCAGAAACTGCGACTCGGCTTCCGGCTGCGAAGGCGATTCCAACGGGAAATACAGCGTATTCGGGGAAATCAGCGTTCTTTGGTCTGCAACTGCCGCTGATTCCGGCAATGCGCAGGCTGTAAATTTCTATGACGGCAGCACTGCAACAAAGAATGCCGACGAATCATTCTATATCCGCTGTGTCAGAGGAAACCTTACGACAAGAACCGTCAACTGCGAACTTGAACAGGAACATGCCGTCATAAATGAATTCACAACCATAGAACAGCACTGGGACTGGGACGAAATGTGGATTCCGTCAAACATCGCCGTCTTCGGTGAACAGTCACAGGAAGGCGAGTGCAGATTCAAATGCGAAGAAGGCTACGGCTGGAGCAACAAGATCTGTCTTGATATGCAGGGTGCCGTAGAGTGTGACGGTCATCCGGCATCTTTCCCGTGCATAGATCTTGCCACAGGCTACTTCTGGTCGAATCAATCAAGCAGCAAAATGGAATGGTCTTCTGCAAAAACATACTGCAGCAGCGTTACTGACGGAGGCTTCGACAACTGGCGGCTGCCGACTATCAATGAACTAAGAAGTGTTATAAAAAATTGTTCAAAAACAGAGACCGGCGGAGCATGTCTGGTAACTGATTCATGTACAAAAAACGATTGTTATGTTGCAGATAACTGCTCTTGCGCTCAGAACAACACTCCAGGCTACTACAGCAAACTGAATTTTAGCGATGACTACTGGACATCGACATACAATGCTTCAGCCGGTGACAATTCCTGGAACTGGTATGTCTCTTTCAACAATGCAGAAGTAATGGATTGCAAAAACGGAAACGCATTTCTTGAATCAAGCGCCAGCCACAAAGTTGTCTGCGTCAGATATTAATTGCAGTTTTAGATAAGATAAAACCTGTCAGTTCTTTTTCGGTTTGATTTTGACTTTTCCGTCCTCAAAGTAGACGTCAAATGTGAAGTCGTCGCCCATCTTCTGGCGGATATCGCCGATCTTTTTCTCAAGCATGTCGGTGACTGATTCGATGCTGTAGTTTTTGTTGGCGAAACGTTTGCTCATATCGACGAATTTCTTTGCGGTTTCGTCGATCATCGCGCTCATTCTGAAGGCCTTATTGTCCTTTTCGCGCTGTTCCGCCTCAGGATCCGACTGCATCGATCTGGCAAATCCGGCGCCTAAACCGCCGAAGAAATGCGAGCCGGGCTTAGCCCTCCCCTCCTCGATATCGTTTACAAACTTTTCCCACTTCTGGCGATAGACCGTAAAGCGGTTTATAAGCTGGGTCGCAAGATGCTGTTCGGCCAGGTTTTTTGTGCTCATCGAGGCCGCCATCAGCTCGTTCACTTCACGTTTGAGCTTGTCTAAAGCCGCAAGCGGCGGTCGCTTCTCCTGACCGATAAAATAGAGATTGAACTGGCGCTCCAGCTTTTCGATTTTTTCGATTAATTCGGGAACTGCCTTGGAAATTATCATTCGGAACTATTTTTTCTTGGGAAGGTTGAGATCCTCGATTTTGATCATCTCGGCAGGTGTCGCGACCTTGACTGCGGAGACTTCCCACTGAAGCTTGCCGGTCCAGTTGCCGTCGATATCACCGGCATCGTAACCAGGAATGATGATGTTTTTCTCTTCACCGGGAGCGATCGGGTAGATCTCTTCGATCTGTCTCGTGTAGATGACGAAGAAAGTCTTTTCGAAGAGGACCTTCTCCTCCTTGTCGTCCATGAATTTGACAAGGACACCGACATAGCTCAGATACTTGTCGGTATTGTTTTTAACGATCGCGTCCATCATGTACTGGGTCTGACCGTTGCCGAACTCGACTTCACCGTTGCGGAGATCGCGGACTTCGATCTTGTCCTTGTAGAGCTTTGCGGTTTCTATGAGCTCGGGATCGATCGGGATCTCGATGGAATCACGCTTCTGTTCCTCAAGGATCTTGTTGATGCGTTCTTCAAGACGGATCTGCCACTTGTCGCCGTTTTTGTTGACATAGAATGTGATTTTTGCATCCGGAAGCTTGTTGAACGACGCTTTCTGACCGGTGTATTCGGTCTCGATTATCGCCTTTGTGCCGTCCTGATTAAGCTTGATCGGCTTATTCTGCAGAAACATCGCGTTTGCCGCTATGTTTTGAGCATCCTCGATGAATTTCTGCTGCCCGACTATCTCCTGAGATTCGCTGTCAAGCATATCCCATGCGCGGGCAAAATTCTTTGATTTCAACAGGTTAAAATAGGTGTCGAGCGTCTTTTCGGCGTCACTTTTCGACGACGAGCAGCTGACCAGTACAAGTGCCAGAAACGCCGCCAAACCCAAGCAGAAAAGGTTAATTTTTTTCATTTGCAAGCCTCGTGAAATGGAAATGTTGCTATTCCGGAAATATCTCCTCTTTGTCATCGATATCGAGACCAAGTGCCTCGATGATTTTTCTTTTGGTGGAAAGGCGACAATCGTAGCCCTTCTCGATACGATCTATGGTAACGAGAGAAATTTCAGCCTCTCTGGCAAGTTCGGACTTGCTGATCAGCTTTTGCTCCCTGTACTCTTTAAGCTTGTTTGCTTTCATTTTTTCCACGACAATTTCCTCTCTTACTCGTGTTTCAAACCCAAATAAAATACCCGTACGCAGTTTACGGAAGTGTCTGATCAAGTCAAGCTTATTTTACTCCCGGACAGCTTTCGCCTGAGCCTTGTTTCCACCGATCTTTTTGCAGCCTTCAATGATCATAAGCACTGCAAGGACGACAAGAACGACAGCGACGGAACCGAGGAAGTAGTTGGGAGCAGTTACAAAGTATTTCCAGACCATCCAGCAGAGTGCGAAAATCGTCATGGCAAGCATGAAAACCGTCGCCCAGAGCGTATATCTGATCGGTTTGTTCTTCGAATAAAGGTAAGCGGTGAGTATTATGAAAACAAGTGCCGCGACAAGCTGGTTCGCCGCGCCGAAAAGAGGCCATACGCTTGCCCACGAATCAGTGATGCCGAGCAGGAATGCCGGGATTATCGCGACTATCGTGTAGAAATACTTGTTCCGAAGTTTTGCGGGAAGTTTGTCGCCGATCATCTCGTTCGTGAGGAATCTCGCAAGTCTGACACTTGTGTCGAGAGTCGTCATGATGAAGACGTTGACGATAGTAACGCCGATGACAGGACCGACTTCACTGTTGAAAATAAAGGATGTAAGTCTGCCGAAACCTTTTCCGTAAACAGTGAGCGGACCGCCTGATTTAAAAATATTCTGAAGCTGGCCGTCTCCGGTTCCCCATGTCAGAGCAGCGCCTGCGATGATGACGCAGACGATACCGATGATCGTTTCCATGAGCATTCCGCCGAAACCTACGAACATCGCATCCTTCTCTTTGTCAAGCTGTTTGGAAGTCGTTCCCGAAGCGATGATGCTGTGGAAACCGGAAACAGCGCCGCATGCAATGATTATGAAAAGGAATGGAACGAGCGGTCCCTGAGCTGAATCTTTGAAAGTTTCTTCAATAATAAAAGGAGCGTTCATGTCGGGATGAACTACAATAATCCCGATAAACGCCAGTGTTATGCCGATGATGAGGACCCAGCTTGAAATGTAGTCGCGCGGCTGGAGAAGGATCCAGACCGGTGTTACCGAAGCAACGACTCCGTAGATCATGAGAAGCGTGAACCAGATCTGATAAGCGGTCTTTTCCGTGCCGACCGTAATCGGGAACTTGAAGCCGAGCCAGATAAGGAAAATCAGTCCGGCGATCGCGATTATCGTGTTTGCCCAGAGAGGCAGCCATCTGTTTTTACTGATGACACCGAAAAGCATTGCAAGAGGAATGAGCGCGAAAGTCGGGATCACAAGTTCAGCTTTTTTGATAAGCGCTACTGTCGCCATATTGGCGAAGACCGAGATTACAAGGATGATCGTGAGCCAGACAAAAACCAGAAAGAGGAATTTCGCCCGCTTTGAAACATATTTTTCTGCATTATCGGGAATGCTGACTCCCTGATGGCGTACTGAGATCATAAGAGAAAGATAATCGTGGACCGCACCGAT
>DBXP01000008.1:0-28160 GCA_002309575.1 bacterium UBP6_UBA1209 | reverse complement strand
AAAAGGACTATCGAAGGAGCCGGATAAAAATCAACACCGTCATTCATGGCATGTGACGGAGTCGGATTCTCGTCAACCGGATCGATGAGTCTCTTTTTAATGACGCCGTTGCCGTACCAGAAGTATGCGACGACGACCCACAAAAGCGAAAAAACAAGAATGTAAATACTGTTCATCGGTTAGTATCCCCCTGTTTAAATTTTCAACGTGAAAAACTTTACTCCGCATCCGATTCATTTCAAATCGGAGCCGTTTTTTTTTGATTTTATCCGGTTATTTTATGCTTTGCGACGAGTTCAGCATACTCTGGTGGATTTCACGGGCGTTGAAGGAGCTGCGGACGAAACGGCCGGAATAGACCTCCTTGAATCCGATCTCAAGACCGTAGTCGCGGAGCGCGTCGAACTCCTCCCCGGTATACTCCTTTTCGAGCGGAAGATGCTCCTTCGAAGGTCTCAGATACTGACCGATCGTCATGATGTCGCAGCCGACATCGCGAAGATCCCTCATCAGCGCATGGACCTCGCTGATCGTCTCGCCGACGCCGAGCATGATCCCCGATTTTGTGATAAACCCCTTGCGTTTCATATAGCAGAGCACATCGAGCGAACGCTGATAGTCGGCCTGAGGACGGACTTTCGGGTAGAGAGAGCTTATCGTCTCGACATTGTGGTTGAAGACATCGATTTTTGACTCAGCGACTATGTCGAGATTCTCCTTTATCCCCAGAAAATCGGGAGTCAAAACCTCTACCAGAGTCTGCGGCGAGTACTCCTTGACAATGTTGACAGTCTTCGCGAAGTGCGATGCGCCGCAGTCCGGCAGATCGTCACGGGTGACCGAGGTGATAACGGTATAGAGCAGCCCGAGCTCCCTGACGGCACGCGCCAGGTTCTCCGGCTCGTCAGGATCTGGAAGCGGGATATTTTCGTTGTGGACGATGTTGCAGAAGCGGCAGTTCCGTGTGCAGCTGTTGCCCAGGATCAGAAATGTCGCGGTCCTCTTTTTGAAGCACTCGCCGATATTCGGACAGTGTGCCGATTCGCAGACCGAGTGCAGATGGAACTGCCTCAGGATCTTCTTCACAGGTGCGACAAAAGGCGAAAGCGTTGTCGTTTTTTTAAGCATCTTTATCTCCGTTATGCTTCAGTCTGCCGAGCTGCCCGCACGCCGCAAGCTCATCACCGCCGCGCGATTTACGGATAAGCGCCGTAACGTGTTTCGCAACCAGCAGATTCTGGAATTCCAGTATTTTTTTCATCGGCGTCGGCTCGAATTTCGCCCCCGGGAAGGTGTTGAACGGGATCAGATTGACCTTCGCGTCGAGAAGTTTGGCGATCTTTGCAAGAGCCAGTGCATCTTCAGGCAGATCATTGAAATTATTAAGCAGAACATATTCAAGAACGATCATCTTCCTGCCGACCGGATAGCCCTTCAGGGCGTCGAGGAGCTGCTTTAAGCCGAACCGTTCGTTGACAGGCATGATGCGGCTGCGTTTCTCGTCGTTCACCGCGTGGAGCGAGACCGCAAGGTTCACGTTCGTCCGCTCCCCCAGCTCGACGA
Source organism: bacterium UBP6_UBA1209 (assembly GCA_002309575.1). Classification (GTDB taxonomy): domain Bacteria; phylum UBP6; class UBA1177; order UBA1177; family UBA1177; genus UBA1177. The sequence continues at coordinate 26,597 of DBXP01000008.1, read as the reverse complement.
TCCTGTCCGCGATGCCCGCGGTCGAGACCGTTATGCGCCTGTTCGAGAAGTTGAGCCCGAAGTCGTCCATCAGGATGTCGATCGATTTCAGCAGGTTGTCAAAATTCAAAAGAGGTTCGCCCATCCCCATGAAGACCAGATTCGAAAGCCTCTGTCCGCTCTCTTCAAGCACCATTTCGGCCGCGATCACCTGCCCTACGATCTCACGGACCTCGAGATTTCTCGAAAAACCGAGCGAACCCGTCCGGCAGAAGGCACAGCGGAGCGGGCATCCCGCCTGAGTCGAAATGCAGAGAGTCTGGCGCTTCTCCTCGGGGATTATCACCGCCTCTACGACATTTCCGTCCTCCAGAGTAAAGGTCAGCTTACGCGTGCCGTCCTTCGACTTGAAGATCTGCGGCTCCGGCAGCGGAGTTATCTCGAAAATCTGAGAGAAGGTCTCGCGGTCCTGCCTGCTGAGGTTGGTCATCCCCTCAAACGAAAAGACCTTTTTCTGGTAGATCCACTGCATGACCTGCTCGGCCTTGAACCTTTTGAAGCCCTGCCCTGTCAAAAATTCTTCGAGAGAATTTCTAGTAAAATTAAGGATTTGCATCTTAGCCCAAGAAAATTATCTTATTCAGGATCTCGTTAGGAAGCAGAAAGACAAGGATCCCTGCAAATGCAAGAAAAGGACCGAAGTAGATCGCGTTTTCAAGATCCTTCTCGTTCTTCGTGTGGAGATCTTCAGCCGTCACGTTTTCGGCGATCCTCTTCTTCTTGAAGACGACCTTTCCAAGGAAAAATCCCAGGATCCCGAGCAGCGAAGCTATCAAAAGGACAAGCGGGACCTTCATCGGACCGACGAATGCGCCGATCGCCGCCAGGATATAGACATCGCCGAGCCCCATTCCGATCTTTCGCGTCACGATGTAGAAAACCAGGATGACGAAGAGCAGGACTCCGGCGCCCAGACCGATCCCGAGCAGCGAATTCTGAAACCCCATCGAGGGCTCGAACCAGCTCCAGAGAAGCCCCAGCAGAATGACAGGCAGGATCACCTTCGAGTAGACATACTGCGTTTTATAGTCGATGACACCCGTAACGACCAGAGCCGAAACGAAGTAGAATGCGCAGAAGATGTGCCAGGAAAAGCCGTATTTCAAAAACACGAACAGATACAGGTTGGCGTTCAGAAGCTCTATGACCGGATAGATCAGCGAGATCTTTTCACCGCAGCCCGAACATTTTCCGCCCAGAAAGATCCAGCTGAAGACCGGAATATTTTCGTACCATCTGATCTGATGGTTGCATTTCGTGCACGAACTCGGAGGAAATACAATGCTTTTGCCGATCGGGATCCTGTAGATGCAGACATTCAGGAAACTCCCGAAGAGCAGCCCGAAAATAAAGACAAAAGTCGCCGTAAACCCCAAAAGCTGCTTTGAATTAAGCAGAATTTCCAACTCTTTCATTCTCCCCTCCTCAAAAACCCTTCATTTTTAACACATATACAGAAATGTCAATTGTCTGAGAAGAGGCAATCTCACAAGCCTGAAGAATCAGATAAACAGCAGCGAACAGCCGTCGGATTTTTTCTCTTCTTTGTTTTCAGCCGGAGCTGTCGCGCCGTCTGCAGGAGCTTCGGTATTGGTTTTATCTACATCTTCCTCTTCTGAATCGGGATATTCAATGAAATCGTAGCAGTCTTCTTCGGAGGAATCTCCGCAATCGACTTGAATAGTGCATACACAGCATTCTTTATCTTCACATGTTTTAAATCTTTCCATGCAGTCATATTCTCTTTTATATTCGTTTCTCCAATATTCAGAGCGGCAGCAATCCGCGAATTCATGTATCGTTATGCTTGATTCAGTCGAATAATCAATCGGAGCATCAAGAATTTCATTGATATCATTGATGGGTTCTTTGGAACAGGTGTTCTTGATCCTTTCGAAGTAGGAAGCACACTCATTGAGAATTTCTTCAGCGCAGACTTTTCTCGGAGTCGGAGTTTCGGTTCCGCATGTCTCGACAAGGATTTCGTTGCATTCTTCTTCTCCGAAATATCCGCTACCCGTTTTTTCCCCTTCGATGTAGTAACAATAGCATTTATAGTTGCCGTTTTTATCCAATTCGCAAGCTCCTGCTTCGTTGCTGCACTGCGCAGGAATCTTTTTGCACATGTCATCAATTGTTGTCTGGCACCATTTTTCTGTCAGTGGTCCATCATTAAATCCTTCAATAACAGGATCTGAAAGACCGAATTCTCTTCCGTCGCGGCAGACACAGTTCTGAGATAACGCTTCGTCAGAAAGTTCTAGGGAACACGTTCCATACTTTGATTCACACGATATAGTCTGGTTTTCAGCCCAAAGAATTGCCGCAACGGCAAGTATTGCGACAAAAATCAAAAATTTCTTAGTCATTGTCAGCCTCCAATGAAATTGTTAAAAAGCGGAAATATTTTACTCGTTCCGGTATAAAAACAAGTGGTTAGAGTCAATTTTTTTGTCTGAGTATCGGTGTATCGGCTGGATTTTTCAGACAAACAGCCGTCTGATTTTTATTCGTCTATGACTTCGATATCTTCGTCTTCGTCGGGAACGGTATCCGTATCGGGAACGGGTTCTTCCTCTGGTGCATCGGGATCGATAAAATCGGTTTCCACAAATATTCTATTTTCGGATCCTGCGCCGGCTTCGTTGTTTTCAGACCAGGAAAAAGAGGTATAAGCGCTGTAAACTCCGTACTCCATCTTTGCTTCGCTGTAAAAATGTATTTTGCCGTCTGTGCTGTCGGATGTGAAGAGCTTGTTTATGCCGGTCGGTTTACCGTTTCTATAAAAATCCAAACCTGTTTCCGAGATAATTTTGAAATAGCTGCTGTCTGTCTCGAAAAAGATTTTAGGGCATTCGGCATCACAATCGGTATGAGGATCAACCGTGTAGGTCTCGCATCCGGCAAGTTTCGTCATTTTCAAAGTTTCTGGAATAAAATCAGGACATTCTACCGATGTGCCGCTTTTGTTCGTGCAGTTCTTGTGAAAAATAAAAACGTACTTCTGCAAATCCGTAACCGCTTTTTCCACAACTTCGGGGACTACTCCTTCGCCTTGGTAGCAGTGATCTTCCGCCAATTTTTTAAAGCAGGTGTTTCCGATCTCTTTTGTGAAAGAACTTACTCCGTACGAATGGACAGTAGTGCATGAATCGTCCCCGCAGCCAATGCAGACAAAAACAGCTAAAATCGCAATAAAATAGATTTTTTTAGTCATTGTCAGCCTCCAATGAAATGTTAAAAACGGAATATTTTACTCGTTCCGGCAGAAAAACAAGTGGCTGGAATCAATAAGTGAAATTTTGTGAGAAGCTGTTATTCAGCTGTCGGATCTTCAACTTTGCCGATGAAGAGGATCGATCCGGTCCTCTCGTCGCGGATCACGAAAACAAACGGGCGGCGGGCAGATATAATATATTCATCACCTCCAGTATCTCCGGTATCAACGGCCACTTCAGTAACAGCAGCAGCTTCGGTTCCCTCTTCGTTGACCTCTATGAAAGTTTTGTGGAAGACTTCGCTGACATACAGATTCTCGACATCGCTTGAGATATTATCCAGCCCGCCTGAGAATACCTGTCCCATCCCGAGCGTCTTAAATGTCTCTTTGAGAGATTGTTCATACGCAAATTTAAATTTCGGAAGGTCCAACGAAAAGTCCTGGCGTTTAATCGGAGTTTCAAGATAGGAATCAATGCCGGTTTCTAAAATTTTACCGATTAACTCATCAACATTGCCGGATGGTACTATTGAGTAGAATGCAAAAACGCCTCTGCCGTAGGGTATCCTTACGACGGAGTATTTGTTTTCTTTATCAATTTTAAAAGAATAAGAATCACCGCCGGCGTACATATAGTCGACATCCTTCGTACCGTTGCCGGAAAGCCAAAATTTGCCTTTAAAAGTTAAATCTTTATCAAACGCATTTGTCCATGCAGCTTTGAAATAAACGGCGTTGATGATGTACATGACGGTGTTTGGACCGATCTCATCAATGATTCTGTCGATTTTTCCGTGAGTCTTTTCTGAAACCCATGAGTTGATCTTTCCGACCGTTGCAGCGTCTGCAAAATCCTCCGTGAAAAGTGCTGCACTGTAAAAATCTTCGAGAACGGAGATAAAATCAGCCTTTACATTCGGAGCAAATGCATCATCCATCCAGATCGAATCTGCGATCTCGAGCACCATGTCCTTGTCAGCTTCGACAAGACTTGCGATGAGCTGCGCAAACTGCTCATTGACATCCGGCATCTCCATGCTGCTGAAACCGAGAACTTCCTTCATTTCGGAAAGTGCTCCGTCAACCGCGCCGTTAGCCGTCATAGCCATTGAAATCGCGATCGAAAGCGGTGAGATCATCATGTTCTTTGCGCCCTCTGCCTTAGCCAGACGACTGAAGATCTCCATTCCGAGCTTGTTGTTTGCTTTAACGACATCTTCTGCAACTTTTTCAGCGCTTTCATCGGCTTTTTTGTATTTAGCCTCCCAAACAGCCGGATCCGACGCCTCAGTGTCGTTTGCGTCGCCGGTATCGGTCGCATCTTCGTCCGAAACTGTTCCCGTGTCGCCCGTGTCGGTCGTGGTGTCGTCTTTTTTGTCACCGCAGCCGGTGAGCAAGAAAACAAGAAAAACCACAGAAACCAGCGTTAAAAATAATTTTTTAGTCATGATTTGCCTCCATAAATACATAAAATAAAATACGTGGATATTTTATCCTGAAACGGATGAATTGCAACAACCAAAAAAAAAAAAAAAACAGTAAATTTCAGCATTTAGACGAAAGATTACAATTTAGCAACCAGAAAAGGAAAAAAATGAATCTTACAATGAATCAGACAAACAGCAGAGAAGAACCGGCGGGCTCTCAAAAAAAACTTGATTTTATTTTGGAATATGCATAATGCCCCGCCGCTTGATTTTTGAAAGGTGGAGTTAGTTATGTTTTTCTTCGACAAAAACAGGGTTTTTCTCGACAAACTTTTCTCGCTCAGATGGTTTAAATCATACGCTTTGATCATCGTCGGTGCAATCATCATGTCTTCCGGCTACTCGTTTTTCGCGGATCCGCACAAAATCGTTCCCGGCGGCGTTTACGGCACGGCGATCGTCTTTCACCATCTCTGGGGTTTCCCGACAGGAACCGTCGGTCTCTGCTTCAATATACCGCTTTTCCTCATGGGAATGTGGATCTTAGGTCCGAAATTCGGCGTAAAGACCTTCATCGGAACGATCCTGACATCCTTCTGCATGGATTTTTTCAACAGTCTGGAAATTTTCAGCGATTCAGCAGTCAAAGGCTCCCCGCTTGAGGATCCGCTTCTTGCAAGCATCGTTGCCGGCATACTCATCGGCGCTGGACTGGCACTCATCTTCAAGGCAAAGGCGACAACAGGCGGAAGCGACATCATCGCGCAGGTCATCCACAAATATACGCGCTATCCTGTCGGCCAGCTGCTTATCTTCCTTGATTCACTGGTAGTTTCTGTCGGCGTCATCGCCTTCAAAAACTTTTCGCTCGCCATTTACGCCTTTATCACGATCTTCATCACGGGCAAAGTCCTCGACGGAATCCTTCTCGGCGGAAACAACAGAAAGGCAGTATTCATCGTCTCTTCGAAATATGACCTTATCCGGGATTTCGTTATTAAAAAACTCAGACGCGGCGGGACCTTCTTCTATGCCCAGGGCATGTACAAAAGTGATGAAAAGAAGGTCATCTACACCGCAGTCAACCGCCGCGAGCTTTCGGCGCTTCAGGATTTCGTAAAGGATGTCGATTCCGACGCCTTTATCTCGGTTTTCGATACGAATCAGGTATACGGACGCGGTTTTCTTCCGCTTGACGAGCAATAAAATCAGCCAGTTATTCAGTTTTCAGAGCAACCATTTTTGCGGATCCCCTGACATGGACCGCACCGTCGACAAGGATCACACCCTCTGTCTGCGAGACTCTTCCGCTCGTAGAGACTACATGTCCCTCGATCCGTATCGTTTTTCCGCACATAACGGGTTTTTCGAATCTTGCGCTTATTTCGCCCGTAACTCCGCGCTGGTCGTGCGTGAAGGTCGCGAATGCCATGACCTCGTCAAGCAGGGTCGTGAGGATCCCGCCGTGAGCGATACCTGTCCAGCCGCAGAACTTGTCCGGGACAGCGGTCTCGGCCCACGCGCTGAGGCTCTTTTCGTCGCGGTTTATCACAAGATGAAGACCGTCCGGGTTGTTTTTTCCGCAGACAAAGCACATGTTGTTGTCTTTGACTTCCATTTCCACCTCGCTTTTTTTCAAAAAAAATACCGGTTATTATCGAAAAAAAAATGGTTTTTACTATAATTTTTGACAATAGCTTTTTTTATACTATCTCGTTCAGTCTATTTTAGTTAGGAGGAGTGAATGCGAGTTGAACAAATTTCAGTGCTTTTGAGAAACGAACCCGGCGTATTGAAAAAAATCCTTGAAACGATCTGCAACGGCGAGATCAACATCCTCGGCCTCACGATCAACGAAACTGCAGCATTCGGTGAACTCAGACTTATCGTCAGCGACACGCAAAAGACCCACGAACTGCTGAAGAAAATGGAACTCTCTCACAACATCGTCAAGATAATAATCGTCGACCTTGAAGACAAACCAGGCCAGTTGCTTGAAATAACAAGGCTTTTAAGCGAAAACAACATAAACATCGACTATATTTACACTCTCTCCTACGGAAGAAAATCCGCCTACATCGCAATCAAAACCTGGGATATGTCGGCAACTGAGGAGATCCTCATCGAAAACAACACCAGGATTGTCACAATTGAAGATATCATAAAGAAATAGGTTTTTTCATGCTTAAGAAATTATTTTTTCCGGCAATTCTCTTTCTGATCTGCATCACGACAGCCGCTCAGGAGGCTGCTTCCGAAACTGCAGAGGAGAAACCGGCGGAAGCGCAAAGCGCAGAGGCTCAGGAGCCTCGGCAAAACGAACCTCAACAAGCGGTCGAAGGACCCGGCCAAAACGAAGCACAGCCTGCACCCGCAGCCGATGCTCAGGCAAGCCAGGAACAGGCAGATGCGGAAGACGAGCCTGAAGAGGGGACTGGTCCCGAAATGGCATCGCAGATTTCTGAAAAGAAGGATGAAGAAAAACAGGCGAACGGCGTCCTCATCAAGACAAAAGCCGGCACTCCCCTGAAATACTTCGAACTTTACGGTTACTTCGGAGTTGCCAACAACTTCACCTACAACATGATGCTTAGCGGCAACAACCCCTATCTGGCGTCACGCAACACGATCAACAACGTCACGACTGACGAGACGACCGGCGAAAAGGTGCTGAAGTCTTCAAACGAGCGTGTCCTCAACTGGGCTTGGATGAAGCTGCACCTCGAACCCGTCATCAACATCGCCGAGATCATCGAGATCCACACGAAACTGTCGATTTTCGGCAACACGGCTCTCGGCGCAAACAACTACGAGATCGACAGGAAGACCAACGGGCTTCTCCGCGACGCGCAGCTTGCGACCTCGGCAAGCATAATTTTCGAAGGTCTCTGGGGCGTTTTCGACACACCTATCGGAGAGCTCAAAATAGGAAGGATGCCCTTCCACTGGGGTCTCGGTATCCTCTACAACGAAGGCAACCGTTTCAATTCGCAGTCTTCAGGCAACTATCTCGACAGGATCCAGCTCACGATCCCGGTTTCGAAATTCAAGATCATCCCTGCGTTCGACCTTGCTTCGACAGGAATGCTCGACAGATTCCACGACTATCTCATCGACGCCTCCCAGAAGGACGACGGCTTCAACGTAAGCCTCATGTTCACGATGCAGGAGGATGACCAGGCGATCCTTATGAACAAACTGATGAACGACAAGACCGTCATCGAAGCCGGCGCTATGGTTATGTTCTCGTGGAAAAATTACAGCTCAGGCACTTGGAAGGATGAGGACAAGACCGTAGATCCGACAGACGACGCCTTCATCGATCCGAACAAGGTTTATGCATATACGAGCCAGAGCGCGAAGCTTTGGAAACTCGACGCATGGTTCAAGCTCCACCTCAGGAACTTCTCGTTCCAGACGGAACTTGCGTTTATGACCGGCTCGATCGGCAAAATCCTTATGGATGACGGCAAGGAAAACAGCGTCAAGACGATGCAGGTCGGCTTTGCAATCGATATGGTTTACCGCATAATCCCGAGAAAGTTCCACCTGTCGTTACTCACCGGTCTGGCGTCGCCCGATGATGCCGATTACGTTCAGGGAGACTCATGGAACACACCGGGACTTGCAGTCAGGAACTCTGCTGTAAACTCCGACAGATCGGTCGACAACTTCCGCTTCAACAAGGATTACAACTTCAACTCGGCACTCTGGAACCAGTTCCTCGGAAGATTCACCGCCGGCTACTACGCAAGTTTAGAGGCGGACTACTTCTTCATAGACGACCTCAAAGGTTACCTTGGTCTGACCTACACGATGGCGCTTAAAAAGAACAACTCTCTCGGAGGCAAAGGGCTTCCGAATGCTGTCGAACCATACATCGGGATCGATTACGCCAACAAAAGCGGCTTCCGTCTCGGCACAAGATACCAGTTCGGCGTTCCGCTTTCAGGTCTTGACACCGAAGAGCACGACACATACTTCTACCACTTCCTGAACGTCTACATCGGCGTAGTTTTCTAAAATCCGTTTTATCTTCAGATGTCCGAAAAGAGCTTCATTGCTATCGACCTAAAGTCTTTTTTTGCCTCGGTCGAGTGCGTTGAACGAGGTCTCGACCCGCTGAACACGAACCTCGTCGTTGCCGATGCAGGCAGGACCGAAAAGACGATCTGTCTCGCGGTGACACCATCGCTGAAGGCATACAAAATCGCAGGCCGGGCCAGACTTTTCGAGGTCATCCAGCGTGTAGCTGAAGTAAACGCAGAACGCAGAACCGCCATCCCTGGAGGCAGATTTTCAGGCAGATCGCACTTCGCCGACGAGCTGAAAAGAGACCCGTCGCTTGAACTCGACTTTTTGACTGCGACACCGCAGATGGCTCTCTACAAAAGCAAAAGTATGCAGATTTACCGGATATACCTGCGTTATGTCGCGCCGGAGGATATCCACGCATACTCCGTCGACGAGGTTTTTATCGACGCGACCAGATATCTTCACCTTTACAAACTCACTGCACACCAGTTTGCCGTAAAACTCATCCGTGAGGTGCTGAACGAAACCGGGATCACGGCAACTGCAGGGATCGGCACCAATCTCTATCTCTGCAAAGTGGCGATGGATATCGTCGCGAAGCATGTCGAACCGGACAGCGACGGAGTCAGGATCGCCGAGCTTGACGAAAAAGGCTACCGTGAAAAACTTTGGGAGCACACGCCCCTGACCGATTTCTGGCGGGTCGGACACGGGATCGCAGCCAGGCTCGAGAAACACGGGATCCGCACGATGGGCGACATCGCGCTCCAGTCGGTACATAACGACGAGTTTTTTTACAAGCTCTTCGGGGTCAACGCAGAGCTTCTTATCGACCATGCGTGGGGCTGGGAACCCTGCACGATGGCGGCGATCAAAGGTTACCGGAGCGAGGCGAAAAGCCTGAGCTCGGGGCAGGTCCTGCCGAAACCTTACGATTTCGAGCACGGCAGACTGATCGTTCGTGAAATGACCGATCTTCTCGTCCTGGAGCTTGTCTCGAAGCGCCTGGTCACCGATCAGATGGAGCTTTCGGTAGGCTACGACATCGAAAACATCACCGACCCGAAAAATTTAAAGAATTTCAAAGGAGAGATAACGACCGACTGGTACGGCCGCAGAGTCCCGAAATCGGCACACGGCTCGATCAACCTGCGCAGAAAGACCTCCTCGACAGAGCTGATCCTGGATGCGGTCTCGGAACTTTACGAGAGGATCGTCGACCCGGGCCTGCTGATCCGCCGCCTCTATGTCATCGCGAACCGCATAAAACACGAAGATGAGGTCGGCAGCAGCGACATCATCGAGCAGACCGACGTCATCGCCCTTTTGAACGACGAAACGATCGAACGGGAGAGCGAAGAATCGAGCCTCCAGCGGGAGCGGAGACGCCAGCACGCGATACTCGACATACAGAAAAAATACGGAAAAAACGCCGTGCTCAAGGCTATGAATTTTGAGGAGGGGGCCACTACGATCGAGCGTAACGGACAACTCGGAGGCCACAAGGCATAAAATGGACGAAAAATACGCAAAAATCATAAACCTTCCGCATCATGTCTCGACGAGACGTCCGCCGATGACGCTCAACAGCCGTGCCGCCCAGTTCGCGCCGTTCGCGGCGCTCAGCGGCTACAACGACGACATCGATGACACAGCAAGAGAGGCTGCTGACGGGTTTTCGGACGGAATTTACTACGCTGAATGCGAAAAACCGGCAGACGACGATGACAAATAAATTTATATCAAGTACAATCCGGCGCTGTTTTTTGAGGAAATTATGGTAACAAGTGAAAAACTGATCAAATTCGTTTCGGTCGCAATCGCTGCCGCGACACTCCTGTTTATTGCGGTAGTGATCGTTCAAGAGCTCTCGAAACCAGCGTCGATGCTGGATAGGATCACTGCCGCAAAGTGCAAGACACTAACAAAAACCGACAAGGCTCCGGAGAGTGAATACGAGCTCAAAAAAATCGAAAGCGAGTGCATTTTAGTACCGCAAAGCGGCACGGATTTCGCTGAATCGCTCCGGAATTTTGCCAACCTCCAAAATTTTGATTACCTTTTTTCGGGTAATGCCGGCATTTTGCTGAAGCGAAGAACAGCGACATTCGAAAAAGAGGCAAAATTCATTCTTGACTCATTCCGCGGCAGGGAAACAGAAAAGATCCAGGATTCTAAGCTGACCCTTACCGCCGCAATGTACAACTCGTCCGGAGAACCGCTGATCACCGCCTCGTACGACGAGACATCCCTTCACCAGATTGCAGACAACCTTCCTGAATTATTCGTAGAAATCGCCAAAATAAAGCAACTTGACCTCAGCAGCTTAAAGCTCATGCTCTACTTCCATTCCGAATATGCCTACCTCGAAGACAAAACTCCGGATCACCTCAATTCTCTTCCAAGACCGCTTATCGACGGACTTTATATCAAGTCCCGCGGAGCAAAGCTAAGAGTTCTCCCGTGGGAGTATTCGAACAAGCCGCTCAGCGTTCTCGACAGAAAGGGACGCCAGTACGGACTGGAAAAGGAAGAGTATACAAACGAACTTGCAACAATCTGGTTTTACAGGACCTTTCAATTTTTTGAAGGGATACCGTTCCAAGGGCCTGCGGCTATCGCCAAGAGCGAGATGTCACCTATGCTTGCACTCAGGCATATCGCAAAGCATCTCAAAAACTCCCAGGAACCGGACGGATCGATCCCTGCAGAACTTGACATAAAATCGGCTAAGCCAGGCAGCGCGAAACTCTCTCTGACTGCCCTCTCCCAGGCTGCTGCGGCAATGATAAAAGCCTCGGAACTTCTGGATGACAGCGAGCTTAAGACCTCTGGAATACGGGCTTTGGAATATGCAAAAAGCAGACTTGAAGCCGATAAAACTGCGATCGCTGCATATCTGACCGCTGCAGATCCCGTCTCCGGCGAGCTCGGCTCAGAGGAGCTTTCAGGGCTTTACAAAGAACATTTCGGCGTAGAAACAGCCGTTCGTGAAGAGATTTCGCAAAAGCCCGTTTACGCAGGGATTTTTCTCGAAGCTTTCCGGATCTACGCAAAGCCGGACAAAACGGCAAAACTTTCAGAGCTTATCGACCTGGCACTTGCAGGCTACGAAAGGCTGAACACCGAAGAGAGGCTCAGATTTATCGGTCACCTCTCTGCCCTGAAGCTAGACAACGGGACCCAGGATTTTGAAAAAATCAGGGATTTCTACCAAAAGCAGAGCAAGTTTCTTGAAAACCATCGTTTCGACCACCGCAGATTCAACATTTACAAAGGCACTTTTACCCAGGATCCGAAGCGGCCGGCACCCGATTTCACACTGTCGCTTTTGGTTTCATCCGGTCTGGCCAGAGCTGCGGCACAGGGTTACCTGAAGCTCGATCCCGATACTGCCGGTACATACATCCGCTATCTGATCGTAACTGACGACGACCTGAAAAAATGGGGAGACCCGAACGCAAAGATAAGGTCGCAGGGAGGAGTACGGACGTCAGTCAGCGGCAAATCTGTCACGCTTCAGAATACGGCAAGAGCCGCCTTTTTCTTCATTGACATGCTGTCAGAGGTAAAAAAATGAACAGCTTTACCTGCAAGGTTTGCGGAGGCTGCTGCTCCGGAGACGGATCGGTTTTTCTCTTTCCGGAGGATGTTACTGAGCTTGCAAAAAACTTCTCGATGCCGCTTCAAGACTTCGTTTCAAAATATACAGACTTTATTCTGCTCGAGTACAGCGACGATGTTTTCGAGTTTTCGTACATGCCCTATCTCGTGCTGAAAAAAGAGAACGACACATGCATCTTCAACCTTGAAAAACGCTGTTCCATCCACGCTTTCAAGCCCTTCCAGTGCCGGAGCACGCCTTTTGTGATCGAGTTCTTCACAAACAAAAAATGGAGGAGCTTCCTGAAGCAGCACTGCCCGGGACTCGCAGGAATGACCGAAAAGGATTTCGCCCAGTACCGCCCGCTCGCCGAGGAGAGCAGAAGAAAAAACAAGGATTACGAGATCCTGCTCCGCAAGAACGGCTTCAGCCTTGAGAAAATCCTGGACATAAAGCTGCCCGACCCGAAAATCATCTCAGTAGACGATTGAATTTATTGATCTTTTATCTTCTCTCCGCGGAGAGTGTTCTCCAGGATCTCAGTAATTTTAACCTTTACGGTTTTACCGATATCGCCAGGCTCCGAGTTAACGATGTGCGTCACGAGATTGTGCTCGCTGCGTCCCATCAGCGTACCGCCGCGAGGACTTTCAGATTCGACCAGCACTCCGATCGTGCGCCCCAGATAACGGCCTCTGACCTCTTTGATCTTTGAGCGCTGAAGGTCGAGAAGGCAGTTCAGCCGGTCAAATTTTTCCTCCTCAGGGACATCGTCGGTCATCTTTGAAGCCTTTGTGAATGGTCTGACTGAATAGTTGAAGGCAAAAATCGAGTCGTAGCAGACACGGTCGACAAGCTTCATCGTATCTTCGAACTCAGCACGCGTTTCACCCGGAAAACCGACGATGAAGTCGCTGCTAAGCGCGATATCAGGGCAGTATTTCCTGGCAAGTTCCATCTTTTCGAGATAATTTTCAACCGTATAGCGGCGGTTCATTTCGCCAAGGATCCTGTTGTTGCCAGACTGAGCCGGCAGATGCAGATACGGCATCAGGTTCGGGATATCACGGAATGCCATTGCAAGACGCTCGCCGAAATCCTTCGGGTGGCTCGTGATGAAACGCAGCCTTTCAATGCCTGTCTTCGACGCTACCTGCTCCAGAAGAGCGGCAAAGTCGCTCCCGGTCTCCGGATCGCGGTAGCTGTTGACGTTCTGCCCCAAAAGCGTGACATCCTTTACTCCGTTTCCGACCAAGACCTTCACCTCGTCAATGACTGCCGCTGTCGTCCGGCTCACCTCACGGCCTCGGACAAACGGAACGATGCAGTAGCTGCAGAAGTTGTTGCAGCCGTGCATGATCGTGACACAGGAGGAGTATGGCTCAAAGAAGGCCCCCCGGGAAGACTCCGGAAAGATCTCCTCCCTAAGAAGCGATTCACTCGCCGTCGCGATATAAGGAAAGATATCGCCTTCCGCCGCCTGAGGGATTTGATCCTCCGAGCCGGGTCCGAATACACCGTCGACGTACGGAGCCTTCTCGATGACCTGCTCTTTAAGCTGCTGGGCGACGCAGCCCATGACGAAAATCCTGACGCCTTTGCGCTTTCTTAACGGCAAAAACCTGCCGGTGCAGCTGAAGACCTTGAGAAGAGGTTTTTCGCGAACGCTGCAGGTGTTGATAATGATCAGATCCGCCTCTTCGGGATCCTCAGTGTACTCCCAGCCGGCCTTTTTAAGCATTACTGCGACACGCTCGCTGTCGTATACATTCATCTGACAGCCAAAAGTCTGTATAAAAAATTTCTTCAAAGTTCCTCCGGAAAGCAAAAAAAAACGGGGGTTGCCCCCCGTTCATAAAAAACAGACTCAAAGCCTACGGAATAGCGTAGCTGCCTACAAGGTAAACATACTTTCCGCCAAGAGCGTAAACCTGACCGAGACCGTTTGAAACGACCGGACCGTCAGCCATACGGGCATCACTCTCGCCGTCAACGTTTCCTTCCATCAAGGTATCCTTAACAGATGAAGAGAAAACCTCGACACCAAGGTCGGAATCTTTAACTCTCTTGACCTGAAGAACAAAGATGACCTGATTGGAGATCGATCTCTTGTCTCTTTCAAGCTTCGAAGTTCCGCAGTTTACTGCGGCATACTTGAATGTGCTCTTCTCTTCCGAGCCGAGAACCGCCATCGACGGTCTTGCACATGATCTCGGAGATGAGTTTACATCATAGATCCAAGCTGTTTTTGCAGCGGGAGCAGGCGTATCACCTGTGTCACCGGTATCTGTCGGCTCAGTATCGCCAGTATCTGCAGGCTCGGTGTCGCCTGTGTCAGCAGGATCTGCATCGCCGGTATCTGCCGGATCTGCATCGCCTGTGTCTGCAGGATCAGCGTCACCCGTATCAGCCGGATCATCATCACCTGTATCAGTCTCATCCTTTTTGTAATTCTTTTTCGTTGCAGCAGCGTTCTTGCTGAAAACGATCAGGCTGGGGTTAGCGACCCAGTTGTATTCATCTTCAGCTTCACCGTCACGGAGATATCCGCCGGCAACTGCGATAACGATCTCGCTCTCTTCCCTGTCATCCATAGTGATTGCAGTTGCTGAAGGAGCAATGATACCCGTCTTCATAAGGTTGGAGTCGTCTCCGCCGTTTCTCGAAGAGAATGAGAGGGGCTCGACCTTGCCTGCGCTTACGATCTCGATAAAGTTTTCACCCGTTACAGGTGTTTCGGCTCCCTCTTTTTTAGAATCGATAGAACCGCCTACAACCGCGAACTTCGGAGTAACAGTCTTTACACCGTTCTCATCGATCTCGACGTCAGAAATGTCGGCAAGCGCGTGATTGCAGCGTCCGACCTTAAGATTTGCAAAAAGCTCTACATTCGGAGTCCCGTTGGCAAAGGAAACTTTGTAGACGCCTGTTGTACCGCCGTTCGAGTCACAACCGCCTGCGATATAAGCTGCGCCGTCAATAGTGATGGCCTTAGCCTTTTCAACAGCAGGGATCATCTCGGGAAGCAGATTGTAGGTATCCTTCTCGGGATCATAGTACCAAAGCTGGTTGTTGTTCGAACCGTCTTCGGTTTTGCCGAGACCGACAACGACCTTTCCCTTTTCGGTTCCGTCATCAACAAACGCTGCGACAAAATCCATAAGGGGCATCGGAAGTTTTTTGACCTCTTTGCTGGTAAGCTTGGCCATATCGAAAATCATCGCCTTCTTTGAAATTTCATCGAAGTCAAAGAGGTATCCGCCGGCCATGAAAATGTCGCCGTTCTTGAGAGTCGCTGCAGCCGAGCCCTTTGCGCCGTCTGTATCGATATAAGATTCAAGCGCGGTGCCGTCCGGATTTTTCCTGTCTCTGACAACTCTCGTAAAATCGCCTACAGCCGAAAGGAAAATATCTACTGAATAGTTCTTGGAATCATCGTAATAGATGCCGTCAACGCCGCCCGTCATTTTGAGCTTTTCGTTTGCGTTGGTGACCTCGACAAAGAAACGATAATAGGTCCCCTTTTTGAGAGATCTTGTAAACTCATCTTTTCCGCTCTTGTTGTTGTCGACTCTGATGAGCTTACGGTCAGCATAAACATAATCTTCGTTGATATTCGACTTCGAGTAAATCGAAAGAAGCACCTGGTCTGTCCTGTTGATGCAGTAGGTGTAATCCTCTTTCATCTCATCATCGTACTCAAATTCCTGACAAACGCCGTCGTCGGTCGGCAGTTTCAGCGAAATTCTGAAATCACCGGTATTGCCGGAATCGCATGAAACCAGTGCAAAAAGCACTGAAAAGGCCAGCGACAGAAAAAGCATTTTTTTCATTAAACCCTCCAATTTGTCGGCTGTTATTACTTGTTGTCCCACTCGACAGTCTTTCCGTTAGGCTCATCCGTTCTCGTGCCGTAGTAAATACCGACAGCTGCGCCGGCAATTACGATTACAGCGCAAGTGGTAATGAACCAGGTCGACTTGTAAAAAGGAGTCTTCTGGATCTCGGCCATGGATTCCTCTTTGTCATCGTTAGCGCTGTCGTTGATGTTGCCCTCGAAGTAAAAATTCTCTCCGACCTTGAGGTTAACGCCGGCTTGTGGTTGAGGCTCCTCCTGGGAATAGACAGGAAGAACAATGCAGATTACCAAAAGCGTAACAAGCAATTTTGTAAAAACTTTCATCTCTCTACCTATTAAAAAGTTGTCCAAGTCTATCAATTCAGCGTAAAATGCGCCGGGTTTTACCAAATTTCATATTAACAGTCAAAATTTTTCTTATAAAAAGAACCTTCTATATAACATTGTTGGAAAAAGGTCTGAAAAGTCAGATCAGCGGCCGAGGATCGACCCTAAAAAATCCCCTTCAAGATTGAGCTTTCCGCGAAATTCCGGCTTTGAATACATCGAGCAGAAATCGACATTTTTGTTTCTTGGTCTCGGTTTTGCCGCTTTCTTGTGTCTGGAAAGGAAAAGCGAAATAACATCGTCATGCTGCTTTTCGATAATGACCGCCGCCGTCTCGCGTGACACGGAATCGGCAGCCGCAAGCTCTGAGGTTTTCGAGTAGCAGACCTCTCCGCTCGATGCAGTATAAACCAAAGTGACGATCTGATTCCCCTTTTCGGTCGAATTTACCTGTGTCTGAATGTGATAACTGCCACCGTCAGGCGTAATATTTGTGTTGAAACCGGGGAAAACAGGCATAACTAATCTTCGTTTTCGCCACGGATGTATCTTGAGATCCTTCTTCTGCGGCGGAAGGTCTTTCTGGTTTTGACACCGTCGACCTGCTTAAGATAAATTTTGCCGGCACTGATTTCGCGAAGTGCGACAACCGGCTCTTTGTTGCCCTGATCGTTGCTGATAAGCGGACCGACCTGGTTATTTTCCTTGTCGAGAAGCTGTCTCGTGCGCTTTGCCGCGAGAATAATGAGCTCCATTCTGTTTGGAACCTGTTTAAGACAATCTTCGACTGTAACTCTTGCCATAGTACCCTCCTAAAAAAACAGAAGAGGATAGTCTTTTTTTTAAAAAAATCAATTTTTGGGAAAATTTGCGGTTAAAAATAGGATTTTGTAATGACCACGCGCTCGTCAGTGCTTTTTTTCACAATTCTGCCGACCTCGACGCAGTCCGAAATTTTAAGAAGCTCGTCGGCGTCACCGTGCGGAAGGATAAGCATGTACCCGATCCCGCAGTTGAAGGTCGTGAACATCTCTCTTTCGCTGAGCGAAGCACATTTTTTAAGCCACTTGAAGACCGGGAGGACCTTAAAATCGCCGTTGATCTGAGCTCCGAGCCCCTCAGGAATGACTCTCGGGATATTCTCGTAGAATCCGCCGCCAGTGATGTGGACCATTCCATGAATATCGAATCTCTTAATATATTCAAGAACTTGTTTAACATAGATCTTGGTCGGGACTAGAAACGCCTCGGCGACAGTGCAGCCAAGATCATCAATTCTATCGTCGATCTTAAGTCCCATCTTCTCGAAGACGATCTTTCTGACAAGAGAGTAGCCGTTCGAGTGGACACCGGTCGACGGGATTCCCAAAATCACATCGCCCTCTTTGATCTTCGAACCGTCGATGATCCTGCTTTTGTCAACGACACCGACACTGAAGCCGGCCAGATCGTATTCGCCCTCGGAATAGAATCCCGGCATCTCGGCAGTTTCGCCTCCGACAAGTGCGCAGCCAGCCTGCCTGCACCCTTCGGCAATACCCGAAACGACCTTAGCTCCGACATCGCTGCTGAGCTTGCCGGTCGCAAAGTAGTCGAGGAAAAAGAGCGGTTCAGCGCCGCCGACGATAACGTCGTTGACGCACATCGCAACGAGATCGATCCCTATCGTGTCATGGATTCCCGACAAAAAGGCAAATTTCAGCTTTGTTCCGACACCGTCCGTGCCGCTGACCAAAACCGGCTCCTTGATATATTCGGGAATTGAAACCAGCGAAGAAAAGCCTCCGATCCCGGCAAGGACCTCCGGACGCATAGTCTTTTTTACGAGCGGTTTGATCTTCTCGACCATCGTTGCGCCCTCAACGATGTCAACTCCGGCACTTTTGTAATTGATGTCAGCCATGATCCCTCCTCAAAGGCAAAAAAAACAGTGAAATATAGCCGGCAATTTTTGTTTTGCAAAACCAAAATACCGTTAAAGCGTCATAATCCTGGCTTTCGCCGCCTTTTTGGCATTTTGCGCAGGAACGAAGTACAAAAGCGTGCCTTTCGAACCGTACGGCGAGAAAAAGAGCTCGCCGTTTTCAGTGATTTTCACAGTCACCGGCTGGCCGATCCCGTCATAACGGTCCAGATTGATCGAAGCCCCGCCCTCCGACCATGCGAAAAACGAATTGTTCAAGGCATCGTAAAAATAGGGATTGCAGCGGTTCATCCGGGCCTTTACGATGTTGGTGTCGAACTTGGCGGTATCCTCGAAAATCGAGTTCATGTATCTGAGCGAGCCCTTATCTTGGTCGATTTCGTAAAGCTCAGCCGCCGAAACATGGTAGTTCATTTCCACTAAAAAGAGCCGGTTCCCGCTGCACGCCAGGTCAAGCGGGCGGTTGAAAAGCGATTTCTCTTCATCCGACGGCATGATCCTGAAATTCTCCTGATCCGCGACATTGGCTACAGCGATTTTTGAAAGGACCATCTCAAAATCATCGCCGTAAAGCGAAATCACATAGAGATGATCTCCGCAGAAGACACCTCGCGGTGGCATGGATTCCGGAGGCAGAGAGGTTTCGCCGCGCTGTCTGTCGTTTTTCACATCGAAAACCGAAAGCGTGTAGCTGTCATCGACCATCTGGCTCATCGCAAGAAGACCGCGGTTCCTGTCGAAGGCAAGTGGGATCCCCGCCTCACCGGAAACATTGATCGCCTCGAGACCGACATCTGTCAGCGCGAAGTATTCCGAAGCTTTTGTCCCGTGACGGATCTCGATCACACCCGGGAAAAGACCGCGGAAGCTGCACTTTTCATCGCCCTTTTCGCAGACAAGAAATTTGTCCCTCGCGCACGAAATAACCAAAAAAAACGCTGAAATTATTAAAAAAAAGATTTTTAGATGATTTTTCAATTCGAGAAAAAACAGAGGTTAGTATTCAAGCTGATGGAGATCCGCCTCTGCCTTTTTGTAGTATTCGTTTTCAGCTGTGACGATCTTGAGGATCGATCTCAAAAGCTCCTTCGCCTTTGTCGGGTTGAAGTTCTTCATGACAGCCGCCTTGTCGTAAATCTTCTTGACGACTTTATCTTTCTGGTCGATCCAGTCACTGCATTCTGTTTTTTCGGAATCGATCTCGAGACACTTTTCGTAAGCTTCGTTTGCAGCAACATAGTCATCTGCCTTTTCCATCTCGCGGCCTCTTGCAAGATAACCTACAGCCGCATACTTGTCGACCTTCTGCGAGAACTCCGTTCCGCCGGAAACGATCGACTCGTCAAGAGCCTTTGCAGCCTCGATGTTGTCAAGAATAAGCGATGAATCATTTACTTCGACACCCTTGAGGATCTGTTCTCTGACCTTGTTGAAGTTGAGAAGCTGTGTTTTGAGCGCAAGGACTTTGGCATCCTCTTCGCACTCGCACTTGGTTTCGCTTACCTTTACGATAGCCTTGATGGCTGCGTTGTATTTTCCCTGAGCGCACATTTCGAGAACAAGCTCTCTGCCCCTTTCGAGCTTTTCAGCGTTGTTTTTAAGGGACTGCTTCTTGGAGGCACGCTCTTTTTTCTTCTCGGCCTCTCTTCTTTCGCGCTCCTTTTCAAGACGTGCAAGCTCAGCCTCTTCTGCCTTTCTTTCACGCTCTTCCTGAAGTTTCTGTTTTCTTTTGCGCTCCTTCTCGAGACGCTCCTCTTCTCTCCTCTGACGTTCGAGTTCAGCCTCTCTTTTCTGGCGCTCTTCTTCAAGTTTCTTCTGGCGGGCAGCCTCTTCCCTTGCCTCGCGCTCCTCCTCTTTTTTCATTCTCTTTTCGAGCTCGGAGTTCTTTTTCTTTTTTCCCTTCAGACTGCCGGCTACTGATGCAAGGACTTTCTTGACCTGAGAGTTCACACGTTTTTCAGAGACAGAGTCTACATCGTCGTAAACCTTTGAGTTATCTTCAACAACATCCTCGTCCTCGAGGCTGATAAGAACAAACCTTACTTTGATTTCCTCATCCTCGTTCATTGCGACGAGTGAGAGAAGGACATACTGGAAATCCTCGTCCTCAGCCTTCTCGACCCAGCATTCCGCCTTCATGCCGCACTTTCCGAGCTTGTTTATCTTGCCCTTCGGAAGATCGCGGTAGGTGATCGTATTGTAGTTGGATGTTACAGCCGATTCGATTGCTGCGGTGATTTTATCCGCGTCCGACTTGTCGATTTCCTTCACCACGGGTTTCATAAGGAAAAGTGTATCCGCGTAGACAGGAAGTGCCAGCAACGCCGTCAACACTAAAGCAAAAAGTTTCTTTTTCAACGTATCCCTCCAATAGTGAATCTACAAAAGCTTGAATATTTAAGTAACTTTTTCATCTTTTTCAAGTTTTATATCTAGTAAAACAAAATTCCTAAAACCGCAGAAATCAAAATCAGCATAATCGGCGACAATTTTTTCCGGAGAAGCGGTTTGGAACCGAACATCAGAAGAGCCAGAAAAGCAGTAAGGAAAAGAGCCTTGAAGTCTGGTGCCCAGTCCGCGCCGGTCGCGAAGCAGCAGCGGAGCATCATGTAGCCGCCGACAGCAGAAATTATTCCGATGACGCAGGGGATCAGCCCGTTTATCACCGCTTCGACGTACGGGTTCTTCATCAGGCGCTGAAAGATCACCATCACGAGCAGGATTATCACAAACGACGGCAGGACAACGGCGAATGTCGCGACGACGCTGCCCAGAAATCCGCCCTTGACGCTGCCGACATAGGTCGCAAGGTTTATCATGATCGGTCCGGGGGTCGATTCACTGACGGCGATCATGTCTGTCAGAGCGTCATCGGTGAGCCAGCCTGACGAAATCACCACATCCCTGATCAGTGGGATCGCGCTGTAGGCACCGCCGAAAGCAAAACAGCCGACGCGCAGGAAACCTAAAAAAAGTTCAAGGTAGATCATTCGCTGCAGGAGCCTCCTCTCTTACGGTTTCTGATGAAAAAAAACAGAAGACTTACAAATGCGGCGACAAGCATCAGGCTCACCGACGAAAAGCTCCAGGCAAAAAGATCGACCGCAAGCATAACAAGAAACGATGTGACCAGGATGGCGACAGAGACGGCATCGCGCCTGATTTTACGCATCATCTTAACCGCCGCTTCAAAAATCAGGACTCCGATCGCAAGACGGATCCCCTTGAAGGCACTCGCAACGATTCCGATTTCGAGGAAGTTGTCGAGAAAGCGGGAGACCGAAAAAATAATGACAAACGACGGCAGAACTATTCCCAAAGTCGCAAAAACCGACCCGCCGAGCCCGGCGATCCTGTAGCCGATAAAGGTCGCGCAGTTGATCGCGATCGGTCCCGGAGTCGACTCTGCAACAACTGTAAGCCGCGCCATTTCGTCCGGCGTGATCCACTTTTTCCGCTCGACGCAGATGTTTTCGATGATCGCCAGCATCGCGTAGCCGCCGCCGAAGGTAAAAAAACCGATCTTGGCAAAAGTTAGCAATAATTCTATAAGTTTATCAGTTTTAGCAGCAGTAGTTTTCATAAAGGAAACATTTACTAATAAAGAGTTTTTGTCATAGCCCTGTACTTCTCGAAGATGCGCAGGCAGGTATCTCGGTCGATCTGCTCGAGGTAGCCGGTCAGCTTTTCCCTGCCGCCGGTCAGAGCGGTCATCTCCTCGTCCCGGAAGCCTATCCCGCCGTTGTCGGCAATAGTGCAGCCGTAGTAGACGTGCCCGATGTTCGCCCAGAGGCAGGCGGCAAGACACATCGGACAGGGTTCTCCGGTGGTGTAGATCTCGCAGCCGGAAAGGTCGTAAGTGCCAAGAGCCCTCTCGGCGTTACGGATCGCGACTATCTCGCCGTGCGCCGTCGAATCGTTGTCGGCAAGCACCATGTTGTGTCCCCTTCCGACGACCTCGCCTGCCTTCACGACTACCGCACCGAACGGTCCGCCGTCTCCCCTTTCGATGCCGTCAAGAGCCTCATCGACAGCTATCTGCATAAAGCGGTTATTCGTAATAAAGTCCCTGTTTATTCCCATAGTCAAGCTGATTTACCAGTTATCTGCAGAGCTCCTCTGCCAGCCTCTCCACAGCCTCGCGTGTTTCGTCGTTCATTGCAGAACGGAGCGTCACGCTTGACTCGGCGAAGGTCAGGTTTTTGCAGCCGGCGAGCATACCCTCCATAACCTTTTTCGCCTGAGGAGCCCAGCTGCCGTTCTCGATGAAGGCGATACGACGGTTCTGATAACCGCGCTCGGCAAGAGCCCAGATGAAGTGGCGCATTACCGGCAGGATATCGGCGTTGTAGGTCATCGACGCGAGCACAAGACGGTCGTAGCGGAAGGCGTCTTCGACGCACTCGGCCCAGTCGTCGCGGGCAAGATCGGAAATCGCCACCTTCGGACAGCCCTTTGCTTTCAGCCGCTCGGCAAGAAGCTCCGCCGCAGCCTTCGTCCCGCCGTAGATAGAAGCGTACGCAACGAATACGCCCTCGGTTTCGGGTCTGTAGGAAGACCATGTGTCGTACTGTTTGATGTAGTGGGCAAGGTTTTCCTTCAAAACCGGGCCGTGAAGCGGGCAGATGATGCTGATGTCGAGAGCGGCCGCAGCCTTCAGCAGCCTCTGGACCTGAGCGCCGTACTTTCCGACGATGCCGAAGTAGTAGCGCCTCGCCTCGCAGTCCCAGTCCTCCTCGACATCGAGCGCACCGAATTTTCCGAAGCCGTCAGCCGAAAAAAGGACCTTGTCCGCCGCGTCGTAGGTAACCATCACCTCAGGCCAATGGACCATCGGAGCAAAGACGAAATTCAGCGTATGTCTGCCGAGTTCAAGTGTACCGCCGTCCTTGACCTCAAGCCTGTTTTGGGCTGCAAGTGACGGATAAAACTGGGAAATAAATCCAAAAGTCTTCGTGTTGCCTACGACAGCCGCTTCGGGGTATTTGGCAAGAAATGTCGAAATATTTCCCGAATGATCCGGTTCGACATGCTGTACGACGAGATAATCCGGTCTCCTTCCGCCGAGCTCCCGCTCAAGGTTCGCAAGCCACTCTTCGCCGAAATGGGCCTCGACCGTGTCCATAACCGCGATTTTTTCATCCAAAATAAGGTATGAGTTGTACGCCATCCCGTTCGGAACGACATACTGTCCTTCAAAAAGGTCGACCTGATGGTCATTCACGCCGATGTAGCGGATATCGTTCGTTATAAACATCTCTCCTCCATTGAAATGTGAAAACAAATAACGGTCCATTATTGAGATTTGTGAGAGTTTTGCAAACTTAGAAGAGTGCAATTTGAATGGAGTGGCAGGATCCGGATAAAACACTTAGACCGTTATTCACTCAGTAATTTTGCACTGGAGACCAATTCGAGAAATTCGTCGCGTAAACCGAAGGTATCCTTTCCGATATTCTTTTTTGCGCGGTCGAGAACCGCATCATATGAGGAATCCTCCTTGAACTTCAAGTCTCTGAGAAGCATTCCGAACTCAGCCACAGCCGATGCGAAGCCCATGTTTTCACTCATTGTTTCAGGAACATTCACCGAAGTCATGCAGGTGTCCATATACTTGCTCATATCCTGATCGGGCTCCTTGTAGCGCATTTTGAGAAGGAGAAAATCGTCCTCGCCGAACTCTGTTTCTGGCACAGCCAGAGCTGCTCTGCCTCGTCATCTTCTCTGAAAACCGTGACCTAAGGGCGCGATTTATCGAGATTGAAAACCTCCGGGACGAGTTCCAACGCATTTTTTTTCGCATCTTCCTTGAAGTAGTCGCCGAAAGAGAAAAATCAAAAAAAGTCCTTCAGACTTTGTCTATCGTCCAGTTTTCCATCTTTTTCTCCTTAAAAAAACAAAAACCGCGGGATTTTAGTTTTGTTTTCACTTTTCTCAAGAAAATTCTGACAAACAGCGGCTTAAAAATCAGTCGAACTCAGGCTCTTCGACTTTACCTATGAAAAGAAGCGTGCCGGTTCTGTCGTCGCGGACAGCAAATACAAACGGACGATCGAAACGGAAAACAGTCGGCTCAAACTCTTCACCTTCGCCCAAGCATTCGAAGTCGACCTTAGTTACAGCCGATGCCTCGACTCCCTTTTCATCCATGCTGAAATAGGTGTTGTGCAGAATCTTGCTGATAATGAGTTTGTCGCTGACAATCCCGTCGAAACCGTAATTCCAGTCAAACGGCTTTCTGAGCCCCATCGCGGAAAAATCGTCATGAACCGACTCGTCGTATTTGAATCTGACGCGCGGAAGCTTGAACTCGGTATAATCTTTGTAACCATTGTTGACTCTGCCGAAATATTTTCCGATCCCGTTTTCAGCCATCTCGGAAATCATAGCGTCAACAGAATCGTCGGAATTCAGCGGCATGAAGAAGTATATCGAAGCCGCGCGTCTTCCGAAAGGAACAGCCAGCATCCGGATATCCATACCGTCCTGCCCGACCTGTCCGTTGTAGAACCGGCGCTCACGAAACATTCCGCTGAAGAACTGAGCCGGTTTTTTTCTACCGTTGCTCATTGTAAAATATCCCTCTTCAATATCTCCTTCCGAGTCGACCTGCTGCATCCAGTTTGCCCTGAAATAGACCGCATTGAGCAGTATCATCATCGTTTCTTCGTCTATTTCATCAATAATTTCAGGAATTTTCCCCTTTGTCTTACTATTGACCCAGGAATTGATCAGCCCGACAGTTTTCGGATCAGCGAAATCCTTAACAAAATAGCCGGCGTCATAATACTTTTGAAGATCGTTCACAAACGTCTTGTTGACCTTTCCCGAAAAAGCGTCGTCAAGCCACATCGAATTTGCCAGAGAAAGCTCGAAATCCTTATCGAAATAGGTCAGACTCTGCAAAAGAAAGTCGAACTGCCCGTTCAGCGTCATGTAGTCGTCGTACCCGGCCGCCTTGTAGCCGAGAAAATCGATCAGCTCGTCGAATGTTCCGCTGTTTCCCGCCCCGCCGACAGTCATCGCCATGGCGATTGAAATAGAAAGCGGTGAAATCATGATGTTTTCGCCAGGCTCGTTGAGCTTCGCGAAGAGTTTCATTCCGAAGTTCGTGTTCGCCTCGACAAAAGGAGCCTGAACCTTATCCGCCTGAGCATCCGCCTTAGCGTAGGCATTTTGCCACTCCTCGTAAGTCTGCGGAGCGGCATCATCAGCAGGTTCAGTAAAATCATCGTCATTGAACGGAGCGGAATCTGCATCATCCGGCTCAGCCCCCTTCCCACCGCTTGAAGAACTGCCGCCGCAGCCTGCAAGCGATAAAATCATAAAAAAGCCAATCAAAACAATGAGTTTTTTCATCTTGTTTTCCACACCTCAAATTACAAAAAAGAACCTTGAATCAGTTTAAATATGAAAAAAATCCTGTCAAGTTCAAAAGTTACGCTAAGAACAGCCGGCTTTTCAAATATTTTAAGGAATTTTAAGAAAAATGAGGAGAATGCAGGCGAGCCGCCGGCGCTCCGAGATTATCTTCTCTTTATAATCACCCCTGCTACAAACAGTGTTCCGCAGTCCCGCACATTTCCAGGAAATAATTGTAGATGCGCCGGTCGTCGTTAAGCTCCGGGTGGAACGCCGTAACCAGCTGGTTTCCCTCGCGTGCGGCGACGATTTTTCCGTCGACAGAGGCAAGCGGAACCGCCTTCCCGCAAGTTCTGACAATGTAGGGAGCGCGGATGAAGGTCATCGGGACATCTTTCATGCCGCTGAACTCGCCGGTAGTATAAAAACTGCCGAGCTGTCTGCCGTAAGCGTTCCTTTTTACTGTGATATCCATCGTGCCGAAGCAGACTTCGCCGCCCTCGACTTCGTGCGCCAGCAGAATAAGCCCTGCGCATGTCCCGTAGACCGGCAGCCCCTCTGAAATCATCCCGCGGAGAGGCTCGAAGAGTCCGAGATCAAGCAGCAGCTTTTTCATTGTCGTGCTTTCTCCCCCGGGAAGGACCAGCCCGTCTATCGGTTTGTCCAGATCTCTTTTCTGGCGGATCTGCAGAGTTTCGGCGTTTCCGTCAGCACGCCGGACCATCGCCTCATGCTCGGCGAAATCCCCCTGCAGCGCAAGTATCCCTATCCTCATTTTCCTCTTTCAGCCATAAGCAGCT
>DBXP01000001.1 GCA_002309575.1 bacterium UBP6_UBA1209 | reverse complement strand
TCCGTGATGCGGCTTTCTACAAAGCGCGAAACAAGGAACTCTCGAAGACCGTGACGTTTGTGGCAGTAAGCCAAAAGATACCATTTCCCTGAATAATTTATGAGCTTTAACGGTTCTATCGCTCTTAAAGTTATGTCGCCTTTTGAGTCGAGATACTTTATTTCAAGGCGCACTTTCAAGAGCAGTGATTCCAGAATATTTCTGAAATTGGTCACTTCCATCGTGTCCAGATCGGAAGAATCGTAAGAAATTTTATCAAGCAGTTCCTCAAATTCCGCAGGAATGTAACTTGAGATTTTTGAAAGAATTTCCTTGGAAATAACAGGCACATAAGGAATTCCGTCCAGATTTATCAAATCACTCAGCAGACTAACGAAAATATAGTAGAAAACAGCGTCGTCGAATGAATCAAAAAGCATCTCAAAAGGCGATTCGTAAACATAACCGCCCAGCTCGCGGCTGTATTTTATCGGCGCGGAAAGATAGTCCCGCATATATCCGATATCCCGGAGAACTGTGTCGATGTGGACTTCAAAACGTTCCGCAACTTCCTGCCGCGTAACAAAACCGCGCATCTTGATCCTGTGGTTCATGTAAGCAATTCTTTCCAAATTCGCCATTTTACTCTCCAAAAAACAGTGCAGATCCGGCAGTTATTATTTCAACGGACAGTTTTTTTCAAAGAAAATTTGCGGGCGGGCCGGCTCATTCCGGCAAAGGCGCCCTTGAGGCAGGTGGAGCTGGCTGCGCAGACAGACTGAGGGGATTGTTTTCTTTTCTTGCACATTATAGCAAAATCAGTATATTTTTGCTGTTTTAGTGGTAACATTACCACCGAATCTGGTGGTTTTGGAGAATTTTATGGAAAACAGGAAACTTTCGGCGGTCTTGGAAAAATGGCAAAACCTGCAGCCGCTATCTGAAATTGACAAAGGGAGGCTAAGCCGCCGCTTTACAGTAGATTTCAACTACAACAGCAACCACATTGAAGGCAACACCCTTACTTACGGGCAGACGGAGCTGCTTCTGCTTTTCGATAAAGTTATCGGTACGTCGGATTTTCATGAATACGAAGAGATGAAGGCAAGCGATGTCGGCTTGAAAATGATGCTGAAAGAGGCAGCGGAGGCACATCAGCCGCTAACACAAAACTTCATTCGTGCTCTGCACCGGACTCTTATACGTGAAGACTATACTGTTTCCAGTACTCTTCCGGGCGGACTGCCTGCGAGTTATACCGTTCATGCGGGGCAGTACAAAACCCGTCCGAACAGCGTTATAACCCGCTACGGCGAGCGTTTTGACTATGCGGCGCCTGAGGAAACTCCGGCATTTATGGCGGACTTGGTGGACTGGTATAACGAAGAGGAACAAAAAAACAGCGTTTCTCCGATAGATCTCGCAATCTTATTCCATTACAGATATATCCGCATTCACCCGTTTGAGGACGGAAACGGGCGTATTGCAAGGCTTCTGGTCAATTATATTCTTGCAAGGCACGGTCTGCCGATGATAGTTGTACGCAGCCGCTTGAAACAGGAGTATCTTGATGCGCTGCACCGTGCTGATCTGATAGTCGGACCAATAACGTCAGACGGAGTCCGCGCTTCTTTGAAAAGCATCCGGCCCTTCCACAAATATATGGTCGATTTAATAACGCATGAAGTCGAAAACGACATCCTTTTTGTAACGGAAAAAAATGAAAATGTCTGGTGGTATGACGGCGAGCGCATAGCTTTCCGTACACCGACTTACGGGAAGATCCTCCGCGAACTTCAGATCGAAGCAAAGGCCACCTTGTCATATTTGCAGAATGAAATCGGAATAAACCGTTCTGCCTTGCAGAAAATGCTGCAAACCTTGCAGAAAAACGGCTACATCGAAAAGGATGACAAAGGATTCTGGCGTGTTTTTATAACACCGTCGGTATAACTTCTCTTAATAATCGCAACGGGTTACGTTGTCATCTTTGTCGTTGCCGATGGAGATGAAGTGGTAGGTGGCGGCAGAGTTTTGAACTTGTTGGTTTTTCTTTGCCGAGTTTTTACGTTTCCGGCAAAGAGAGGATTAAAATATTGCCTTTTCCGATTTCTGATTATAAGCAAAAGGGATTTTTGATTTTGGAGGAACAATGCTGAATTCAATTAAGACAGGGGTGCTTTTTGTTGCGATGAGCGTGCTTTTGGTCGTTGTCGGCGGTGCCGTAGGCGGCGAGCAGGGCGCGGTTCTGATGTTCGTGATCTCGCTTGCGATGAACCTTTTCAACTACTTTTTCTGCGATACGATGGTGATCAAGGCCTACAGGGCGAGAAGAGCTGATCCGGCTCAGTACGGCTGGCTCTACAGGATTCTGGAGGATCTCTCGAACAGGGCGCAGCTCGCGAAAATCCCGGACCTTTATATCGTTCCGATGCAGGAGCCGAACGCCTTCGCGACGGGCAGAAACGAGAAAAAGGCTGTTGTCGCCGTGACTGAAGGGCTTCTGGAGACACTGACTCAGGATGAGATTGCTGGTGTTATCGGGCACGAGCTCGGTCACATCAAGCACCGCGATATCCTTCTCCAGACCTTTGTCGCATCGATAGCTTCGGCGATCATGATGATAGCTAGGATCGCCCAGTGGAGCGCCATTTTCGGCGGAGGACGTTCCAACCGTGACGGCGGAGGAAACGTCATCAGCCTTCTGGCTACGATAATTCTGGCTCCGCTTGCCGCTACCCTGATTCAGGCGGGGATCAGCCGTTCGCGGGAATACATGGCGGATACCTACAGCAAGGAGCTTCTCGGTACTCCCGAACCTCTGATAAACGGGCTTTACAGGCTTCACAACCAGCCGAGAAGGGCTGTCAGCGGCTCCGAATTTGCGTCGGCTACGGCTCACATGTGGATCTATCCGCCGAAACTTTCAGGTCTGGCAAACCTCTTTTCGACCCACCCTTCGCTTGAAGACAGGGTCAGAAATCTCGAAAAAAACTAGTCTAAATCTCGATCCTCAGACCGTCTGTCGCGGGAACAACGCCCTTGGGCAGGACCGCGAGTGTCTCTTCGTAGTCAAAGGTGTGGTTCATGTGTGTGAGATATGCTTGATCCGGCGAGATCCTATCAATAAATTCAATGACTTGATCCAGGTTGAAGTGACGCGGGTGGACCTTGTGGACTGTCGCTGCGATCGCAAGGGTCCTGACTCCTTTCAGCTTCTTGAACTCGCTCTCTTCGATCGAACTGATGTCGGCAACGAGCGCGAAATCACCGATCCTGAGGCTGCTGACGACCATTTCGCCGTGCAGGTGGCGGATCGGAATGATGTGGAGGTCGTCAAGATCGACAGGGGTCCCGTCGAGGATCACAGGGCGGAGAAAGGGGCGCGTAAGGTACTCGTTTTCAAAGAACAGGTAGGGATAACGCGTCGATGTGATCTCGTAGGTTTCGCTGTTCAGGAAAAAGGGCAGCGGCGTTCCGTTGCGGAAGGAGGCCATCCTCAGGTCGTCGATCCCTGACAGATGGTCGCTGTGCGGGTGGGTGAGCCACGCTCCGGTGATGTGGTCGATGCCCGATCTCAGGAGCTGCTGGCGCATCTCAAACGGGAAATCTACCTGCAGAACGGTTTCCCTCTCTATGACCGTGATAGAAAAACGCGTCCTTTTGTTGCGCGGATCCTTTAATTTGCAGACATCACAGCTGCAGAAGAGCTGTGGCACGCCTGTCGATGAGCCTGTTCCGTTGAAAATTACCGATGTCATCTGACGATCTTCTGGCAAAGAAGCTTTAAAAATTGCTTAACCGTAATGTCGTCCAGCTTTTTCTGGATCCTCGTAAGTTCGGTGAGATAGAGAGAGTTGCTTTCAGTCAGCTTTTTCACCTTTTTCTCGAGCTCTGAGATCCGCTCTTCCAGTTTCGCTATTGTGGCGTCTGCCGGTACGACCGGCGCTTCAGCGGTTTTTCCGCCGCTCTTTTCAGGTTCGGAAACCGGTTTTGCCGGCTCCTGGAGCGGCTCTGCGTTTTGTTCCTCCATCATGGATTCCGGCTTATCCTGCGGTTCCTGAAGCTCTTCAGGCGCAAATCCGAGCATCGCTTCCGAGATCTCCTGCTGCGGGGCGGAAGTCTCTGTCTGCCTGGAAGCGCCGGTGTCAGCAGCTTTTTTCTGGGCAACATTTTGCTTCAGAAGCTCTATCTGGGTCTTTGCATCCTGTTCTGTCGTCTGTTTAACGTATTTGTATTCCTGTGAAAAGGCGACCATGTTGTCGAGTTCGTCTTTGACGCAGAAGTTGCAAGTGACTTCATTTCTTTTGGCGAGGCAGGCGGTAAAGTCGTTTTCGGAACTTAAAAGCACGCAGTTGAAGTCGCGGACCACTTCGTCGTTTCCGCAGACAACGCAGAAGTAAGGCTGCGGCACATTGCGGTTTACAAAGTATATCCCGAGGATCGAGGCGCCGCCCGGCATATTTTCGAGGAAAATGGTGAGCTGGATCTTCATCTCGCCGTCCTTCAGGATCGTTTTTGCCGAATAGGGGTATTTGCTGAAAAATTTTGCCATTGAAGAACGCGGGCTTTCAGAATCGGCGGTTTCGCTGTTTACGGGCGGATTCGGCGAAGCCTCTGCCGGGGTCTGGATATTTGTCAAAAGCCGCGCCATGCTCTTCTTCGGATCTATGTTGTTGCCGAGGCAGAAGCTTGCGAGACTGTTTTTTTTCCCGCGGATGAACTCTCTTGCGCTCTCTGCGTTAAAGGTCATTTTGCGGCTGCTGTCGATCGAAAACTCGATATTTCCCATCAGGTAGGGGAGCATCGATTCGTCGGAGAGGTAAAAAGGCATGTTCAGACATTCCCGGTCCAGTTTTTTGAACCAGCTGCGGTATTCGGGCTGACTGAATTTCTGTGCCATCGTGTAGAATGTCATCGAAACAAAATCAAGGGTGACCGTGCCTTCGCATTCAGCCTGGCGGGGCTGTTGGGAAAGCGTGTCGAAGACCTTTGCTACATTGGAAATGTTTCCTTCTAAAATATCGTTTTCGGTTATCGGAATCTTAGTCATTATGCCGCTCCTTTCTGTTTGCGTTTATGGGCGTTGTATGCAAGCATCGCGAAAATTGTCAAGACACCGAAGGATGAAATCACGACCCAGATCATCCACGGCTTGTATGTATCCCAGAGGATCTGGTTCAAAGCGTACTGGTCAAGGCCGGTGATCTCCTGCAGGTACGGGAAGAAATTGAAGGTTTCGACGTTGATCTTTTCGAGAGTCTCGGGAAGAAGGTTGTCCGGGTTTGCCGATTTGTAGTTTGCGACGACCGACGAGAGCGTCTCCAGCGGAACCTTTTTGATCTCAAGCAGATATGATTTCGTGATGTGTATTTTGTTCGCCATAGCATCGTAAAGAGGCCCTGAAACGGCGTTTCCGACGATCCAGCCGAGAGCGAACGGAATGTTTGAAAGCCCCATGTAGAGCGCCTTTTTGTCGGCAGGCGCGTTGACGCCGATATATTCGCTGAACTTGGGAGAACAGGTCATCTCGCCGAGGCTGAAGAGCGCTATGCAGAGGGCTGTGACGGTCCCGGCCATCGTGATACCGGCAGAGAAGAAGGCGATCGTGGTTATGAAAATGCCGACTGTTATCGCCACAAGTCTCGGGAATTTGCCAGTGACCATGCTCCAAGGAACGACGAACATGACGATGCAGAGCGAGTTGATGTTGATGAACTGTTCAGCCTTGACGCTGCCGTGGTCCGTCATGAAGGCGGGCATTATCTCAGCCAGATTCCGGCTGTCGGTCCACTGGTCGATGAAGTTCGGGAAGAGGTCCCAAAGCTGCATGAACATCAGCCAGAAGCCGCTGAAAATGACGAGGAAAATCATGAAATCGGTATCTTTCAGGGCTGTCAGTGTGTCGTCGAGCGCCTTTTTCGCCGACTTCGACTTTTTGACCTTGTCCGGCTCCTTGAAGAGGAAAATCGCCGGCAGGTAGTTGAGAGCCGTGACCGCCGCAGCCGCGTAGAAGACATAGCTCCAGGTGTAGCCGTCCGTCGCGTTGCCGCGCAGACCGCTTGCCAGCAGAGGCGCCATCAGACCTCCGATGTTGACGACCCAGTAGAATATCCCGTAGCCGAGCGAGCTGTTTTCTTCAGTGACCGAGCTTGCGACTGTTCCCTGGATAGGCGGCTTGAAGATGGCGGTTCCGGTCCCGACCGCGATCCCTGCGACCATCATGCTCCAGAAACCGGTCGCATTCGCCATCAGGATGTATCCGAAAGTGTTCATCGCAAAGGCTGTGTAGAGGCTTCGTTTGTAGCCGAAGTTGTCCGTGAATGAACCGCTGAACATCGGGATCAGGCTCTGACACGCCGCCCAGACGCTGTAGATAAGCCCTTTCTCCGTGAACGAGAGACCGAGACCGTGCTTGTCTGCGGTCGCGACCATCCAGAGCGGCAGGACCGCACGGACTGCGAAAAAGGCAAGCCTCTCGAACATCTCCATAATGTTTGAAATCCAGAAATTCCGCTGGAAACCGACAACTTGGGATTTAAAACTCATCTTTCACCTCTCTAAGCGACAAACAGACTAGGATAGTAGCGATTTTGGTCTGTTGTAGCAATAAAAAAAGGGGAGTGTCCCGGCATTCTTTTTGAAAAAACGGATGAAGCTTTGGTTTGACAGTAGCGGCGGTAAAAAAGTAAAAAAAAGCCGCCCCGAAGGACGGCCGGCCAAAAAAGGAGGAACTAACCTCTCTTTTTCTTCATGTTTTTTCTGCGTCTTCTTTCCGCTTCCTCTTTTTTGAGGCGGTTACGAACTGACGGCGGCTCGTAGTGACGACGTTTTTTGATCTCCTTGTAAAGCCCTTCAAGAGCCATTTTCTTCTTCAGGATTTTGATCGCCTTTTCCAAGTCGTCGGTTACATAAACCTCTAAAGGAGCGATGATCTTCTGTCTACGCATGTTTGTTTCACCACCTTTCCAGCTTCGGATTTGTAAATTAACATGAAGCGGCGGGATTATAGGGAAAAACCTGATTTTGTCAATTTTAACGGCGGTTTCGGCTGCGCAAGAAGTCAGAATGCGACCAGTTCGAGATGCTGGGGAATTTGCCCTTGTCTTTCTCTGAAAACTCAGTAAAATCCGTTGCTTATTAATGTTTGTTGAATGCGGGCATGAAGAGGATGCGCGTTCACAAGGGAGATGAAATGAAAAAACTGATATTTTTAACAATTTTTCTTTTTTGTTTGTGTGTTTTCGCCAATGGCGGGCCTGTATTTGACAACAAACTCGGTGCTACCGGAAATGTTACGTTCGTCAAAAAGGCCAATCTCCAGCTTTTAAAAGAAGATCTGAAGATAAAAATCGACGGCGAAAAGGCTCATTTTCAGGTCAGATATACTTTTCAGAATACCGGAGGCGATACAAAAATACAGTTCGCCTTTCCGATGGAAACAAACATTTCTGACTTCGAGATATC
>DBXP01000041.1:2804-36687 GCA_002309575.1 bacterium UBP6_UBA1209 | reverse complement strand
CATTTAATCAGTATGAACAAGGTTTTTAAGGAATATTACGACAAAAAAATACGAGAGAACATGAATGGGAAAAAGGCCGTAATTGCTGTTTTCAATAAGTTTTTAAGGTGTGTCTTTTCGATGCTGAAAAATAAAAAGACTTTTTCTTTTAACTATAGTTGACTACGCCCAGGAAACAAATACATTCCTTTGCCTCACTTCTAAAGGAGAGGCCTGTGAGCCTAGGTTCCGCCTTCATGTAACTTGTACAAACTCATTCTTAAAGTCAATGCTTCATGTTTCAACCAGAGCCCGGGTTCTGCCTACATTAAACAAATAGGAATGGGCTCAGGTCCCGCGGAGAGAGTTTCAACCAGAGCCCGGGTTCTGCCTACATTAAACGGAAGTGCACGTTTACATGTCTAACGGTAAAAGTTTCAACCAGAGCCCGGGTTCTGCCTACATTAAACGAGCGCATCGGTGAGTTTTTCCTGTCCTTTTACAGTTTCAACCAGAGCCCGGGTTCTGCCTACATTAAACAAAGAAGAATTTTTGTTCATGGACAGCAGGCTGTTTCAACCAGAGCCCGGGTTCTGCCTACATTAAACTATCAGGAAAATTGAATCCGATCTCTTCTACGGGGTTTCAACCAGAGCCCGGGTTCTGCCTACATTAAACAAAGGAGAGTAAAATGACAAGAAGCGAAATTGAGTTTCAACCAGAGCCCGGGTTCTGCCTACATTAAACAAGACAGCTACAACTACACCAAAGTTGTAGTTGAGTTTCAACCAGAGCCCGGGTTCTGCCTACATTAAACATAATCTTTATTGCATTAGAAGGACTTAAAGAGTTTCAACCAGAGCCCGGGTTCTGCCTACATTAAACCAGACCAGCCGGTATGGGAAAAAAGACGTGAATTGTTTCAACCAGAGCCCGGGTTCTGCCTACATTAAACTTTAAGTCAACGACGGTGTCACCGCTTACCGATAGTTTCAACCAGAGCCCGGGTTCTGCCTACATTAAACTTGACGACATAGTACGTTGTGTCGTTGTCGACGAGTTTCAACCAGAGCCCGGGTTCTGCCTACATTAAACGCTGGGCGCAAATGGAGTGGAACGAGATAAAGGTTTCAACCAGAGCCCGGGTTCTGCCTACATTAAACCTTCTGGAATGCTACTCGAAACACAGAAAAGTTTCAACCAGAGCCCGGGTTCTGCCTACATTAAACAAAGAACCGGAACTTAATGGTTCAAAAACTGGTTTCAACCAGAGCCCGGGTTCTGCCTACATTAAACATTGATCATCAAATCGCAACTATACTTGAAATGGTTTCAACCAGAGCCCGGGTTCTGCCTACATTAAACTTTCATTAACATTTGGAGGAAAGAAGTAATAGTTTCAACCAGAGCCCGGGTTCTGCCTACATTAAACAAGAGTTTGTAATGGAAGATGATAATGGAAATAAGTTTCAACCAGAGCCCGGGTTCTGCCTACATTAAACAACTCTCGGTTCCCGGTCTTTCAGGCTGTAAGTTTCAACCAGAGCCCGGGTTCTGCCTACATTAAACAAAAAGGCTGTTCCCAGAGTCCGATGCCGAAGGTTTCAACCAGAGCCCGGGTTCTGCCTACATTAAACGGTAGTATCAGCATATAGCAGAAAATACTACGGTTTTCAAATGAAAAATTCGCCACCCCTGTTCTCGTTTTTAAAAAGCCGCAAAAATGTGATTTCCGAAAGCCTCTTTTTTTCACTGAAACCCAAAAGTTCGAAGAGGTTGCTACGCAAGAAATTGTCCAATAAAATCAAGAAATTAACCGAAACGCCATTACAGAGCCGCTTTCTCTGCTAAAGCTCGGATAACACAAAAATTAGCTACCTCTCTTCTCCAACAAGCTCAGCAACCGCCAATCCCCCCGCCACATTTTTTCCCTCGCCATTTGGGATCAAGAGTGAGGTCAGAACTCAGACACACGCCCAATCAGCTATAAGCAGAAATTTCTGTTTCTCAATTGTCAAAGATCGTGCAGCGTTATGCCGCGAAATAGGCAAAACCATTATCCTGCGTTTCAGGAGCAGGACCGACTGTTCTCGCCTTAAAGCTGTATTCCTGCTTGTACACCTTCACAAAACCGCTCTTAAGATCGAGCTCATGAAGTTTTTGGATCAGTTTGTCGCGGTCGGCTTCCGAAAGCATACATTCAAAAACACTTTTCTGAACACGGAACCCGTATTCTTTCAAAACCTTATCTACTTTGTTCCGCTCTCTTGTGAGCGAAATGTCGTAGGCAAAAATATAGTTTCCCGTTTTCACCATCACTCCCACCTGTACCAAGTCAGTTCACATTTCCCAAGTGCCCAGTTTTGAAGTATAACGCACTGGTTATAAAGCTCTTCCTCAAGCGTTTTTCCGCTTTTCGGGTCAACTTTCAGGAATTCCTTCTCAAGAACTTCAAGTATCTTGCGGATCCCGCCCTGTTTGATAACGATCAATTTTTCGGTTACCACAAAATCCGACGCCCTAAGCTGCTGCAGGTTGACCATATTGATTACAGCATTGAACACAACAGCGCGGAAGAGCTCCTCGATGTCGCAGGCAAGAGACTCGTAGCGGTCGTTGGAACTGTGAAGAAATCCGAGATAGGGGTCGAGCCCGATTGCATTAAGTGTGAGCACAATTTTCTGATAAAGCTTGGAGTATGCGAAGTTAAGAGCCGCGTTCATAAAGTCTTTTTCGTATCTGCCGCGCCTCTTGAACCGGAAATCCTCATTCAGAATAAAATCCTGGATTTTTTCGTATATCAGCCTGCTCGATATTCCTTCGTAACCGCGTACTTCATCGATAGTTTCAGCCTTTGCGAACAAATCGGCCGCCGCATCCAGCTTTTTCAGAATCTTCGCGGTTCCTTTTCCCCATCTTCTTCTGAAAATGTTTGCGAAAGCTCTTGTCTTCGTTTCGGCTATATCTCTCGAAATTTTGACGATTTCCGCTTCCGAAAGAGATGAAAACCTAAGAATATGGCTTTTCATAACTTCGTAACGCCTCTTTTCCGGCCTGGTGAATGTGCCGTATTCAGCCGATTTTCCGAGAGAAATCG
Organism: bacterium UBP6_UBA1209; assembly: GCA_002309575.1. Classification (GTDB taxonomy): domain Bacteria; phylum UBP6; class UBA1177; order UBA1177; family UBA1177; genus UBA1177. Next base: position 33,611 of record DBXP01000041.1, on the reverse strand, counting down.
AAACCGGAATTTTGCGTGCCGCGCACTTCGCCAGAAATTCGGTACTGAAAATCGCCTTTTCCAGAACGATGACCTCGCCGATCCTGTTCATCGGATAGGAATTTTTCAGTTCGTGGTCGCTGTAAACCTCGATTGTTCCGCCGCTCACCCCGAGAAAAGAGTTCATCGCCGTGATGTAAAGCGGTTTTTTGTAAGGTTCGGACTGCTCTTCTTCATTTTCAGCACCGGCTTCCGCCAGAAAATACCCCTGCGAAGTCGTGAGTTCAGACCCGAGATGGAGTTCGCACGCAAGAATCAGCATGTCGCGGAAAGACGAAAAGTCTCCTTTCAGCACGATCCTGCCGATCCCGCCGCGAATACGCTGCCCGAAATGGTCATCGACCCGGTGAGTGCACAAAGTTTCCCGCTTTAAATCAGCGGAAAGCTCGAAAGCATCGGTATCTATTTCTGTCAGAATCTCTTCCCCGAAAAGGCGTTTCATCCTGTTTACAAGCGACTTTACGAACATCTCCTTCGTGAAAACCCTTCCCGTCTTTTCGCACGGCTTGAAAGGAAGCGGCATCATGAGATCAAGCGTCAGCTCCCCATTTTCCGGAATGAACGCATACTCCCTGCGAAGATCGTCAAGAGTCTTCAAACAAGGCTCAGAAACCTCTTCCAGCCTGTAGTAACGCTGGTTTTCAGGTGCCGCCATCCGGTTTTTCAGAGCTTCGGTGAACTTGAGAACCGTTTCTTCGTCTATTCCGCAGAAGAAATAGCAGACAGTAAAGACCTCGTTTTTCTCCAGAACATCGCTGAAACGCCTCCCCTCGACATGGTAGAAAATATTGGGAACATCCAGATTTTTCCAGACCATGCCGGGGAAAGCATCCATATAGCTCTCTTTCATGATCGCCTGCAGGACAGCGTGAAGGATCACGCCTCTTTTCTGCGCGGAATAAACAGTTCTGAGAACAAAGAATGAGGGGGTCATTTTACCTCTTTCGCGTTTTTGGAATAAGGTTCAAGTCTCTCATACTTCTTTTTGTATTCAACGAACTCGTTTTCTGTATTATTGGGCTTCGCTGGTGTCGGAGCCGGTTTGGAAAGTTTAGGATATTCCCGAAGATCGGGAGAGAGACACAAATTAACATCAGACATTGCAATAAGTTCCTTAATTTGTTTTGAATTTTTCCAATCAGGCACATTTTCTGCCATATACTTTTCGAAAGCGTCAACTGCTCTTTTGCAGTCAATGCCGTCACATTTAAGAGCGATGGAAATTCTGCCGAGTCCGAGCGGTTTGCCCATTCCTATTTTATGCTGGCAGTTTTTGTTGCCGCCGAAATCCAGAGCCCAGAGCAATGCTCCCAGTTCCACAGGTCTGAGATTGAAGAAACGTAAAGAACCTTTGAAAGTTGAACCGGCTTTCAGCGGAATAAATTTTGTAACTACATCCCAATTTATTTTGCCGGTTTTAGGATCTTTCGGTAATTCAGGCTTGTAGTTTATTGTCTGGTTCTTCTCTGCAGGATAGCGTTTCCAGCCGCTTATTTCGGCATCTCCATCCATAAATGTTTTATAATGACCTTTGTTCAAACTGTCCTGAACAATGTAATTCGGGTAATAACTTGCCTTCGGAGAACCTAAAACTACATTTATCAGTTCAGTTTTAACAGCATCATCACTTACAAAATGAGAGAATTGAACCCTGCCGCGCAGAGCCGGCTTGTTGTCTTCTACATAACCAAAAATAAGTTCAGCCATATCATGACGCTGTTTATCCAAATGGTCATTATTGGTATATGTTATAAGGTCCTCTACTGAATAATCATAAGGAAGGCGGAACATCATCGCCAGACCGAATGAAAATTCATAATTCTCATCATCAAGAAAGAAAACAGGAACTCTTTCGCCGTTTTCAAGTTTTGTTTTCCAATACTCCCATTCTTTATTCGGAATCCCGTTAGCGTCAGAATGGATAAACTCGAAATCCTTTTTTAACTCAGTGACATCGATTTTCTCTTTTTTTTCATTATAAAAAACAAATTCCATGTGCTTCCTTTTATTTTTTCCCGGAACGCGCGGGGATGGTTGCCCTGTAAAAACCAGTCTTCCTTTAACCTGATTGGAATTTTTCTTTTGTTCAGAAAAATCCACAATCTTTTTATAGTTCATAAATCCGCATGAATGCTGATAATCCTTTGCTTCAACAGGCTCAAACCAGATATCGAGACTTCTTTTATAATGCTTATATTTATCTACAGCATTTTCTCTTCTTGTTCCAAAATATTCACCGAGCTTCTGCTGTTCCACTCTTGCATAATCACAAGGAATTATGCACCATTCCTCACCTTTCTGGACAAGCCAGCCGGCCTCGGCCTTTGATCTGATGGCTTTGGTTTCTGTCCTTTCGCTCAGTCTGCCGGTATAAAGATCCTTATCCTTGCTGCTCAGATCTCTCAGCGAATACCTGCCTCCGTTGATTTTCTGCATCTTTCCGAAACTTGCGATTTCAAGGACATTTCTGATCATTCCTTTGAAAGAAGTTCCCGGGATGATGTATTTCTTTTCGCCGTTTACTTTTGCAGTGAAAAACTTCTGATAATCGGGGTTGTCATTTTTGGTTTTATCGTCCCATTTTCCGCCGTTTCTGATGTAGGCATCGCTTTCGAGCTTTATTTCAAGCTCAATTTTTCCGCTGATTCCGTCTTCAAACGGGATATCGTGGCTGACATCCTTGCCCCAATCCGGAAAAACGACTTTATCTGAAAGAGGAACAAAATTATAGGGAGATTTAATTGTCATGTTTTTCCTCCTTTACAAAACCTGCAAAAATATGTTTTTTGATTTTTCCATCTTCAACTATTTCGGCGAAGTAAATTTTATCGTCAGGAGTTTTTGTCGCAATAAAGTACCGTCTGACATTTTCAGGTTTCCCGCTCCATTCGACTGTCGTGACGATGTATCTGCCGCCCGCGAAACGGATCTCTAAGCTCTTTTTATCCTTTTTGTACCAGCAGCTTTCGACAACAAACTCTCTTGCTTCGCACGGGAATTCCGGCATACCTTCACCGTCTCTGCGCAGTTCCGGAAGATCCTTGCTGTCAAGCCAGTAGTAGCCGCAGTCCATCCCTTCGGCTTTCAGTTCATTCCAGATTTCTTTAAGCTGCCTGCGGTCCATTTCTCTTTTTATAATATTTTCACTCATTGTTTCCCTCCGGTTTTTTCAAAGTTCCTGTAAAGCATCCGTGTCCGCGCATCGTGCTGCTGCCGAGCGGAAGCATTCCAGTGCAGATGTCGTCAAGAGCCTTTTCAAAAGCCATCTGAATTTTTTCATCTTTTTCAAAAGCCGATTTTTCGACATAAATCTTAAGAGGTTCGAATTTAACGCTGTTTCCGCAGACTTTCTCGTCGAAAAGAGCTCCGTTCATGGCTCCGCCGGTGAATCTGTCGATAGAAACATGGTTAAAAATCTGTTCTTTTTCATTGCAGGAGACCAGCATGTCGTCAAAAAATACCTTTCCGGCAGCAATTTCTTTTTTCGCTTCGCCTTTTGCCTTTTTGTCATAGCCGAAAAGAGTTTTTACAGCCTCGTTGCCTGTTCCGATAACTTCTTCAGGATTGACTTTTCCTGCAAAATTACCGGCATATTTGTTGTAGTAGAAAGCGGTTCTGTGCGAAATAGCACCTTTTATCGAAGAAGCCGGAACAAGGATTTTTGCTTTGCTGATTTCCGGGTCGTCACCATTCCATTTAACAACGATCTCTTTTTTCGGGGTCATATCGACTTCTTCGTCACCGTATCCGCTGCCGAAAGTGAAAAAGTTTTCAGGCTTAATATCATCAAGAATATAGCAAAGATAATTATCCGAATTTCCGCTGGATTCCCCTTTTACCCATTCACCGGCGACGGCATTGAATGAAGAACTGCGGTTGAGATAGGTCTCTACATCTTTTTCGTTACTAAAATCAAAAGCATGCTTTATCAGTTTAACGACAGAGAGCCTGCCGAGACCGCTTCTCACTTTGCCGCCGACCCTGAAAGTATCGCTTGAAACAACTTGAAGCAGCTTTTCCCAATCCTGAGAAAGATCTTCGTCATTCTCTGTAAGCTCCACTTCACATACAAATCTGACACCTTTCGGAAGGACGCAGTTGTCGAATTTTCCTTTATCAGCTGCTGTTCCCTTATCATCTATCCTGCAGTGGTCGCGCAACGGAAGAGCATAAGCCTGCATCGCTTTGAGATATTTGCTTTTTGTTATTTCACCGTTGGTCATCAGGCCTTCTACAACTCTGCCGCCTTCATAAACCAGGTGTGCATTGCTGACAACCAGCCTTGAACCTTCGCCTTTATTTTTTGCCTGGAAACCGAAGATCCTGTTTATAAACTCTTTATCGTTTTTCTCGTCGAAATAACTTCTGATTACACCGGCCAGACTCGCTCCGTTTATCTGAGGAAGTCCGTTTGCATCGCAGTTTACAGGTGCATCAAGAGTAAGGTCTGAACTGCCGCTGCCGACATGGAGCGGAGTCTCGGCCTCAAATACGATTCTTGCCAGATATTTCTTCATTATTTGCCTCCATTGTCTTTTGATTTTTTAGCGGCTGCCGCGCAAAGAAGCTCGAGATAGCGCAGTTTTTGAACGTCCGTCCATGAAGATTCAGCCCTTTCGAATGCTTCTTTCAGGCTTCCTATTTTATTTTTCCAAACTTTATTGAGACGATCCTTGAGAAGATAACCTTTCTTTTCTTCCTTGCCCCATTTATCTTTGCTGATGACTTGTTCACTGAAAAGATCATCGTGGAAATCGATCCACTTTTTGTTTTCGACGATCGCCGTTCTAGCTTTTGCCCTTAGAACTCCCCACTGGCTGGCCGTTACTTTGCCGCCTACGATTCCTTTTACATTCTCATTTACTTTTTCAGCAATTTCCTGCTCCACTTTTTTCTCTTTCTGCTTTGCGTCAAGCCATGCAATAAGAGGATCGCTGCACTGAACTGCCGGTTTTGCATAGTTTTTATCAATATCTTTCAAATGTTCCGGATGTTCTTCAAGAAATTCCGGATTTACGATTATCTGCCCGAGACCGATCGAGTTATATTCACCGACAACTTTTCTGCCTCTGTAATCATCGCCGGATGATACTGTTACAGCAACCGTGAAAACGCTCCCCTTGTCGATGCAGGCGATATCGCCGTCGTAAGCGTTTCTCATTGAGTTTCTCGGAGTAAAGACATATTTTCTAACAAAACTTTTGTTCCAGAGGATCTCTCCCTCTTTGAAACCAAGCTGCTCAGCCGTCGGCTGGAATGTCGCCTGACCGTTTTTATCAAAGAAGCAGAGACGCGAATCGGCATAAACTTTGTATTCTTTGTATTGTGCACCTTTGTATTCACCGTCCTGAAAGGTTTTTATCTGGGGGTTAAAATATTTGCAATCATCTGATTCTTCTTTTTCCACAAATTCGATTTTTACGTTTCCGTACTGGCTCGTTTTCGATTTCCCGATCCTGTGGTTTTTTGAAGTGAAAAATCCGTCAAGTTCGTCCGCAACAGTCTTCTTTTCATCGTCGGATTCCATGACAAACACCCACTCGCTTCCTTTCACAAGAGCATCGTAACCGAAAAGGGCGCCCTCATCGGCACATCTTGTTTTGCTGTCGTATGAAGATTTCATAGTGTACTGGTGTTCCGGCTCGACTTTTTTCCAGGTCGTGCTCTCTGCAGTGAAGAAACCCTTGCGCACCTGCTTCATCTGGATCGTATCTTTCGGATCAGCATTCGGATCGATCTCTGTTCTCGGCACCGGTTTTCCGTCAAAGCGGTAAATCTCACCGTCGTCTTTGACTTTCGGTTTGTGGAGAGAGAGCGGGATCTTGAAACTTCTTTTCCCTTGAATCAGCGGATGTGCGTCAAGGAAACGGATCTTTCCTGAAAAGATATCGTCAAAAACATCGTAATCTTTAGGTTTAGTTTTAAACAGATAATTTGCCGCGATCCCCATAAATGCAGAACCGCTGAGATAATCAAGCGATTCCGATACTTCGGTCGAGCTGAGCGAGCTCATTACGACATCGGCAAGAAGGGTGACTTTGTAACAGTATCTCATTATTTCACCTCCGATATTTCACATCTTCCGAGACCGCGGTTTCTCCCCATGCCGAGCCTTTTTATGAACTTCATACACTTCAAAATCGCATCTTTATGCGTATCTTCACATTCGATCGTGCCGAAAAGTGTAAGAGGAATTACGACCTCGACTTTTCTGAGAGAATTGTCTTCCGCGACACCTGTCTTTCTATCAATTTTGGTAGATGCGATCTCGCGGAAAAGACACGCTTTTTTATCTTCTTTGTCTTTCAGTGCACCACGGATTTCTTTTTTAAGTTCCGCGTTCGAAAAAAAGGCCCTTCCCTGACAGTTTTCGTCTATATGATTGGAGCCTTTCTGCTTTTCCGAGCCGAAGATCTCTTTTTCGATATCGCCGATTTTCAAAGTCTTCGCAGCATCTCTGAGCAATCCTTTTACCGTTTTGCCTGGAACATACGGAAATCCGTCATTGTCACGCAGTGCCGCAATATCGATATCAGCATTTCCAGTGAGACCGCTGGAGCAGTTCCAGTCGGTGTAAAATTCGATTTTATACTTAATTGTTGTCATTTTCTCCTCCTTTTTCTTCCTGAGTCTCTTTTTTAGGCTTTTCTGCAACAGAAATAAGGGTCAGAATATCAAGAACAGGTGACTTTTTATTTTCGTCTTTCGTTGCTTGAAGAACTATTTTTCCGTCTTCCTGAGGAACAAGTTTTTCCATCGCTGCGACAAGTCTTTTATATTCTTTCGAATATTTCTCGTCTGCCACTTGTCTGAAACGGTCTCTCAGAAGTTTTGCGGAATCAGGATTGGAGATTTCTTCGCTCATCCAGCTCCTAAGGAACGATTTGAAAGGATTGTTGTCCTCTAGCACTTTTACAACTTCAACAAGAGTATCTATCTGCGGAAGCTCGTCGCCGCTCTCAGAAACCGCATAAGGTCCGAAAACAAATTCTTTGTTCTTCTCCTTAATATTTTCAAAATCCTCAGCAAAACTGCCGAGCTCCTTCCTGAAAGCAAAACATGAAGGAATTACATCAAGTTTTTTCTTTCTTTGCAGTTTCTTTGCCTTATCCTTGGCAAGATCGCAGAGCGATTCGGCAAGATCGTAAGCAAAATGCATCGGATAATTCTCTTTGACAAAAGCTATTCCGGCACAAACCGTGAGTTTTCCGCCGTTTTTGTTGAGATTTACATCTTTTGCGCTCTTTTCTTCAAAGATCTGGATAAATCTTTTGGTCATTTCAACGGCGTCGTCGGCTTTGCAGACAAATGTAAAATCGTCGCCGCCAAGAATAATCGGACGGAACGGATAAAGTTCTTTATTGTTTTTTTCATCGACTCCGCAATTCTTAACAACCTCACTAAAAGCCTCTTTTGCCGAATTTACAGTGCAGTCATCCAGGCTTTTCGAAAATTCTTTCAACGGAGTTTTATCCATTTTCTGAATCAAATTTCCGAGACCGTTCCCGTCGGCGTGGACGACAGCTATAAAACTGTTTTCATTGGATATTTTACCGATTTCTACAGGCAGAGAATGTTTGCTCAAGAAATCTTCTTGGATATTTTTTTTATCGTTACCGAAAAACACTTTGTTTGTAAGTGTTTTATGGGCGTTACGTTCCTGGGAATAATCAGCCATTTTGCGCTTTTTGATGTTGGCTTCGTCAAGCCATTTTTCATCCGGATCATCAGACTTTCCTGTAATCGGAAGCCCGGTTCTGTTTGCCCTTTTCACGATCATCAGATTCGGATAGTAAAGCGTTGAAGGTTTGTTTTTCTCTGCAGCAAGTTTTTCCTCAAGTTTCTTTTTCGCAGCAGGAATTATTGTGTTCAAGTCTTCGGTTTCCTGTTCTTCATCTGCCTGAGAAAATTCGATCCCGGGGACAGCGTTGCGGACAATTTCAGGAAATTCCTTCATCATTTTTTTACAGTCATCCTTTTTTTCAAAAACAATTCTAAGCTTACTTGCGGCAGCCTGAACAATTCCGAATTTTCCGCAGAACGTAAGGTCAAAACCAAATTCTTCTCTTAATTTCACATTGTTTGCATCAAAGAGCTCCTCGCTGCATATTTCGTTCAGCAGTTCGCTCGCTCCTACGATCTCTTTCAACTTGTCGGTCCCGTAAATGTAACTTTGAATCCCTTCAAAGTTTCCGCCGTAAACATAAGTTGTCATGTTTCCTCCTTTATATATCGAAATTACAAAAACATTGCTATTGAAAACATTGAGAGCCCCAGAGCAGCTGCTATCACGAAAAGCACTACAGCACATCCCTTGGACTGCTTAACAGGCTGCAGGATTTTATTCTTTCCCATATTTGCAGGAAGGCCGGATTTTTCAGAAGTCTCTGATGAGCGAGAAACTTCTTGAAAATTTTGCTTTTCTTCTTTTTTATGCAGTTTTACAGCCGGGTTCGGTTGTTTATTTGAAACTTGTTTTATACCGAAAACAGTTTTTATGTCAGTGAATGCTTTCCTGGTTTGTCTATCAAGTTCATCAGTGGAACTATCCTTATCAAAGCCACAATGATCAATATCATTACGGAATCTATTTATATCTTCAATGATATTAGCGATATTTTTTGCTTGTTCTTGTTTCATGATATTTTCAACAATATCAAGATATTTTTTCAACTTTTCATCATATTCTCTTAACTTGTCCTTATATATAAGTTTTTCTTCTTTACTAGCGTGATCTTTTTGCTTAGGCTTTTTAAAAAGAAGTTTCTGGGGATCAATATTTGTCGTTCCGCCCAACCTTCGCCCCAAAATATCTCTTAAATATTTGTCTGTATAATTACAGCCGTTCTTTTCCAAAAGATATGTTGTAGATCCTTCTTTCAGCATTGACAACGCTTCCGCCGGCATTGAATGATCAACATACCACTGAACGGCATAGACAAAATTCAAAGAATTTCTTATTTTAAACTCACTGATTTTCTCATCAACTTTGTCAAGTATAGGTGAAAGCGGCGGAATATTCTTCACACTTTCCGATTGTTTGTATTGTTCTATTTTTTCTTTGCAGCTATCAAAAACCATGCCGGAAACAATTTGGCGGCCGCGCATATAATTCAAAGTCATTTCCATATTTTTTATAGCATTGGAGAGGGATTTTGAGGATCCAATCTGTTCTTCGTTCCATTGAATCCTTTTGCACAACTCTTCCGTAACACCGTATTTTGTGAAAGAATTTGCCGCAGTTGTCCATGTCATAAGGTCAAATGCCGGAGTGAGATCAAAAATTGGTGCTTCTCCTGTCTCTTTGCCGCCAGCTTCGTAAGCGCCGTAATAAATGCCTTCCAGAGTTGTGTTTTTGAGATAGTGGGCATAGTTGATGATCGTCATGCCGAACATCGGAAGAGATCTGAATGCGTGAGTCATGTCGAAGATTATCGAAGTGTTTTCATCTATTTCATCGTAAACCGCCTGAAATATTTCCCAGAGTTTTTCTTCACTTTCGCCGTCAGGAATATCAACTGCCTTAACATCGGCCCTCATTCCCAAAGCATCGATCTCTTTTTTGAGTCCGTCGCTTCCGTTGTTCGGTTCCCAATGCGTAAATCCGGCACTTTTTGTTACAAAAATACGGATTTTGTCGTTTTCATCGAAATCACTACAAAAAATCTTCAGAAGAGCGATCTGAATGTATTTCGATTTTTCTGATTTGTCTTTGTACTTGTAAGTACACGGCTGGTAGTTTCCTGTTCCCAGAAACGCCAGAAAAGTTCTGTTACTCATCGGTCACTCCTTTTTTATCAGTTTGTCAAAAAACTCCTCTCCATCCTTATATTCAGTTTCTTCATTCTGCAGAACATTGATCTTCCTTTCAGTTTTTCTTGTGCCGTTCCGCAGAAAATCGACGTCAAGTCCGCTCCTTACAGTTCCGTATATTTTGCCGTAAAGAGGTGGAAACTCACTGTACTGCAGAAGGTTGAATGTCATAAGACGGCTCTCTTCCGCCTCTTTTTTTCTGTCGGTTTCGTCTATATCGCGGTAAATCATCTCTACATTATGGTAAAGTCTTGCCACTGACTGGACCGCCATCGCCATTAGCCTGTTTCCGCTCGTGAAATTGAAAAAAATCCGTGTCTGTGGCGAAACCTTGCCGTAAGCAAAATATTTTTTAAGTTCCTTTTCGGCATCAAGCAGGGATGAAGACGACATTTTGCGCTTTTCCGGGACAATTCCCTTTAATTTTCGGGCGATTTCACACATTTCATCTGCATTTACTTCGGAATTTTTCGAGTGCCAGAGTATAATTTTTTTTGCATTCAGAAGCTCGACGGAAGCTACCTGCGGAGCAAGAGCCGCACCGACAAGAATGTGAAGTTCGTCCACTTCCAGAGGAAATTCGCGCTCGACAAGCGGTTTCACACCGCTTCTCGTAATCAGATTCATCGCCGTCGAGATCTCATCTACTGAAAACAATTCCCTTTTTCTCTCTTCATCCGAAAGAGTGGCAATATTTTCCAACGGGATCATAAAACGCTTTTTTGTTCCGAGCCTTAGTTTGCCGCCGAGAGCTACTTTGCCGACTTTCCCTTTTTCATCCAAGCTGCCTGTAACGATCCAGTCCTGCGCAGCTTTGAAGATATGTTCATCCCGTTCCGTCAATTCCGACCCAAGAAGTTCTTTCGCAAGTGCTGCGGCGAGTTTATATGAATCGCCCTCACCGCTCCATTTTTGTTTCCATTCGCAGTCTTTTGAATCAAAGAAGAAAGTGTCGTCTGCATCACTTCTGACGCACATTCCCCATTCAGGATCGGCTCCTGTCTCTATCGGGAAAAACACTGTGGAGAATCTCCGCTTGTCGAGATCTCCAAATTTGGTTTTATTACACGGCTGAAAGGGGATCTTATCTTTGAAAAATGCCTTTAAACTCCGGATTTCATCGTTTTCTTCTTTGTTTTTGATCATCAGAAGAGAAAGAGAACCCAGATCTGTAAACAAGTCGCGCATTTCAGGATTTTCCGGCGGTTTTTCGAAATTTGTCGCTTCAAAGTCTTTTGCTTCATAAGGAAAATCTTTAAAAAAAAACCGAAGAAGCTGGCCTCTGCTCATTCCGGTATGAGCGGAATCAAAAATTTTTACTACCATGGAAGATAAACCTCCAGAACTACATGCGATGCGTCAGTTACAGGAATTGCAAAAGCCTCGGGGACAAGACGCTCGAGCCATGCCACGCCGCGGCTTATCTCTCCTGAACCGATCGTGTTTCCGTTTCTGACATCCCTCAGCAGGAAAACCGTTCCATCCGGAATATTTGAACCTTTATCAATAGTCCATGTCGGAAGCGCCTTCTCTTCTACAATTCTCTCACAGTTGCCGGCATTGATATCAATTATTACATCAAGTTCCGCCTCTAAAGATTCCGCAACGGCGTTTTCACCTCTTCTGACAACAAGTCTGCTGACATCCTCGTTGGTTGACGCAGCTTTCCTGAAAGATTCTTTTGTATACGCCTGTATAGTATCGGAAGATACGGAATGTTCCGCCTGCCATTCAGCCCTTGCAACATCGGCATCAGCCATTGCCGGAAGATAATCAGCCTTAGCAAGCAGTCTTCTTTCTTCTCTGCCGTAACGTTTCATTTTGTTTTCCGAAAAGAAATAACTGTTGACCTCATCGGCGATTTTATCAATGTTTTCAACACGTCCTACTTTTCTTCCAAAATCGAACTGTTCAAAACTTACAGGATAGCAGAGCCATTTGTGGAGAATCCAGCCGTTTCCCAGATCCATATCCTGACCGTCGACGGCTCCACCAGCGAAATCGGGTGTTACAACCGCGCACCTGAACATTTTCGTTCCCCATGGTTTTCTTTTTACATCGCTTATAATGAGAACAGCCTGAGGAAGAAATGTATAGATGTTATAATTTTTTCCCTTTGAATCATCAAACACCTTGAGCTTGCTTTTTGTGTAGAAAATATCTCCCTTGACCGGAAGAGACATCACTGTTTCTGTGTGTCCGTCAAAATCTGGATTTTGTGCCGGTTCAGACAAAACTTCAGGAATTCCGCCCAAATCTGACAACGGCATCGTGTTTTTAAATACACCGAATTTTTCAAATTTAACCCTGTCCAAAGCCCTTTTGCAATTCAAATCATTTCTGATCTGATCCGCAAGATCTGATTCTACGCTGTCTGATTTTTCGACGAATTTTGCCAGAACTGATTCATCCGGAACACTCGGAGCTTCGAAAGGGTCGTCCCACAAATACATTTCTCTTGCATAAGCGCGTGCAAGAACTTCAACACTCTTATTAGTCATTTTCTTCTCCATCAAGAAAACTGCTTTCACTTACCATAAAGCGTTCCAAGAACTCATTTTCCGAAAAATTTTCCAAAATTTCAGGTTTTCTTTCCTTAAAATCATCTACAAGCTGGTTCAAGAAAAAACTGGCGAAGTCTCTGTCTTCAGAAGTTACGCCTGCTTTTTTAAAAGATTCTGCAATATAATCCAATATACGCCTCTGCCTGTCAGATTCAGTCTTGACATTCTTTCTAAGTTCGCCGTTTGTTTTATCCAAAACATAATCAATATATTCCTGCAGACCATACGATTTTCCATCTGTAGTTATTTCTTCCCTCCACCACCAGATAAAGAAAATCATAAAATTTACCGCAAGGTCTCCCTCTTCTGCAAGCCTTTTGTTTGCAATAATTTCATCGGCCCATTCAATGTCGGTTTTCTCTTTCCTGTTCAGATAGCGGGAGTCTCTTTTGTATATAGACTTTATCTGTCCGGCACGACCATCTTTTTTTTCGATAAAATCAAGAATACTTTCAAGAATTGCCGGAAGTTTTTCCAAGAGCATGAAAGTTGTCAGACTGACTTCCGTATCCGCGTTTTCGTCTTCGTATTCTTCTTCATAAGAATCTCCAGATTCATCGTGTTTAATCGAACTTTCTTCTTCGTATACTATTTCACCGTTTTTGCCGGTCCTTCTTTTCATGTTTTCATATTCAATTTTCACGTTTATAAACAGTTTCCGAAGACATTCTCCGAAATAGTTTTTTACCCGTACATCACCATTTTCATCGTTTTGAATACCGCTGTTCAAAAAAACGTCAAACGAGCCTTTTCTCAACTTTGATAAAAAGCGCGTATTGGTCTCCGATGCGTATTCTTTCCACTGCTGCTCCTTATAAGCAGGAGTTCCGGAAAAAGTCTGCATTATTCTTTTAACACGCAGCTTTTGGCATACGAATTTCTCCCATTCCTTCCACTCAGAAGGAGCAATTCCGTTACTCTCTACGGTTCTAAGCTTAAAAACAATTTCCCCGATCATTGGATCTCTCCCATTTATTCATGTTTTTGTATCTCTTTATTTTTATTCAGCATTACAGCCAGTCTCTGCTTGTCCTTCGTGCTGATGGTGCCGATGTGAAAAGATATATGCCATCTGTCAACGACTCTTGCAAAATCCAGGTGATAACAGCCGATGATCCCGGCTTCCGAGCTGTTGTTCGATATTTTCTCCGGCGTAAAGCTGTTTTCGTCATTTGAATAGCGGGATGAGCCGGGGATCATTAAAACCGGATCGGGTCCCAAGCTTTTTAAAGTAACCATAGCGGCCCTGAACGGTTTATTCGGATTTCTTCCGAAAGGTGTGTTCATCCACCGTTCACGCTCAGTCCAAAAAATTTCACCCAAAAAATAGATTCTGTTTTCGACCCCGACAGCCGTTTTTCCTCTGACTGCCCCGTCTTTACCTTTACCGATCATTTCTTTCACCCGATTGTCCCGTTTGTAAAGTCACTTCTAATAATAACAAACACTTTAAAAATAAAAAATTTTTGTGCAAAAACCGCCACTAAAACTTTTCTTGTTCCAAAATGCCCGTCTGCAGAAGCAATGCTTTTACCGTTTTTTTGGGAAACATCGTTTTTTTGCTATATTCAGCCAGAAATTGTCTGAAATCGTAAAAATGGAGAGAACAGTGGATTTAACAAATACGCCGGCAGAGCAGCTGGATCACATCATGGAATCGCAAAAAAGTTTTTTCAGAACCGAAGCGACACTTGATACCGGGTTCAGAAAACGCAGCCTGAAAGCCCTTTACAACGCCATAGAAACACATGAACAGGAGCTTGCCGAAGCGATCCTGAATGATCTCCGCAAGTCTTACGAAGAGGTCTATCTTACTGAAATTTCTATCGTTAAGGCTGAAATCAGAGAAGCTGTCCGCAATATCGGAAAATGGTCAAAACGCGAACGCAGGAAAACGCCGGAAACCCTTTTCGGCTCAAAAAGCTACATCGTCAGGGAGCCGCTCGGCACTGCGCTTATCGTTTCGCCGTGGAACTACCCATCCAGCTTCTGCTGAATCCGCTTGCGGCACGAAACAGACTCAGGAACCAAAAACATGTTCAAACTGTGGTACACCAATCGATGAAGGAACTACTTTCTGTTCCAAATGCGGCACAAGGCAGGGCGAGAATCCCATAACACCTGCTACATCGGAAAGAAACTATGATGAACCGAACTATGAAAGACCGAACTTTCTTTCTTCATCAAAAATGACTTTTTTTGAGGCAGTCAAAACATGTTTTTTGAACTATGCCAATTTCAAAGGCCGTGCAAGCAGAAGCGAGTTCTGGTATTTCTCTCTGTTTAATTCTATTGTAGCGATAATTCTTATGATTATCGGAGGAATGCCAAGTAAATACCACAACAATACTATGCTGACTTTATATAATTTAGCCGTATTCTGCCCTGCTTTAGCAGTATCTTGGCGCAGACTCCACGACATCGGCAAATCCGGCAAATCCTATCTTATCAACCTGATTCCGATAATCGGCGGTATAATCTTTATCGTCTGGGCGGCGCAGGACAGCCAACACGGCACAAACCAGTACGGTCACAACCCGAAAGGCGAATAAGGTAAAATCCGAAAACCGATATTTCCAGGAATGGAACCAAACTCAGTCGTTGGGATCAAAGCAAGAACTTGCCTTTCGAGTGCCTATTCTTAAACTCTCTTCATGCAAGTTTTAAACAGAGGGAAATATGTTAAAAATTCTTATCCGCATCCTTTTAATTGCCAAAACCTTAGGTGATTTTTTTCCTTACAAAACACCATCCGATTTTAAACTCACTATTTCAGACTGGCATCAACTTAAACCGGGAGACGTAATAGGTGTTCACAGAAAGTTCAAGAACAAACTTCTCCGAGGAAAAACCATGTATGACCATTACGGGATATACACTGGAGACTTGAATGTTATACACCTTTCCAATGGACGCAATGATTTTCTTGGCGGGAAAGTATGTGTCAGACAAGATCCTTTCTGCCAGTTCAAAGGCGAGTCTTCTGAAGTTTTCGTTGTAGATTTTGACAGATTCAACGAATACTTGAAAAACCTTTCACCTAAGGAAAAAAGCCAAAGACTGCCCCATGAGGTCATCAGAAAAATTTTAGGTCGTAACTACCATCCCTATTCGCCTGAAGAAACTTTAAATAGAGCAAAAAGCAAAATGGGGAAAGAGGGATACAATCTGTTTTTTCACAACTGCGAACATTTCGCACTTTGGTGCAAAACCGGGATTTGCGAATCTAGTCAAATAGCGAGAATTCTGGAAATCAAACTTCCGGCTAGCGGGGATTAATTTCTGATAACGTCTGGATAACATAGCGAGCATATTGCTCCCGAAATAGCTTTTAAGACTCATCTTTCCTGAGATACTTTCCGAAAATCATCATTCCGAGCTGAGAGATGACAGCGACTCGCCGCTGAACCAAGGGAAGCATTGAATTCGCACTCATAGGTAAAAGTTTTCACTACAGAAAAAAAACAAAAGCAATGCCTTTTTAGCGTTTTTTTGGGAAACAAGCTCTCTATACCCTTTTTATCACAAACAAAACCTTGCCAAGGCAGAGCTTTGACTCTTTCGACAAGCTCAGCAACCGTTTTCGGTCATTGAGCGAAGTCGAAATGAGCGAGCATATTTTGCGTACGCCGGTTGCGAGAGGCGGGTGTTCCCTCTCCGTCATCAACGATGACACCTCCCCCTGAGTGGGAGGCAGGTTTTGGCTTGGCTCGCCTTTTGGGAGAGCTGGCGCGAAGCGACTGAGAGGGTTTCTCGCCGAGGCTAGTCGAAAATCTTTTAACTTTTTTTGAATAGAATTACCGCTTTGGAAAGGCTTTGGGATCATCATCAGGCATTTTCGAACCACAAATATTCAATCGCATTATTAGCAAACGCAATTAAAGCAACAAGTTTTTACAACATAATAGCCATATTTTGGAAATACAAAGATGATATTTTCATAATATCAATAAAACAACTTGATTTAGTGTTTTAGATATATAAAATCCTCCGACAACTTACCCTTTGGAGGATATCTTGACCACAGCAAACGAGTTGACTTTGTTTGAACCAATAGACAAAAACAAAGTGAAATCACAGATTTACGAGATTCGCGGGATGCGTGTAATGCTTGACAAGGATATTGCCGCGTATTTTGGTGTAACTACCGGAAATTTGAATAAAGCTATGAAACGAAACATCAAGAGATTTCCTCCAAAGTTCTGTTTTATGCTCACAAAAGAAGAATACCGGGAAATTCTAAGATTCCAAACTGGAATCTTAGAATTGGAACAGGGCAAATATTCCAAATATATGCCGTATGCCTATACGGAACACGGCAAATCAACCCCTTTCATGTATTTCGCCACGGAGCGGACTGAAAAATGAAAACTGAACAGTTCCGGATCCTGAGAGTCCTGCAGGCTCCGGCCCAACCCTGAACACGCTGTACTTCATCGAGAAAAACGTAACATAATGAATCTTTGCGGTTGTTTTCATTTTCCGCAACGTCTGATTCCTGTTATTATTTTTATGAGATCGCTGTCATAAAATTCGCGGATGGCCTGAATATATTTTTCTCTTTTAATCATTTTTCCTCCCGAAAAAAGAACTTCTACTGGACAATTTTCTTAAAAACGGAAAAGTGTCCAGTAGCCATTCGTAATTTTACTTTCAATATAATGTTTTGGTTGATTTACTCAGCAAACAGCTTTTAGGACTTCACAACCAAACACCTACTTAAAGCGGAGGATTTTTGGTTTTTCCTGAAAAGTCAGTGAAAAATATAGTAAAAAAATATTTCTTCCAAAATACTTGCTTTCCCTTTTTTCCATGTCTTTAATCAGACAGTTTGTTACTAATCTTATTTTAGGAGGAAAACATGTATTCAAACGTTGATGAGCTTTTCTCGAAAATGACGAAAAGAGCGAAAAAATCTGCTATTAGAGAGCTTCTCAAGCTTACGAAGAAACCTGGTCTTATCTCCTTTGCAGGCGGACTTCCGGCACCGGAGACCTTCCCGTCAAAAGAGCTTGAGGATATCACAAGAGAGGTTCTTGAAAAGGAATCGGCACTCGCGCTTCAGTACGGCACGACAGAGGGTGACGACCTGCTGAGAGAGCAAATCACGCTCCGCTATCAAAAGATGGGTCTCAAAATCACAAAGGATAACGTTGCAATCACAACTGCAAGCCAGCAGGCACTCGACTTCCTCGGCAGAGTCTTCATCAATGAAGGCGATGTCGTTATCGTTGAGTTCCCGAGCTACCTCGGCGCACTTCAGGCTTTCAACGCATTCGGCGCAAAACCGATCGGTATCGAGTCTGACGAACTGGGTATGTCGCCCGTTCTCCTCGAGAAGAAGCTTGCCGAGCTCAAGGCTCAGGGGATCCGTCCGAAATTCATGTACATCATCCCCGACTTCCAGAACCCGTCAGGCGTAACGATGCCGGCTTCCAGAAGAAAAGAGATTATCGAAGTAGCACACAAATACGAGATCCTCATCGTCGAGGACAGCCCCTACAGAGAGCTTCGTTTCGAAGGCGAGCCGCAGCCGACACTCTATGAACTTGACGACAGAGGCACGACCATCATGCTCGGCACCTTCTCGAAGACCTTCGTTCCCGGCTTCAGAACAGGCTGGATCATCGCGGATCCGCTTATTCTCGACAAGTTCATCACGACGAAGCAGTCGGTCGACCTCTGCACGCCGGCATTCGTTCAGAGGATCGCTGCAAGATACATGGAGCGCGGCCTTTTCGACGCAAAACTCAACGACATAATCAAGCTCTACGGCCACAAAAAGAACATCATGATGGATGCATTCAAAAAATATCTGCCGGAGGGTGTGACCTGGACAAATCCGGAAGGCGGACTCTTCCTGTTCGTATACCTTCCAGAGCACATGGACAGCGAAAAGCTCTTCATGAAAGCTGTCGAGAACAACGTTGCTTTCGTTGTCGGTCACGTCTTCTACTGCGACGGCGTAAGCGGCAAAAACACAATGAGGATCAACTTCTCCTACTGCTCGGACGAACAGATCGTCGAGGGTGTCAAACGTCTCGGCAAAGCTATCAGAGAGTACAAGGACTAATCAGACTTCATCCTCTTTTTTCAGATTTTCAGGCATCCTGACATCTTTCATGTAGATGACCTTGGCGTTTTTGAAGGTCACGGAACCGGCATTCGCCCCCTTTTTTTTGGTAACGTTTTTGCGCTCGGTGTACCAGACCTCGCCGCTGCCGCCCTTCTTCGCCTTGCTGTAGATTATCGCCAGCTTGCAGGCTGTAAGAATGTCACTGTGCTGGATCTGCTCGTTTTTTTTCATCTTCATGATCACGTGGCTGCCGTAGTAATCCTTGGCGTGGAACCAGATATCGTGAGGAAGAGCTATCTTGAAGGTCAGTTCGTCGTTGTCTCTATCCTCCTTGCCGACCAGAAAGATCCGCCCGTTGTCAGCCTTGAATTTGTGGTACGGGACGTGAACCGCCGCCTTAGTCCTCTTCTTTTCGGTTTTGACCGCCGGCACAGATAAGTCGTTTGTTTCATTGATATTTTTAAGTTTTTCTTCGAGTTCTGAGATCCTTGTTTCGCAGGCGGCTATACCGTTTTTTGAGCGCCTTATCAGCGAAAAGAAGCGCTCCATGTTCTGGATCAGAGTCTTTGCCGGGTCGAGCTTGATCCTGCAGACAGATCCGTCGAAACCGGCAAGTTCGACTGACGGCATCCGCCCGTTTGAATCGAGTGAATAGAGATTAGCCTTCAGAAGAGTCGCGTACTTCGTATAGAGTTCGAAATTCGAGCTGTGGCGTTCAGCCTCGGACTTCGCCAGAGCTATCATGTCGATAAGTTTCTGACGCCTCTTTTCGACAAGCTCTTCCCTGAGACGGCTGAGCAGGGCATCCGATCTTTCGATGAACCACGATTCCCAGAAGAGCGGATCTTCAAAGGTAAGCGGGAAGTCGCGCATCGGTTTTTCGAGAGGTCCCAGCTCTTTGCCACGCTTTTCAGACCAGATCAAATTCCCTTCAAAATCAAATATCTGCACAGGTTTGCCGCCGAAAAGGGGAATGATCATCGAAACATCTGTTGCCTCAATTTTCACGACCTTTCCGAACTCAGGAAGAATAGAAAACGACCGGATCCTGCCGTCGAAGTTAGCCCTTATCCCCTCCTCCAGATTGGTGATCTGCTCCTTCGGGAAGCGGGATAGATCTGTCACTGGAATAATGATCTTCTCTTTCGTGTGAAAAAATATTGCTGCGATATTTTTTGAGCCGTAGAGTTTTATAAGTGTCCCGCATCGGGATCTGTAGACTCCGGACACAAGTGTGTTGCTCGCAGATCTATTAAGAAAATCAACTACTTGTCGAGTGTCAGAGAGATACATTGATCAGGCTTTCCGCGTTTTGAGGACCTCAGCCGCGGCACGAAGCTGCTCCTGGTCATTGATACCGGAGAGCGAAAGGGAATCCTCCTCGACATATGCCGAAACGCGCTTTCCGGCAGCCTTGGCTATCTCAACAATGTCTGTCAGGTAGTATTCGCCCTTCACGTTGTCGTTTTTGATTTTTTGGACAGCCTCAGCCAGAAAATCGCGCTTAACGAGATAGATTCCGCTATTTATCTCCCTGATTTCACGTTGTTTTTCGCAAGCGTCGAGATATTCGACGATACCTTTGACAGAACCGTCCGGCTCTCTCAGGATCCTCCCGTAATGCCCCGGATCCTCGAGGATCGTGCTGACGATCAGAAGGTCCGAAGAGCTCCCGGTGAAGTATTCTGCAGCCTTGACGAATGTCTCCGTCTTTATGAGCGGAGTATCGCCGGCGCAGATGACGACAAGCTCTGTGTCGCTGCTTAGGTTTGGGATCGCGCACTTAACGGCTCCGCCGGTCCCGTTCTGTTCCGGCTGAAGCGAGAATTTCACGTTCTTGAAGTTGGCGCTGATATATTTTTCAACAAGTTCCCTGCCGTGACCTGTAACAACGTTCAGTGAATCGCAAAGCGGCGAAAGCGCCTCTATTATCCAGCCGACAAGCGGTCTGCCCATAATTTCGTGCATAACTTTCGGGAGGTCGGACTTCATCCTCGTCCCCTTGCCTGCCGCAAGAATTATTGCTTCTGATTTCAAGTGTTTGCTCCTTATTTTTCATCAATAACATCAAGCATTGAATAACGTCCAGGCTGCCTGTTTACGATAAAACGCAGCGCCTCTATCGCACCCTTCGCGAGGATAGACCTGCTTGAGGCGCGGTGAGTTATCTCAAGCCGCTCGCCGTCGTAGCCGAATATTGCCGTGTGCTCGCCGACTGCGTCTCCGCACCTTATCGAATGGTAGCAGATCTCGTTATCCGGACGCGCACCCTCAAGCCCGCTCCTGCCGTCTTTTTCTTTCAGGTCGCGCTCGGACTGGACCTTCGAGATGATCCGCCCCATCTCGAGAGCCGTCCCGGAGGGCGCATCCTTCTTTTTGTTGTGGTGAAGCTCCACGATCTCGATATCCGCGTCACGCGTCATCGCAGCTGCACTCTCAAGAAGCTTGAAAAGGATGTTCACACCGCGGCTGAGATTTGATGCCTGAAGCACCGGGATCACCTTTGAAGCCTCGTCGATCATCGAATGATCTTCAGCGGTTAAGCCTGTCGTACCGATAACGAGCGGTTTTTTGTGAGCCACCGACCATGCAAGGATCTTCCGCGTCCCTTCCGGAGAACTGAGATCGACGGAGACATCGACATCATCCCCGGAGACCGAATCCGGATCTTCAAAATTTTCGCCGAGATCGACGAAGTGAGTTATCCGAAGATCGCCAGACGCTTCAGCAAGCCCTGTGATCGCGCGGCCCATCCTGCCGTTGGCACCGCTCAGCATGATCCTTATCATTTCGCCGCCTCGTATGAGCGGAATTCATCCTTCAGGCTGCGGGACATCAGCCTTGGAACAGACTCCTTGATATCGACATCGTTGAAAAGAACGTCGTAAAGCGCCTCGGCGATAGGCATCTCGACACCGATTTTTGCCGCCAGATCGTGGACTGATGCAGTCGTCGGAACGCCTTCTGCGACCATGACCATGCTGTCAAGGATCGCCTTCAGCTTTTCGCCCTGGCCGAGTCTGATCCCGACCTGCCTGTTGCGGCTGAGATCGCCGGTACATGTCAGGACAAGGTCGCCGATACCGCTGAGACCCGAAAGTGTCAGCTGATCGCCGCCTAGCGCCATGACAAGGCGAGCCATCTCGTAAATCGAGCGCGTGATCAGAGCCGCCTGAGTGTTTTTGCCGAGCTTCATGCCGTCCAGGATCCCGACCGCGATCGCGTAAATATTTTTGAGAGCGCCGCCCAATTCAACACCTTTGATGTCGCTCGAGCGGTAGATCCTCATGTATGACGAATTGAATATATCCTGGATTTCATTAAGTTTTTCGCTGTTCTTGCCGGCAACTACAGCACAGGTCGGCATCTTCATCGCAACCTCTTTCGCGAATGTCGGACCCGAGATCGCGAAGATATTTTTATGAAGCTCTTCCGGCAGGATCTCCTCCGCGATTTCGTACATCATCTTGAGAGTCGAATTTTCGATCCCCTTGGAAGCGATAACGATATTCGTCTCGGGCGAGAGCATCGGCGCGGTCTCGACAAAAGACTTCCTGATGTGCTGCGATGGAGTAGAAAAAACCACAAGATCCTTGCCGACTACGGCATCTTTGATCTCCGATACGGCATGAAGAGTCTCAGTGAGTTTGACTCCCGGCAGAAAAAGCCTGTTTTCGTGCACGGCGTTGATCGATTCGATCACTTCGGGCTCACGCGCCCAGATATCGGTTTTGTAGCCCTTCAGAGCAAGGTGGGAAGCCAGAGCCGTTCCCCAGCCGCCGGCTGATATTACACCAATATTAAGACTCATTTGTACCTCCTTCTTAAAACAATAGAATTTAGCTTTATGAGCGCTTTAGTCAATTTTGAGGCGGCTTCTTCGGGAAAATTTCAGGAATTTTTTTCGGTTTTGTCACTCTTCGGGAGGATACGGCCTGCGTCACAGCCGCAGCAGCCGTCGCAATCACCGCCGCATGTGCACTTTCCGTGACGTAGATCGCCTGCGACTTTTACGGCGATACGGATGATGACAACGAGGAGGATACCTCCGACGACTATCGTTCCGGTATTATCTGCCAGCCATTCCATGATCCGCCTGTTTTCCGGCTCCGCGTCTTACGAGCAGATATATCCCTGATGCAAGGACAAAGAGAGCAAAAATAAGACCGGCGACATTCACCTCTCCGCAAAAAAGAAGTCCGGACTGGTAGATGATAAGCGCGAAGGCGTATGCAAGGACCGTCTGGTAGGCGACTGCGAAAAGCGTCCATTTAGCGCTGTTCATCTCGCGTCTGATCGCGCCGATCGCGGCAAAGCAGGGTGCACAGAGAAGGTTGAAAATCAGGAACGAATATGCCGCAAGCGGAGAGAGACCATTGAAGTCGAGAACTCCGAACACGCCTACGACCTCCTCTTTTGCGACAAGTCCCATAACGGTCGCTATCGCCGCCTGGATGTTGTTGAAACCGAGCGGAGCGAATACCCAGCGGACGACATTGCCGAAGTGACCGATTATGCTGTCGGGGAGCTCCATGCCAGGTTTGAAGGCAAACGGACCGCCGTCAGGCCAGCCGAGCGACGAGCCTCCCCAGATTATGACTGAAGCGAGAAGGATGACCGTTCCTGCCTTTCTGATAAACGACCAGCCCCGCTCCCACATCGAATGAAGGATATTGCCGGCTGTCGGCATGTGATAGTCCGGCAGCTCCATAACGAAAGGCGCGGATTCACCGGCAAATATCTTCGTTTTTTTGAGGATTATGCCCGAAATACCTATCGCGAACACCCCCAGGAAATAGGCTGACGGCGCAACCCACGATGCGCCGCCAAACAACGCGGAGGCTACCAGTGCGATGATCGGAAGTTTTGCACCGCACGGAATGAAGGTGGTCGTTATGATCGTCATACGACGGTCCCTTTCGTTCTCGATCGTTCTTGAAGCCATGATGCCGGGCACGCCGCAGCCTGTTCCGACAAGTATCGAAATGAATGATTTTCCGGAGAGACCGAACCTTTTGAAGATCCTGTCCATGATAAAGGCTATTCTCGCGACATAGCCGCAGCCCTCAAGGAAAGCAAGGAAGATGAAGAGCACGAACATCTGCGGGACGAAACCCAAAACTGCTCCGACACCGCCGATGATACCGTCGACCAGAAGGGCCTTCAGCCAGCCGGCACAGCCGATTGCGTCGAGAGCCCGCTCCGCAAGCACCGGAACACCGGGGATCCACGCGCCGAAAAGGTTGAAACCGTCGCCGAATAGACCGTCGTTCATAAAATCGGTGACCCACGCTCCGACAGTCGTTACTGAGACATAGTAAACGATGAACATGACAGCCGCAAAGATCGGAAGCGCGAGGATCCTGTTTGTCAGGACCTTGTCGATTTTTGCCGAAATGCTGCGCCTCTGCGCCGATTTTCTTCTGTAGCAGACCTTCGTTATGCTTTCGATATAGTTGTACCTTTCGTTCGTGATGATCGAAGCTGAATCATCACCCAGCTCCTTTTCGGCGGCGACGATATCGCTCTCGATATGCGCCTTGACATCGTCCGAAAGTCTGACATCGTCGTAAATCTTTTCGTCACGCTCGAAGATCTTTACCGCGTACCAGCGCTGCTGGCCCTCCGGCATATTATGGACAGCCGCCTCCTCGATGTGGGCAAGAGCATGTTCGACTCCGCCGGAAAAGATGTGGTGCGGGATGGTCCCCGGTCCCTTCGCAGCTTCGACAGCCGCCGCCAGGACTTCGCTGACGCCTTCGCCGTTGAGGGCCGAGATCCTGATGACTTTGCAGCCGATCCTCTCGCCCAGCTCTTCGATATTTATGACATCTCCGCGCTTTTCGACGACATCTATCATATTGATGGCGATGACAACCGGGATCCCGAGCTCGGTAAGCTGGGTAGTAAGATAGAGGTTGCGTTCGAGATTCGTGCCGTCGACGACATCGATCATTGCGTCCGGACGCTCCTTGACGATGTAGTTTCTTGTGACGACCTCCTCCAGCGAATAGGGTGAAAGCGAGTAGATCCCCGGAAGATCCGTGACAATAAGGTCGTCAAAGCCCTTGACTCTCCCCTCTTTTTTCTCGATAGTGACGCCGGGCCAGTTGCCGACGAACTGGGTTGAACCGGTAAGCCGGTTGAAAAGCGTCGTTTTGCCGCAGTTCGGGTTGCCTGCAAGCGCGATCCTGATGGTCATCCCCGCCTCCGGCTACTCCTCGACAACTATCATTTCGGTATCGGCTCTCCTCATCGAAAGCTCGAAGCCTCTGACAGTGATTTCAATAGGATCGCCGAGCGGAGCGACCTTGATCACTGTGATCGTGACTCCGTGCGTGATCCCCATATCCATGATCCGGCGTTTAAGAGCGCCCTCTCCGTTGATCTTTACGACCTTGGCTGTCTCTCCGACCTGAACATCCTTCAAAGTTTTCATTATAAAACCTCTAAAAAAGCAAATTAGGCTCAACTAACGCCCTTATAGTTAGGTATTACTAATTGTCAAGAGGAAAATATAGACGATTTTAAGAGATATTTCAGCGGGATTTAACGATCGGATCCGGGGCTAGTTTTCCTTCTCAAGGAACTTGTAGACGCAGGCTGCAAGAGCCGCACCGATAAGCGGAGCAACTATGAAGACCCAGAGAGATGCCATCGGAGCCGTATTGCCTGCGATCGCAGCAACTACTGCCGGACCGAAGCTTCTTGCCGGGTTTACAGATGTTCCGGTAAGACCGATTCCGAGAATATGGACAAGAACAAGCGTGAAGCCGATGACTACGCCTGCAAACGAGCCGTGGTTGCCCCTCTTCGAGGTTACGCCGAGGATCGTGAAAACAAAGAAGAACGTAAGGACGATTTCGACGATGAGACCTGCAACGGCACTGCCGTGAACTCCGCCGAGCCCGTTAGTTCCGAATCCGCCGGTCATGTCCTTTACCTGTCCGAGCTTGAAGATGAGGGCAAGGAGTCCTGAACCTGCAAGTGCGCCCAGGCACTGGGAAATAACATAGCCGATGAAATCCTTGACCGTCATTCCGCCGCTCATAAGAACGCCGAGAGAAACAGCCGGGTTGATGTGACAGCCGGAGATGTTGCCTACGCAGTAAGCCATTCCGACGATCGTAAGACCGAAAGCAAGTGCGGTGAGAATGTAGCCGCCGCCGTTTGCAGCGTCGCAGCCGACAAGCATTGCCGTGCCGCAGCCAAGAGTTACGAGTGCGAGTGTGCCGATAAATTCAGCGATGTACTTTTTCATAAAAACCCTCCATAAAAAAATTAGTTGGGATATTTTGTCCATGTTGAAATAAAATGCAAACAGAGTTTTTACTTTTATTGATACGATTCATTCGCTATACTCTACTGCTTTTTAGGAGTCAAACGATGAAATTCAAAGGTCTTACAGCTCAGCAAGTAGCTGAAAACAGAGAAAAATACGGTTCCAACGCACTGACGCACATCCCGCAGGACCCGCTATGGAAAAAGTTCGTTTCGGGGCTTGCCGATCCGATGCTCGTCATCCTGCTCGTCGCCCTGGCGATCCAGTTCATCCTCGTTCTGCTCAAAAGGACGGAATGGTATGAACCGCTCGGCGTTCTGATCGCGATCCTGGTCGCGGACGGTGTTTCGGCGGCAAGCGAATACCGTCAGGAGGGCAAAGCCTCGGCGCTCAAAGCCGAGGAGGAGGCAAAGGAGACTACAAAGCTGATCCGCGACGGAGAGCTTCGTGAAGAGCATGTCGGCAGCGTCGTCGTCGGAGACATCGTGCTGCTCCAGGCGGGCGACAAGATCCCTGCGGACGGCGAAATCATCGACGGCGTGATCAAGGTTGACCAGGCGGTCCTGAACGGCGAGACCGAGGAGGCAGAGAAGCGCCCGAAACAAAACGGCGAAACGGTCGACACGCGGGATCTCCTCAACGCATCCTACATCTACCGGGGGACTGTCGTCTGCAGCGGAGAAGCCTTCATGGAGGTTGCCGAAGTCGGAGACAAAACGCTCTTCGGCAGACTCGCGCTCGAGGTCCAGGAGGGCACCAGGGCTACCCCGCTTCAGGTAAAACTGGGCGATCTCGCTAAAAAAATAACGGTCTTCGGCTATCTCGGCGCCTCTTCGATCGTCATCGGTATCATTGCCAAAACGCTGCTTGGCGGTGCACTGCTGCCGGATCTCGGGAGCTGGCTGACGCTTCTTCTGAACGCCGTTGCGGTCGCCGTCACCATCATCGTCTGCGCTGTTCCTGAGGGGCTTCCGATGCTCACATCCATCCTGCTCTCTCTTCAGAGCATAAGAATGGCGAAAGACAACGTTTTAGTTCGTAAAATCAACGGTTTGGAAACTGCCGGGAGCATAAATCTGCTCCTTTGCGACAAGACAGGGACCATCACGGAGGGAAGGCTTTCGGTTGCCGGGATGGCTACCGGCGGCGCGGAGAGCTTCGAAAGCCTCGAAGATGTGCCTGAACTTGCCCGCGACATCAAAATCGGGATCGGGCTCAACAACGGCGCAGCCATCTCCGGCAGCTCGGCGATCGGAGGAAATTCGACCGACCGTGCGCTGCTCGATTTCATCATCGCAGGCGGTGCGGCAGGAGAGCTTCCCGAGTGCAGAAGACTCGGTTCCGAAGCCTTCGATTCGGCAAAAAAATACTCTTCGATAACACTCGAAAACGAGGGAAAAACCGAAACTTTCATTAAAGGCGCGCCGGAAAAGATCCTGGAGATATGTGATAAATTCATAGATAAAAACGGAGAGTTATCAGATTTCACAGACAAAAGCAGGGTCACCGGCTATATCGATGCCCAGGCCTCAAGATCGATGCGTCTTCTGGCGGTCGCAAAACGGGAGATCAGCCAAAGCGAAAACGGATACACGCTCATCTGCATCGTCTGCATCCGCGACAACGTCAGGGCCGACGCCGCTGATGCGATCCGCGAAGTTTCGGAGGCCGGAGTGCATGTCGTCATGATCACGGGCGACAGAAAAGAGACTGCCGTTGCGATCGCCAGGGATTCAGGGCTGATCCGCTGCGAAAGCGATGTCGTCCTGACCTCCGCCGGACTTGCGGAAAAGAGCGACGACGAGCTCAAGGCCATCCTGCCGGAGCTTCGCGTCGTGGCGAGAGCCCTCCCGTCGGACAAGAGCAGGCTCGTCCGGGTAGCGCAGGAACTCGATATGGTCGTCGGCATGACGGGCGACGGAGTGAACGACTCCCCCGCTCTGAAGAAGGCTGATGTCGGCTTTGCGATGGGCAGCGGCACGGAGGTCGCGAAGGCTGCCGGCGACATCACGATCCTCGACGACCGCTTTTTGTCGATCGACCGCGCCATCCTCTACGGCAGAACGATGTTCAAAAGCATACGCAAGTTCCTGATCTTCCAGCTGACAGTCAACGTAGCCGCCGTTCTCACATGCTTTCTCGGCCCGATCATCGGAAAAGGCGGAGAGTACAACGTCATAATGACCGTCGTCCAGCTGCTGCTCGTCAACATCGTGATGGATTCGCTCGCGGCGATAGCATACGGAAGCGAGCCGGCCCTTCCAGAATTCATGAAGGAAAAACCGGTCCAGAGGTCGGCATCCATCGTCAGCCGGGAAATGCTTTCGCAGATCCTGACATCCGCGCTCTACATCACGGCGGCGTCGCTTTCGATACTTTTTGTTCCGCAGATCCGCTCGCTCTTCGGCGATGCCGGTGTCACCTATCTCAAATCGGCGCTCTTCGCCACATTCATGATGTCCATCACATTCAACGGTTTCAACGCGAGAACGACGCACATCAACATATTCAAAGGTCTCGGGAAAAACCGGAATTTCCTGATAGTCATGCTCTCGATCATCCTCTTCCAGTTCCTCTTCGTAACCTTCGGAGGCAAAGCTCTGGCGGTCGAAAGCCTGAGCCTTGAGGCCTGGGGGATCTGCCTCCTTCTTTCGCTTTTTGTCATTCCGGTCGACATCGCCAGAAAGCTCCTTGTCCGCGCTCTTGGAAAAAAGGGTTGATTTTTGTCGCCTTCCCTCCTTGATTTTGTCTTTCTATACATTATATTTGCGCGAACTTTTTTTGGAGGATCTTATGGCTACCTACATTTGTCACAACTGCAAACAATCGCTCGACGACGAGCTTGAGGATATCCGCGGAAAGGTCGGCAGACAGGATGTCTGTCCGCACTGCTACTCAGATCTGCACTGCTGTCTCAACTGCAAATTCCACGACGAAGCCTACACAAACGAGTGCCGCGAAGATTCACGTTCGTTCATCCGTGAGCGCGACAAGGCGAACTTCTGCGCAGCTTTCGAGTTCGTGAAGGACGAAGGCGAAGACGGCAGCGAAGAGATCGACGCAAAGTCCCAGCTTAACGGCCTCTTCAAGTTTTAACGCTCATTTTTTGAGAAAAATTTCAGTAATTTTAAACACTTTTGGAGTTCCTTATGTTTAAATACCTCATCAGAAAAATTTTCGGCACGGAGAACGAGCGTTATCTGAAATCGATCCGTCCGCTGGTCACCAGGATCAACGAGCTTGAATCATCGATCCAGCCTTTGAGCGATGCCGATCTAGTCGCGAAGACTGCGGAATTCAAGCAGCGCGTGGCTAACGGCGAATCGCTCGACTCGCTCCTGCCGGAAGCCTTCGCAGTTGTCCGCGAGGCCGGCAAACGCGCCCTCGGGATGCGCCACTACGACGTTCAGCTCATCGGCGGTATAGTTCTCCATCAGGGAAAGATCGCCGAGATGAAGACGGGTGAAGGAAAAACACTCGTCGCGACCCTGCCGATGTACCTCAACGCGCTTGAGGGCCGCGGAGCACACCTTGTCACGGTCAACGACTACCTCGCAAGCCGTGACGCCGAGTGGATGGGCCGGATCTACCGTTTCCTCGGACTTTCGGTCGGCACGATCCTCAACGGGATGGGCACGAAGGACAAACGCCGCGCCTACAACAGCGATATCACATACGGGACCAACAGCGAGTTCGGCTTCGACTACCTGCGCGACAACATGAAGTTCGACATCGGGAACTATGTCCAGCGCGATCTCCGCTACGCTATCGTCGACGAGGTCGACTCGATCCTGATCGACGAGGCAAGGACCCCGCTCATCATCTCCGGTCCCAGCGACGAGAGCACTGACCTTTACGTCAAGGTCGATGCTGTGGTCAAAAGGCTTCGCGAGGAGGAGGATTTCACGAAGGACGAGAAGGCCAAAAACGCCATCCTCACCCAGGAGGGGATCTACAAAGTCGAACGTATGCTCGGCGTCCAGAACCTCTACGCGCCTGAAAATCTGGAACTCGTCCACCATGTCCAGCAGGCGCTCAAGGCCGTCTTCATGTTCCACCTCGATGTCGATTACGTCATCAAAAACGTCGACGGCGTCGACAAGGTCATGATCGTTGATGAATTTACAGGCAGGATCATGGACGGAAGACGCTACAGCGACGGTCTCCACCAGGCTCTCGAAGCAAAGGAGGGCGTCAAAGTCGAGCGGGAGAACCAGACACTCGCGACGATCACATACCAGAACTTTTTCAGAATGTACGACAAGCTCGCCGGCATGACAGGAACGGCGGATACCGAGGCCCGCGAATTCGCGGAGATCTACAACCTCGCGGTCAGGGTCATCCCGACCAACAAGCCTGTTATCCGTAACGATATGCCGGATCAGATCTACAAAACGCAGGAGGCGAAGGAGAGAGCCGTCATCAAAGAGATCCTCGAGAAAAACGCGAAAGGCCAGCCTGTTCTGGTCGGTACCGTTTCTGTCGAAAAGTCCGAACGTCTCAGCAAACTCCTCACCGAACAGGGCATCAAACACAACGTCCTCAATGCGAAATTCCACATGAAGGAGGCCGATGTCGTCGCTCAGGCGGGCAGAAAGGGCACGATCACGATCGCCACGAACATGGCGGGCCGCGGAACCGATATCGTCCTCGGCGGAAACCCCGAAAAACTTGCCCTTGCCGAAGCCGAAAGCGTGATGGAGGAGCTTGACACCGAGTCCCAGGAATACAAAGACATCCTTGAAAAATATGAAAAGATCTGCGCCGAGGAGAAGAAGGAGGTCCTGGCAGCCGGCGGTCTTCACATCGTAGGCACCGAGCGTCACGAGTCCCGCCGTATCGATAACCAGCTGCGNNGGCCGAAGCGGACGTCAGGGCGACCCTGGATCATCGAGGTTCTTCCTCAGCCTGGACGACGACCTGATGAGGATCTTCGGCGGCGAGCGTCTGGTCAAGGCTATGGAACGTCTCGGGCTTGAAGAGGATCAGCCGATCGAGCACAAGATGATCTCGAAATCGATCGAAAACGCACA
>DBXP01000041.1:0-2761 GCA_002309575.1 bacterium UBP6_UBA1209 | reverse complement strand
TGAACCAGCAGAGAAAGACGATCTACGCGCTCAGACGCAACATACTGACCGGCGGCGAAAAGAACAAGCAGGTCATCTACAGCATGATCGAAAGCATCATCAACACCGGACTCACATCGATCATCCCCGAGCGTACTCTCCCCGACACATGGAATTACGGTCAGGTCAAGGAGCTCCTTGCCGGCGTCATGACCTACAACGAAGAGGCACGGGCAATGCTCGACGACTCGATCTTCGAACCGATCCTCAATTCCTCGGACTACACGAGCCTGAAACCGGAACCGGCACTTCAGCTTCTGGCGCAGAGATGCTACGACTTCCTGCTCGAGCAGTACGACAAAAAGATTTCGCAGTTCGACGCAGCACTCAGCCAGGAGATCGAGCGTCACATCGTTCTCGAAGTCCTCGACATCTTCTGGAGACGCCACCTTCTGAACATGGATCATCTCCGCGAGGGCATCGGTCTGCGCGGCTACGGCCAGAAAAACCCGAAACTCGAATACAAACGCGAAGGTTTCGCGATGTTCAACGACATGATGGACAGCATCTACACCGAGTCGATAAAGAGGCTCTTCTCCGTTCAGGTCGTAACCGAAGAGGCTGTCGAA
The DNA here is from genome assembly GCA_002309575.1 of bacterium UBP6_UBA1209. Classification (GTDB taxonomy): domain Bacteria; phylum UBP6; class UBA1177; order UBA1177; family UBA1177; genus UBA1177. The sequence continues at coordinate 2,153 of DBXP01000041.1, read as the reverse complement.
AAGTTCGAAAAGAAGGAGCAGAAGAAAGAGGCCGAAGTTCAGAAGAACACGACGGCTCCGGTCGAAAAGGAGCCGACAAAGCGCACGACGCCGAAGATCGGCAGAAACGACGACTGTCCCTGCGGAAGCGGCAAGAAGTTCAAACGCTGCTGCATGGGCAAAGGGATCTACGACTAGGTGCAGCATGAAGACAGTTCGTTTAGCTCTCGAAGAGCTCTTCAGGCAGGCGGTCCTGACACTTGAACCCGGTTTTTCCGACTGGCAGAGGCTCTTTTTCCAGTCGACAGCCGATGAAAAATTCGGCGACTACCAGACAAACTTCGCGATGGCAGCCTCGAAGGTCTTCAAAAAAGCGCCACGCGCAGTTGCCGAACAGCTGGTGGCAGCGCTCCCAGAAAACAAGCTTGTCGACAAGGTCGAAATCGCAGGTCCGGGCTTCATCAACATTTTTCTGAACAACGGATATGCCGCTGATCTCGTGAAGTCATCCTTCACCGAAAAGTGGGATTTTTCACACATAAACACAGACGGAACAGTCGTGATCGACTACTCCTCACCGAACATCGCCAAACCTATGCACGTCGGGCACCTCCGCACGACGATCATCGGCGACAGCCTGAAGCGGATCATGCGCTTTCTCGGCTATCAGGTCATCGCGGACAACCACCTCGGCGACTGGGGGACACAGTTCGGAAAGCTGATCGTCGGCTGGCACCGCTGGCTTGACAAGGAGAGCTTCGAAAAGGACCCGATCTCCGAACTTGAGCGGATCTACATCGCTTTCGGAGAGGCCGCGGGGCAGGATCCGGAACTTGACGAGCTTGCCAGGATCGAACTGAAAAAGGTTCAGGACGGCGACCCGGAAAACCTCGCGCTCTGGAAAAAATTTGTCGATATAACCCTTTCCGAGTGCAAGCGGATCTACGAATATCTCGGGATCGATTTCGACACCTACTACGGCGAATCCTTCTACCACCCGCTGATGCCTGACGTTATCCGCGAGCTTGAAGAGAGGAAGATCGCTGTCGAAAGCGAGGGTGCACTCGTCGTATTTTTCGATGAAAAGTCGAACATCCCGCCCTGCATCGTCCGAAAGAAGGACGGCGCCTTCCTCTACGCAACGAGCGATCTCGCGACCATAAAATTCAAGCACGACAACTATAAGATGAACAAGGCTGTCTACGTCACCGACGACAGGCAGGCTCTGCATTTCAGGCAGATCTTCACCATCGCCGGTCTCCTCGGCTGGGATATGGAGTTCGTCCACGTACCCTTCGGCGTCATGTCATTTCAGGGCGAGATCCTGAAGACACGCGCCGGAAACACGATCAAGCTCAAAGACCTCTTCCGCGAGGCCGAAAACAAAGGGCTCGCCGTTGTCGAAGAAAAAAATCCATCTCTCCCGGACGACGAAAAGAGAAAGATCGCCAAGGCTGTAGGGATCGGCGCACTCAAGTATTCCGACCTTTCGCAGAACAGAACGAGCAACATCGACTTTTCCTGGGAAAAGGCCCTGAGCTTCGACGGGAACACCGCGCCCTATCTGCAGTATTCCTACGCAAGAGTCCAGTCAATAAAGCGGAACGCAAAGGAAAAGGGCTTTGAAGTCGACAGATCGGCGGACCTCATTCTTGAAAGCGGGATCGAGCGTTCGATCGCCCTTTCGATCCTGAAATTCCCTGAAGCCGTCGAAAAATCGGCAGAGCTTTACCGGCCGAATTTCATAGCCGACCACATCTTTGACCTGGCGCAGAAATTCAGCAGCTTTTATAATTCGACACCGATCCTGAAGGCGGAACTTCCGCTTCTGAAATCGAGGCTGCTCCTCGCCGAAGCCGTCGCCGGAGTGATAAAAACGGGGCTTGACCTGCTCGGGATCGACGTTGTCGAAAGAATGTGACGCAACATATCAAATTAAAATAGGAGGAAACAATGCTGAACAATTTCGACATTTCGAATGCAATGACGATCAAACTCGACCCCGTTCTTCCCGAATACCCGAAATTCGTCGAGGGTATCAGACGCGCTCCGAAAAGAGAGCTCACGCTCACGAAAAACGAGATCGAACTTTCGCTCAGAAACGCTCTCCGCTATGTTCCGGAAGAGCTTCACGAAGCTCTTGCTCCAGAATTTCTTGAAGAACTTCTCACCCG
>DBXP01000017.1 GCA_002309575.1 bacterium UBP6_UBA1209 | reverse complement strand
AAATTCAATCAGGAAGGAGAACAAACCGAATATCTTTATTTTGATAAGGAAAATGAAAATAGATTTGTCTATTATGACACATTCAAGAGAAAAATTGTTTTTGTTGAAAGAAACGGAGATAAGTTTGAAAGAAAGGACCTGATAACAGAATTTACAGAAGAATCTGTATTAAAAGCCTACTCGCTTCTTCCCAGAACTCTTAGAGGCAATCTTCTTTTATATGAGGAAGTGACAACAGATGGTTCAGCATATGGCGGTAGACTTTGCTATTACAGAATTGATAAGGGCAAAAAATACTGCATGAAAAAAATGGACGAAGACAAAACCTATTCAGATGGAGCAATATTTTTTCCTTATGGCTTTGCAGAGTTCGAAGGGAAATGGCTGCTTTATCAGAAGAGGAATTCCATGCCGCTTATTTTGCGTGATATGGATTGTTATTGCAAAGAAGAGGGCATATGTCCGTTTGAGGAATAATTTAATTGTTGGAGGCTGTCATGAAAAGAACGGCGAATCTCTAAAATTTGTTTTCAACCGTCGCAAGACGTTCGTAAAAACGACTAAATTCTGAAAGGTAAATCTTATTTTTATTTAATCTACGAAAATGAGCGAGCAGCCGGAGCTTTCTGTATCTTCGTTCTCGCCAGGCTTTAGATTGCAGTTCGAATCTGTTTCGTCGCACTTGTAGGTAAAGCTGTCGGTTTGGATCGTCGGGCCTGCGACCTGCTTGTTTGTTGTAAGGACTACATTTGTCTTTCCGATATAGAAGTATGTCGTCTGACCGTTGTAGAAGTTTAAAGTTGCCGAAATTACAAGATGTTTTTCTTCACCCTGTGCAAATGTGAGCGAACCTGCGGGGATTACGAGGTTGGCTGTCTGGAAGGGCTCGGGGAACTCTGTGATTTCGCTTAAGAGCTTGTCGCCTTTGCCGTCGTTGTTGCTGTCGAGGTAGAGCGCGATGCTCTCGACGCCGTTTCCGAAGGAGACCGCTGTTCCGTTAAGCACGACGCCGATAGTTTTGATTTCGTTTGCGGAATCTATGGCCTTCGCTCTGATGTGCATGATCTCCCGGGTTTTGTTCATCTCCATCCAGCCCGGAGCCTTCGGGAAGAACTTGCCTGCCGTGAAAAGGAAGTAGCCGCTTTCCGGTTCAAAGGTGTAGGTCGGGAAGTTGAGCGGCTGGATCTGCGCGTATGTAGCGTTGCCGCTTGTCCCGAGAGCTGAAATGTATGTGCTTCTGACAGTTGCGCTGATTTTTGAATTTTCATCTGTTACAGCGTCGCTTGCCGAGCAGGAAGCGGTCATAAGAAAGTTTGATGTCGTGTTTACCGGGTATGAAGCCTCTTTCTGTTTGAACTGAAATTTAACGGTGTTGTTCCCGAAGTCGCCCTCGGAGACGGTCGGTTCGCCGGGATCAGCATTTCCGTTGCCGTTTTTATCGTAGATGAGTCTGAAATTTTCGCAGGAGATTTTTGACGACGGGTAGATCGTCATGTCTGCGGACATATCCTTTATGATGTAAAGTTTTCCGTCCTGTCCGCCGCTTGCCGAAACTCCGACCTGCCCTAAGACAAGGTCGTTCGCCGGATTTGTGATGAAGATCCTTTTGGCTGTGCCCGTACCTCTTGTGTTCGGGCTGTTTTCACCGATCCCGAGGGTGATCGCGATGTAGTCGGTGAATTTGGATTTGTTCATGGCACAGGTGTTCTCGTTGCTGCAGTCCATCCCTTCGGAGCAGTCTGCCGCAGAGCTGCATGTCCAGACATCTGCCGCTTCATCGGCAAAAACGACAAGCGAAAAAATCAGCGCGGAAAAAAGTAAGATCGTCTTTTTCATAAAAACCTCCATTGAAAAAAAACGTGAGATGTTACTTTCACTTGAATCTTTGTCAAAAGAGAGTGCAACTAAACTTGAAAAAAATGGCTCTATTTGTAATTTCTACAGTATTTTTGATTTGGAGGTTTCATGCTTTACAAAAGAGTGCTTCTTAAACTCAGCGGCGAGGCGATGCTTTCAGCCGACGGAAAGCCGATCGACCAGAACTTTTTGTCCTATATTTCCGGCGAGGTCGGCGATCTGCGCAGAAACGGTATCGAGGTCGCGATCGTTATCGGCGGGGGAAATATCTTCCGCGGACTCTCCGCAAATTCGGAGACCGGTCTGGACCGTGTCACCGGCGACAACATGGGGATGCTCGGGACGGTGATCAACTCTCTTGCCCTCAAGGCAAGCTTCGAGGCTCACGGAATGCCGGCAGTCGTAATGAGCGCGCTTGAAATCAACAAAGTTGCCGAATTTTTTGTGCGCGACAACGCGGTCAGGCACCTTGAAGAGGGAAAAATCGTGATCTTCGGCGCAGGGACCGGGAACCCCTTCTTCACGACCGATACGGCGGCGGCTCTGAGAGCCAACGAGATCGGCGCGGATCTGCTGATCAAGGCGACAAAGGTCGACGGACTTTACGACAAGGATCCGAAAAAATTTGCCGACGCCAAGTTTGTAAAAGAGATAACTTTTGCCGAGGCGGTCGAGAGAAAGCTTCGCGTTATGGATCTCACGGCGCTGACGCTTTGCGAGGAGAACAGGCTTTGCGTCAAGATCGTCAACGTCTTCCAGAAGGGGAACATCCTGAAGGCTGTCGAGGGCAACGAAACCGGAAGTTTAGTGACATATTAAATATGGAGGAAACATGTTCGATCAGAAAAAATTTTTTGACACGCTGAAAGAAAACTATGAAAAGTCGATCGAGTCTTACAAAAACGAGATCTCGCAGTACCGCACCGGCAAGGCGTCACCTAAGCTTCTGGACGGCGTCTCGGTCGAATGCTACGGCTCGAAATCCCCGTTGAACCAGGTCGCATCAGTAACGACGCCCGATGCAAGGCTTATCGTGGTCCAGCCCTATGACCGCTCGCTTCTTAAGGCGATCGAAACCGCGATCAGGAACGCAAACATCGGCTTCAACCCGAGCAACGACGGAATCGTTGTAAAGGTCCCGGTACCGACCCTGACTCAGGAGCGGAGAAAAGAGCTTGTCAAACAGCTCAGCCAGCTTGCCGAGAAGTTCAAGGTCAGCTTCAGAAATATCCGCAAAAACGCACTTGACGAGATAAAAGCGGCTCAGAAAAACAAAGAGATCACCGAAGACGACGAAAAGAAGTTCAACGAAAAGGTCCAGAAGGATCTCAACGACTACACGAAGAAGCTTGAAGATATCACGAAGCTTAAGGAAAAGGATATCCTTGAAAGCTAGCTTGCGGAGGATGGAATGAAAAGAGAGCTTGTAATCGCGCTCCTGGCTTTGTGCGCTCTGCTTTTACCGGCGTGCGGAGGCGATTCAAAAACACGCATAACAGAGGCTTCTGCTGTCATTTCGGCTGAAGAGGGCGGAACTATCTCCACCGGAGAGGGATCATCGATAACTATTCCTCACGGCGCTCTTGCAGAGGATACCGAAATCACGATGACGGTCCTTGAGACGAAGGATATCGCCGGTGAAAATGATATCGTCGTTTCAAAGGTGCTCCGGTTTTCACCGAGCGGTCTTGTCTTCCTGAAGCCGATAGTGATTGCCACAACGATGGAAAAGGATGTCGAAAATCAGATCATCTCTGCGGCAGTCCTTGATCCCGAGTCAAAAGAGTGGCACTACAGCAAGGAGGGAACAGCCGTTGTTATGAAGAAGGATGCCTTGGGAGATCCGGTTATGTCAACAGCGCTCGGAGATCCGATCATGCTCAATGCCTCCGGAGATCCGGTCATGATGAGTGAGGGCGGAGAGTCGGTAATGATCTCGGCTATGGGCGATCCGATCATGATTTCGTCGATGGGAGACCCGATCATGGGCGCTGCTATGGGCGATCCGATCATGATGACAACAGGTCACTTCTCGATTTATACTTTTGTGACGGTTCCTGCCGAGGAGCCCGCTGATACCGATGCTGGACCGGATACCGAAGAGCCCGATACAGAGGTGCCTGACACAGAGGTGCCTGACACAGAGGTGCCTGACACAGAGGAACCTGACATCGAAGAACCTGATCCCGAAGAACCGGGAGATGAGGACGGTGAAATCATGGATGAGGATACCGTTCTTCCGGATGAGGACGAAGAGCCCGCAGACGTCGACACGATCGGATCCGAGTGCGGTCTCGGAGAGAAAATGTGTGTCGAATCAACTCTTAAGGAGTGCGCCGGCGGTTTCTGGAACGAGGGAATCTCCTGCCATAACGGCTGGTATCCCGAAACAAAGGAGTGCAATGCCTACGCTCTCGGCGAGATCATTGAAATCGGCAGTTACGAGCAGGACAACAATCCCGGAAACGGCAGCGAGCCTATCGAATGGCGTGTGCTTGAGGTAAAGGGATCGACTGTTTTCGTTGTCAGCGAAAAGGGGTTGGATGTACTCTATTTCCATAACGAGCGTGTCGATACAAACTGGGGCGAAAGCGAAATCAGACACTGGCTGAACGGCGCCTTCCTGACGACATCCTTCACACCGGAAGAGTCCGTGAAGATACTTCAGACCCCGATCCAGGCGGAGATCAATTCGACCTATCCTGATGTAGATCCGGGTGTCGATACAGAGGATCAGATCTTCTTGCTCAGTGCGCTTGAGACAATGAATTCAAGCTATTTCGCAGACAACGCTTCGAAAGTAGCATATCCGACTGAATATGCAAAGAACAAAGGCGCCCATGTCCATGAGGCGACGGGTGCCGGCATGTGGTGGCTGCGTTCGATGGGCAGCTCGAACCAGAAGGCGACTCTGATGAACTTCGACGGCGCATCGATCGCCGAGGACGATGTCGACGCTCTTGATGTCATGGTCCGTCCCGCAATGCGCTTCAACGCAGCTGATTAATCCTCTTTTTCAGACTTTCCGGCGATCGTATCGTACCTTGAGTTGTTCCACGTATAATCAAAAACGGTACATTCTTCGACATAACTATCCAGCAGATCTATGATTTTTACGACCGCATCTATATCTGCAATGCCGGTCAGCATCATAAAGGGCCGGTCTATCAGGAATTTCGAGAGCGGAAGCGAGATCGCACGCAGGACCTTGACCTTGAAAACCGTAAGCTGGTTCAGTGATGCCGGTTTCTGCTGGGCGAAACTGTCGATCCCAAGGATCTTTAGCTGCTCCTGAATGGTTTGAGTAATGATTTCAATCGGTTGGTCCGTGTGGAACTTGTGGATGAGAGAGATGTTGTCAATGACGGAGAGGTTGGAGAGCAGAGGAATGTCCGCCGCTACGATCCCGACATCGATGCTTTGGCAAAGCCTTTGCAGACCGCTCTTCAGAGTCGCTTCGTCTACAAAGAATTGAGTAGTAATCTTAACGCTGATGTTAGTACCTCAACAAAAATGATTGATATGAAAACCCCCATCATCCCGCGAAGTACCGAGACCGGGATCGCCGTAAGCTGATAGGGCGTTTTCCAGCCGTGGTAGATCGGGATTACGGATATAAAAAAACCGAAAAGCATAGTTTTCAGGAAGAAGACGATCAGATCGGCAGGTGACGCCGAATTGGCCAGAAGTTCTGTGTAGACGCTGCCGCTGAAGCCGAACATCATGCTGCAGATCAGAAATCCGCTGAAAAGTACGACGATCGCGAAAATTGCCGACAGAATGGTTACGCTGACCATAAAACAGACGATCCTCGGTATGAAAAGATAGCGCATCGGGTCTATGTGAAAGGCTTCGAGAGCGTCCATTTCCCGGTTGACGCGCATGACTGCGATCTCCGAGTTGATAGCCGACGAACTCCGGAGTGCCAGAAGAATGACCGTGATGAGCGGCGCCAGCTCAAGGACGACTACGCCCATGATGATGTTGCCGAGGTATTGAACAAGACCGTAACTTTTTACCAGCATGAAGACCAGCGCTATGAAAAAGCTTCCGAAAACGAGACTCAGCAGAACAAATGAGAAGAGGAGCTGAAACGATGTGAAGTAGAGCTGGATCTCAAGGATCTCCTTTTCGGTCCGGCGGAGGAAATCTCCGCAGATGATCGAAAAGAAAGCTCTCTGCGAAAAGAGGATGAAGTCGGCAAAGTCTTTCAGCTTTTCCACTGTCCTGAAACCGATATTTTCAAAAAAAGCTTTCAAAACACCACCTCTCAAAAGTTGGAAAAGTATACATTTTTCGGGTGTTAACTCAATTCATTTCGGGCAAAATCTTGACTAATTGAAGTTTATTACTAGAATCGCACGTTTTTTTTGAGGGTATAAATGTTTGATCAACTGACCGAAAAGCTGGACAGCACCTTTAAAAAGCTGAGAGGTGTCGGAAAACTTACCGAGGACAACATCAAGGAAGGTGTCCGCGAGCTGAAGCTCTCTCTTCTGGAGGCAGATGTCAACTTCAAGGTCGTAAAGGATTTTGTCGAAAAGGTTAAGGAACGCGCTCTCGGAACAGAGGTGATGAAGAGCGTCACTCCCGGCCAGATGTTTATCAAGATCTTCCACGAGGAGCTGATAAACCTGCTTGGAGAGGGCGACCACAAGCTTCATCTCAACGTCAAGCCGCCGGCAATAATCCTGATGGCCGGACTTCAGGGAAGCGGTAAGACCACGACCGCCGGCAAACTCGCCTATATGCTTAAAAACAAAGAAAAAAGGCGTGTCCTGCTTGTCCCGGCTGACGTCTACAGGCCAGCGGCGATTGATCAGCTCAAAACCATCGGCGACAGGATAGGGGTAGAGGTTTTCCCCTCCGAAGTCGGCATGGATCCCGTCGATATCGCTAAACAGGCTGTCGATTACGCAAAAAAATATGTGATCGACGTCGTCATTATCGATACCGCCGGCCGTATGCAGGTCGATGAGGATATGATGGACGAAATCACAGAAATCAAAAATTCGGTCGAGCCTTCGGAGATCCTTTTTGTCGCGGACGCGATGACGGGACAGGATGCCGTCAATGTCGCGGCAGAGTTCCACCGCCGCCTGACGCTTACGGGCGTTGTTCTGACGAAGATGGACGGTGATGCAAGAGGCGGCGCGGCGCTTTCGATCTACGCCGTTACCGGAGCTCCGGTAAAACTGGTTGGCGTCGGTGAAAAAACAGAACAATTTGAATACTTTCATCCTGACAGGATCGCGAGCCGGATCATAGGGATGGGCGATGTTATTTCGCTTGTCGAGCACGTCACCGAAACGGTCAATGCCGAAGAGGCGCAGAGGCTTCGCGACAAAATGGGGAAAAACGATTTCGACCTCAACGACTTCCTCGACCAGATGAAGATGGTACGCGGGATGGGGCCGCTAGAGAACATGCTCGAGATGCTTCCCGGCGCCGGAAAGGCGATGAAGAAGATGGAGGGCAAGGTCGATTTTGAAAAGGAGATGTCCAAAATAGAGGCGATAGTCCTTTCGATGACGAAGGAGGAACGCCGCAAACCGGAGATCCTGAACGCCTCGAGGCGCAGGAGGATTGCCAACGGCAGCGGAACGAAGGTCCAGGACATCAACCAGTTCATGAAGCAGTATTTAGAGATGAAAAAGATGATGAAAAGCATAAATAAGCTGGGAATCGGCGGACTTATGAAGAAATTCAGAGGCTTTGGTAAATAACTTTAATCATTTGGAGGATTAAATGAGCGTTAGCATTAGGTTGACAAGAGTCGGCTCAAAGAAAAAACCTGCTTACCGTGTTGTTGTTCTTGACAGCAGAAAGAAAAGAGACAGCGATTATATCGAAAGGATCGGACACTACAATCCGTGCGTAAATCCTGCAGAGATCGTTATCGACACAGACAAGCTCAACGAGTGGATCAAAAAGGGCGCACAGTGCTCCGATACAGTTGCTTCACTTGTAAAAAAGGCAGGTAAAGCCGCTAAGTAGCGCTGAATTTGCTCTTCCCGGAAATCAAAAATCTGAGAGTTGTCGGCTCATTCACAAAGGTTCTCCGAAAGGATGGGCTCCTGCTCTTCAGACCGGCATTCAGAGACAGCGATTTTCTGCTGGATATCCGCTTTCTCTATCACTCTGACTTTGCCACAAAATGGAAGATACTGTCGTCAACGCCTGTAAACAAAGGTCTCTCTATGCGCCTTGCAGGTGTTGACAGTTTTAAAAAGGCCTCCTTTTTTGTCGGCGAGGATTTTGCCCTGCCGGAGAAGGAGCTGATCGGCAAGTCTATGGATCTACTGATAGATTCTCCAGTGTTCGACTTGAACGGCGCTAAAATCGGAAAGATCGTCGATTTTCGTGATACACCGACATATTCTTTGGTTGAAATAGAGCTTGAGAGCGGAGAGAGTGTTGTCCTGCCCTTTACGGAACAGTTTTTTGGTTTCGATAACGGCAGAGTGACGGTGCTCAGGCTTGAGTAACCTGAAGTCAGGCTTTTAGTAATTTCTTGATCTTACTAAGAAATTTGTCTCTGCAAAGAGTGTATTCCAAATCGTAGATCGCCTTCAGCTGTTCGTTGAAGTTGTCGTTTCCCATTGTGAAGACGCCGTGACCGTAGACTATCGCCAGATTTTTCTCAAGAATCGCCGGCAGGATAAAGCTTGAAATGCCGTTCGGACCGTCACCGATATCGGCCTTGATGACCGGAAATCCGAATATCGCCGGCTCGTCGTAGAGCAGAGAGTTTGCGATCATGAAAAACGGATGGCAGTGGATGACGCAGTTGCTCTCTGTCTCGCGGTAGATCCTCACATGCGATGAGACTTCGCACGACGGTTTTTTTCCGTTGAGCGGATTCCCGCAGAGGTCGCAGACGACGATCGAGTCTTCAAGCTCCGCCAGCGACGAACCTGTTTCGGTAATGATGATTCTGTCGCCTGTCCTTGCCGAGATGTTGCCGAAGACGCCGTTTGTCATCTTCATTCTGCATATCGCTTTGCCTGTTTTTACGATCTGGTCAACGGCGGTATCTTCGTTTTTGATTTCCGGATCTGCTGTGATTTTGGCAAAATCGGGAACGAACGAATCCTCTACGAATTTTTTTGCCTCCGGCGCAGCCTCGGCCTTCGGATTATTTATGAAACTTATGCAGCTCTCGATCTGAGCGATCTGCGGATCTACAGGTCTCTCCATTCCGGCCTCACTTCGACGCAAGATAGCGCTCGGCGGCAACAGCGGCTCTAGCTCCATCGCCGACAGCCGTCGAAACCTGGTTTACCAGTTTTGAAATCACATCACCGGCAGCGAAGAGCCCGGGGAGGCTGGTTTCTCCCTTTTCATCGGTAATGATCCTGCCGTCATCCGAGAGCTTTACGAGGTCTCTGACGGCGTCCACTGCCGGGTCATAGCCTAGAAAAATGAAGACTCCGTCAACGTTGATGGTCGAAATCTCTGATGTTTTTACATTTTTGACTGTCAGCTTCTCAACGAAGTCCCTGCCTTCGATTTTTTCAGCGACCGAGTCGAGTACAAAGCTGATTTTCTGGTTCTTTTTTACCTCTTCCTGCGTGATTTTTTCTGCACGGAATTCTGACCTTCTGTGGACAATAACGACTTCGCTTGCGAATTTCGTGAGGAAAAGCGCCTCCTTCAGCGCACTGTCTCCGCCGCCGAGGACTGCAACCTTCAGATCTTTGTAGAAAGCACCGTCGCATACAGCGCAGTAGCTGACTCCTCTGCCGGTGAACTCGCTTTCGCCTGGAATACCGGCGTGACGCGGGGTCGAACCGGCTGCATATATGACCGAACGGGCGGAAATCGTCTGTCCGTCACCTGTACTGAGGGTAAAAAGCCTGTCCGTCTTTTCTATTTTCGTGATATCAGTGTAGCATATTTCGCATCCGAATTTTTCTGCCTGTTTCTGCATCCGCTCAGCCAGCTCGAGCCCTGAAATCGAATCTTCTCCAGGCCAGTTTTCAAGCTTGTCGGTCAGCGCCATGAGACCGCCGACGACATTTTTTTCGATTAGAACCGTTTTCATCATTGCGCGTGAGGCATAGATCCCGGCAGTCATTCCTGCAGGACCGCAGCCGACAACGGCAACATCGTAGATTGTTGACATTTTTGCCTCCGAAGCTGTTGTCAGATTATGATAGATGCGAATTTTTTGTAGTGGCTGTCAAGTTTTTCGATTTCCGATATCTGGTACGGGTTATAAAGCTTGAGGTCGGAGAAACACTCCTTTTTCAGCATCAGGATCGCTATCAGAAGCAGCAGATAGGATGTGTTCGAGCCGAATGCCGACTTTGTGTTGAGCTCCTTCCTCAGTGCTTTGAAAAACGACGTCGCCTTATTGGAGATAAGCAGCGAGGTTTGGACGTCCGTGAAACTCAACTTTTCACCGTCTGCCTGAAAAAACGAAAGTATGAAGTCGTTCCCGTTGTACCACGAAAGCGTGAGGTCCTCTTCAGAGACGAGCTGAAACTTCTCTTCGGTGAAAAAGTCTTTCCCTGATGTAGAATGAAAGATCGAGGGCGAATAGAGCCGGATCTTCGAATCGGCCAGACCTCTCTTTTGGGCAAGAGTTTCACCGTTTTCGAAGGCATAGTGCGTGATGAAAAACATGTTGAAAAACTGCTGCCAGAAGTCGTGGTTCCTGATGTTCCCGCCCGAAAGGTAGAAGCACTCCTTTTTGAAATTCTGAAGTGCCTCGCTTTCCGAGCTGTCAAGCAGTGCTGTTATTTCGCCTTGCGAATCGTCCATTAAAAATCTCTTGAGTAGACAATCTTGCCGTCGACGATGGTCATATAGACCGAACCTTTGACGTGGAAGCCGTGGAACGGGGTGTTCGAGCTTTTCGATTTGAACATGTTTTTATCGATGATCCATTGATAGTCGGGATCGATGACAGTAATGTCCGCTGGTGCGCCGACTTCGATCCTGCCGCCCTGCTTTTTCATGATCTTGTAGCCGGCAGTGAAGAGCTCAACGATCCTTTCGATCGTGAGAGTCCTGTTGTGGTAGAGCTTCATGGTGAGCGGGATTGCCGTTTCGAGACCTACGATCCCGCACGGAGCGGAGTTGAATTCGACCTCCTTTTCGCGTTTGTGGTGCGGTGCGTGATCCGTGGCAATCGCATCGATCGTGCCGTCCTTGAGAGCTTCGATAACAGCTTCGCGGTCAGAGTCGCTGCGAAGCGGCGGATTGATTTTCGTGTTGGTGTCGAAACTGCCGAGCGCCTGGTCTGTCAGAGTGAGATAGTGCGGCGCAGTCTCAGCCGTGATCTGAGCTCCACGCTTTTTGAAGAAGCGCAGGATGTCGACCGAAAGAGCCGCGCTGACGTGGGCAATGTGGATCGGAAGCTTGAGATATTCAGCCATCATGCAGTCTCTGGCGATCTGGGAGGCCTCTCCGACTACCGGGTTGCCGGTCATGCCGTAAACCGTTGAATAGTAACCTTCGTTCATCTGCGCGTTTTCTGCGAGATAGAGGTCTTCGCTGTGCGAAACATACATCATGTCGAAGGTCGATGCGTATTCCATGACGCGCTTGAGAAGGTCCGTGTTCTGGATCGGTCTGCCGTCGTCACTGATAGCGACCGCGCCGCCCTCGGCAAGCTCGCCGATCGGTGCCAGAGATTCGCCCTTGAGGCCTTTCGTTGCCGCCGCGACAGGGTAGAGCTTGACGCCATTCGCCTTGCCAGCACGCTCGAGCATGTAGCGGATCGTCTCGACATTGTCGGCTGCGGGGTTGGTGTTAGGCATCGTGCATACAGCTGTAAAACCGCCCGCCGCTGCCGCTTCGAGACCTGAGAAGATATCCTCTTTGTACTCGAAGCCCGGATCTCTGAAGTGAACGTGCATATCGATGAAACCGGGTGCCACGAAGAGCTTTTCCGCGTTGATGACCTTTGCGTCGGTCAGGTCCGGATCCTTCGTGATCGCCGTAACGATGCCGTTTTCAATGACGATTGATGTCTTTTCAGTCGCTTTGACCGCCGGATTTACAACGGTTCCGTTTTTTAAAACTATTTTCATTTGTCAGACCCTCCGAGAAGAAGATAAAGCACCGCCATCCTGACGTTTACGCCGTTCGAAACCTGCTGAAGAATGACCGACTGCTCGCCGTCCATAACGACGTCATCGATCTCGACGCCTCTGTTCGCCGGTCCCGGATGCATAACGAGCGCATCCTTTTTTGCGAGCTTCAGGAGCTCCGGAGTCAGCATGAAGTAGCGTGAATATTCGCGGATGTCAGGGTAGAGCAGGTTGCTGGCACGCTCGTTCTGGACGCGGAGCATCATGACGACATCGGCATCCTGAATGGCGTATTTCGGCAGCTTTTCGACAGTTACACCCATCTTTTCGACCTCTTTCGGAATCATTGTCCCGGGGCCTGCGATCGAGACATGCGCACCCATTTTTGTCAGCAGGTAGATGTTCGAGCGGGCAACGCGGCTGTGGTAGATATCACCGATCAGCGCGACCTTCAGCCCCTCGAAGCCTCCGAGCTTCTGCCAGATCGTGTAGGCGTCGAGAAGCGCCTGGGTCGGATGTTCGCGGAAGCCGTCTCCGGCGTTGATGATCGAGCAGTCCATGATGTCGGCAAGCAGCTGAGGGATGCCTGAGACCGAATGGCGGATAACCAGCGCGTCAGGACCCATAGCCTGCAGGTTCAGCACTGTGTCTGCCAGGGTCTCGCCCTTCTGGATCGCGCTTCCTGAAACCGCGATGTTGTAGGTGTCTGCGCTTAAACGCTTTTCAGCGACCTCGAAGGAGGTCCTTGTTCTGGTTGACGGTTCAGCAAAAAAATTGATTATGGTGCGTCCTTTGAGCGTCGGGGCTTTTTTGATCAGCCGCTGATTCAGCTCGTTGAAGTGAACCGCCGTCTCGAGGATGTTCATAATCTGATCTTTGTTCAAATTCTCAATGCCGAGAAGATGTTTCATTGGTTTCTCCGAAAATAGGTTCTGTTTTTATCCAAGCACTACTTTGTCTTCGCCGTCTGTCTCCTTGAAGAAGACTGCGACTTTATCGTCGATCCCGGTCTCGATCACCTTGCCGACGATGTCGGGGTGGATCGGAAGCTCTCTGTGACCTCTGTCAACGAGAGCGACGAATTTGATCGACTTCGGTCTGCCGTAATCCATGACGGCTTCGATCGCCGCACGGACCGTTCTGCCGGTGAACATTACGTCGTCAACGAGGATGATGTGGTAATCTTCAGGGTTGAAGTTGATCTCGGACGGCCCCATTTTGGGCGAGGTGAGCCCCTTGCAGAAGTCGTCGCGGTAGAGCGCAATATCGACGGCTCCCGTCATCAGTTTGACGTTTTCCTTCTCCTCGATCCGCCTGACAAGACGTTCAGCCAGGACTACGCCGCGGGTCCTGATGCCGATCACCGCAACGTTTTCGAGCTGACTGAACTGCTCGATCATTTCATAAACCATGCGGTCGATGATTTTGGTGATTTCGGTCTCGCCGATCAGCACCTTTTTGACGTTAAGACTCTCTCTCTTCATGTCGCACCGCTAAATTATTTTGTCAACCTTCGCCGCTTCGTATTCGATAGTAAATTCAAGCGGTTTAAGCTCTTTGCCGAACAGTTTGATAGAGTCTTTGTACTTCAAGGTCGCCTTGACTTTGCTGGTCTCTTCATCCTTGTCGAGGTGAAGCATGCTCGGAAGGATATCCTTTCTGCCGAGGTCGATGATACGGTTGCCGAACTCCTTCTCAGTCTCCATAACGGTATGGATCGTGCAGTATTGAGCAATGTTCTCTACGACCTTTTCCATTCTGTACTTGTCTACAAACGGTTTTGCGACAAACCATCCGACATAGACGACAGCAAGAAAAATAATAATGTGGACTAACGTTCTGGTACTCATTTTTTTTCTCCAAAAAGAGGGTTACTAATTAACGGCTTTAGGGTAGTGAAAACGAGTCTTATTTCAAGTTAAAAATAACTCTCCCGAAAGTCTTTGGCTGATAAGTCTGCAGGAGGTTTGCAAAATCGTCCGCCGAAAATTGAAAATGAAAGGCGGTTGAGTAGTATCTTATAGTTTTCTTACAATAAGAGGTGAATAATGAAATTCATTGTCCCGTTGATCGTTTCACTGGCTTTCATTCTCGGCTGCATGGAGTCCAAGCCGGACAATGTCGAGGTCCGCATAAACTTCGAACTGCCTCCGAACACGACCTGCGAAACCTATCTGGCCGACTATTTCGAGCTGACTATCTACGATTCAACGCAGAAAAAAATCAGCACGAAGCAGATAAGCTGCGGTGAAAAACAGACCATTACACTCTTTATGGAGCGCCATGAATATTATGCTTCGGTAGTCCTGCTGGACAAGGAGCTTTACTGGCAGAGCTACGGCGCGAAGTCGATCAACGCTACGGAGGGCGATGTCGAAACGACTATAAAGCTTGATACTTATCAGGGCGGAGTTTTTTTCACCTGGAAGACCTCGGACTGCAAAAATTATACACTGAGTCACATGAATTTTACGATGACCAGCGAAGGCGAGCCTGTAACGGCAAAAATCTGGGGAGAGGATGTCGTTCTGGAGAACTATAAGATCCCGTGTCTCGCTGCCAGATTCGAACTTGTCAACATCTCGCCAGACCCGAAGTATTTTGTTACAATCGAGGGTTTCCGTGAAAAATCGGATCACAGCCGCATCATCTATAACATTCCCGAGTTTATATCCGGGCGCGGTCAGAACAAGGTGATCGACATCAATAAATTCAAAGAAGTTACTGTATCTGACATGCAGATTTCGTGGGAATTCGACAGCAAATCGATCGAATCCTGCGAAGCTGCCGGCGTCAAAAACGTTGTTGCAAAGCTCGTTTCCGGGGAACAGACGATCGAATCAAAGCAGCCCTGCGACGACAAATATGCAGATTTTTACCTTTATGATATCGGAAACTACGATTTTGAACTTGTCTTGACCGGTCTCGGATCTGCCGATGATGCGCTTTTCGAATCATCTAAGCATATCGGAGTTATCGAGCCTGGTTCAATTCACGATGATATCTTGAAGGAGCATATTTACCTTGAGGAAATCAGATAGGAGGTCTCCATGTTGACAAAAGAACAATTGAAGGAAATCAAGGATTTGCTGACCAAAGAGCTCGAAGAGATCGAGGAGCGCAACCGTGAAAAGCTCAGCGAAATGGAGCGCACCAAAGACGAAGAGACCTTCCACGGCGACGAGGCTGATCAGGCGATCTTTTTTGAGCAGCGCAACCGTCAGCTCCGCCTCCGCGACAGAGATCGCAAGCTTATCAACAAGATCCACGAGACATTGAAGAAGATTGACAACAACGAGTACGGTATCTGCGAGAACTGTGGCTGCGACATCAGCTTCGAGCGTCTCAAACTTCGTCCGGTAGCCTCGCTCTGCATCGACTGCAAGCGTGAGGAGGAGGAGCGCGAAAGACGTGACTCGATGAGAAATCATTAATAAATCTGAGAGGATACATTGATTTTTTTACTAGCACTGTTATTTTCGGTCCTGCCGACATCATCAGAGGCTGTTGCCTCAATGATAAATTCTCTCTACCTTCCGGAGAACCACATTTCTGTTGAAGGGACAACCGAAACAGGCGAAAGGCTCCTTCTTGAGTTCGATAAGAAAAAAGGGGAGTTTATAAAGACCATCGGCGATGAAAAACAGCAGCTCTCCTTTGACGAAATGCCTGTTTTCCTGAAGCTTTTCTTTTTCTCCGGAGAAAAAAACGCCGAAACGCCGGACTTCGCTCAAAAGAAGGCTGCCGAGATCCTGAAAATCCTTGAGGGATCCGATATAAAAAGCGGACTTTCGACCTGGTCGGCCAACGATGAAAGCGGCAATGTGTCACTGGTCATCGGCAAGGCGAAACGCTTTGAGGGCGGCAGTTTCCTTGAGCTTTCGAAACGCACGATGCGTCCGGTAAAACTTCAGATCGGTGACGAAACATACATATTTTCCGATTACCACAGGAGCGTCAATCCGCTTGTTTTCCCGGGCAGGATAGAACATCTCAAAAACGGCCAGCAAGTTGCTCAGTGGCTCTTTCTCCGTAAAGAATTCAGGTAATTTTGGATAAGATCTCACAGAGGGTCGCTTCGGTGGTTTTACCACGTCCTAGGCTCGGCGAACTAAGCTATTTTATTCCCGAAGGACTCGAAATTTCTGTCGGCGACTGTGTCGAGATCGAGCTTAGAAAGCTTCGTGTCTGGGGGATCGTAAAAGATATATCCGAGACGGTTCCTGATGAGCTTGAGGGTGTCGGGCTGAAGCCGGTCCTGACAAAAATCTGGTCAACGCCTGTCTTCAGCAACAGAGCCGAAACCTCTTTTCTGGAGTGGCTTTCGGAATACTACATCTACCCGTTTCCGAAACTTTTGAAGCAGATCTTCGGCGTTCTTGTCAGCTCAAAAAACAGGCTCGCCGGCGATTTTTCATCCGAAAAGCACCTCGAACTTCTGCGAAGAGTTAAAAATCCGGAAAAAGTTGAGCTGAATCCGGCTCAGCGGAAGGTCGTGGAATCTGTCAGATCACGTTGGGATAACGGCGATTTCAAGCCTGTTCTGCTCTACGGCGTTACCGGTAGCGGAAAGAGCGAGGTCTTTGCTGAGCTTTGCCGCGAGATCGTCAGGCGCGGGAAGCAGATTTTGTATATTGTCCCTGAAATAGGTCTTACCTCGAACGCGCTCGAGCATCTGATTTCGAGGATCGGTGTGGACGGAGTCGTCCTTCACAGTTCGATCAGCGGGAAAAAGCGATTCTCTTCGCTGGTCTGCGCGATAAACGGCGACGCAAAGGTGATCGTAGCTACAAGATCAGCGGTTTTGTACCCCTTTTTCAACCTCGGTCTCATCGTCATCGATGAAGAGCACGATTCAAGCCTCAAAAATATGGAGCAGCCCTATTACCACGCAAGAGATGCTGCTGTTGTCAAGGCGGGAGGGCTCAAAATCCCCGTCATTATGGGAAGCGCTACTCCGTCAAGCGACTCATGGTACAATGCAAATTGCGGGAAGTATTACCTGGAGACGCTTACAGAACGTGCAAACATGCGTGAGCTCCCGCCGATCGAGAAATTTCCGTACCGTGGCGACCTCTATATCCCGTCGAAACTCGTCGAACTTGTAAAAAACATTCAGGCGGAGGGCGGTCAGACGCTTTTCTTCCTGAACCGGCGCGGCTTTGCGACGCTTGCCAGGTGCGAGGTCTGCAGCAAGATCCTGAAGTGCCCGAACTGTGATACGGCGTTGATCTATCACAAAAAAAAGGACCGGCTCCAGTGCCACCACTGCGGTTACACCCTCAAGGAAAAGAGGTGCCCGGAGTGCGGAGAAGTCCCTGTTCTGGAGGGGATCGGCATTGAAAAGTTATACGAGGCGATCGGTGAGTATTTCCCGGATTCAAAGATCCTTTCGTTTGACCGCGACACGCTCGGAAACGTCGCTTCACTCGATGCGGCGGTCAAGTCGATTGCCGGAAACGAGTGCCAGATCATTGTCGGAACGATGCTTATTTCGAAGGGTCACAACTTCAAAAACCTGCGCTGTGTCGTGATAAAGTTCGCCGATTATCTTCTCGGCTTCAGCGAGCAGCGTGCGGCGGAGCGCTGTTTCCAGCTGATAACTCAGGTCGCAGGGCGTGCAGGCAGGTTCGATGCCGGCGGTCTTGTCTTTGCCGAAACGCTCTATCCGGAACACTACATCTGGAAGTACATCGAAAATTATGACTACACCGGATTTATGGAGGAGGAGCTCGGCTGGCGCGAAAGTCTCGGTCTTCCGCCCTTCACGCGTTCTATTATTGTCAAGGTTTCTGGTGCGAACTCCGAAAAGGTGACTCGTACCGCGGATGAATATTATCAGTATGTGCTTGATTTTGTTGAAAAATGCGCAGCAAAAGGAGTTTTTGTCTTTCCTCCGTCCGAACCGCCTCTGGCAAAACTTCAGAACCGCTTCCGGGTCAACATTTCAATAACTCTGCCGAAAAATTCGAAATTCGGAAAGGCTCTCAAACGTCGTCTTTCCGAGCTGCCTGCCAGATCCGGAATAACTGTCACCTTTGATGTTGATTCGCTGAGCGAGAATTGAATATAATGGTCAAGCATTTCTGGACAGAAAAATCCTCCGAAAAAGTGTTTTTTATCGCAGTATAGTGGTAAACAAAAACTGGACAGAGGTTGAAGTGTAAATAGATTAAACCTTTGTTATGGGAGAGTTTACAATGAGGAGATTAAGAATGCACGATTCAGCGTTTAAGGCAAAATTTTTTGAAATACGGATCTTCACTCACATAACCACTCTCGAGGAGATCTTCAAATAAAACGGGGAAAGCATAGTCAATTTTTTCTGCTTTATCTGAACTGTTTTTCAGCTTGTATTGGACGTTAAACTTGAAAACATCATTCTCAAACACAATGGAGATACTTTCTTTCTCTATTTTGATATTTTCCTTCTGGATATAGACTATATTTCCGGTTCTTGTAAGACTGGATCCGTCAATCGCCGCGCCGTTGGCAAAAACCGTAAAACACGAAAACAAAATCAATGATGCAAGTATAAATCTCATTGTTTCCTCCTAATACCAATAAGGATCTACATTTGGTTGTGTAAACCCCAATTGTTGCCATTTATCATAGGTGTTTGAGTCGTAACCATATTCTGCACCCGGAGCAAACGGATTTCTGACGAAGCCTTTTGTTCCATCGGCATTTCTGGTCTCCCAAAATATTTGTTTCATTGGATCTTTACCTCTGTAGAACGGGTTAAACACAAAAACTTTTCTTCCATCATCGTTGTATTTTATGACAGGACCAACTTCATCCATCATTTCAAAGACATTCTTCTTTTCGCAATTCATATCACCTCAACAAAAGGACTAAAATGAAATAAAGCAAAACAAAAGATAACAACAAATATCCTGCAAAAATCAAAGTGTTATGAGAAAAAGTAAAATTGAACCAAATGTCTGATATAACCACAGCATTTACAAACATTACAAGAAGCATCTTTTTTCGATGCGGGAACATCTCCTTCAAGAAAAATCCTGCCATTATGTATGCCTCCAACAGAATAAATACAACTATTGAATAAATGTCTAAGGCATAATTATTGCTGAATAAATGCTTGAATACACTTGCTAAAATCATTGAAACTTCAAGAACTATTGTCAAAATCCAAAATAATTTTTTTCTCATCTCAATCTCCGTTGTAATAAATCGGAAAAAGGAAGCACATTAAATACATCACTATTCGGAAACAGAGCAAATATCTGATACTCTTTTTTTCTTCGCTTGTTCCTTTGAAAAAACTAAAAACAAGAAAGAAAAGTAATATCAGCAACATAAACCAAAAACCATAAGAAGAAATATCTGAATATTTTAGTGCTATCATAATATTTCCGTTTGCAGATTTTAAACTTCCCTCCTTACTTGAAAGGAATTGGAAAAAACAAAAGAAAAGCCAACCGAGTTCAGAAAAAATATATGCCCAAACATCTTTACGGCGAAAATTTATTATTCCCATGGGTCGACCTCCGGCTGTATGAATCCTTTTTGTTGCCACTTTTGATAAGTTGTAGCATCATGGCCATACTCCGCACCAGGGACGAAAGGATTTCTGACAAAACCATTTGTTTTATCGGCATTTTTTATTTCCCAAAATATCTGTTTCATTGGGTCTTTGCCTTTGTAGTAGGGATTGAAAAAGAAGACCTTTCGTCCGTTATTGTCATCAATCATTCCCTCTCCAATATATTCCCATCATATTTTCCGCTCCAGAAAACTTTGTAATCATCATTGAGATAGTAGATATTTTCCGGAGTTTCGATCACTGAAAAGCATACCCCTTCCAAACTCCTATAGTTTTTAAGAGTTGCGTAAGCGCCTAATGTTATTATTGTTTTACCTGTTTTTGTTTCGTAGATTTCGAGGACTGATTTTCCGTCGATTTTTTTATCCATATATTTAAATCCGGTGTTCGGACAAAT
>DBXP01000009.1 GCA_002309575.1 bacterium UBP6_UBA1209 | reverse complement strand
GAGTCGCCTGAGTCGGTCGAGTCGCCGGTATCGGTCGGAGTTTCCGTATCGCCGGTATCTGAAGGCTCCACAGAATCCGCGTCATGATTATTCTCCTCGTCCGTCAAAACCGTCGCCTGTTCCGGATCAAGCACCAGAGCACCTGATTCGCAGGCTGAAAAAAGAAGCGCCGATGCAAAAAGCGCCAAAAGAGAAATCAGCTTTTTCATAGTTCAATCTCCGCCAAACTGTAAATAAGATAGAACGATCAGCCCTCTATTTTATCGCAAAAGCGTTTCAAAACAAGCGTCAATCACTTACATTTTTCTCAAGCATTCCGCAAAAATCAGGATACTCCCTCTTCAGGCGTATCAGATGTCCATCACTGTTGACAAAGCAGTGGACCGACTCCGCCTCGCAAACAAGCGCCGATCCGTGAAACATCGTATATCCGAGCTTCAGCTTGACTCCGTTGAACTCCTTGATCTTCACCTCGATATCGACCTTATCGGCGAAAGTCGTGTTTTTTTTGTAGCTGCAGTTGACAGCGACAACAGGCGAGATTATACCCTCCGCCTCAAGCTTTTCATAGCTCCAGCCCGCGTTTGCCAGAAAGTCGACCCTAGCCTCCTCCATCCAGCGGATGTAGTTCGAATGGTGAGTTATCCCCATCTTGTCCGTTTCGTAGTACTGAACCGTGTGAGTGTACATTTTATGCTCCTGAGATTTCAGAAATTTTTTTACTTTCCTTCCGAAACAGTGAACTGCTCGCGGTGGAATGCGGAATTTGTCTCGATCCTGACAGTGATTTTCTGATCGGTTTTAAGCTCGTCGAACTCTTTGCTGTAAGAGTGTTCGAGCGCAAAGGCGATATCGGGATGCATCGTCGCCGTGATGATCTTGCTTCCGGCAAGCCGTGCCTGCTTCCTGATTTCCCGCAGGACCTGAAAGACGACTGTATCTCTCGAAAAGATGATCCCGTTGCCGTTGCAGTACGGACACGGCTCGCTCATAGTCGAAATGTTGCTCTCCATTGTACGTTTCCGGGTGATCTGGATCAGCCCGAGCTGCGTGAAATAGTAGGTCGTGCACTTAGCGGAGTCCTTTTTCAGCTCGCTTTCGAGTTTCGAATAGACCTTCTGCTTGTTCGCGGAGCTGCGCATATCGATAAAGTCGACGACTATGATCCCGGCGATATTCCTCAGCCTCAGGTGGTACGCGATCTCGACAGCAGCCTCGATGTTGGTTTTGCAGACTGTGTTTTCGAGATTGCCGCCCTTGCCGATGAACTTCCCCGTGTTGACGTCGATAACTGTCAGCGCCTCGGTCTGCTCGATGATGAGGAAACCGCCGCTCTTCAGCCAGATCTTCTTTTTGGTGAGCATCGAAACTTCCGGCTCGATCGAATAATAATCAAAAACCGGGTACGGCAGATCGTAAAACCTGAGCTTGTCTTCTGCGCTTTCGCCGTAAAAATTGAAGTAGTCACGGACGATCTTTTCGTCGCTGCGGTTGTCGACAACGATCTCCTGGAGCTCGTCTATTTTCGTGTTCTGGACAAAGCTCAGGATCGGATCGAGCGCAGGCAAAAGCAGAGCCGGAGCCTTCTCTTTTTTGGATGCCGTCTGGATCGCGCTCCAGCGTTTTATGAGCGAAACCGCCTCCTTCTCGAGAAGTTTGATATCGACCTCTGCCGAAAGCGTTCTGAGGATCACGCCGAAGCCCTTTGCAAGGACCTTCTGGCCGAACTCGCGCAGCTCGCGTCGTTTATCCTTGTCTACGATCTTCTTGCTGACGCCGATGTGGTTGATCGTCGGCATCAGAACGCAGAACCTGCCGGCAAGCGAGATATGAGTCGTCATCTTCGCTCCCTTCTGGCCGATCGGCTCCTTGATGACCTGAACGATGATCTTCTGCCCTTCGTGAACAAGGCTCGTGATATCGGGAGCAGCCGATTTTTCCTCTACCGGGCTCTCCTCCCCCTCTTCGTTCCGTGTATCCTCGGACTCGTCTGCCTCGGCATCGAGACTCTTCTGAAACTCTTCATAGGTTATATCCGAGCGGAAATCGCTTATCGGAATAAACCCCGTCCTGTCGCCTCCGAACTCGACAAAAGCCGACTGCATCCCGGGCAGGACACGGCGGATCACGCCGAGATAGATGTTCGAGAGCGAACTGGTCTCGTTCGAGCGGACCAAATGCACCTCGGCAAGACGCTTGTCGTCAATGATCGCGATCCTCTTCTCGCCGTAGGTGTTATTTACGATTATCTGTCTGTTCATTTTTCGTGTCACTCAGCAATGATCGGCCTTTTCTGGCGCATCGGTGTGATTTTCATCTTCGTCTGGATCGACTTGAGATCCATAACGATCTCATTTTCGAGATTCGGCTTCAGATGGAAGGTATAGACGGAGCAGAGCCGGTTGATCTTCTCGAGCTCATGCCCGAGCATAGACGGTGTAAGGTGTTTTGACACGACCGCAAGCCTTTCGAGCCTGTTCGGGAAGGATGACTCCCAGCAGATCGTCTTAACTTCAGGTATGTCATTGATGTAATTAACAAAATCATCGCAAACACCGGTATCTCCAGAATATGCGACAGCCTTGCCGTCCTTCCTGAAAATAAAGCCGAGCGATTCAACAACGTGGGCGACACGGATCGGGATTATCTCGATCCCGTCAAGCGTGAAGGGCTTGTCGAACTCTATCGGCTGAAAGCGGATCGTCGGTTTTTTCGAGTTCGGAAGCTTTGTGAAATCGGGCCAGATCAGGTCGTTGAAGATGTGCTCCTTGACCTGATTCATAATAGTTTCAGTCGTATAGACCGTAAATGAATTAGAGCCCAGCGAAAGCTTGAAATCGGCAAAAATCGGCAGATTCTTGATATGGTCGAAATGGCTGTGCGTAAGGATTATGTTCTGAACTTCCAGAAGCTGCGGGATATCGAGCGATGACATCAGCGAACCGGTATCGATGACCGTTGAAGGCGTCAGCTGCATCGATATGCACTTCTTGTTTTCAAGGTCGCTTCCGTAGCAACCGAGCGGTAAAATCGAAAGCATATTTTTCTCCAAATTGATTACCCTGCTAATTCAAGCATCTTTTCAAGTGATTTCAAAGCCTTGACCCGCATGTCCTCATCTACCCTGACCTCGTGCTCGTGCCCCTCCAGTGTCTCAAGGATGTTCCTGAGATTGATTTTTTTCATGTTCGGGCAGAGCAGGTCCTTAGGCGGAAGAGAGTAAAATTCGGCATCAGGGTCAGCGAGACGCAGAGCGTGCATAATGCCTGATTCGGTTATAATGATGTACTTTCTGAACCTTTTTTCGGCAACCAGATCGACCATTTGACCGGTCGAAATCAGGTAGTCGGCAAGTTCGCGGGACTCAGGCGCACACTCGGGGTGCATCAAAACCTTCGCGTCCGGATGTTCGTTCTTGAGCGCCAGGACAGCGTCAGGGTTTATGAAATTGTGGACCGGGCAGAAGCCGTCCCAGAAGATGAAGCGCTTCTTTGGATAGTGCTCGGCAACGAAACCGCCGAGATTCTTGTCCGGAACAAAAAGGATCTCGTCGTTTTCGATCCTTCCCACAATTTTAACCGCATTCGAACTGGTGACGCAGACATCGCTCAGAGCCTTGATCTCAACGGTACTGTTGACATAACAGACGACCGTCGCGTTCGGATGCTCTGCCTTGAGAGCAGCGAGCGAAGGTCCGTCGATCATATCGGCCATACGGCAGCCGGCAGTCGGAGCCGGAAGCAGGACACGCTTTTCCGGCGAGAGGATCTTCGCAGTTTCCGCCATAAACCTGACACCGGCAAAAACTATCGACTCGCACTCTCCGATTTTCGCCGCTTTTTTGGAGAGCCCGTAGCTGTCGCCGACAAAATCGGCAACCTCCTGGACCTCCGGCAGCGTGTAGGTGTGAGCAAGGATGATCGCCTTGCGGCTGCGCCTAAGCTCAGAGATCCGCTCAACAATTTCAGACTGTTGCATTATTCGTTTACAACCTCTTTGACCTCGGGGACATTCTCCTTCAGGTAGTCTTCGATCCCCATTTTGAGAGTCATCTGGCTCATCGGACAGCCGGCGCAAGCACCCTGAAGTCTTACTCTTACAACACCGTCATCTTTGATCTCAAGAAGCTCGAGATCGCCGCCGTCGCGCTGAAGTGCGGGACGAACCTGACCAAGAAGCTCTGTAACCTTTTCTTTCCAATCTGACATAACTCCTCCATTAAAAAATTTACGCACGGAAATACCAAAAATATGCGCTTAAGTCAAATTGCAGAGAATCGCAGAAATCGGTTTGATCAACCGTCAGCGCCTGATAGTTTCAACGACTTCGCCGGTGAAGATCCTGTGAGGCGCTTCGTCGCCGTAAAAATCTTTCGCCGAGTCTAAAAGCATGGCTTGTGGTCATGGAATTGTGCATCGTAAAAAACAATAAAAACAGGAAAATATAGAAATAGTGTCGGGAAAGGCAATTTTTCAATCCT
The DNA here is from genome assembly GCA_002309575.1 of bacterium UBP6_UBA1209. Lineage (GTDB taxonomy): Bacteria > UBP6 > UBA1177 > UBA1177 > UBA1177 > UBA1177. The sequence goes on along the minus strand of DBXP01000009.1, from coordinate 309 downwards.
TGTTTTCGACTGTTTTTCCGCTATAATCCTGCGGTTTTTCAGTGTGGCGAGGGGAAAACTTGGGCGAGTAACAAATTAGAATTTGTTGGCGGCAATATGAAAACTGCTTTGCTTGTGATTGATATGCAGAACGATTATCTTTGGGAGAAAAGGAAAGAGCGTTTTTCTTACGATACTGCCAAACTGGTTGCTTCAGTTAATGAGCTGATTCGTGAATATCATAATAAAAATCAGGATGTTATTTATATACGCCACATCATTCAGAATTTATTTACGAACCGTCTTTTGTTCGGCTATTCGATTGCAGGA
>DBXP01000036.1 GCA_002309575.1 bacterium UBP6_UBA1209 | reverse complement strand
CCGCCTCCTTTTTCATGGTTGTCTCCGATAGATATGTAAATAACCGTCTGATTTTACTTGGTTTTGTAAAATATGCAAGCAGAAAAACGTTTATCTGGAAAAGTAACGTACCAAACGTGCGCTGCTATTTGTCAGAAGCTTGGATTTTCGTGAGAAAAAAAAGAAGTGGAGCTACCGAGGTGACTTGAACACCCGACCTGCTGATTACGAATCAGCTGCTCTACCGACTGAGCCACGGTAGCACCAACGGGCAGGAAGTATAGTAAAAAGTTTTTTAATGTCAAGATTTCAGCTGGTCGTAGAGGCGATTTTTGCGGATAAATTCCGGAATTCCCGCCGGAAGCAGGTGTTCGAAGGGTTTTCCTTCGGCGATAAGCCGGCGGATCTCCGAGCTCGATATGTCCGGAAGGACGATCGACTTGTGATCCGGGCTTTCGTTCCGTTCTCTCCCTACGACGATTATGTCTTGGCAAATAGCCGAAATTTCACCAAAATTTTTCCACTTGTCTCTCACGTTCCAGTTGTCGGAACCGATGATGAGCGAAAAGAGTCTTTCCGGAAATTCTGCAGTCAGAAATTTCAGAAGATCGACTGTATAGACTGTTTCAAGGCCGATTTCTCGCTCAAATCCGCAGACTTTGACCTCTTCTTCATCCCACGGACGGGCCATGATACGGCACATCTCGATCCTCTTTTCAAAGTCAGACGGCTTGAAGCCGAAGGGATGCGAAAAGCTCGGCACGATCCAGACTTCATCCATTTCAAATTTGTTTAGTGCCAGAAATACCGTGAGCTGATGCGCCAGATGCGGCGGGTCGAATTTGCCGCCGAATATCGCAGTTTTTTTAGGCCTGTCCATTGTCTGCTGCCGGTTTGACGAGGGTTTGTTCAATATCCTTGAGGACCTTCTCTTCAAGTTTTTCCTTATTTTTTTCGTAGAAGGTTTCAATGGTCGAAGCCAGTGTCAGAGACTTCTTTCTCTTGAGGAAGAAGTTCAGAACTTTGATAAATATGCACTTCGTCTCGATGATTTTCGGGTTGTTGCCGGGATTATCCTCGGAAAGAAGAGAAAAAATCTGTCCTGTCGCGAACTTTACCGGCATTCTTGCAAGGAAGAAGGCGTATGTGATCTTATAACGCTTTTCAAGAGTGTGAAAGTCATAAAATTCGCTTGCGAGGGCCTTGGAGATGAAGTACTGACTCTTTTTTGAGGCAAATTCCTTGTCGGATATCTTTTTTTCGCTGATGCTTTTCTTCATCAGTTCTACCGCCTCGCACATCTCTGTACGGTTCTGGGAGAGCATATAGATGAAAAGGATATCCGGTGACGGCGCAAATTTTTCCATCGCCTGCAGGATCTTTTTCGAGTGGTTCTTGTTAGGGGGCGGGAAGAGGATCAGAAGCGTCAGCTTTTTTATGTGTTCCTGAGATATTACAGGAAGATTAGGCAATGAATTCAGGTAGAAAGCTAGACATGCAAGATCTGTGTGATCGATAAAATCCTCGATGTTCCCCTCCGCGATCTTCACGAACTGGAGGTAGATGTTTGTCGACAGTCTGAGTTTCAGGAGGCCGAACTGGTTGAAAATATGGCTTATAAGCTCCATCTGCTTGGCGGTGTCGCCGTCCAGGATGTCGGAGAGAAGCTCTCCTATTTCACGGCTTTCGCACCAGGTCGAGTCGGTGAAGAGCTCGTTTACGTGAAGTCTGAGGAAGTTCTTTGCCGCCGGATAAAAAAAACCGTAGGCGGCTGATGCGTTCTCGCCGTTTTTCAGAAAAAAATAGACGGAAGCGATATCCGCGAAGCGCTTCTGGCGGATAAAAAGCCGAAGGATGCTTTCGATGTAGATCGCTACATTTTCATGCTTGTCGCGGTTGGAGGCGACATTTTCAAGAGCGTCGGTGAAGAAGCGGAGCTGTTTGTCGCGATATGCGAGGTAGTTATTTGTGCCAGGGCGGCGTGCAGCTGTTATGAAAGCTTGCAACTCGTTGGAATCATTGCGGCTCATAGATCCCCTCAAAGCATTTTTCCGGTATGCCGCCGATCAGTATCTCATCATTTTCCGCGATGACGTATTCGATCGTCCCGCCAGGGAAGTTCAGGCGCCAGGCTTCGTTTTTGTGCGCGAAACCGTTCAGGGAAAGCGATCTCATCACTGCGGCGCCGCCAGTCCCGCAGCCGAGCGTAAAGCCGACTCCGCGTTCGCAGACAATGACATCAGCGCTCTTTTCAGTCTGGTTTATGTCGGAAACTATCTCCGCGTTTGCTTCGTATCCGAGCGGGTTGTCAAAACGCAGACGCGACGCCATCAGGTGTTTGTCGATGTCGTTGCTTTTTACAAAAACGACTACATGCGGGTTCCCCATGGAGATCCCGGTAATGGAAAGCTCACGTTCTTTGATGACGATCTTCTGCGTTCCGAAGAGTATCCTCGATTTTCCGAGCGAAGCCTGAATGTAGAGGCGCCCCTCACGATCTTCAAGTTTGACGTCAAGCGTGCCGTTGCCTGTCTCGATCTTTAGCGGGTTCGCGGTCATGCCGCGCTCGGAGGCAAGGTATGCGGCAAAGCAGCGGAGCCCGTTCCCGCACATCTCTGCTGTCGTTCCGTCGCTGTTGACGATCACCATTTTTGCGTCGTTCTGCGGATCAGCAGGTTTGAAATTCACGAGGATCCCGTCCGCGCCGATCCCGAAGTGACGGTCGCACAGCCTTTTTGCATCGATTTTTTCAAAATCTTCGGCTTCAAGAATGACGAAATCGTTGCCGGCAGCCTGGTATTTTGAAAAACGAAGCGCCATTTTAGTGCTTTTCCGCTCTGAAAACGATGAATTTGCAGCCGATGTAGTTGGTTATCATGCCTGCCAGGATCCCGAAGAGGTTGGCGATCGCCGGAGCCATCGTGCCGTTTGTGAAGATGTGCGGCATGAGCCAGTAGACGATCTGCCTCGGAACAAGCGAGATGAGGCTTATTACCAGAAAGGTGAGGAACGACTTGAATGATGCGTGTCTGCCAGCCGTCTTCGGGCGGAACGACCAGTAGTGGTTTATAAGGTAGTTCTGGATAACTGCCGCTGCATATCCGAAAACCGGCAGAATGAAGAGCATGAAAGAATCCGGCTGTGCGTTCGTGACATACTTCATGATGATGAAGATCGTCTCGTCGGTGATGACTCCGAGCGTGCCCGTGACTGCAAAGCGGATGAACTCGAAGGAGAGCAGGATCGGGATAAGTTTTTTTATTTTGGCTCCGGTTGAAGCCTCTTTGGGGTCGAAATTTTCCATTATTTCCTCCTGAAAAGATATGCTGACCATTCATTTTTTACCGCCTTGTCGATGAGCTCGAAGTCGCCGAGCTCCATCCTGTCGGCGAAGTAGGGCATCTCGGTTGCCAGGACGCCCGAGAGGACGAGCCACTTGGCCGAAAGGCGCTTGAGGTCGTCCGAAAGGAAGTAGAGTACCGAAGAGATTATGTTTGCTACGACGATGTCGCGTTTTTCGGTCTGCTTGAAGATCGGCTCCACAGTAAGCTCGATCTTGTCCGAAACGCCGTTGAGTTCGAGGTTTTCCGCCGCGTTTTCGATAGCATCTGGATCGTTGTCGATGGCTGTGATCTTTAGGTGCGGAGCGATGCGCGCCGCTGCGATCGAGAGGATCCCTGAGCCGGTCCCGACATCGAGCATCGTTGAAACCGAACTGTCGAGCTTAAGCGCCTTTTCGATGAAGTCGAGCGAAAGCTGCGTCGTCTCGTGGTGTCCTGTCCCGAAGCCTCTGGCAGGATTGATGATGATGTTGCCTTCATTCTTTTTCCATGGCGGAACGACGGTGAGCGAACCGATTTTTACCGGAACGAAGTATTCGCGCCACTTCTCCTCCCAGTCTCCGTCGGATATGACCGAAACGTCAAAATCACTGAGCGCCTGAAGGACGTCGTCGCGCTTTTCAAAGTATAAAATCACAGCGTTCGGCTGTTCGTAGCTTCCCAGGAAACCGTCGATCGCGTAGAATTTATCCATGCTGCAGTCCTTCGGAAGAGCGATCTGATACCACTGGTTCATGTTTCCCCGCTAGTTTTTGAGTGTCTTCGAGAAGGTGTCCTTCAGCGTTACGATACGGTTGACAACGATCTTTTCCGGTGTCGTGTCGGGATCTATGCAGAAGTAGCCGACTCTCTCGAACTGGAACTGTTTCCCGGGCTTGAGGTTTCTGATGTTGTTCTCGGCGTAGGCTTCGACGACTTTCAGCGAATTTTTGTTCATATTTTCGATGAAATCGTGACCCTCCTCGACCTCGAACGGATCCTCCATCTCAAAGAGGTTTTCATAAAGTCTTGCCTCGATCTTCAGGCAGTTCCGAGCATCGACCCAGTGGATCGTTCCCTTGACCTTCCTGCCGTCGCTCGACCAGCCGCCGCGGGTCTCCGGATCGTAGGTGCAGTGCAGTTCGACGATGTTCCCCGCCGCATCCTTGACGACCTCGTCGCAGGTGATGTAGTAGGCGGCGCGGAGTCTGACCTCCTTGCCGGGAGCGAGCCTGTGGAACTTCGACGGCGGGTTCTCCATGAAGTCCTCGCGCTCGATGAAGAGCTCTTTCGAGAAGGAGACGAGTCTCTTTGCCGAGTTTTCGTCTTCCGGGTTGTTGATCGCCTCGAACTCTTCGGTTTTATCGTCCGGATAGTTGGTGATGACGACTTTTACCGGGTCCAGAACGCCCATGAAGCGGTCTGCCTTTTTGTTGAGGTCTTCGCGGACGCAGTGCTCGAGGAGCGCCAGCTCGACGGTGCTGTTTCTCTTCGCTACACCGATTTTTTCGGCGAAGTCCCTGATGGATTCCGGTGTGTAGCCGCGCCTTCTGATGCCGGCTATCGTCGGCATTCTCGGGTCGTCCCAGCCGGAAACGTATTTTTCTTCGACCAGTTTTTTGAGGAAACGCTTGCTCATGACGGTGTTGGTGAGGTTGAGCCGCGCAAATTCGATCTGCTGGGGCCTCTTCTCGATGCCTATCGCCTCAAGGAACCACTCGTAAAGCGGTCTGTGCGCCTCGAATTCGAGCGTGCATATCGAGTGGGTGATACCTTCGATCGCGTCACTCTGACCGTGCGTGAAGTCGTAGGTCGGATAGATGCACCACTTGTTGCCGGTCCTGTGATGCTCGACCTTTCTGATGCGGTACATTACCGGGTCGCGCAGCAGAACATTGGGATGCGCCATATCGATCTTTGCACGGAGCATGTATTCGCCCTCGTTGAATTCGCCGTTTTTCATCCTCTCGAAAAGTTCGAGGTTCTCTTCGACCGGGCGGTTCCTCCACGGGCTCTCCTTGCCGGCTCCCGTTGCGGTTCCGCGGTCGCGGCGCATTTCGTCGAGAGTCTGCTGGCAGACAAAGGCCTTTCCCTCCTTGATGAGCTTGACTGCCCATTCGTAGAGCTGATCGAAGTATGACGACGCGTAGAGGACCTTGTCCGGCTTGAAGCCGAGCCACGCGATATCCTCCTGGATGGAATCGACATATTCGACATCCTCTTTTTCGGGGTTGGTGTCGTCGAAACGCAGGTTGCACTTGCCGCCGTACTGTTTCGCGAGACCGAAATTGAGGCATATGGACTTTGCGTGACCAATGTGCAGATAGCCGTTGGGTTCAGGCGGGAAGCGGGTCTGTATCGCCTTGTGCTTTCCGCTTTCGAGGTCTGCGTCAATGATTGCCTTTATAAAGTTTGAAGAACTCTTTTCGTCCGATTCAAGGACCTTTTTAATCTCCTCAGCCATTTTGTGCTCCGGTACAAAAATACTAATGTTAAACAAAAACCAAAAATTATAATCATGCATAAAAAACGGTCAAATTGTTTGTGACGGAAGCCGGCGGCTCTCTCTTAAAGGCAGATCGAAGACGGGAAACACTTGCAGAGAGGTAAAACGCATGGATTTTATTCAAAAAATGATTACAATACGCGGGTTTTGACATCTTTGTGATTGAGAGTCAGGCCGGACAGCTGTTTTTTGCAAGTTTTACGGAGGCTCGGAGGGTATAATGGGAACTTACATCAATGCTGGAAATGAGAATTTAAAAATGGCTTTAAATTCGGAGATTTTTGTCGACAAGTCGCTTGTGCTGAAAAAGTTCTGCGCCTTACTCAACTCCAATCAGCGTTTTATATGCGTTTCGCGTCCTCGCAGATTCGGTAAAACGACTGTCCGCGATCTGATGGCTGCATATTTTTCAAAAGGGTGCGATTCCTTTTCACTTTTCGAGAATTTAAAAATCGCCGATCCGCAGGAGACAGGGAAGAAGACAAAAAAAGCTGAGTCAAAACCGGAAAAGTCGTTCGATTTCAGGGAAAATCTCAACAAATTCAATGTCCTGTCGCTTGACATGGGGTTTTTCTATAATGATTCCGAAGACAAAAACAATGTCCTGGAAAAAATAAGGAATGAACTTTTGGAGGATTTTCAAAAAGAGTTCAAGGAGATCGAGTTCAGCGAAAACGACTCCATCGCAAAAATGATCCAGCGTGTTTACGATGCAACAAACACGCAGTTTATTGTTCTTATTGACGAATACGACACCCTTATCCGCGAGAAGGTGAGCGCAGAACTGATAGAGAAGTATCGAGAGCTTTTAAATTCTCTTTTCAAAAGCGAGCCTCTTTCAAAGGCTATAGCGCTTGCGTATCTCACTGGGATTCTGCCGATAATCCGCGACAGAGTGCAGTCGAAACTCAATAATTTCAATGAATCGACCATACTTCAGCCGCTAGGTTTGGAGGAATTTTTCGGTTTCACGAAAAACGAGGTCAAAGCGCTCTGCAAAGAGTACAGAATGAGTTTCAAAGAGTGCGAAAGATGGTATGACGGTTACAAAATCGGCAAAATCGACATTTACAACCCGAATTCCGTTGTCAGAGCGATGACTGCCCGCGAATATGCAAACTACTGGAACAAATCCGGATCTTATGAAGTCGTTTCGGAATACATAAAGCTCGATTTTGAAGGGATAAAAGGCGATGTCACCGAGATGATTGCCGGAAAATCGATATCGGTCAACATTGACGGTTTTGAAAATTCACTGGAAAAAATAAACACGAAAGACGATGTTTTTACCTACCTTACCCTTTTGGGATACTTGAATTACGACAGAAACACGAAACTCTGCCGCATTCCGAATACGGAGATCTGCCAGGAGTGGGAAAAGGCGGTAAAACGCTCTGACAATTTCAGCGATCTGGTCAGAATGATCAAAGATTCAGAAGAGCTGCTCGAGCTTGTGCAGGAGGGTGATTCCCAAAAAGTCGCCGCGGCTCTGGACAAGGCTCACTCAGAAGTTTCCAGTCTGAAAAACTACAACACGGAGGCTTCATTGCAGGCGGCTATCATGCTTGCCTTCTATGCGGCGAGAGAAAAATATACGATAATTCAGGAGCTTCCGGCTGGGAAAGGTTTTGCCGACATCGGTTTTGTTCCGCTATCTAAAAAAGAGCCTGCAATGATCGTCGAACTCAAATGCGATCACGACGCGGAGACTGCGATAAAACAGATTAAAAACAAAAATTATCCGAAGGTCTTTGAAAAATATCTGGACAATCTGTTTTTAGTCGGGATCAACTACGACAAAGAGACGAAACTCCACGAGTGCGTGATAGAAAAATATCAGAAATAAGAAACGGAGACTTTTATGAAAGGCAAGAACCATGTTTTATTGGTGATTTTTTTATTATTCGCGATTTCCTGCGGCTCGGAGATCAAATTCGGAAATCCTCACGACAAGAACTCGGAAGCATATGAGCCTGACGAGAAAAATAGTGATTCCGATATACTTGACGATCCAGCTACCGACAGTGACGACAACATACCTGATTCCGGGGATCCGGCATCGGGCGACGCAGATTTGTCTGATACTGACGATCCGGGTCATTCAGACTCGGACATCTCGTCAGATCCGTCGGAAGAACCTGACGAACCGATTTTCGGAGATTGTACACCCGGCAAACAGCAGCTCTGCGGCTATCAGGGCCCTGAAGGAACTGAAGGCGTAGGACCGTGCCAAGCTGCAAAAAGGACTTGCAGGGAAGACGGAACATGGGGATATTGTGAAGGCGGATATGTGCCTGTTTCGGAAATCGGCGAGCTCTGCAGCGACGGTATCGACAACGACTGCAACGGTGTTGTTGACGACGGGACAGATTTCGACGGAGACGGTTTCGGCGCCTGCACTGACTGCTGTGAATTTTCTGTAGACTGCATGGGATTTGATCCGGTCGATGTATATCCGGGTGCTTATGAAATGATCGGAGACGGAATCGACAACAACTGCAACGGCGAATTCGATGAAGCGACCTCCTGCGACGGCGAGGACGGAGAGCTTGTTGTCGGAGACTATCCGGGAAACGCTGTGAAACTTGCCCATGCTATGGGGATCTGCGGCGACCAGCTTGTTTCGGCTGAAATTTCGCTCGCCGGGGAACCGGTAACTGAAAAAATCAACGGTTCAGACAGACAGAGCCTCCCGCTTCCATATTATGATGAAAATTACCAAACTTTCGCAGCCGAACCCAAGTTCGGCAACAACATCGTTCCGAAAGAAGGCTTGAAAATAGCGATCCTTTCGACAGGTCCCTGGAACAAACCTACAAGAGATGCAAACTCTGCCACTCTGGCTACAGGCGACATGAGAACTGCAAGCAAGATCCCGTCAGACTGGATAAACATGATGCCGAACTGTACGATCCCGAAGTCTCCGACATGCGGCGGAACCGTTGTGCAGGACGGTCTTACGAACCAGTGCGAAGGAAAAGAAATCCCGTCGGTTCAGGATCCAATAATGCTCACGCTGGAAGTGAAAGTTCCGATGAACGCTCACGCTTTCGAGTTCAACCTCTTCTTTTTCTCGATAGAATATCCTTCAAACGTATGCGCCAATAGCAACTACAACGACTTTTTCATAGCTCTGCTCGATTCGGAACACAACACGACCTATCCTAACGACGAGTTCCAGAATCCATACGACAAAAACCTTGCAAAAGACTACAACGGCAACTTCGTCGGTGTCGATCTTGCTCCGGAAGGGCTTTTTCAGGTTTGCGGCTCGAACGGCAACTATGCTTCCAACTGCATTCAGGGAACAACTCTTCTTGAGGGCACTGGTTTCGATACTTTCAACAGCGGCGGGACCGGCTGGCTAACGACACGCGGCAACGTTGTTCCTGGCGAAACCATAAAACTTAGGCTTGCGCTCTGGGAACAGGGAATAGTCGGCTACGGTCCCGACCATTCGTGGGATTCGACAGTTCTTCTCGACGGCTTCAAATGGCTGCCCTTGCCGGTTAGGACCGGAACTGCCGGAAACATATAAAGGCATTTCAACGGAGGGGTTATGAAAACGAACTTTTTTGCCGCATTTTTTGCGTTTTTCACACTTTTGTTCCTTTCTGCAGGCTGCGAAAACGTTGTCCACGAAGAGTGCTCCCAGTCAAGCATCAACCGGCACGCCTACGCTTTCATGAAGGACTGGTATCTCTGGTACGAGCATCTTCCGAACATCGATATTTCCGGTTTTGCGTCGCTCTCCGAGATGATCGCCGCGGTAAAGTATGTCGATAACGGCACGGTCATCGACCGTTTTTCGTATGCGGTAAAGAAGCAGGAGCATGATGACTACTATGCCGGAAAGCGTTACGGAATGGGCTTTTCGATGGTCCGTGAAGAAAATTCGGATATCTACGTCAGCATCGTCTACCCCGAGGGTCCGGCCGGCAAGGCAGGTATGCGCCGCGGTCAGAAGATCCTGTCACTGAACGGTGTTACGGTTCAGGAGCTCGATGAAAACCAGGAGTACAACTACCAGCACAAAGGAGAAGAGGGGTACGTCGAAAAGCCTGACTGGAACAATGTCTACAATGCAGAAAACAAGGGCGAGGAGGTCGTTTTCAGGGTCATGGACTATTCGGACGGAGAGAAGGAATTTTCAGTAATTCTCGATGACTACACGATGAATTCAGTTCTTGCGGTGTCGGTTTTCGAACATCACGGCGCGAAGGTGGGATATCTCCACTTCAAGTCCTTTATAAACCTCTCGCCGGATGAGCTCGACGAGGCGTTTGCACAGTTCAAGGAGTCGGAAATAGACGAGCTTGTCGTTGATATGCGCTACAACGGCGGCGGTCTTGTCCGTGTCGCAGAGTACCTGATCGATCTTATCGGCGGCGGCACTGTGAAGGGCGAAAATATTATAAAGATCCTCTACAACGACAAGCACACTGATTCAAACTTCTCATACACAGGAAAGAAACTGCAGAATTCATTGGAAAAAATCGGCAAAGTCGTCTTTATAACGACACGCGGTACCGCTAGCGCTTCGGAGATGGTGATCAACGCGCTGACACCATATTTCGATGTCGCGCTTGTGGGCGGGATGACCTACGGAAAGCCTGTCGGAATGAACTCGATGTCCTATTGCGACCAGACGATCGTCCCGATAACCTTCAAGAGCGCAAATTCGCAGGATTACGGAGATTATTTCCTCGGAATGGAGGTAGACTGCAGCGCGGAGGATGACTGCAGGCACGATTTCGGCGATCCCGAAGAGGCTTCGATGCGCGAGGCTCTCTATTTCCTTGAAAACGGCAGATGCTCACAAAATGCGGCTCTAAAATCAGAAGCCAAGGCAAAATATCTTGAAGACCGGATCCCGGCAGAACTCAGGGGAATGGGAAAAGTCGATTATACTTTTTAGTGAATTTAGTTGTTTATCTTTGTCTGAAGAAATGTCACCGTCGAGAGGTTGACGCGGTTGTAAACATCGTCACCGCCGCCGACATCCGTTCCGTTGTAGCTTTTGAAATGCTCGAAATATGACATGTTCAGGTTGTCTTTGATCGTAAGCCTGTAGGTTTTGCCCGCCTCGAGATCGAAGCTGACGAATGAGGATTTTCCCCAGCGCTCCCAGTCGCCTGCGCCGAGGTGCGGCATCACGATCATCCGGTTTTCAGCGACCTTCGTGCCGTTCTGATCCTCGATGTCGACGAGCTTAGTGCAGGCAGTGATGCCGGTGTCGACAGGTCTTCCGCTGCCGTATTCGATTTCCAGGAGGTAGGTCCCGCTGGAGGTCGGAGCGATGTTGCTGACGGTCAGCGTTTCGTCCGGTCTTCCCCAGTCGGCGAAGTGCGTGCGGTTGTGGTCGGATGCGTTTGGTGTCTGGTCAAAATCGTTTGCTCCGAATGCCAGGGAGGTGCGTACAAAACCTTCGCCCCAGTAGCAGATCGGATCCGAATGTTGAGCCTCAAGACCGAAGGAATTTACCGGCGCTACGCTGTAACAGTGAGAATTTGTTGGATAATCTTCTGAATTTGTGTCGATCCACGGCGATCCTGAAACACCTGTCGCGACCTTTTTGCCGTCACGGTAGATGTTGTATGTCACATTTTGCGTCGTGCTCAGCGAGAAGCTGACCTTGAGTTTGCCGCCGTCGGGGACTACACCGTACGGATCGAGCGGGATCGCCACCGGAAGCGGTGCGTAGCAGGAGTCACCGACATTGCAGTCGCGAAGGTCGATCGCTCCCGTCGATCCATCGTATTCAAGCTCGATTTCGACGGTGTTGAGCTCTTCGGTGAGGTCGCTTCCGGTGAATTCCGTTGTGCGGGCCGAGCCGTTGAGAGTGAGAGTCTTGAGTTTGTAAAAACCGTCGGTGCGATCATCACAAGCTGGCAGATTTATTGTAATTTTTAACTTTTTGCCCTTGTAGGTGAGATCCCTGAGCTCGAGTTTTCCGCTTGCAGCGAGGAAGCCGTTTCTGACTGAAACCGGGATCCTCGGCGAGAACCAGATGCCGTGGAGGCTCTGCTCTTTACCGAAGAGCGAATCGAGGACGAGCGAAACGAAACCTCCGACGCTCCAGAGCTGACGGCGGGAGTTGACTGCCGGGCCGCTGAGTTCCGGGAACATCGAGTCGTGGTAGTCTGCCGAAAGTGTCGTAAATTCAAGGTTTTCCATATTTGAAAGGTTGAGCGCCGCGCCGCGGACGAGGCTCATGAATGCGTTCTCGTAAAATTTGTCGTTGCCTGATCTGACGGCTGATCTCAGCGCGTAAGCCGTGACAAACGGCCAGATTGCGCGGTTGTGGTAGATACGCGTTGCCGGCTCCTGCGGGAAGACGACCGAGGGACCTGCCGCGGTGACAGGGTAGCTTTTCGTGATTTCGAGAGCCTCTTCCTGGCTTACGATCTCTGCAAGGATCGCGAGCGATTCGCCCAGCAGATCACGCTTTTCGACGGGGGAAGCATCCAGAAATGTCGTCGTGAACGACGAGAATTTTTTTGCTTCTGCGTTGTAGAATTTTGCCCTGATGCTGGTCCTCAGCCCATCTGCCCAGCCGTTGAATTTTTCGGCCTCGGAGCTCCTTCCAAGCTCAGTTGCAAACTTCGCTGCGCTTTCGATCGCGATGAGGTGCGCCACGTTCGTCGAAAGCGATTTTGACATTCCGATATGCCGCGTGTCGGCTGCCGTCCATGTCGGATAGGTCTGCTCGCGCCAGTCGAGGAAGGATGTTTCGCCGGTGTAGATGCCGTCGGAGGGGTCAAAAATCATCGCACGGTCGAACTCGACGGTGTTTTTTATCGCCTCGTAGGCCGTCGCAAGAAATTCGCTGTAATCGGAGCCGCTCAGGTTTTTCAGGACCTCTTCTGCACCGAGCGCCCAGATGACGCGGTCTGTGCTGACGGGCCACGAGCCGCCGCTTCCGGTGTCCTGGACGATCTGTGTGTTGCCGCCGCCGGCAGCCTGCTTTTTCGCCGAAATTTTGAAGTTCAGCGAGTTGCGCGAGCGGAGCGGATCGACCGCCGCAAGGCCCAGATCTACCGCGTATGCCGTGTCTCGGGTCCAGACGTAGTGCCAGTTTTCGCCCGTTTCGAAGCAGTCGCAGTCTATGGGATTTCCGTGGTTGAAGGAGCCGTCGGTTATTGATGTGACGCTGTCCTGGGATGCCTCCTCGAGAGCCAGCGCAAAGAGCGCGTCAAGCATCGTCACGCCGCTGCGTAGCCTCATCCTGCCTGACGTTTCGGCGAAGGTGCGGCTCTTCGACGCCGGAGTGTTGTCACGGAGTTCGGCAGTCGTCGTGAGGGTGTAGGTCCGAAGCTCGCCCTCTGTCGCCGTGACGCTTGCCGTGTCGCCGTTCCACTCGATCGTGCCGCTTGCCGGAGCCGGTTCGGTATCGCCTGAATCGCTGTCGGGTTCCGGTTCGCCGGTATCGCCGTCAGGTTCGATGTCGTCTGTGTCGCCGTCAGGCTGCGGGACCTCCGAATCGTCGTCAGGTTCCGGTTCGCCGGTATCGCCGTCGGGTTCAGTATCACCGGTGTCGGTCGGTTCGGTGTCGCCGGAATCGCCGTCAGGCTCGGTGTCGCCTGTGTCGGATGCCGTATCGGCTGAATCCTCGTCGGTTTCAGTGTCTCCGTCAGCGGATCCGGGAGTCTCTTTGCCCGAACCGCCGCACGAAACCAGCAGAAAAACTGTCGCAAGAACAGCCAGAATCATAAACAGTTTTTTCATCCTAAGCCTCCAAAAGCACAAAAATCTCTGAAATTGCTAAGTTCTTTCGCCTAAAAATCAAAAGCTGTAAATAATAGGTATAGCAGGTTGAAAGGCAAGTTTTGCCGGAAAAGAAGCAGGTTCAGTTTTAATGACGGTTAGTTGATCGTTGCCTGACCGGGGGTGTTGGATGCTGAGGTTATGATTGCCGGAGCAGCGTCCGCATACCACCAGCTTGCGCCGTTATCAAGCGAGAATCTGAAGATGTAGATGAAGCTGCCGGCAACGTTTGTCGGGAAATCAACCATGAATTCGAAGTTGTTGTCTTTCTCGCCCTCTCCGCTGTTGTGGAGCGTGTTGAACCCTGCGTCGATCCATGTCCAGTTCGATGCGATGACCGGATATTCGGCAGCTCCCGTACCGGCTTTGTAGCCGAGCTGAGCTTTCCAGCCGTCGGGACAGGTCGTGGGCGGCATGTGGGACTCGTACTCCGTTTTGCCGCTGACGTAGATCTGACCGTAGACCTTATCTGCATCTGCGTTGAGATCTTTCGTGATGGTTGCGGGCCACTGAATGCCTACCCAGCCGACAACGCTGTCACCGGTGATTTCGGCACAGGATGCGTTGTTGTTGTAATAGCCGCTTGTGCAGTTGCAGTACGCTGCAGCGGTTTCAACGGTGCATACGCCGCCGTTTCCGCATGTAACTCCGTCGCAGGGGTCTGCTTCAACGCAGATGTTGTGGGAGGAGCAGATCTCACCGGCATTGCAGTCGCTGTTTGTCATGCAGCCAAGCGAGGGGATATCTTCGTCCGGCGGATTGATTGCCGAGTCGCTGTCGGTCTCCGGTTCAACTGAATCTTCGTCGGTTCCCGGCTCTTCATCGGTTCCAGCTTCGCCGTCGGTTTCTGGTTCTGTCGTGTCGCCGTCAGTCTCAGGCTCTGTCGTGTCGCCGTCGGTCTCAGGCTCTGTCGTGTCGCCGTCGGTCTCTGGTTCTGTCGTGTCACCGTCGGTCTCGGGTTCGCCGGTATCTCCGTCCGGTTCTGTGGTGCCGGTGTCGCCGTCCGGTTCTGTAGTTCCGGTGTCTGCCGGCTCGGTCGTGTCTTCGTCGGAAACAGTGGTCCCGTCGGAATCAGGTTGTTCGTCGTTGGTTTTGCTTGATCCGCAGGCGCTCAAAAAGATGAGTGCGAGTGCGAGTGCTGAAACTAAAAACAGATTTTTTTTCATTTAAAGACCTCCTTGAAAAAACAAATAATTTTGACTCTAACTTATAATTATGATAATTGCAAGAGTTCTGATTTGCGGAGAAAGGATGACGGAAATTGCCCTTATTTCAAGTCCATATTCGAAGAAAAACAGGAAGAATCCTGCGGGTTTTGCCAAGCTGAAGGCGCTTGCGCCCGACCAGTCTCTGGTACGCTCTCCTGAGACTTCCGAGCAGATGGACGAGGCGATGGAGCATTTCAAGTCGCGGCATGTCGATGTTGTCGCCATCAACGGCGGAGACGGCACTGTTCACGTCGCGCTGACTTCGATGGTCCGCGTCTACGGGGATGATCCGCTCCCGAAGATCGCGCTGATCAAGGGCGGAACGATGAACCAGACGGCTACGAACCTTAAGATCAAAGGTGAACCGGTTGAGATCTTTGAGCGCATAATCAAGGCAACGTCTGAAAACCGCGGGCTGAAGTGCCGGAAGCTGATCCTGCTGAACGCCGACGGAAATTACGGTTTCCTCTTCGGCATGGGGGCTGTCTGCACCTTCATGGACTGGTATTTCGAGGGGCTAGGCGCCTCACCGTTTTCAGCGGCTAAGGTGTTGATAACACTGATGACTTCCACACTTTTCAACGGTCGGATGGCGCGCCGTTTCTTCCGCGGGGTCGAACAGGAGATCACGGCGGACGGCTTCTCCTTCGGCAAGATCGCCTACTGGATGACGCTGATCTCGACGATCCCGCAGATAGGGCTTGGATTCGAGCTCATGCACCGTGCAAGGGACAACCATGAGTCTGCGCATATGGTCGCTTTCCACAATAAAAAGGGGATCCTTGTCCAGGTGATCCGCTCGTGGTTCGGTCTTTCTCTGCCGCCGGATGTCGTGGATGACTCGACCGGCAAAGTATTTTTGATTAAAAGTGAAGAACCGTTTAAATATACACTTGACGGCGATATTTTTTCATCGAACGGCCGTCTGATTTTGAAAACTGGTCCTGTTGTTGAGATAGTCACGGAGTGAAACATGAAATTTTTGAGTGCAGGTCTTACAAATCCGGGAATGAAACGAGAACTGAACGAGGATAACTTCCTGATTTTAAAGGATGAAGGAGTTTTTGTCGTTGCCGACGGAATGGGTGGACACAACGCCGGCGAGGTCGCGTCGAAGATCGCGGTCGACACGATCGCCGAGTTTTTCCATGCGGCACGCGAGGACGAGGACGTCACCTGGCCCTACAAGCTGGATCCGACGCTTTCGTTCGATGCCAACAAACTTATGGTCTGCGTAAAGTTCGCAAACCGCAGGATCTTCAAAAGCTCTATCCTCAACACCGAATTTTCGGGAATGGGGACCACGATCGTCTCGATCCTGGCTTTCGACGGGCAGGACGAGCTTTACGTCGCGCATGTCGGCGACAGCCGCTGCTACTGCCTTCACGACGGTCAGCTGAGCCAGGTGACCGAGGACCATTCGCTTGTCAACGAGTACATCAAGGCCGGGCAGATCACGAAGGAGCAGGCGAAAACCTTCCCGAACAAAAACGTCATCATGCGTGCCCTCGGAATGAAGGACAACGTTCTGGTCGATATCCAGAAACGTCAGGCTTTGGCCGGAGACATCTACCTTCTCTGTTCGGACGGTCTCTCCGACATGGTGCCCGACAACGATCTCGAAGCTTTGATGCGTCAGGATATTTCTCTTGACGAAATCTGTCAGCAGCTTATAGACTTGGCCAATGCCAACGGCGGCAAGGACAACATCACCGCAGTTTTGGTAAAGGTTACTGAATAATAGGAGGAAAAATGAGAAAGTTATTGATTACAATGGCAATTTTTGTGTTTGCATGTTTTATGGCGGCGTGCGGCGGTTCTGAAGGAAACAAGGAGGATGAGCAGAAAAACGACGAAAATAATATCCTCAACGATGACGATGCTGCTGGAGAGGAGGGCGAAACCGACGAGGAGCCTTCACCGGATGAGGAGCCCGCAGCCGAGCTGAAATATCCTGAGGTCGGACCCAGCTGCAACAAAAACGGCACGATCGCCCACAACGTGATCATGTACGACGAACTGGACAACGAGCGCCAGCTTGCAGAGTGGTACAAGGAGAACAACCCGAAGAGCAAGCTGATCTGGCTTATCTTCTCGACTTACGACTGCCCGCCGTGCAGAGTCCTGAAAGAAGACCTGCTTGTCATAAACAAAAAGGAGTATCAGGATGCCGGTTTCAGCGTTATCCTGGTCATGAACGGTCTTCTTGAAGGTCCGGAACCTGAAAAGGAGCCTGCGAAAATCGCGAACCTCAAGGAGATGTATACCGACGAATATCCTGAGACCGGTCAGTTCGCGCTTTACAGCTATCTGCGGGAACAGAAGGTCTTCAGAAAGTATCTGTCGTCGATGATGGGCGGTTCTTATCCGACAAGTGTGTTTATCGATGCCTCGACGATGGAGATCCTCGAATACATGGAGGGCTGGGGCGAAGGTCTTCAGGGCCAGACCGAAAATATGATCGAGATGCTTCTTGAAGAGCTGTAAAATGAAAAAGCTAGCGATCACCGTACTTTTTATACTTGTCCTGATTTCGTGCGGGACTGCGGAAAAGGCAGGCGGCGACGAGCCGCAGGTCTCTGACGGCGGTGCTGAAGGCTTCAGGCTCGACCTCGAGCGTGTCGACGGCGGGAATTTCAGCTTTGACGAGATCCGCGGGAAAAAGCACCTTGTCATTGCCTTCTGGGCGACCTGGTGCGATCCCTGCAAGGCCGAGCTCAAGGCTTTGGCTCAGATCTACCCTGAATTTTCCGACAAGGTCGAGTTCATCGGCGTTTCGACCGACACGGAAGACCTTCTCGACAAGGTCAATGAGTTCGCTGTCACGGCTGCGCTTCCGTTCCCTGTTCTGATCGATCCGGCAGGCAATGTCGTCTCGTCTCTGATCCCGGGCGGCGACTCGGTCCCGTATATGCTTGTAGTCGATAAAGATGGCGAAATCGTCTCAAAACACAGCGGCTATGTTCCTGGCGATGAAAACCGTCTCGGGGAGGAGCTGAAAAAGCTCATCGAAAAATAGAAAATTTCCGAAAAAACCTTACCTTATTTATTTGCAAAGGTATTGAATTTTTATATAAGACCGGATTGTAGAGTTTTCTTAACTTTGTATATGAGGTAGACAATGCAAAAAACACCGTTGTTTGAAAAACATGTGGCTATGGGTGCCACAATGGCTGAATTCGGTGGCTGGGATATGCCGCTTTGGTACAAAACAGGTCAGACTGCCGAGCACAAGGCAACTCGCGAAAACTGCGGGCTTTTCGACATCTGCCACATGGGCGAATATATCGTGACCGGCAAGGATTCCTATGCTTTCTGGCAGAAGATCCTGACGAACGACGTTACGAAGATCGTCGACGGTCAGGCTCAGTACAACTTTATGCTCAACGAAAATGGCTGCGTTATCGATGACTGCATCGTCTATCGCTTCAACGAAGAGAAGTGGATGCTCGTTGTCAACGCCGGCACGCAGGAGAGCGATTTCGAGTGGCTCTGCAAAAACAAGCTGCCCGACATGGAGCTCAAAAACATCAGCGCTACTACCGGAAAGCTCGATCTTCAGGGCCCGACGGCTCCGAAGCTTGTTGCCGAACTTGCAGGCAGAGAGGCGATCGAGGATCTCAAGTTCTTCCGCTTCGCAGAAGATGTAAACATCTGCGGGATCAACGTCCTGCTGAGCCGCACGGGCTACACCGGCGAGATCGGATTCGAAATCTACTGCGACATCAACGACGTCGTAAAACTTTGGGATCTCCTTCTCGAGAAGGGGCAGAACTACGGGATCATGGCTGCCGGTCTCGGCGCGAGAGACACTCTCAGACTTGAGGCTGGACTTCCGCTTTCAGGCCACGAGGTCCGTCCTGATGTAGTCGCAACGGGCACTCCGTGGGAATTCGCAATCTCCCACGAGCACGAATTTATCGGCAAGGAGGCTCTTGAGGCTAAGAAGGGGACCGTTTTTGCATACGCTATCGTTGTCGAGGGCAGAAGAAAACCCGGCGACCACTCAAAAGTCCTGCTGAACGGCAAGGAGATCGGCGTCCTCACGAGCGAGATCATCTCTGTCAGCCTCGGAATGGTCCCGGCAGGATTTATCCGCACCGACACAGAACTTGCACCGGAGAGCGAAATCGAGCTTCTCAACGAAAAGGGGAAGAGCTTCAAGGCATTCGTCAAGGAGACTCCTCTTGTCAAGGGAACCTCAAGAAAGAAAATGGCATCAATGCTTTAAGTGTTTGATATTTAACAACTTTTTTAAGGGAGCAACATTATGTCGAACTACAGTGTACCTTCAAACCTCAGATTTTCGGAGACTCATGAATGGGTCGAGGATCTTGGCAACAACAAATACCGTATCGGAATTTCCGACTTCGCGGCACAGCATGTCGGCGATATCACTTATGTCGAGCTTCCGGAAATCAACGAGGATGTCGACAACGAATCCGTCGTCTGCAACATCGAAACAGTAAAGAGCTCTGAGGACATCAACAACCAGATCTCAGGAACAGTCTCAGCAATCAACGAGATGCTTTCGGAAAATCCGGAAATCATAGTCGCAGACTGCTACGGCGACGGCTGGCTTTATGAGGTCCAGTCTGATTCCGACGAGGATTTCAAGGCACTTATGTCGGCTGACGAGTACGATAAATTCCTCGACGAGCAGGACGACGAATAGTTCGTTACCGGCACTTTAAAATCGCAGGAACGTCATGTTCCGATTCCAGAATTTAAACGTTAGGGGTAAAATATGAGATATCTTCCTATTACCGATTCAGAACGCAAGGAGATGCTCGAAAAGATAGGTGTAAACTCTGTCGAGGATCTCTTTTCGCCGCTTCCGAAGAGCGTTCTGCTTAAAAAGGAGCTGAATATTCCCTCCTCGATGAGCGAGCCTGAACTCGAAAAGATGATGGACAAGCTCGGCAAAGAGAACTGCGGAGCCGAAATGCTTTCATTCCTGGGCGGCGGATGCTACAGGCACTTCTGCCCGGCACTGGTGGATCAGATGATCTCCAGAAGCGAGTTCTACACCTCCTACACACCTTATCAGCCGGAGGTCAGCCAGGGAACGCTGCAGGCAATTTTCGAATTCCAGACGATGATCGCGAACCTCTTCCAGATGGATGTCGCAAACGCATCGATGTACGACGGCGCGACTGCATCCGCAGAGGCGGTCCTGATGGCGCACAAGATCCAGACGAAGCGCCACAAAGTCCTTATCGCATCGACGGTCAACCCGCAGTACCTTGAGACGATCAGGACCTACACGAGCTTTGTAGTCGACAAGATCGAGCTGCTCGAGATGGATCCTGCAACAGGCTGCGTAGCAGAGTCTGAGCTTGCAAAGATCGACAGCGACACGATCTGCGTGCTCTTCCAATATCCGAACTATTTCGGAATGATTGAAAATCTTAAGAAAATTTCCGCACTTACACACGAGGCCGGTGCGCTTTTGATCCCGGTCGTGACCGAGGCTACGGCTCTCGGCGTGATCGCGACTCCTGGCAGCATCGACGCCGACATCGCGGTCGGTGACGGTCAGGCGCTCGGGATCCCGATGAACTTCGGAGGTCCTGGCGTAGGACTCTTCACCTGCAAGGAGAAGCATATGCGCAAAATGCCGGGCAGACTTATCGGCGAAACCGTCGACAAGAACGGCAACAGGTGTTTCGTTCTGACACTCTCCGCGAGAGAGCAGCACATCAAACGTGAAAAGGCGACATCGAACATCTGCTCGAACCAGGGTCTGATGGCTACGGCAGCTTCGATCTATCTTGCGACGATGGGCAAACAGGGGCTTCGCGATGTCGCGCTGATGAACCTCAAACGCGCTGATTACCTCAAGAAGAAGATCGCTGCCGAAACAGCCTGCAAGATCGCCTTCAACGGCTGCAACTACAACGAATTCACGATCCTTGCTCCGACAGATGCCTGCGAACTTCTCAAGGCTCTCGGCGAGAAGGGGATCCTTGGCGGGATCGCTGCGAAAAAATACTTCCCGGAGCTTGACAACGCCGTTATCGTAAACACGACGGAGGTCCACACTTACGAGGAGCTTGACAGATTTGTTGACGCGCTCAAGGAGATCGCAGGAGGTGCAAAATGAGTTATCCGGGAATGAGAGACCTCAAGCTTCGTGAGGCACTTATTTTTGAAAGAAGCCGTGAAGGAAGACGCGGTTATTCGCTTCCAGCCGAGGATCTTTCGGGCGCTGAGTCGATCCTTCCGGCAGAGCTCCGCCGTGACGAGCTCGATCTGCCGGAGGTCAGTGAAGTCGATGTCGTAAGGCACTACACCAGGCTTTCGACCTACAACTTCAGCCTCGATCTCGGCTTCTATCCGCTCGGCAGCTGTACGATGAAGTACAATCCCAAGGTCAACGAAAAGCTTGTCCGCAATCCTTATTTCACGGAGCTTCACCCCGAAACTCCGGCTAAGTTCGCGCAGGGCACGCTTAAGATCATGTACGAAATGCAGCGTATGCTTGCTGAAATCGGCGGCTTTGCTGCCTGCACGCTGAACCCGTCGGCAGGTGCGCACGGCGAATATACCGGTATCGGCATAATCCGCAGCTATTTCGCTAAGATGGGCGATACGAAACGCAAAAAGATAATCATCCCCGACAGCGCGCACGGGACCAATCCTGCAAGCTGTGCGCTCAACGGCTTCGAGGTCGTTGTCCTCGAGAGCGACGAACACGGCAAGGTCGATCTTGCTACGCTTAAGTCGCTCCTTACCGATGAAGTTGCCGGCATCATGCTGACCAACCCGAACACGCTCGGAGTCTTCGAGAGCGATATCCTCGAGATCACGAAGATGGTTCACGAGGCCGGCGGTCTTGTTTACGGCGACGGAGCCAACATGAACGCGCTTCTGGGTGTGGCGAGACCCGGCGATATGGGCATCGACGTTCTGCACTACAACCTGCACAAGACCTTCTCTACGCCTCACGGCGGCGGCGGTCCAGGCGCAGGTCCTGTCGGCGTATGCCAAAAGCTGGTCGAGTTCCTTCCGAACCCCTTCGTCGTCTGTGAAAACGGCGTCTACAGCTTCAAAAACTCCGGCAATGCGATGGGCAGAGTACGCTCGTTCTACGGCAACATGGGCGTAACGCTCAAGGCCTTCATCTACATCCTTGAATACGGCCGCGAGCATCTCGGCGAGACGGCTAAAAACGCTGTTCTCAACGCAAACTACATCAAAGCCTGCCTGAAGAGTTACTACCATCTGAAGTATAAATCAGACACGCTTCACGAGGTCGTTTTCGACGATTCAGAGATGCCGAACCATGTTACGACGATGGATATCGCGAAGGCTCTGATCGACCGCGGTTACCATCCGCCGACTGTCTACTTCCCGCTGATCGTCCACGGTGCGCTCATGATCGAGCCGACCGAGAGCGAGAGCAAGGAGACGCTTGACGAGTTCATAGAGGCAATGATCGACATCGCCGAGAAGGCAAAGAGCGATCCGGAGAATATCCTGAACGCTCCTCTCAGCACGGCGATCAGCCGTCCGGACGAGACTCTGGCGGCAAGAAAGCCTGTTCTGAAATGGGTTAAAAAATAATTTTTCAGGGGCGGGTCAAACCGCCCCGTTTTTTTACCGGAGGATTATGAAAACAGTTTTCATGGGCAGTCCGGAGATTTCTGTTCCGTTTCTGGATTTTTGTCTTAAAAAAGGTGACGAGGTCATCGTTTTCAGCCAGAAGGACAAGATCCGCGGAAGAGGCAAAAAGCTGGAGCCGACGCCGGTCAAAAAGAGGGCGCTCGAACTCGGTCTTCCGGTTTACACTTGTTCGGCAAAATCGGATAAAACCTTTGAAATTATTGGCAATTTCAAACCGGATCTGCTTTTTGTCGTGGCTTACGGTCAGATCCTTCCCAAAAGGCTTCTGGATGCTCCGAGGCTCTATCCCGTAAATGTCCACTTTTCTCTTCTGCCGAAGTACCGGGGCGCGACTCCCGTAAACACGGCGCTTTTGAACGGCGACAGGATAAGCGGCACGACGGTCATGGTGATGGGCGAGGAGCTTGACAGCGGCGATATCCTGCTCTCTTCGGAGTGTGAGGTCTCACCCGATGACAATGCGACGACCCTCTTTGAAAAGCTGACGTCCCTTTCGCTCCGGATACTTGACGAAAACTGGGAAAAACTTGCCTCAGGCACGCTTAAGGCAACTCCGCAGGCCGGAGAACCCGTCTTCACGAAAATGATCGGAAAGGATGACATGTGGGTCGATTTCAGCGATGAGGCTGTGAAAGTATTCAATAAAATCAGGGCATTGACGCTTGAACCGGGGATCAGGTCGGTTTTCCGTGAAAACATCGTTTCGATCGAAAAGGCGGAGCTTGTTTCAGACTGCAGCGGCAGACCGGGCGAAGTCCTCGAGGTCTCGAAAAACGGCATCAAGGTTGCCTGCGGAACCGGCGGTATATTGATCAAAAGGCTGAAACCAGCCGGCAAAAAGGGGATGAGCGTCGCCGAGTTTTTGAACGGAAACAAGGTCCAGGCAGGCGAATTTTTTACGGGCAGAGAATGAACCACATTCGCAGAGCTATAGATAAAATCAATGCGATCCCGCAGATCTACGCCTTTCTTTTCTTTGAGATCCTGATAGCTGTGCGGGTCTATGCCGAGTTCGGCAGGGAGAATCCGCTGACGATCGCGGTTTTTCAGCTCTTCTGGTTTACATCGGTTTTGATCTATTTTTTTGCATTCTTTAAATGGATGCTGAAGCTCAAGGACGAGGATCTGACCTTCTTCGCTCTCGGCGGTTTTCTGCCGATGATCCCGGTGCTCTTTGCGTTTGTTGTCGACCGGGAGCTGACGCTGAATTTTGTCGAACCGACCTCGTTTCTGGCGGTATTGAAGAACATTTTTACCCTTGAGGCGGCCCACTCCTACAACTGGGCGCTTTTTCCCGAGCTTCTGGCTCTGCTTCTGCTCTCTTTTGAAGCCGGATGGCTGATTTCCGAAAAACCTTTAAAATCGGCTCTTGCTGCCTTTCTGGCGACGGCGAGCTCCTTTTTGCTGCTTGGTTTTTCCTGGATCACGGTCGATCCGGAGCACCCCTCGCTTTTACTTCTCCGCTCCGGGCTTAAAAACCATCAGAATTATACGCTCTACTACGTATCCGTATTCATAATTTTCTCCTGCATCGCCTTTAAAGATCAACTCTTTGATTTTATTAAATGCTTTAAGCGCAAACAGCTCTTTGCGGTTTTGTTTTTGCTTGGCGTTCTGGTCGATTTTGCGGCATTTTTGTGCTTCGGGATAGACTTCACAGCCTACGATCTGGTCGTGAACTTTCTTCCGGCCTTAGCGCTTGTTTCGATGATTCCTTTAATAAAATCAAAAAGTTATAAACTGGCGTTCCTTTTTGGCTGGGGAGTCCTCGGCTCGCTGACTATTCTTTTTTTTCCGCCGCCGCATTAAGGCGCCGCTGCCGGCTGATTCCCGGAAAATTTGCCGTCACATCAGAAGCACTTAATATATTGCGGTTTTTTAGTGACAGAGAGGTTTGAAATGAAGAGATCATATTTGATTTTCCTGCTTATCACGATGTTTTTCGCTGTTTCGTGCGGCGAGATAAATTTCAACAATCCGAATGACAAAAATTCGGATGCTTACCAGGGCGGCGATGCCGGGAGACCGGACGATGACGCAGAAATACCGTCAGGGCGGAATCGGGGGGAGCTTTACGGCGAGTGTTACCCGAACAAAACATGCAACGAAGGGCTTGAATGCGACGATCTGAACAATATCTGCATCAAAAATGATTCGGGCGATTCCGGTAATTCCGGTGATTCTGGTGACTCGGGTGATTCAGGTGATTCCGGTGACTCGGGTGATTCAGGTGATTCCGGTGACTCGGGAAGACCGGCTTGCAAACTTGATGCAGCCTATGCTGCAATCGATGCCGAGAGGTATTTTACATTCAAAGGTATGGGTGAAATCAACAGCAAATCAACTTCGTCACCCTCATGGGCAAACATGGTAACCGCAACACTCGTTGGTGTTGAGGGCAAAGCCCTTGACTATGCTGACAGTTATTCCTTCTTCATGGAGTCAACTGATCAGGATCAGCCCGGGGTCATGCTTGAGGCCTTGGGCGATTTTGAGACAAGCACCGGCCGAGTCACAACTATTGCTCTGGCAACTGTTCCGAAATACTACCTTGACTACATGCAGGAAAATGACATCGATCACCTCGACCAGGCTCCGGTCGTTCAGGTGTATGACATCGCAGTCTCAAATGATGAAGCTTACTACAGACAGTGTGTCATTGCAGCAAACAAGGTCGACGAGTCCAGTCAGATCGAACTTGGAAAGATGCAGGTCTGCCACGACAAGAATATAGATTTTTCAGTCGGCGAGACCTTCAAACTTTCAATGGCAGCCGAACTTGCAGTCGGTGAAGAGCTTTTAGGCCTCAACCCTGACGCTGACACGATGTCAGATCTTTGCACATGCTTTGATATGAATGCTACCGAAGATAATGAAGTCGACTGCGCAACGATCGACTGGGGCGACGTAGAAGAACCTGTTGTTACAGATGAAGAAAAATGTTACGAAGCCGGCGGAGCTTATTATGACTATTGGGAAGGCGAGCTGACATGCTACAGAATCGTTGACTGCGCTCCGAAACCTGCAAACACCGAATGGAGCGGAGCATACAACTATTTCGAATATTATGATTATGATTCCGACACATGGACCGATTACGAGGTGAGCCACAGCACCGAATATGACTACAACGGCGAGGCACAAACCTGCCAGTTTATCTGTACGGAAGGCTTTGATTGGAACGGCACAAGTTGCACGACTAGCTCGACAACGCTTCCTGAGTGCAGCCAAGATACGACTTCGTTCCCGTGCTATGATTTTGACACAGGCTATATCTGGTCGGAAAAAGCGCCAGACTCAATGCAATGGCAGGAAGCAGTCGATCACTGTACCGGCTTGAATTCATCGAATTACGGCGGTTACAGTTACGGCTGGCATCTACCGACGATCAGCGAACTCAGGACTCTTATCCAAAATTGTCCAGATACGCAGATGCCGCCGGTGGAAGGAGTTGAAACCTGTGGTGTCAGAGATGACGACAGCGTTATCTGTCTGTCAAGTAGTTGTTGGACGGATGATCCTTGTGGACTTTGTTCAGAAGATTTCAGTGGTGCTCACAGCAAATTTGGAGAAACTGGTTGGTTCTGGTCTTCCTCTACCTACATCAGCTATGCAGACTACGCATGGGGAGTGAATTTTATCTATGGTCACGTGAGCTACAACAATAAGACTAGCAGTAGCAGTGTCCGTTGCGTGAGGTAGTGTTTCGACATTTCCCTTTAATCTTCAGATGCCTTTTTGAAGCCTCCGGCGATCGCCTTGTAAAGGGAGATCCTGTTTAGAAGAAGCGAGCATCTGGCGGAGAGGAGAGCCTTTTCAACGGATTGTTCGTTTTTCAATGCCTCCAGAACAAAAAAGTATGTCGTCTTGCCTGCTGTGAACTCGGAGTTGCGGAGTTCTGTCAGATTTTTTGCGATCTCGTACTGGCTCTGCAGGTTTTCGAGTTTTTCGCGTTCGCCTCTCTCTTTTGCGATCGCATCCTCGGTCTCCTGAAGCGCGGTGAGGACCTTCTGGCTGTAGCTGTTCAGCGCCTCGCGGACCTCTGCCTCGTTTTTTTCGACCGTTGCCTGATTCCTCCCGCCGTTGAAAATGGGAGCGGTAAGGTTGGCGGCAAGGTTGACGAACCAGGTTTTGAAAAGCGTGGTGATATCCTGAGAACCGAGTCCGCCGCTTGCGCTCAGCGAGAGTTTAGGATATCTGTCGGCCATTGCGGCAGCAAGGGAACTGTCGGCCTTTTTGACTGCAAAGTAGGCTGATCGGACATCCGGACGGCGCTCTATAAGCTCGCTCGGAAGCCCTGTTTTCGGGAATTCCGGCATCTCCGGAAGGTCGGCTGACTCCGGAAACTGTTCCGATCTGGGCGGCTTCCCGACCAGGACGGAGAGCAGGTTTTCAAGAACTGTGATCTCGGTCTTTGCCGCTGAAATTTCGCTTTCGATCGAAAGGAGCTGCTGCTTTTGCTGAAGGATATCACCGGCGTCTGCGGCGCCTCCGCTGTAGGAGAGGCGGGTAAGCTCGGCATATTTTTCATTCACGGCGTGCTGATCTTCCAGGATTTTCAGGGTCGCACGTTTTGCAGTGAGCTGGAACCATGTTTCGGCAACGGTCGCAGAGAGCGAGACTGCAGCCGCCTCGAAGTCTTCTGCTGATGCCTGAAGCGAGTAGTTGGCTGAATCGCGGAGTGCGCGGATCCTTCCCCAGAGGTCGATCTCATAGCTGATCGAGAGCGAAACCGAATACTTCTCCGAGTTGTAGTTCGCCGGCCTTCCGTTTGCGTTGGTCAGATTTTCGTCAAAGCCGATCCCGGCTGAGATCGTCGGGTAGATGTCGGCTCCGTTGAGCTTTGCGACGGCCTTTGCCTGCTCGAAACGCTCCGCATAGGCCTTGAGCGAAAAGTTCTCTCCGATCGCCTGTTCCATGATCCTGTCAAGCTCAGTATCCCCGAAGACCTCCCACCATTTTTCGGGGAGTTCGGCTCCTTCTGATCCGCCCTCTCCGAGGGTCTCCGGCATTTCGAACTGCGGTTCGACCTTTGTCGAGGAGGCGCATCCGATGAGAAAAAGCAGGAAAAAAGTGACAAAAAAAGCGGTGGATCTCATTCTTTGTCGCCCTTGAACTCAAAATTCTGCGGGAATATATCCTTCAAAGTGCAGTCCTGCTCGACGGCACCGGTCCCGCTGTTCACGAGCACGATCCGCATATCCGGATTGAAATCCGCCATGACCTGGCAGCAGATCCCGCACGGATAGACGGCCTTTCCGTCAAGATCCGAGGCGATGACGATAGTGCTGAACCTCCTTCTGCCTGCAGTAACGGCTGAAAAGATGGCATTCCTCTCAGCGCAGACCGTCGCTCCGAAAGATGAGTTTTCGACGTTCACGCCGTTGTAGATCTCGCCGTCGTCAGTTATCAGCGCGGCTCCGACTTTGAAGCCGGAGAAGGGTGCGTATGCGTTTTCCCTGATTTTTAGCGCGGAAGCGACTGCCTTTTCAAGGAGCCCGCTATTCATCCTTTCCCTCCAGGACAAGCTCGATGAAGCGTGCCATCAGTGCCGAGAACTGCTTTTCGGCCTTCGCGGCGTTCTCGGAAACCTCGATATGCGAAATCGGAGTAGGCGAGATCCCGGCAGCCTTGTTCGAAATGAAGCTTATTCCTGCAACTTCAAGACCTGCGTGTTTTGCGACGATGACCTCGGGAACGGTCGACATTCCGACTGCGTCCGCTCCCCAGCGCTCCATCATCCTTATCTCGGATGGTGTTTCAAAGGAGGGGCCTGAATCCGCGATGTATACGCCCTCTTTAAGCGGAATATCGAGCTCGTTGCCGACTTTTTGCAGCAAAATCGACATCTTGCGGCTGTAGACGTTTGTCATGTCTGGGAATCTTGTGCCGAATTCGTCAAGATTTTTGCCGATCAGCGGGTTCGTTCCCATGAAGTTGATATGGTCGCGGATGATCATGAAATCACCTGCGTTGAAGTAACGGTTTATACCGCCTGCCGCGTTCGTGACGATGAATTTTTTGATCCCGAGCAGGATCAGGGTCCTCAGAATGAAGACGACCTCAAACATCGAATAGCCCTCGTAAAAGTGGACTCTTCCCTGCATGATCCAGAAGTTTTCGCCGCTTTTCGGCTCTCTTGCCAGGACCAGCTGGCCCGCGTGCCCGTCGACAGTCGACTGCGGGCTGTGCGGGATCTCTCTGTAGGGGATGGCGAGAAGTTTTTCGACTCCCTGCGCGAATGTGCCGAGTCCGCTGCCGAGCGTTACCAGAAGCTGCGGGAGCTTGAGACTCTTTTCTGCAACAAGGCCTGAAATATAACCTGACGCAGCTTTCAATTTTTCCATTCTTTCGTCCATGAGTACCTCCTAAAATTTGTGTCCGAAATTTTATTTCACATAGATTTTGAGTCAAAAGTTTATTGTGGTATAAGCGTGCGTTTTTTGGTTTTTAGGAGATTTTTATGGAAGAAAGGGTTTCAAAAAAGCAGAAGGCGGCTGCGTTTTTCAGGGAGATGCTTCCCAAACGGAATGCCGTGATAACCGCTTTGCTGATCGCTACGGTCGTTATCAACATAGTTTTTCTCGGTGTCGCGTCATACAAAAACGAGTTTCTCTTTGACGATGTGCATATTTTTCTCTCGTTCGGCGAAAAGCTCCTCTTTGACGCAGCCTTTTTTATCTTTGCTGTCCTTGCTCTGAAGGCTGTCTTCAGGACTCCGGTGGTCTCAGCGCTCTTTGTGATGCTCTATTTCTGCCTCACGATCGGCAATATCTGCCTCTACTACTTCGGAAACACGCTGATCGAGGCGCACTACTTCGACCTGATAACCCCGTACAGCATTACCGGCTTTTTTCCGATCTGGGGATTAGTCCTCATTTTCCTTCTGCTGATCGCGGTCTTCCGTTTCGCATATCTCGGGATAAAGAAGATCCCGCTTGAGCATATCTTCAGGCGCACGGTCTTCTGGCTTGTCATCTGCCTTGTTTTGAGTCTTGTCAACTCGACGGGGCTTTTTCAGCGCAGCCACGACGAGAAGTACGACAGGGTCATCACCGGCTTCCGCAACGCACAGATAATTTATGTCTGCCAGAACCAGTGGATAGGTTTCCTTTCGGATGTCATCTTTCCTTCGTTCGGCAGGATCAGGAGCAAACTTTCACCGTCAGTTGAAAAATTTGTAAATGATTACAATTTGTTGTCTGAAGATTTCAAAACTTCGGAAAATGTTGCCGACTACGAAAAAACGATCAGTGAGTGGAAACTGGATGTGGGCAGAAAGGAGCTGCCGGCAGTAGGAGAAAAGGGCTACAGGCGCATTATCTATGTCTTTACGGAATCTCTCTCGCTTGCCGCTCTGCCCTGCTACAACAGGGAGCTCAAGGCAGAGTTCGCCGACAGGATCTTCTGCAGCAAGGAGTACTTCGACATCACCTTTTCCAACCTTTTTACGGTAGGTGCGCCGACGCTTCAGGGGCTGACAGTGACCTTCAACTCTCACCCGAACTTCAATATCCAGGAGCAGACAGGTCATATCAATTCTCTGCCGAAGGTGCTTCAGAAAGAGGGTTTCAGGCCTGTTTTTATCCGCAGTGCCTCGAAATACTTCGCCAACGAAAACCTGATTTTCAAAAATATGGGTTTCCCGGAAATCATCGGAAGAGAGGATTTTTACGAGGACGAAAAGCTCCGGCCCTACATTTACGGCTGGGGGCTCGAGGACAGGCTGCTTTACGACAAAGTCGTTGAATATATCAAGAAAAACAGCGGTGAGAAGCTCTTTGTAGCAGTGCTTGGAACAGACAGCCATCCGCCGCACGGCCAGATAAAGTACAAAGGGCTTACCTACCCGAAACGGGACGGCCTTAAAAGCGTGGACAAAAAAATCTACAACTGGCTCAACTCCATCGACCGTATGGATTACGACATTTCGGAATTTATAAAAAAACTGGATAAGGAGGGGCTTTTCGACGAATCGACGCTGATCGTGATATCGTCCGACCACTCCTGCCCGCTCAACAACGTTTCGCAGAGGATCAAGGGGCATCCGAGGAAGAACCTGGCGCAGATCCCGCTCCTTTTCATCACGAAGCAGACCCTTCCGGAGACCGATTACAGCGGACTTGCGAGCCAGATCGACATCGCTCCGACGATTTTGAGCCTGGTCGGCGGCCGGAGACCTGTGGGCTGGTGGGGCGCGTCGCTTTTCGACCCTGACCGCCGCAAGCGTTCGATCGGCTTTGACAAGGGCTTCATCTACCTGACCGATCTGGAAAAAACGGTCACGATCAATTTAAAAAAGCCTGAAAACGAAAAGGAGCAGGAGTTTATCGATCTGTTCAACACAGTTTTCAAAGAAAAGTAAAGTGCTTCCGGTCGCGTGATGGGATTCTTTGAGAAAATAGGTCTGTATCTGATAAAATTATTCAATAATATTAAGGATTTTATCGTTTTTCTCGGAGAGTGCTTCCGCTGGATGCCGATACCGCCGTACCGCTTCGGACAGATCGCCGAACACACGGAGAGGATCGGGCTTCAGTCGATCGTGATAGTCGCGATCTCGACCTTTACGACAGGAATGATACTGGCTCTGCAGCTGGTCAACATAATGCGAATTTTCCGCGCCGAGATATATGCCGGAGCCGCAGTCGCTATGGCGATGAGCCGGGAGCTTGCGCCTGTTATCACGGCGTTTGTTCTGGTCGCCAGGAACGGTTCTTCGATGACTGCTGAGATCGGCAGCATGAAGGTGACGGAGCAGATCGATGCGATGGAGACGATGGCCGTGAGCCCGCTCCGCTATCTTGTCGTGCCGAGGCTTTTCGCTTCGGTTTTTACCTTTCCGGCGCTGACGGCGATTGCCAATGTCGTCGGTGTCTACGGCGGCTACTTTATCGCGACGAAGATCATGCAGGTAAATTCCGAGGCCTACCTTCACATGATGTACTTTCTGGTCGATCCCGACGACATCTGGACGGGGCTTGTGAAGGCTGTCGTATTCGGTTTCCTCGTGACGGTGATCTGCTGCTACCACGGTCTGAGGACCAGCGGCGGAGCGAAGGGGCTGGGACGGCGGACGACGGCGGCGGTCGTCCAGTCGACGATAACGGTACTTGTCGCCGACTATATCCTGACCTATATTTTCATAAACTTCTGCGGGCTGTAAGATGGATAACGAAATTATAAAAGTCTGCGGTCTCTGGAAGGCTTTCGGCGGTCATGAGGTGCTCCGCGGCGTCGATCTGTCGGTTCCGGAAGGCAGGATCACCACCATTATCGGCAAGAGCGGAACAGGCAAAAGCGTCCTGCTGAAGAATATTATCGGCATTCTGAAACCCGACCGCGGCGAAATTTTTTTCGAGGGGCGCGACCTCACGAAGATGAAGGATCAGGAACTTCTTGAGCTTCGCCGGAGTATGGGGTATCTTTTTCAGGATGCCGCGCTTTTTGACTTTATGTCGGTTGAGGAGAATATTTGTTTTCCGCTTGTCGAGCAGCTCGGTCTGCGTGACGGCGGTGAGCTGAAAAGGCGGGTTGCGCGGCTTCTGGAGCTTGTCGAGCTGCCGGGGATCGAGAAAAAGTATCCCTCTGAGCTTTCGGGCGGCATGAGAAAGCGTGTCGGGCTTGCCAGGGCGATAGCGGTCGAGCCGAGGATCGTCCTTTTTGACGAGCCGACGACCGGTCTGGATCCGATCCTTGCGGAGAGCATCGACCAGCTGATCATCAGGGTGAACCGCGAGCTCGGGATGACATGCATCGTCATCAGCCACGATATCGCCTCGATTTTCAGCTTTACCGACCGGCTTGCGCTGCTTTACGACGGTGTGATCGAGTTCGACGGAACTCCTGAAGAGGCAAAAAGGTCCGACCACAGGATTTTGCGGCAGTTTATCTCCAACTCGTTCAGGCAGATAGACTCGGAGAGAAGATGACAAGAGCAGTTAAGATAGGGATTTTTTTCGTTTTCTGTACGGTTTGCGTGAGTCTGTACATCTACAAGGCTGCCGATCTTTTCGAGGGCGAGACTGCCACATACTACGCGCTTGCCGACAACGCGCTGGGGCTTCTGCGGGACGGAGATGTCCTGACATCAGGCGTCGTCGTCGGAAAGCTGGACAAAATAGGTCTTGAGAAGGGCAAGGCCAAGTTCACTCTCAAAATCTCGAAGGAGCTTCAGATCTACGAGAACGCAAAGCTGGAAAAGGTGATGGAGAGTATGCTCGGGACCTATGTCTTGTCGCTTGATCCGGGTGATCCGTCCGCTCCTCCGCTCGCTGAGATGAGCTACATCAGAAATGTCAGGACCGATACAGGGCTGGACGGGGCGATGGACAAGGCGACCGAGGTGATGGAAACGGCCAGCCGGCTTGTTGAGCGGATGCTCCTGCAGGAAAATCAGGATAAGATCGCGAAGATCCTGGATACTCTGGTTTCGGCGACCGCCGACACGAAGCAGAGTACCGAAAACCTTATGAAGCTGCTGACCGAGACGCTTCAGAATCTCTCAGAAGTCACGGCAAAGGTCAACGGAAGAAGCGAAGCCGAGATGGACAAGTTCTCTAAACTGCTTGAAAATGCTCTGGTGGTCACCGAACGGCTCACGCAGATGAGCGACGGCAAGGATGAAAAATTCAACGAGACGCTTGCAATGCTTGAAAAGAGCCTTAAAACGATAAGCGACGAGCTCGCGGCGGCAAGAGGTGCAGGCGAAAGCATGAAGAATATCGCCGAAAACGTCGAGACGATCACCGGAAAGGTCGCAAACGGCGAGGGAACCGTCGGCAAGCTCCTGACGGATGAGCAGCTCTACAACGATATAACGAAGGTCTCCGGAAAACTTACGGATTACGTCGACACGATGCTCGGAATGCAGGTTTACGTCGATACGCACAGCAACTATCTGGTTCGCAGCAACTCTTTCAAAACCTTCTTCGATATTACAATCCAGCCGCGTCCCGACCGCTTTTATCTCCTCGGAGTCGTCGATGATCCGCGGGGCAGGGTCTCGGAGTCCACGACCACCTACGACATGGGGATCACGGGTGACAATCCGCAGAACTTCGTCGTCACGGAAAAGAAGACTGTTGTTGACGACAAGCTGAAGTTCAACCTGCAGATCGGCAGGGTCTTCGGTCCGGTCGCGCTCCGCGGCGGAATCTTCCAGAACAAAGCCGGTCTCGGGATCGACTACAACCCGTGGAACTTCCTTTCGGTTACAGCAGAGGTTTTCGATTTCAGCAGCAAAGCTGCACCGAACCTGAGGCTTCAGGCACTCGGGCGCCCGTTTGTCTGGACGATCGAGCCCTTCAGCTGGATCTATCTCACTGCCGGCGGAGAGGCTCTTATCAACAGCTACCGTGATTTCTATTTCGGGATCGGCGTCAGATTTAATGATAACGATATCAAACAGTTAGTCACAACAGTGCCTAAGCCGTGATCAGTCTGATAAAAGCTTCTGACAAATTTTAAGGTTTTTCTGCTGGATTGGTCGGGAATATGGGATTTATCGTCCGTACTCTCTCATCAGGTCGGAGTATGCCTGCTCAAGATTTTTGCCGCTGTCTCCGGCGTTTCTGAGGAACTTCTCGAACGGCGTTCTCCAGTGCTCAGGTGCGCTGATAGCATCGGTCTGGTCGATTTTGTAGTTGTCTCCTCCCTTGAAGATGAATTCATGGACGACAGCCTTGTACTGCTTGTTTGGAGTGATTTCCGAGCCGTTGAGCATCCATCTGTTCTTGACCTTTTTCGCACCGCAGTACGCCTCTTCCGAAAGCTCGAGGTCGTGAACCAGGTCGATGCCGTTGATGTTGACGATGTAGATCGGGTTTTCGAACGGGAAAATCGAAAGGATATTGCTGCGTTTGACCGCTCCGACACCGATTTTGTCGCGGAAGCCTCCCGGGTTGCTGAAGGTTACGTCGGTCCCCGGGTAATATTTCAGGGTCGCGCAGGCATAAAGCTTCTGCAGTTCGGCTCCGTCGACGGGTTTGTTTGCATTGATCAGGACATCGCCGAGTATCGTGTTGAGCTTTTTAACGTAATGGTCGGTCAAGTGCTTGATTTTTTTTGATTTCTCAGAAATGAGTTTGATCTCTTTGCGGATCGGTACGAACTCCTTCGAGATGATTTTCACCTCTTTTCCCTTCTTTTCGACCAAGACTCTGGCGTAAGTCGGAAGGTAGCCTTTGTTCTGGATAAACGGGATCCCGTCGACCTCGGTCATCGACTCTTTGTGGTCGTGTGCGGTAAAGACGATAAGCGGCTTTTTCGGCAGCTGAGGCACCCATGTCTCTGCGTTTTTGTGGGATTCATGCAGAAGCAGGACGATGAAGTCGGCCTTCTGGTTTTCCTCCTTTTCCATCTCAGCGGCAACAGGTTCCATCGGCTTTTGGACATACATGTGCTCGAGTTCCGGAGAAACCGAAATCGATTTGTAATCTTCTGTTACTGAGCCGACGAAAAGTATCTTTCCGCCGCCCTGGATCGGGTAGAGGATTGACGGCGCGAAGATCGGTTTCTGGTCTGCGCCGAGCATGTTCGAGCAGATGTAGGGCATTCTCGAGTGGTTGCTGTTTTCATCAAGTGCGTCCGTGCCGAAATCAAGCTCGTGGTTGCCAAGAGAGCTGAGCCTATATCCCAGGATGCCCATGACTTTTGCTGTCGGTTCACCGCTGAAATAGGTCGATACGGCGGTCCCAGTGAAGTTGTCGCCGCCGGAAAGCTTTATGATCTGGCAGCCGGGACAGCGCTCTGCCTCCTCTTCCCACATCTCTTCAAGAGCGACGCTTTTGAACCAGTCGTTGCGCTCTACGATGTGACCGTGTTCGTCGTTCGTGTAAAGGAACAGGATCTTTGTAGACTGCTCTTCGAAAATCTTATCGCCGCAACCGGCAAGCAGTAACAAAACTGTAAAAATTGCAAGAAATTTCTTCATAGTAACTCTCCTAAAAAAACGTCAGAGTATAGGTCGATTTTTTCAACAATCAAAATTTGTAGCCGTATCAGCTTTTTTTTGCCTAATTAATTGATAAAAAATGAGATTTCCTGATATTTAGCAGTGATTTATGCTCAGCTTGTGAGGTAGGCTTTGGTTTTCAGCAGTCCGGTTTTTCTGTTTGTATTTTTCCCGATAGTATGGCTTGTCAATGCGCTTCTGCCGGAAAAGGCAAGGCTCCTTTTTCTGCTGGTCGTAAGCCTTTTTTTCTACATCTACGGCGAAGGCGCCTTTGTCGTGCTGATGCTTCTTTCGATCCTTTTTTCATACTTAACGAATGTCGCGATCCAGTCTGACGAGGGCAGAAAGGGGCTCTTTGCGACCTTCGGGATAGTCTTGAATCTGGTGATCCTTGTCACTTTTAAATATATGAACTTCTTTACGGGCGAGCTTCACGCGCTCCTTGCCAATTTTTCGGTCGATTTCCCGGTCACGGAGATGCATCTGCCGCTCGGGATCTCGTTTTTCACCTTTCAGGCGATTTCGAGCATCGTCGATGTCTACCGGAATCCGAAGCAACCGCGTGTGACGCTTCTGGGAACGGCGCTTTACATTTCGTTTTTCCCGCAGCTTATCGCCGGACCTATCGTCAGATACAACTATTTCATTCCGCAGATCAGGAAAACAGCTGTTCACTACGCTGCTTTTCTGTACGGCGCCAGGCGCTTTGTCTACGGGCTTTCAAAGAAGGTCCTTGTCGCGAACACG
The DNA here is from genome assembly GCA_002309575.1 of bacterium UBP6_UBA1209. Lineage (GTDB taxonomy): Bacteria > UBP6 > UBA1177 > UBA1177 > UBA1177 > UBA1177. The sequence goes on along the minus strand of DBXP01000036.1, from coordinate 12,046 downwards.
CTTGCGACGGTCAACGACAAGATCTTTGACCTTCGCGGAGATCAGCTCGGGACCGTGACTGCTCTCGGCGGCATAATTCTTTTCGGGTTGCAGCTCTACTTCGACTTTTCCGGCTACACGGATATGGCGATCGGTCTTGCGCGCATGTTCGGGATCAAGATCCCCGAAAACTTCAACTATCCCTACATTTCGCGGACAGCATCCGAATACTGGCACAGGTGGCACATCTCGCTTTCAAGCTGGATCCGCGACTACATCTACATCCCGCTGGGAGGAAGCAGAAGAGGTCTTGCGCGGACCTATTTCAACCTATGGGTTGTCTTTGTGCTCTGCGGTCTCTGGCACGGCGCGTCGTGGAACTACGTTGTTTTCGGTGTCGTTGCCGCTTTTGCGGTTTCGACGGAACGTCTCTTCAAGGGGTTTTTCCAAAAGCGCGGAATAATTTTTTCGTTTTTTTACATGCTGCTCTACTACATTTTTCTCTACGGCTCCTTCAGGACAGGATCGCTCTCCCAGATGGGGGAATTTCTTCAGGCGATCTTTGTTCCGAAGGCTTCTCCAGTTCCGCTTTCGAGCTTGATGGACCGCCATGAGCTGCTTGCCGCCGTTGCAGGAGCGCTCCTCGTTTTCCCGCTTTACCCGAAGCTTAAAAACTCTGTCGGGAACAAAACGGCTTTTGCGGTTTTTGAGGCGGTTCTGGCTGTAGTTCTTTTTGCAGCCACGATTTCTCAAACCTCTATGGTCTTCTCCGACCCCTTCATCTATTTCAGGTTCTGAGATGAAGAGCGGCCGGATAGATAAAATCAGATCGTGGGGCTCGGCGGGTCTGCTCTTTGCCGGCCTCCTGCTCTATTTCGCCTTTGCAGAGTTCTCTGTCCGCCTGAACAGCGACGGCCCGGTCGGAAGCAACCTGAAATTTGTTCCTGCAGGCGTTCTGACAGAGGAGGAGATGGCAAGCGCAAAAAAGTTCGCGAAGGATCTTGAGTCCGTAGGAAAACGTTTCCGCGGTGTGCCCAACACACTTGTTTACCGCTATGTACCGGTAAAAACCGACAGTTTTACGCTCAATTCGACGGGATTCCGCGGCGAAGAGCTTCAAAAAAAGAAAAAGGGCGAGTTCAGGATCGGGATGCTCGGCGATTCCAGAGTCCTGGGGGCGTATCTTAAGACGGAGGCGACGATCCCCCGCATCGTTGAACAGAGACTGAAGGAGCTTATGCCTGAAAAGCATATCACTGTGCTGAATCTTGGCTTCGAGGCGTATGACCTTTCGAGGGAGATCGCATTCGCAGAGCTCTATTACGCCAGACTCGACGTCGATATGTTTGTCTTTGTCTACAGCGTGAACGATATCAATTTCTCCTACATGGCAGGAGATTTCGAGATGACTCCCTTCAAGGACGACAGCCCTTTCAGCGAGGTGGTTTTCCGTCTGAGGGGTGACGACTGGCTAAGCCGCTTCAGTGAATTTTGGGTCGATTATTTTTATATCGCCGATGTAGTAAAAAAATCGTTTGATCTTGATATGGCACAGATTAATTTACGTAAGGGTACGGAGAATAAGCCGCTTGATCCCCTGCATGCGGCATATACCGAAAAGTTCGCCGGAAAATGTATCGCAAAAATGGCGCGGACCGCCGATTATCTCAACAACGAGAAGAAGATCAAAACTCTCTTTTTTCTGGCGCCGCTCGTCGAGTATAAAAAACATCACAGCCGCTTCGAATCAAAACTTTCCTTTTACTACAACAACGAAAAGCCAGGTTACAGCGAGTATGTTCACAGGTGTGTCGATCCACTTGTAAATGAGGCGAAGAAGGAGAGCCTGCCGTTTGTTTTTATCAGCCAGATGGATATTTTCGACGATTACGACGATACCCTTTTCTGGGATTATATCCACTATACGCCGAAGGGGAGCAGGATCGTCGCGCTTGACATCGCAAAACATCTTTACAACTTTTTAAGTGATGAAGAAGCTGCGGATAAGAGTGAAAAGAGTCGATAAAATAAGGTCGTTCGTCTCTTTTTTTGTGGTGATCCTTATTCTGCTGGGCTATATTCTGGGGTCGGAGTTTATTCTAGACAACGGTCCCTCAAGGGAGACTTTGAACATCTCCGAATTTTACGCAAAGCTTACGTTTTCTGAAGAGGAGTGGCGTGAGGCGGTGCAGTTCCGAGAGGATGTCTCGTCGATAGGAGAGCGTGTCACCTCGATTCCGAATACTCTGGTTTATCGCTATAAACCTGCGAAAACAAAGAGCTTTACCCTAAATACCAACGGCTTCCGCGGTGAAGAGGTCAAGCCTAAGGAGAAGGGTGAATTAAGGATCGGCATCTACGGCGATTCAAAAATTCTGGGAATCTATCTCGCAGAAAAAAACACCATCCCCGTTATTGTTGCCGAAAACCTGGAAAAACTCTTTCCGGACAGAAGGATAACTGTCTATAACCTCGGAGTCGAGGGTTACGACATCAGGCGTGCGGTCAACTATGCAGAGCTTACGTTTCAGGAGCTGAAGCTCGATTTCGTTGTCTTTCACACTCTGCTGAACGATATCAACTTCGCGATGAAGACGGGGAACAATGAACTTGTGCCTTTCCGTGAAGGTGAAGAGCTCTTTCAGACGCTTGTCCTGAACGCAGAAGACGCGAAGAGGCTGCCCTTTCGGGAGCGGAGCCTGCTTCTCAAGGTCATTGACCACGCCTTCAAAAGCGATCAGGTGAAGTTTTTTACCAGCCGGAAGGAGAACGAGCCGCTTTACCATCCGCTGGACGAGGAGCAGAAAAAGATCGCCGGAGAGTTCCCGTCTGTCTATCTTGCGAGACTGAAAAGGGCTTCCGAATACTTTGCGGAGCGCGGTTTGAAAACGCTTTTCGTCTTTTCGCCTACGATCCAGACAAAGCATCCGTTAAGCAAGATCGAGGAGGAGATTTCGCTTAGGAACGAGCTTGAGGTCCAGGGTTTCCATGACTTTTTCCTGACATGTTTCAACGGTGTCCTGGAAACATACATCCGTGAAAAGCCGGATCTCGTTCTGCTAGACCAGAGCAGGATCTTCGACGGCATGGATACCTGTTTCTTTGACGGGATGCACTACACGCCTGAAGCTTCCAGGATCTCTGCCGGGAATATTTCTGACAAAATTGCGGAGATGATCCGCTGAATCAGCCCTTTTTCAGGGGTATCTGCAGAACAAAAGCGGCACCGCCGAGAGGTGAATCGGTGACAAAGAGCTTCCCGCCGGCCTCTGTCGCAAGCTTTCTCGAGTGGCTGAGACCGATCCCGGTCCCTCCGGGCTTATTGGTGTAGAAATTTTTGAAAACAGCCTCTCTCTCAGCCTCAGGAACGCCTCTTCCGGAGTCATTGACGATGATCTTTATGGCTGACGGATCATCCGCGGCGAACTCGACCGCTATTTTTCCGTTCTCTTCAAGCTCCTCCCATGCGTTTTTCAGCAGATTAAGGATGATCTCTTTGAAGGAAGAGAGCGGGATATTTGCGGTCACAGGATCGCATTTGCCTATCGTAAGTTCGATATTGCGTTTCTGAAGCTCCGGAAGCTGGAATGAGAGAAACTGGAGCAGATCTGCCGGAAGCGAGACTGTTTCGACCGCATTTTCATGCTTTTGATAACGGACCATCCCCATGTATTTGTTTGTTATCTCTTCAAGCCGCTCGACCTCTTCGACAATGAGCCCCATCAGGTTTGCAAAGTCCTTGTTCGGCAGATTTTCGAGGTTTTCCATGATGTAGTGGCTGTTGAGCTTCACGGTGCTGAGCGGATTCCTGATCTCGTGCGAGATCCTTGTCGCCATCTCTCCGACAGAGGCAAGCCGCTCCGAGTTGAGAAGTTTTTTGGAGAGCTCTTCGGATTCTGTCACGTTTCTGAAAAAGAAGAATGTCTCGTCTGCGTTTACGGAGATGAATTCCTGGTATATTTCGTTCCCGAAGTTGAATTTCGCCCTGTTTTCAGAGGGGATCCCGAGTTTTTCGAGAATCGGCTCCACAGTCGAGCCGATAGAGGAATTTTCCACGCCGAACCACTTTGTCATCGCCTCGTTGATGAAAATGATCCTGTGAGTCGAATCAACGGATAGAAGTCCTTCCGGGATCTTGTTGAGAAGCGCCTCTCTTCTTTTGGCTATTATCTGTTCACGGTTGTATTTCTTCTGCAACTCGTTGATCATGCTGGTTTTTGACTCCTTGAGTCTGTCGATTTCCGAGAGGACTGATTCCGTGTCGGCGTTGCAGTCAAGTTCAAGGGAGTCCGAGAAACGGCGCAGCTTTGAGCGGAACTTTATCGCAAAAAGTGTTGCTGCCAAGACCATCAGAAGAAAGATAAACGATGCTATCTGCGCAAAAAGATCTGTCGAGAGAAGGAGAATAAAAACAAAAAGTATCAGTGAAAAAATGAGGGGGAGAAGGATTGTGATAAGCTTATTTGTCACTCTTTATTTTCTTTTTTGTTGTCGTCATCCTTGCATTTGCTTCTGCACTCGTTTCTGCAGGATTTGTACTCGGAAGGAGAGTCGATGTAGGGGAGACATTCGGGAGCACACTCGTAACGGCTGCACTCCGGAACACCGGAAATCGCGGAATCGCCTGCCTCAATGCCTGTGATGCTGTTTGTGATTACCGCGAGAGAGGTATTTTCTCCGGCATCGATAACAACGATTTCACCCATAAATTCATAAGGAAGCTGAGTGTCTTCGACGTCGCCCTCAAGCTCGTCAAGACCGTCGCCGCGTCTGAAAACCGAAAGCATGATGCCCTTCTCGACGCCGTCGTTGGTTCCCTTGTCGATGTAGACAAGGTAATTTTCGCCGTAGAAAACGGTCGGATCGTAGCCGGCGATTATCGAAGCTGCTATATCCTCTTTTGTCTCTTTTATCTGAATGTTCTTATCTGTCTCTACATATTTGCGGACGCGGAATTTACGTTCGATCGCATCGTATGCCTTTGTGATCTTTACGGTTGCGATGTTGTCCTTGTTGATGTCGAGGACCTTGCCGATACCGACTATATCGACTGCGACACCGACCTTTTTGCCGGTCGTCGGATGCTCGATTTCATCCCTGACGTTAAGGAACTCGACATAGTCGCCGATTTCGAACTTTTCCTGTTCCTTTTTCTCTTTCTTGTCTTTTTTATCTTTATCTTTGTCGTCTTCGTCGTCGCCGATCTTTACATAGACGTTGTCGTTTGTGGCAAGAAGCTCTTTGGGTTCGTAGGAGCCGACAACTTCAGCAAGCTCTTCCTCTTCGGCATTGCCGACAAAGCCCTTTGTAACGACATCGAAGATCTGGTCGTCGATCTGTTTGAAACGGTCGATACGGTATTTTCCGCCGATTTTTACGTAATCCTTGAAATTTTCGGGTGTTGCGTCAAGAGTTTTGCCTGTGAGAGCAAGCTCGTCGGTTTCACCTTCATCTTCCGTCGTTCCGTAAATAGAGGATTCCTCGCCTTCGCCTGCAACAGCGGCGTTGTTTGTCCCCTCCTGATTAGGCATCATGACTTCGCCTGTCTGGCGGAAAGAGATCTTGTCGCCGGGATAGATCATGTGCGGATTGCTGATCTGCGGGTTGAGAGACCATACTTTAGGCCAGTACCACGGGCTCTTCAGGTTGGCTTCGCTTATATCCCAGAGTGTGTCGCCCTGAACGACGGTGTACTCTTCCGGAGCTACCGTAAGATCTACTGTATCAAGATTAATAAATTCGGGAACAGGAACCTCTTCTGCACTTGCCGGAGGAACCTCCTCGGCCGAAATGAGCAAAGAGAACATGAGAACGAAAACAAAAGTCATCTGTTTCATAATCAACTCCTTAAACAAAAAAACATTATATCATACGGTGCGGCTTTTTTTTGTCAAGAATATATCTCGTTTTATAACTTTTTTGTATAATTATGCGTTTTATAATTGGCAAAGGGGACAAAATATATAAACTAATGTGAACTTTTAAAGGAGGGAAAGATGCCACTTTTTATCGGGATCGCCGGAGGCTCCGGCTCGGGTAAGACAACTGTCGCAAAGAATATCAAACAGGCTTTTTCCAATGACGAAAGAGTCGTCATCATTGAAATGGACAGTTATTACAAAGATTTGTCCGGAAAATCGCTTGCCGAGCGCGAAAAAAACAACTACGACATTCCTGACGCCATCGATTTTCCGCTTCTTCGTCAGCAGCTTGACGATCTGAAGGCGAATAAAGCCATAAAAAAGCCGATTTACGATTTCGTCACACATTCGAGGAAAGAGGAAACAGAACTTATCGAGCCGGCGGACATCGTTGTTCTGGAGGGCATCATGACTTTCCACGACGAGAAGGTGAGAAACATGCTCGACGTCAAAATTTTTGTCGATACTGACGCGGATATCAGGCTCATGCGCAGGATCCGCCGTGATATGGAGGAACGCGGACGTTCGTTTGAAGAGATCCGTGAACGTTATTTTACCATGGTCCGTCCCGCTTACCGCGATTTTGTAAAGCCGACGATGCGTTTTGCAGACCTTGTCATTCCTGAAGGCGGGCAGAATTCAGTCGCGATCGACATCATCGTTTCAAAAATTTCACACTGGCTTTCCGGCAAGGAAAAACGGTAGTAATGAGCGTCTCCCGAAAAATCCCGGTCGATGAGGCCTTTGCCCTGCTGAGAAGGTGGGTCAGCGAGCTCGATTACGCTCCTGTCATAGATCTGATGGCAGCAGGTCACGATTCTCCCTGGAAACTCCTTGCTTCGACGATGCTTTCGGCGCGAACGAAGGATGCCGTGACGACAAAGGCGTCGAAATCGCTTTTTTCACGTGCCGACACACCTGAAAAGACGGCGGAACTTTCAGTCGAAGAGCTTGCCGGACTTATCTATCCCGTCGGTTTTTACAGGACGAAGGCTGAAAACCTCAAAAAACTTGCAGCAGATATCGTTGAAAGGTTCGGCGGCATTGTGCCTGAGACTCTTGAAGAGCTTACGACGCTGCCCGGGGTAGGCGTAAAGACGGCTTCGCTCGTTCTCATCAAAGCTTTCGACAAGTACGAAATATGCGTCGACACCCATGTCCACCGCATCTCGAATATGTGGGGGCTCGTTTCGACGAAAACTCCCGAAGAGACAAGGGAGGCACTCAAAAAGAGTCTCCCGAAAGAGTACTGGAAAGAGATAAATCAGGAACTCGTCACGCTCGGTCAGACAGTCTGCCGACCGGTCAGACACGACTGCTGCGGGTGTCCGCTGAAAGAGATCTGCCCGAAATCAGGGCTTTAATCTGCGGATTTTTCCTCTTTGACGATCCCGGAGATCGAAATCCCCTTCAAATTCAGCCAGATTATGCCGATGATCGTGATCGGAACTATCTGAGAAAGGTGGATTATTAGCGCTACTGCCATCCTTTTTTCGTAGACGATCGCGAATGATTCCAGCGCCAGGACGATCGCGCTCTGGAAGACTCCGAGACCGCCGGGGGTGGGTGCTGCGAGCATCCCGAGGTTGGCTGCGCAGAGCATGACGAGATATCCTGCGAACGGAATGTTCACGTCAAAGGCGGCCGAAACCAGAAGATAGAGTGAAAGTTCGACTGCCCAGACGGCGAAACTCAGGAGCAGGACAGCCGCGATCCGTCTGAATGAGCGCAGCGTCGCGGCTCCGTTCAGGAATTTTTCGGCGATATCGAACAGAAAGAGCGCGAATTTCGGCGATTTGGATCTGAAAAAGCGGAGTATCCTGAGCGGAATATCGGAGAAAGTTCCGAAAATTATGAAGCAGAAGAGCGCTCCGAAAATTGCCGCGGCGATCAGTGCGATCTGCTGCATCTCGGCCTGAAAAGGGTAGGCAAGGAGCGTCACGACCAAAATCAAAGTGATGGTCAACCCGTCAAAGACGCGTTCGACGAAGATCGTCGCAAGGGCGCCGGATGCCCCGAGACTGTTGCCGTTTCCGGCGATCCATGCACGTGCAAATTCCCCGAGACGGACGGGAAGGATGTTGTTTATCGCATATCCCGATACGGTGAACATTGAGAGGTCACAGAGTTTGAAATCAGCAAGCTTCCCGATGATGACCTTCCAGCGGAGACCGCGTATGGCAAAAGATGAGATGTAAAGTAAAATGCCAAGTAAAATCAAAAGCTTGTTGCCTTTTTTGAGATATTCGGCGAAGCTTTGGAAGTCCAGTTTCCTGAATAAAAACCAAAATAAGACAACTGTCAGAAGAAAGCCGAGAGAGACTTTGACTGTCCTTTTTACGGAGCTTTGCAATGCTACTTCCTGACGAGAACCGCCGCTGTCTGTGGTGCGAGTGTGATTTGAAGCTCGCCGTCGCTGCCTACGGTGTAGGTCGAACTCCTGCCAGGGAAGACGTCGCGGAGCGATGTGCCTGCCGCAAGTGAAGTTTTCATTGAAGCGCCCTCAAACGAGGTCGAAGAATCGTGCGATTTGTTTGTGTTCAAAACAACGACGACTGTCTCGTTCTTGTAGGTACGCTCGAATGCGAGGATACCTGCATCCTCCTCGTCTCCCGTGTGGTCGGTCGACCAGATTATCTTGAGGTCTCCGCGGCGCAGCGGTGCGTACTGGGCTCTCAGAGCCGCCATCGCCGAGATGTGCCGGAAGGTCTCGTTGCTTGTGTCGTAATTGCTGTTCCAGAGCGCTTCGCGGTTCGCAGGGTCGTTCCCGCCGCTGAAATTCTGCTCGGTCCCGTAGTAGATGCACGGGATCCCGTCGATCGTGAAAAGCAGCGAAAGCGCGTTGTGAAGCGCCTTCTTGTCGGGCTGTTCGTAGAGGAAGCGCGGCAGGTCGTGGTTGTCCATGAAGTTGACCAGAAGCTGCTGCGGGCTCAGAGTTTTGCCGTCGGCATCCTTCACGCCGGATGTCGTGCCGTAACGCGGCGAAGAGCCCTCCGGAAGTGCCGATCCGTCCGGCTGGCGGTTCCAGCGGAGGTTGAAAAGCGACTCGTAGTTCCTGGTTGAGCCGCCGTATTTGAAAATAGCGTCAAATACCTGAAATTTCTGTGAAAAATAGAAAACTGAATCCATCTCGGCGTTCTGTGTGAAGCTGCCGAGAAGTTCGTCGTCGCCGTCAAAGGCTTCGCCGAAAATGAAGAAGTTCTCTTTGCCGATGCTTGCCGCGTAGCTGCGCATCGCCGGTGTGAAGACCTGCCAGAACTCGTGCTCGACGTGCTTGATCGTGTCGATCCTGAAGCCGTCGATGTCGAGTGCGCCGATCCAGTATTGGAAGACTGCGATGAGTGCGCTCTGAACGTCCGTACGCGTCGTGTCGAGATCCTTAAGACCGCCCGGGAAGTCACCCTTGACGACCTGGTATTTGCTGTCCCAGGTGACTGTTCTGCCCATCCTGTTGTACCAGTCGTCGTTGTGGAACTCTGCCGGCTCCGGCGGAACGCGGTTGATCTCAGGCATGTAGACCCATTTGATCGGCGCTACGCCTGATTCGCCTGCATCCGAGAAGGAGCGGATCTTGCGCGGATCGAAGTCGGGATCCCACTCGCTGTAGCGGACGATCCCCATTTTCTGCGGGTATTCCTCTGTCTGACAGCGGGTTACGCAGTTGTTGTAGCATTCGCTGTTGTCGCCTCCCAGCGTGAAGGGTGCGCCCCAGTATTCCTGGCTGCAGATAAGTTCTCCTGCTGCCTGGTCATCTACGCCGATGAGGTGCGAGCAGTAGCTTCCGCATGTCATGTCGCTGCCCATGACCATCTCGTCGGGCTGGTCGTTTTTGTTCATGTCGTAGTAAAAAAGCTGACCTACATGATTGGCAACGATATCGAGAATGACCTTGATGTCGTGCTTGTGCAGGTACTGGATCATTTCGCGGAGCTTTGCCAGATCGCCGAAGTGCGGGTTGACCGCCTTGAAATTCTGCGTCCAGTAGCCGTGATAGCCTGCGATGCCTGCATCAGAGTCAACGTTTTTGACGACCGGGCTGATCCAGACAGCGGTGACTCCGAGCTCCTTGAGGTAATCGACCCTGTCCATGATCCCCTGGAAATCGCCGCCGTTCCATGAGGTGAGCGATTTTTTGTTGACGTTGTAGTTGTTGTTGACGTCGCCGTCGGCAAAACGGTCGGTGATCAGCTGGTAGATGACCTCGTCACGCCAGTCGTCAACGTGGTTCGTGATTTCGATGTTACCTTCGACATCAGCCGTGCTGATGCAGGAGACTATAAAAGCCGCGAAAACAAGAGAAAAAATTGCAGTAAATTTATTCATTAGTTTCTCCAACAAAAAAATGCTTTTTTATAGCAAAATCGCTGAAAATGGCAAGAAACTAACGGTTTGTTGTGGTTTTTTATTGATCAGAAAGAGTTTCGTTTAAAAATCCTTTCTTCTTTCAGGCTGGTCTGTCAGTTAAATTTGTTGAAAGGTGAAGAGATAAAAATTTGTGGATAAAAGTGCTTGAAAATAAAAAATGAGCCGTTCCCGCAATTTCTTTTGCTTTTGCATATTGCTTTTTATGATTTTTAGGATTGTCGCAAGAAGGCTCATGAGGTGTTAAAAAAATAATTTTTTAAATACAAGAACAGTTCTTATCATCAATAAAACACGAACATGTTGCTGAAGCTTCGCCATATTCATTTTCAACAAGAATACCGGCTCTAAGTATGTATTGACCTGCGCTGTTGGAGTAGTATGCCCAAACTGAGGCAGGGAGTGTATATGATTTGAACGAAGAGGCGTTTTTAGATTCAACAGTACCCCATTCTTCACCATCATACACTTTAAGTGTAGTTGTTGTCGGTGTTCCGCAACTGGCAGAGGTGGTGTAAGACCAACTCAATTTGACAGAACCGCTGGAAACGGAACCATTCAAATTGGGGCGGCATGGTTTATGTTCATCTTGGGTTTTGCATTTACCTGTTGACTCATTGCAGCCAATGCCGAGACAACTCTGATCATCTACCCATTTTCCGCTACTGCACCTCTGTGAATAATTTACATGGCATCTATATTCTCCGCTTGAACATTCTGAAGTGCTTCCGCCACCGGAACTAGAACCGTCACTGGAACTGGTTTTGCATTTTCCGGTTGAATAATTGCAACCGTTTGAACAATATTCGTCATATTCCCAATAACCGCCTGAGCAGGAATAAGAGTAGTTTCCATCACATTTATGCTGACCGTATGAGCATTCAGATGAACTTCCGCCGCCGGAACTAGAGCTACCACCGGAACCAGAGCCACCGTTAGAACTGCTGTTGCATTGGCCTGTTGAATAGTTACAACCGTAGTCGCATTGCTGTAAATTTTTCCAGGCCCCGACCTCACACCTCATTAAAATGTTGCCGTTGCACCGATATGCGCCCTCGTTGCAGATTGAGCCTTCAGCATTGTCATTTTCGCTGCCGCCACAGCTTATAACAAAAAACATTGCAATAAATGCAAAATTAAGAAAGATTTTTTTCATGTTTTCTCCTTTAAAAATATATTTCTTATATCTCCCAATTATGGAAACTACATTCTTTTGTACTTCTGGAACAATCAATTTGAACAGTATTTCTGCATGTTCCCGCCGAATTTTCTGTTTGCAAATAAAAAATGTACATATTGTTATAATTGGCATCGGTTAAATTTTCTGCATTTACAGAGTAAGATGTGGAACTTCCTGATTGAGATGCTATCCAACTTGGTCCACTTGTTTTCCAGTAGTAATAACCAACATTTACTGAAGTAGCTTTTCCACAGCCGCTACTATTATTGAATGACCATGTAACTTTAAACTGATTTGTCGAAGATAATGACGCGCTCTTAACTTTGGGAGAACATGGATTGCATATAGGACTTCCTCCGATCCCTTGTGGACCACAGACATCTGCACATGTTTCTTTTTCTTCAAAAGTGCTTCCGCTAGAATTGCATTTCATTATTTTGGTACCGGTGCAGTAAAGTGAGCCTGGAGTACAGAACTGGGATCCGCCGCCAGAATTGCTGTTGCACTGTCCTGTTGATGAGTTGCAGCTGTTGGAGCAATAAGTTCCGGAATCCCAGTATCCACCGGAACAATAGTATGAATAAGATCCCTGACATTTATACTT
>DBXP01000050.1 GCA_002309575.1 bacterium UBP6_UBA1209 | reverse complement strand
GCAATGTCGTAAGTGAAATATTTTCTACCAACAGACCATTTTTCCGGATTAAGTTGTATAGGATACATGTGAAATCCGATTTTTCCGTCACTAAGATTCCATGATTTTACAACTCCAAGAGAACCATCATTAAACCATCTTGATATTTTTAAATCGCACTTGTGCATAGCAAGCATGATTTTTCCGTTATCATCCACCATGATTTTGTCGTTTTCTTCTTTTGTCATCGGTTTCAGGCTTTCCAAAACACACGGTGTCCCGCAGCAGGCATATTCCGGGTATTCGTGGCATAGTTTGTCGTTCTGTTCATCCCAGAGATTGCCGATGCAGATCGGATCATCCGCTGTCGGTGTGTCGCAACCCGGGCGGCAGAAGGTGATCTTGCCGTTTGCGTCGTAATATGGGAACTGTGCTTCGCTTAAAGGCAGCTGGCATTCGTCTGAATCGGATTTTTCTGTGTCGGAATCGGTATCCTGATCATGAGCTTCCTCAGAATCATCAATAAAATCCGAATCTTCTTCTGAATCCACATCGTCATCGGCAATGGTTTCGGTGTCATCAGAATCGGTATCAGGAATGATGTCGGAATCGTTGGAAGAATGCGAGGAGGAGCAGGAAACGAGGAAAAACAATGCAATAAAAAGTACAATTATTGAATTTCTCTGCATTTTGCCCTCCGTTGAAATGAACAAATGTGTCTGGTTCCCTTATTATTTCTGTTCCAAAAGAACTTCTTCCGCAAGATATGCGTCACTCAGGCAGTGAAAATCGCTGATTCCCTCGCTCATAAACATATAAGTGTTGGAATTGTAGAACCAATCCATCGCTTTTTCCGAGTCAATTCCGGCTTTTTGTGCGATCAAAGCGATAATTCTCGCATATTTCATCTGCAAAAGAGTTTTGTCCGCCGTCATTTTTTCACCAACAACTGTCGAGCCGTGATAGAGTTTCATGCGACAAGATTCCTTTCTTTCAAAACCGAAATGATTTCGTTCACGATATATTGCTTGCTCTGCGTGTGCAACGCCTCATAAGAGGGAATGAGGTAAGAGTGCAGAAGCCCGCTTTCATTCAGCATGTTGAAAACTTCCGAGCCGGTTTTGCCGAGCTGTTCCGCGACATTTTCGATGCAGAAAACCGAATATTCAATCTGTTTGTCGCTCATTCGTCTGATCTTCTCCCATCAAAAAACCCGAAAATTATAGCAGAAAAACACTTGAAAACAAGGGGTTGTGAATTTAAAAATTCGTGCTGTAAAAAGAAACCAGAAACGCTTTCCCCAAGATTTTTGTTTCCAACTCTCGGAAGAAGAATTTTTGAGATGCCATTGCATTTCAAAAAATACAGTCGGGCGAGGCGGCAGAATTGCAATCGAAAAACAAATCCCATTTAAATAAGTATTTTCACCTGAAATTATTATCGATTTCTCCCCTTAAGGGTTGAGAATCGCTTGTAAAGAGAGAGCTGTTTCCGCAGAAAACGGAGCCACCAAGCTTTTCCGAAATTTCATCATAATTATCCACATTCCAGACATTCACCGCGGTCACGTTGTTACTGAAAACGATCTTTCCCGGATTCCCGGCAAGAGCCGATGCTTCAAGGTTAAGACCGTTGTTGTTGGCGGCGATTACCGTCTCGTCGAGTAGGATCTCAGAGCCGGAATAGAGCGAAATTCCGTGGCCGAAATCGACTTCCGGCGCAAAAAGGCAGCCGGCTGGCACTTTGCTGCACTCTCTGGGCATTGTCCTTCGGATCAAGGCATCCCTAAGCTCAAGGCGCGAGCCGCTGACCAGGATCCCGGATTCTCGGTTCCTGTCGATCAGCCCCCTTTCAAGGAAAGCAACAGCCCCGTTTTGAAGGGCGATCCCGACGCCGAACTCAAGAGATACCCTGTCTGAGGCGGTCTCCGAGACCTCAAAATCGGAGATCTCCGTTCTGGAAAGCCCGTCGGCAAGGATCCCTGCTCTTTCGGCAGCTCTGATTTCAAGTCTACGGATCTCCGTTACGGCTCCGTCTGCAAGAAAAAGCCCGAAGCCGTTGTTGCCGAAGCCGTCGGATCCGACACTATTTATCGAAAGATCTTCCGCCACGATCTCAGCACCAAGAGAAAACAGGCCGTAACCTTTTGAATTCATTATAGAAACCCGTTCCAATCCGGCAAAGACCGTACCTTCAAAAACGATACCGCCCTGCTCCCCTTCGTTTTCATTGATCCCGTTTGCCGAAAAATCGGAAAGCGACACCCTCTGCTCCGCGTTATCTGAAAAAAAGAGCGCGAAGCTCCGCCCGCAGTTTTCAAAAACGCTGTTTTTTATCGAAACCAGAGCTCCGCCTTCGGCAAAAAAACAGAGGCCGTCATCACTTCTCAGCATACCGTAAATATCTGAAATAACAGAGTCTTCTATTTCAATTTCTGCTTTGCATGTATCTTCGCCCCAGATACCAATGCCGAAAGAGGAGAGATGCGAGATCATGCTCTTTTTGACATTTAAGGAGCCGCAGCTGAATGATATCCCGTAACCTATATCCGACTCGTCGCTCATCTCGCCGATGTATGAGTCCAGAACCATCAGATCCGATCGGCACCCCTCCCCGCTCTGGCAGGCGTTGATCCCGCCCTTCATGCATCCGTAGACAGCGGAACCGACGATCCGGGCGCTCGCCCCGTGATCAAGAGTCAAACCTCGTGACAAGCTGGAAATGCTGAGTGACTCAAGTATAACTATCGAATTTTGTTTAACTTCTATTGCCGAGCTGCTTTCAGCATCATTACAAAACAGAAGTGTTTTCCCGCTACCTTCGCCGGCTATTTTCAGCTCTCCTTCAACTTTCAGGCACCCGTAATAGCAGCCCTCTCCCAAAAAAATTGCACTATCCGTCGGTTCCGGCAGGAGCTGGCAGTTCATATCTCCGGCATATTCAGCAGGAAAATCCTGCGGAAGCACTATTTCAGGCGGCGCAGCCCTTTCGTAAGAAGGCTCTTCGGCACTGCAGTTATCCTGAGAAAAATCAGAAACACTGTTATCAGATGATTCAAAAAGCCACGAATCATCCGTTTCGGCACTGTTGCTTCCTCCGCACCCCGCGAAAAAGAGCAGGACAAATATCAAAAAGGTCATCATTCGATCTCCAGCGGAGTATCAAAGAGAGGCAATGGAGAGATGAGCGCAGAATCGTTCCCGCTGAACGGATTTTCGACATCTCCTTCGGCAACAGGGATAAATTCGTCAAAATTCTGGTTCACGATGCCGTATCTTCCATTCTCTGAAGCGAGCCTGATATTTTTCAGACGGACAGATCCTGTTCCGTTTTTCACCTCCTCTCCGTCAAAAATCATCCCTGCCCGCGGGAAACCGGAAATCACGACATTTTCAAGCACGGCAAACTCCTCCTTAGATGAAAAACCGGGTTTTATGACTATTCCGTCGCCAACGCTTTCACCTGCAAGATCGCGCTTTCCGACCTCTCCGAAGCTGCTGTCAGAGGCTTGTAGAAAGATGCTGCCGAGAAGCTCCAAAGAGACGGCCCCAGTTTTATAAATACTTGAATTTTCTATTAAAAGCGTCGATTGATCGCCCTTTGGGTTTTGGAACCAGAGCCCGCCGAAACCGCAGTTTGAAATCATTACATCCTGAAGGCTGATATCGTGACCGCCGTCGATCAGAATGCCGCTCCCCTCGACCCCTTCGATGACCGAATTTTTAAGCCCGACCCTCGATTTTCCGCCTGAGACAGTGATCCCGCGGCCTCCGGCAAGCGCCGAGGCGGCTACGTTTTCGATCCTGACACGTTCAAGCGTCACATCGGACGAAATGATAGTGACAGCTGCATTTTCGACAGCGCTGTCTCCGATCCTGAGGCTTGAAAGAAGGGTCTCGCCTGCCGCATTCGCAATCGTGATACTTTTCAAGCGGGAGCTTCCGTCCGCTCTGCCTATCAGCCGGACAGGCTTCGAGAGCCTGATCTCACCCTCAAAAGTGCCGCTCTCGAGGCATATACAGTTTGAAAATGCCGCAGAAGCATTAATAAGAGAATCGCTAAAGCTATTTAAATCTGATGCAACTTTGCATTTGTTGTTACATTCATCAGGTAAACTAAAACCAGCTTGACAGTTATCTTTACACGATACAGTTATCAATATAATAAGCAAACAGACAACAACATTCTTCATATCGCACCCACAATAACATCAAAATTCAAAACATCTATTATTTTAACAATCATTTGGGCGAAGTCAAGAGACAATTACTCTTGCCGGCAACAAATTTGCGTTTAATCCGGCTAGGTGATAAAAAGTGACGATTTTTAACCCATGTTCCTTAGAGGTCTCAATGAAGTTGTTTACTTTATTCGTATTTTTTCTCTTTTCGATTTTCTCGTGTTCAGAGAGGAGTGTTCAGAGCGAGGCGGACAAACTTCTCGAAGGAAAGAGACTTACACAGATCTTTTCAGACGATTTCAACCGTTCAGAACTCGGTCAGAACTATACGATCCAAGGCGGCGACTGGAAAATAAGTGACGGAGCACTCGTCTCCACGACAGCAAAAAACAGAAATCTCGTTCTGTCCGGTATCAGACTCCCCGAAAATGCTCTCATAGAGCTCACAATGATGAGCAGAAGCGATGCAGTCGATGTAAAATTCAACCTCTGGGGAGACGGAAGGATCCACGACCACGGTGACGGATACTCCTTCATCCTGGGCGGCTGGAACAACAGGATCTCCGTCATTTCGAAGCTCGACGAGCACGAGAAAGGCCGTAGCGAGTCAAGAAAGAAGTTAGAAAAATCAAAAGTTTACCATTCAAAGGTCATCAGACTTTCAAAAGAGATCTACTGGTTTATAGATGATCAGCTTTTCCTTAAATATAATGATGCCGAACCGCTTAAGGCAGCGGAGGGTTTCAACAGGCTCTCTTTCGGCAACTGGAAGTCCGATGTCACTTTTGACGACCTTAAAATCTATGAAATCAAATAGGAGGCGCGATGTTTATAGCGGTTGAAGGTATTGACGGAAGCGGAAAAAGCACGACCATCACTGAGCTTGAACGCTACATCAAGTCAAAAAATCGCGAGGTGATCGTGACTGCGGAGCCGACGACTCTCCAGTCGGGGCGCATAATCCGCGACTTTCTCGACAAAAAAAATGTCGGAACACCGCTTATCCACGAGATGATGGCGCTCTCATTCGCCGCCGACAGGATCAACCATCTGCGTGAGATCATCTGGCCTGCACTGAAAAAAAAGAGGGTCGTCATCACCGACCGCTACTTTTTCAGTTCCCTCGCATACCAGTCGCTCAACATCAGCTACGAATGGGTCAAGGGGATAAACCGCTTCGCCATGATGCCGGATATCCTTGTTTTTATTGACGTAAGCCTCAAAACTGCGATGGACCGGCTCAACAGATTCAGAAACGAAACCGAAATCTACGAGCAGCAGGATATGCTGGCGCAGATCGACAGAAACTACAAAACAGTTCTCAACGACTTTGCCGAACGCGTGAAGACAATCCACCTGGACGGAGAACTGAAACCGTCTGAAATTTATGGGGATATTGAACTAAAATTCAGTGACGTAAACTTTTAAAGGAGAGAAAGATGAAAAAACTGCTTGACACCGTTTTATTGCTTGCCCTTCCGGCTTCGGGGAAATCGGAAGTCCGCAGATTCATGGAACATCTTACCAAAAAACAGTGCGAGAACGACATGCACATGGGTGAAACGCTTCAGCTTGACGACTACCCTTACGTCCATTTCATGCACAGGATCGACGATGAACTCGAAAAGCTCGGCTGGCACTACATCTTCTACAAAGGTGCGACCCGTCCTTTCAAAGATCCGATGGAGTGGTCGACGCTGATAGAGCTTCTCAACGAAGATTACGAAGACCTCGTAAATTCAAACATCATCAATGTTCCGTCGGCTGCGCAGTGGCTTTTCGACAGAATGGACAACATTCGCGAAAAACTCGACCTTGGCCGCGAATTCGGAAAGATCCCGTGGGACATCAGGATCGCTGCTGGCAAAGCTATCGAAGCTGAAGTTGCTGAATTTCTTAAAGAAAAAAATGCAACAGCAGCTGCAGACAAGACAAACAAGACAATCGTCATAGAGCTTGCACGCGGCGGTGCGAACGGCGCAAAAATGCCTCTCACACCTCCTCAGGGATACGCTTCTGCATTCGAGATGTTCTCTGAGCACATCCTCAACAGAGCTTCGATACTTTATGTCTGGGTTACTCCCGAAGAGAGCAGAAGAAAGAACTACGAACGCGCTAAACCGAACGGCGAAAGCTCGATCCTCAACCACGGCGTTCCGCTTGAAGTCATGCTCGGCGAATACGGCTGCGACGACATGGCTTACCTCATCGAGACAAGCGACAAACCCGACACCGTCAAAGTAGAACGCACAGTTACCGTCAAAAAGAAAGGAAAAGAGGTTTTTGCAACCAAAACATGGAACATTCCGGTTGCAAGATTCGACAACCGCGAAGATCTGACGACCTTCATCCGCAAAGACCCGAAAGACTGGGGAAAAGAGGAATACAAAAAGATGTACAAAGGCCTTTCCGAGGCAATGAAAACTCTTGCAGAACTCTCAAAATAGTCATTGATCTTAAAAACTTACATCATTTCTAAACCATGATTTTCTTTATTCTCACGCTTCTAATTTTCGCTTCTCTTGAAGTAGTGTCGAAACCGCTCATGCACTACATCGATCCGTTTGCGCTCACCTTCTGGCGTTTTTTTATGGGATTTATCTTTTTCCTGCTCTACCCGGGGGCAAGGAAACGCTTTGCAGAGATTGCGAAATTTTCAAAAAGCGACTGGTTTTTACTATTTCTTCTAGGCTTTCTGAACGCCTTTCTCGCAATGAGCCTGCTTCAGTTTGCAGTCAAGGAGAGCACTCCGGCGACTGCCGCGGCGATCTTCTGCTCGAATCCGCTTTTCGTCATGATAATCTCATCGATCGCGGGTTACGAAAAGATCAGCGCGAGAAAAATCATCGGACTTCTGATCGGTGTTGCCGCAATATTCGTAATCATGTGGGAAAAAGGCTTTAAGCTGAACTACGGCGCGCTCTATGCAGTCTCTGCTGCCGTTATTTTTGCGGGATTTACGGTCCTCAGCAAGAAAACAGTCTCCAAGATCAAGCCGTTTTCGGTAAATTTAGTGTCATTTTTCTTCGGAATAGTGTCGCTTTCGATCTTTATGGCGCTCACCGGAAAAAGTTTCGCTCCTGATCCTGTTTTCTTTAAAGATTACGCAAAGCTGACAGCCTTTGTTTATCTTGGTTTCATCGTCACTGGCCTGGGCTATGTAACTTTTTTGGCGACGATAAAGAGGTATTCGCCGGTCAGTTCTTCGCTCATCTTCATGCTCAAACCGGCAGTCGCGACTGTTTTTGCAGTCGTTTTTCTCGGTGAAAAACTTTCAGCATACTTCATTGCCGGATTCGTAATGCTCCTGCTCGGAACAGGTGCGATAGTTTCTGAAAAGATCTGGAAATAAACCTAAACAACAAAGATTATACCACCTGTAAACGCGCCGGAAACCAAGGTTTATTGGGTTATAACCCTATAAACTCGACAAAGATCGGAAGTTTATCGGGTTATACTCCGATAAACTCTTGACAAAAATCATTCTATTTGTTAAAAACACAACTGCTGGAGGTGGATTATGATTTACAGAAAAAAGTATATGGAAAAGATTCTTCCGTTCGTGGACACACCCTTTGTGAAGATTTTTACCGGAATCAGGCGGTGCGGCAAATCGACTATCATGCAGATGCTGCGCGATTCTTTGACTGAGCGCGGAATAAAGGAAGAGCAGATCCTTTTTTACAGGCTCGATTCTCTTGAATACGAGAACATGACGCATCTCATGCTGTTTGAGGAAATAAAAAAACACTTATGCAAAAACGGCAGAACTTATATTTTTCTCGATGAGATCCAGGAAGTGGATTCGTGGGAGAAAACAGTTAATTCACTCATGAGCGGCTATGACACCGATATTTATGTCACCGGCTCGAATTCGAGGATGATGTCAAGCGAAATTTCGACTTATCTTACCGGAAGATATGTCTCTTTCCGCATTTTTCCGCTCACTTTTTCCGAATATCTCGATTTCCGGGGAACATACACTGAAAAGGGGAATACAAAAGACGAATTTGCCCGTTTCATGCGCTTCGGCGGCTTTCCGGCGATACATCTCCGCGATTATTCAGAGAACGAGGCTTACACTATCGTCCGCGACATTTATAATTCCACGATTTTTACCGACATCGTAAAAAGAAACGACATCAGGAAAGTCGATCAGCTTGAAAGAGTCGTAAAATACGCTTTTGACAACGCAGGTAAACCTTTTTCGGCTCTCACTCTCTCGAAATATATGAAAAAACAGATGAGGGCGATGGACCCGGAAACTGTTTACGCCTATCTCGACAAGCTGGAAAGGGCCTACATCCTGCACAGATGCTCTCGTTACGACATAAAGGGAAAAGAGTTTTTGAAAACACAGGAAAAATTCTATCTGGCAGACACTTCACTGCGCTATTCAGTGCTTGGATACGATCCTGACTCCGTTTCTGCTATGCTTGAAAACATCATATATATAGAGCTTTTGTCACGCGGATACTCGGTTTATGTCGGAAAAATGGATACTTTCGAAATTGATTTTGTCGCAATAAGGCAAAACCAAAAAATCTACATTCAGGTGTGCCGCGAGATAAACAACACGAAAACAGAGGCGAGAGAATACGAAAATCTTAGGAAAATCAAAGATAACTATCCTAAATACCTTCTCCGTCTTGACGATTTTGCCGCCGGAAATACCGACGGAATCATAACGATGCACATTGCCGATTTTCTGCTGAGCGGGATTTGATCATATCTTAAGTTTCAGCTTGTTTTCTGTCTGAATATAACGCTTAAAAATTGCCTTGTTCTTGATAATACCTATAATTTTGCGGTTTTTTGTGGAGGAAAAAATGAAGAAATTGTGTCTTGTTTTTGTGTTCTTTTTGCTATCGTTGCAACTTTTTGCAGGTGATGATGACAAGCTGAAATTAGCCGTTATGGATTTTGAGGATTTAAGCGGAAAAATTTCTGAAGAAACACTTGCCGGAGCAAGTGAATACATCAGAGTGGCGTTTGCCAGTACAAACCGTTATATCATCATTTCAAAAGAGCGTCAGAAAAACACGGTCAGTGATATGCGTAAAAAATTCAACACAGATCCGAGATACAAATCCTGCACAGACAAAAATTGCCAGATTCAGCTTGGGCAGGCTCTTTCGGCAGATTTGATCGTAAAAACAACAGTTTCTTTTTTTGCAGATTCCTACACTCTTTCTTCCGAACTTATCGACCTTGAAAAAGAGGCAACAATAATCGCGGCAAGAGAAGAATACGACGGCTCCCCCAAAGCCATGAAAACAGCGATGAACAATATTGTTGCAAAAATTGTTGAAGCTGAAAAATTACAAACTTCTCCAAGTGCTCAGAATCAGAACATCAATAAGACAAACACTGTAAAACCCAGCCAGCCAGCTAAGGAATATGATCCCGTTAAAGATAAAGAACTTTGTGCTAAAACTAGAGATAAAGAAAGTATTATTGCTTGGGAAGAGTATCTTACTATCTATCCGGAAGGAAAATGTGCCAAAGAGGCGAAAACAAATATCAGCAATATGAAAAAAAATAAGCCAAGTAAATGGTCAAATATATCCCCGATAGTTATGAACTGGTCGTATGCCGTCAACTATTGCAAAAATCTTGAAGAGGACGGTCACAAGGATTGGCGTCTGCCTAATATAAGCGAGTTGAGAGAAATGGTTCAAGATTGTCCTAAAACAGAACCAGGAGGAGAATGCAAAATCAGAAAAGACAACACTTCAACCAAGAAGTGGAGATGGGAGCAATGCTCATGTGCTTTCAATATAGATGAATACGGAGCTTACAGTAAATTTGGAGATTCATACTGTCTGTGGTCATCAACTGTAGCAGCGTTTACATTTTCTCAAATTGTATACGACTTTTGTCCTTTAGAGGGATCTATTCTACCTATGAAGAAAGATACCATGATAAAAGTCCGCTGCATCAGAGACGAGAAGAAATAGATCAATGATTAGAATAGCAGAAAACTGCTTGTAAACATTTTTCTTACAGTGAAATTCCTGATTTTTTAAGAGATTTTCAAAAAGCCGTGCGGGCGAGCCGCCCGCGTGAACCATAACCTCACCCTAAATCCCTCTCCAGTTTGGCGAGGGACTTGTCATATTGAACTTAATCAAAACATCTTGTAAGAACTTGCACTTATGATGATGCAACCCAAAATATTGCGATTTATTGGAGAAAGCAAAAAGCCAATAGAGAGCCGGATGACGGCTAATACTTCTTTCCGGAGAGGACTTCGGCGATGTTCCTGTTTTCGGAACTCATTACGTTGAGGTTGTTAAGGACATCAGAGAACGGAATTGCGGTCGAGCCGTCGCAGATCCTGTCGTTTATCCGCTGGAAGTGGCTGTCCTTCGCATCCTTGATTTCATCCTTGATCTTGATCCTGATGTGAAGCGCCTCGTCGGCATAGGCGGTGTAGAGTTCATCGCTCTTGAAGATCTCGATCGACTTCTCGAAGTGGGCGATATTCTCCTCCAGAATGCGGTTGATGTCACCGCGGGCGATATCCGAGAAAGACATGTTGTTCTTTTTCAGTTTGCCGATGATGGAGCCGATGTGGTCGACGCAGTCGCCGACCTTCTCGAAGTTGTGGGCAAGACCGATGTAGCTTGCGACCTTCCTGGCGTCGCTCGGAGAGAGCGATTTGGAGGAGATCTTCAGCAGCAGCTGGGTGATGTTGTACTGATACTTGTCGATGATGTCTTCGTTTTTGACGATTTTGTCACAGATCTCATCGACCTGCTGCGGATCCTTCAGCGACATGTCGCGGAGCATGTGAAGGCTCTCGATAACGTAGCCGCTCATCTTCAGAAGAAGGTCTTCAGACTCAAGGATTCCGAGCGCCGGAGTATCGAAAAGACCGGCCTTGTTGGCGATGAATGTGTCGGGCACATCGACCTTTTCGACCACTTTGCCCTCAGGAAGTACCTTTGTCACGAATCTGGTGAGAAGCGGCAGAAGCGGCAGAAAGACTATCGCATTGATAACATTGTAAACCGTATGTCCCATCGCGACATGAGCCATAATGCTGCTTTCAGGAGTTCCGGGAGCAATGAAATTAACAAAATCCCTGAAAGGACGAAAAAAAATCAGCATGAGAGCCACGCCGAAAGTCTTGAAGATCACCTGACCGAGCGCATCACGTTTTGAATCAAGAACTCCGCCGACGGATGCCAGTGCTCCTGTTGAAGTGGCGCCGATGTTGCTCCCGAGAACGACAGCAAGCGCACCGTCAAAGTTGATGAGCCCCTGGCTGGCAAGCGCGATAAGGATACCTACGATTGCACTGCTCGACTGGGCGATGACCGTCGCAACTATACCGACAAAAACCCCAAGAAAGATCGAAGAGTAGGTCGTTCCGTCGATGCTTTTGAAAAGTGCAAGGAAGGTAGGATTGGTCTTTAGCGGCCCGAAGCCCTGCTTCATAGTACTCATGCCAAGGAAGAGGATACCAAAACCGTAAATGATCTCGCCTACATACTGCCACGTACGGTTACGAGAAAAGAGCCTCATCAGAACACCTATACCGACGATCGGGAGCGAGAGCATCGCCATATCGAGCGTGACGATCCAGCCTGTGACCGTGGTCCCGATGCAGGCACCGAGCTCGATAGAGAGTGACTGCTGTATCGTCATCAGACCGGCGTTGATGAAGCCTTTAGTCATGACTGATGTCGCGCCGCTCGACTGGATTATTCCTGTCACGACTATACCGACAAAGAGGGCAACGAAACGATTTTTAGTGAGGATCCTTAGAATTTTTCTGAGTTTTTCGCCGGCCGCCTTCTGCATACTCTCGCTCATGACCTTCATGCCCATGAGGAAAAGTCCGAGACCGCCGACAGTGTGGAAGATTACTGTTTTCCAGTCCATTAAAAACCTTTTTTTCTGTTTATAATATAACCTAAAACGAACAACCGATTGAAATAACTAAAAAAACTTTCTCTTACTTTTTTACATAACGGGATTTTATTGTGTACGCCGAGAAAATCAAGAGCAAAACAACCAAATTGTAAAAAGCAACAGGGTGTCCGAAAATCGTAAAGCGATACCTGAAAAAGAGCGGAAAAACCGCTAAAATGTAGACCGAAGTCGTCAGGCAGAGCACACCTCCGCATAAGATCAGAAGTTTCCGCAGGTTTGGGAACCTTTCCGCCTGCAAGCCGGC
This sequence comes from bacterium UBP6_UBA1209, assembly GCA_002309575.1. Lineage (GTDB taxonomy): Bacteria > UBP6 > UBA1177 > UBA1177 > UBA1177 > UBA1177. The sequence continues at coordinate 46,796 of DBXP01000050.1, read as the reverse complement.
AATTATCATAAAAAACGAGTTTATGAAGAAAAACAGGTCCGGAAATTTTCCGATTTCGGGCTCGAAAACCGGCATATCGCGAAGAGCGAGCCAGACAACGGCATTGAAAATATAGCCGGCGAGAGCTGCCAGGAACATAAAGGCATCCAGATTTGCCATAGAATTTATCCGGCCACAAAGACGATCCAACAGTTTCACAGCCAGCTCCATCTTTCAATCAGAGTGTACCAAAGCGGCAGAGTCACCAGCGCAAAAAGCGTCGATGCGGTGATGATCCCGCTTATGACCTCCTTGTCAGAGTCGATGAAATCGGCAAAAAGCGGAGATGTCGCCGCCGTCGGCATGACGGATTCCATCAGAACCACCTTTTTTGTGGTGGTGTCAACGCCTGGAAAAAGCACGGAGACGACAGCAACGGCGATAATGCCGATCATGATGCCGAGAATCGTCCGGACGAGCGTCCCGAGGGCAACCGGCTTAACCATTTTTTTGTCGGCTATCAGCGAAAACGAGAGGCCTACCGTGAACAAAATCGACGGGATGGTGATCCCCGCAAGTGATTCGATGCTCTTCGTGAGCCAGAGCGGAATTTTGACTCCGGCATAGTTCAAAACCATAGCCGAAAGTGCCGAAACCACGGGCGGGAGCGCGTTCGAGCGGAGTGCCGAAAGGATCTTCCCGCGGGAGCTTTTATCCGTAGGTCTCCCTGAGAGGAAGTAAATCATCGTAAAGCCCGTCATCAGGACGACCGGCCAGAAAAACATCGAGAAAAAGACACCTCTCGTAAAGCCTGACTCACCGTAAAAATAGAAAAGGACACCCCAGCCGAGATAGCTGTAGTTCCCGACAAAACTGCCTATGCAGAAGCTGTTTGAAACGAGCGGATCGTCCGAAGACAGCCTGCGGATAAGATAGACAAAAACCGTCGTCAGGACCAGAATCAGGACGAGTGAAGTCACCGACGGAAGCATCTGTCCGAACTCGGAGACATCGGCGTTGTAGAGATTGCGGAAGATCAGAAAAGGAACGCTGACCTTGATGACGAACCTTCTCAGAACAGCGACGTCCCGGTCGGGAAAAAGTTTGAGATGCTTGAAGATCCAGCCCAGGATTATCGGAAAATTGATAACCGCAACGAGCTCGAAAAGATTCATAAGGTGCCTCTGAGACTAAATTTCAGAGAGGATATCCAGAAATGCCTTACGGCGGTCCGGAGCGGCTGTGACAGGAGNNTCCTGCCGATGACCAGAAAATCGGCGCCGGCTGCTATCGCGTCGTGCGGAGTCGCGATCCTGGTCTGGTCGTTCGCTGCCGCGCTCTTCGGCCGGATCCCGGGAGTGAGGATCTTGAAATCACTGCCGCAGGTCTCGCGGACAAGCCCGATCTCAAGCGGACTTGCGACGACTCCGTCCATGCCGGAAGCCTTTGCGAGAAGGGCAAGCCTTGCGACCTGATCCCGCGCCGCAGCATCTATTCCGACCTCTCGCAGATCGTCGTCGCCCATACTTGTGAGGACGGTGACGGCCAGCACCATCGGCGGATCCGTAAGTTTGTCCATCTCGTTTCGGACAGCCTCCATCATCTTTCTGCCGCCTGACGCGTGGACGTTGAAGATCTTAACGCCGAGAGCCGCAGCGGCAAGCCCGGCCTTGGCGACGGTATTCGGGATATCGTGGTATTTGAGATCCAGAAAGACATCCTCGCCCATGCCGACGATTTCGCGGACAAGATCCGGACCGGTGGATGTGAAAAGCTGCTTACCGATTTTGAAGCAGGCTCCCAGACCTTTCAGATCTCCGACGATCTCAAGGGCCTTCTCCTTGCTTTCGACATCAAGCGCGACAAAAATCTTAGACTTCATCTCTTCCTCACTTTCCGATCACAAGGCTGCCGTTTGCCGGAATCGTTACCTGACCGTTCTGGACGTTGACAGTGCCGCCTTCAAAGCTCGTGAAGGTGCCGCTGATGCCGCAGCTGCCGGTGTAGGCGCTTCCGCCCTTGTTGATGCCCGCGATAACGGTATCGCCGTTATATTCGAATTTGTAGAGCCATACATTGCTGTCCGAGTGGCAGGTCGTCCTTGTCGAATGACGCAGAGCCGGGTGCTGCTTTCTGAATTTGCCGAGCTTTTTAACGTGGCTGAGAGCAGCCTGTTCATCGTCGGAAAGCCCTGTAAACTTCATAACTTTGCGTCTTCCGCCGTCGAAGCCGTTCTCTGCCCAGCCGGTCATGCCGATATCATCGCCCTGATAGAGCATCGGGATGTTTATCGGTGAAGTAAGAAGCAGGGTCTGAGCATGTTTCAGCTTGTTGTAGTCGCCGTTGCAGAAGGTAAGGGCGCGGTCCTGATCGTGGTTGCCGAAGAAGTTGCCCATGACAGCTCCCGGATAGCCGCCGCCGTTGCCGCCGACGCTCTGATAGGTCGTGTCGAGGTTGATAGCCCGCGATGCCAGATCGGCGTAGTTGCCTCCGTAGAAGATGTTGTCGCGGACATTGTAGAAATACTGGTCGCTGACCTGTCCCTGGACCATGTTCGGTCTCGTGTGATAGCGCGGCCAGTCACCGCCGAGAGACTCGCCGACAGTGTAGAAGACCTCGGCCTCGTCCGGCGAATCGTGGTCTGTGACAGTCGTCTCGATCCTCTCTTTAAACGCCGTTCTGAGCTCGATTATGAATATATCGTCCATGTGCTTGAGGGCATCTGCACGGAAGCCGTCAAGGTTGAAGTTCTGGATAAGCCAGATCGCGTGGTCGATAACGGTCTTGCGGGCATCCGGATTGGAGCCGTAGTTGAAATCCGGCATGTAGGGGGTGAACCAGCAGTCGATCCTGTGGTCTTCCCAGTTGTTGCCGTCCGCACACGCCACCTGCGGATAGAACCAGCCGTCGTTTTTGTGCAGCTGATAGAGCTTTGCGTCGCTGTGGACGTGGTTCGCCGCGAAATCGGGAATGACCCTGATGCCGCGTTCGTGAGCCTTTTCAACAAGCTCGTGGAGCTCGGCAGCCGTACCGAACGCCGTGTCGATCCCCTCGTTGTCGTAGCCGAGGTCATCTTCGAAGTTCACGCCTGTCGCAACCGGGTGGTATGCATGGTAACTCGTGAAGTAGACCTCGCTCTGGTTGGATGCGGTGCCGCCCTTGCTCTCTCTGTGGGGGTTGAGGATCGGCGAGCTTATCCAGAGCGCGTTTACGCCCATATCGGTGAAGTACCCCTCTTCGATTTTTTTGATGATCCCACGGAAATCGCCGCCTTTCCACTTTTCGAGATCCTCCGTCACATGCGGGAACTCGCTTGCCGGGACATTGTTGCTAGGATCGCCGTCAAGGAAACGGTCAGTCATGATCTGATAGACGAACGCGTCGCGCCAGCCGAAATCCGCAAAATCGACACCCTCGCCGACCCAGATCGGAACAAAGAAGGGCTCGATCCTGCTGCCGGTGGTATCGACAAGTCTGAAAAGCCAGCTGTATTTGTTCGGCGAAAGCGAAGTCTCGTTGACGACGAAGCGTGACTGCTCCTCGTCATAAAGGGCGGAAGCATCCTGGACTTCGTTGTTCATCGTAACTTTCGAAGCAGCGAAATCGATCGGAGTCGTGCCTTGGTAGACAAGCTCGAAATGAAGCGAATCTGCAGTCCTGGAGTAATTCTCAAGCTTCAGCAGGACCTTCGGAGGTTCATTGACCGTCGCCTTTCCGGGATGGTTGTCCGAAGAAGTTATGAATTTCGGGCCGGGTTCCATGTTCTCACCGACACCTTTGTCGCCGTACCACCAGCTCGTGCCGCCGTCCAGCGAGATCCTGAAGATATAGATAAAGCTTCCGGCTTTGTCAGTCGGGAAATCAGCCATATATTCGTGGTTGTTGTCACCGGAGTGCTCCGCGTTGAAGACCGCGTCGACCTTATTCCAGGTCCCTGCGATCACCGGATATTCGGCACTTCCTGTCCCCTTTTTGTAGAGAAGCTGAGCCTTCCATTCCGTATGCTGGGGAAAGCCTGAGCCGGTCTGACCATCGACCCAGATCTGACCGTAGACCTTGTCGGGGTCTTCGTCTTTCATCTTCGTGATCGTGAAGGGCCACTGGACTCCGACCCAGCCGGGTTCCTGGGAAGTTATCGGAACACATGCCGAGTTGCTCTCATAGAAACCGTGCGGGCAGTTGCAGACCGCCGAGCCGTTTTCGACAGTGCACACGCCGCCGTTCCCGCAGTTGACAGTTGCGCAGAAATCAGTCTGGCAGGTATGTTCAAGAATATCGCAGGCTTCGCCGCCTCCGCAGTCGGATGTCCCTACGCAGCGGCCCTCGTCAAGCTGGCAGTTGCCCTCGGAGCAGACCTCCCACTCTTCACATTCTACACCGGAGCAGGGATCAGGAACGCAGTTGAGCCCGTCTTCTATGTAGCCGTCGTAGCAGTCGCATTTCGGCTCGCCGTCTTCGGCGACGCATTTGCCGTAACCGCCGCAGTTAACGCCGTTGCACGGCCCCTCCTCACCGGTATCTCCGCCGGTATCCCCGTCAGGAGCAGAATCTCCTCCGTCCTCACTGACGCAGGTAGGATAATCGTCTTCGAACTTTTCGATGTATCCGGCTTCGCAGTTGCAGTGAAGTCCGCTCTGGTAGCTGCTTCCGCTGCCGTAACCGCTGCCGTAACCGCTGCCGTAAGCCGCTCCCTCAGAACACTCGCCGTGGCCGCCGCAGTCGATCAGATCGCACGCCGCCACGCAGTCGTGGTTCTCCGTATCGCATTTTTGTGTTCCGCTGCAGTCGCCGTCTTTGGAGCATTTGCCCTTCTTCGGTCTGCATTCACCGTTTAAGCACTCTTCCCAGTCATCGCACTCGACATCGGCACAGACCTTGCCCTCCTCGATGCAGTCGGGCGGGAATGCAACTGGGACAAAATCATCTTCGCAGACGCAGACTGCATGTCCGCTGGAGTCATCGCACCTGCCGTGCCCGCTGCAGTCGATGCCGTTGCACGGAGAATCGTTATTTTTCGACTTGCTGCACGAAAGCAGCGCCGCAAGAACACACATTAAAACTAAAAATCTTTTCATATCTCCTCCGGGTTCAAATCAACTCAATCAAACGGAAGATTATACAGATAAATTTAATTTAGAAAAGAAGAAGCGAACAGCCGCCCGAAGATGATCCCGATTTTTTTTGTGATTTTTTTCTGACACAGGTGCCGTAATCGCAGTAGCCGTCATAGCCGTCGGCGGTTTCGCAGGAGCTCCAGTTGAGCGACGCGTCGCCGACATTGACGACACCCTGGATCTCGTTGCATTCGACCCTGCTGCAGGCCTTCGGCTCAGGCATCTCGGGGGACGTGCCCTGGCAGGAACCCTCCCGGCAGACTCCGTCGACAAGGCAGAGCTTTCCGGTTTCGCAGGCAATACCTTCATTCAGCGGCTGCTTCTCGCAAAGCCCGTTCTGCGGATTGCAGACACCCTCCGAGCAGAAGGAATCAAGCGACGAGCAGTCCTTGGCACCGATCGGCGTACAGACCCCGTTCAGACAGACCTGAGCCTCGTAGCACATATCGTCCGGCCTGCCGCAGAAGATCCCGTCGGGGAGATTTCCGGGCTGGCAGCTTTTGGAGGCCTCGTCGCAGCGCATATCGATGCACGGATCGTCACCTTTTTCGCAGACAAGAGCGTCGAAATTGCTCCTGCAGAAACCGTCGACGCAGCTTTCGGTACCGGTACAGAAGAGCCCGTCGTCGCAGTCGGAATCGCTCCCGCACTCGACTACACCGAGTTTAAGCGACGGGTCGCCGAGATAGTTTGTCTCGTACTTCACCGTCAGCAGGACATCGTAGCTCGACCACGCCTCCTTTTTGGCGAAAAGGTCGACTGCCGGGATCTTGTCGTTAATGAGTGCAGCCGTGAAGGAGACACCGTACGAAAAGATATCGTTCGAACTCAGGTCGTAGCCGGGGAAAATGGCTCCGTAAGAGACCTGCGAAGCGCCGACAACGCCTACCGCCGTGTTGAGGAGCACAGAATATGCAAGGCTCCCCGGGCTCTCGATCGTTCCGTTGAGACAGCTTCCCTGGAAGACGAACGGCACTTCGCTCTCCATGCGCTTCGTCATAGCCACATCGACAAAAGTCTTTGAATAATCGAGATCCTGATAGGTGTCCGGATAGCCGTTGCCATTGCGGTCGCGCTCCCAGATCGTCCTGACCGAATATGTCGGCTCTCCGTGGCCGATCCAGAAGACAAGACCGTTGCCGACGTTCCAGTTCCTCAGTACGGCATCGTAGCTTATAGAGTCGTTATCCGTAAATTCCGACGGCGCAAGCCCCTCCGACTCGACCAACGTTTTAAAGACAAACGGATCGACAAGTGCATTATTTTCAAGAAATTCAATAACATAGGCCCCGTCCATTTTCGGCATGTTGAAGATCCCGTCCTGCTTTTCGTAGTACGAGATCGTAGTCGGGAAGAGAAAACGCCGCCTGTTTTCGGCCTTTGAAGGATCTTCCTTAATAAAATCGATAGTTCTCTTTAAAATCCTGTCCGGGTTCTCGGGATTCGAACCATACAAGGGGATCCTGCCGACGACCCACTCGAAATCGAAGCTGATAAAGTCGATATGCTCGCCGTAGATCCCGTTTTCCGAGCTGTCGATATCTTCGCTGAGCTCGGCATAGAAAATATCGGTCGGAACAAGCTCGTACCCTGGTTCCTCCGCATCTCCGGGGCGCACGACAAGCATCGGGACATCCTTCCCGGAAGGATCAGGATTTGCGATGATCAGAAGGAAATCGTAGTTTTTGCAGACTCCCTTCAGGTATTCGCGGATCTTTTTGAAGCGCTCCGCAGCCTGAAGGTTTCCGCCGCCGTAGCTGTCTTCGGTGGCCACATCGACGTTGAAACCGAGCGACCTTTTGAGCGCGATATAGTTTTCGAGCTGCGTCGAGTTTTCAACGAAATCACGGTTCGTGAGGATAAGCATCGACCTGCCCGAACCCAGCCCGCGCAAAGGTTCAGGATCATGTTTTTCGAAGTGGAAACGGACTTTTTTCAACTTCGTGATCTTGTTTTCGCCGCTCGGAAAAACCGGATAGAAATTGAACGAAAACAGCTTTTTACCGCGTTTCGAGCCCGTCGCGTGATCAAACGTGAAGTTGTCCGGCGTCGGTATCCTGCTCTCTTTTTCAGATGCCGGGACGACCGGTTTCATGTCGTAAATACGGTAGAGCGGAGCGCCCTTTTTCAGCGGGGCAGGCAGCACTATCTCCTCTTTAGCGAGGACCTCGATGCGCGTCACCTTGCTTGAAAAATAGAGTCTCCGGTAGGGCAGGACAAGATTTTCGCCGGTACCGTCGAGTTCGTAACCCTCGATCGATGGAGTTACATGATCCCCGGATCCCGAAAGCTTGAGCTCCGGGACCTCAATATCGAGATATGCCGCATTCAGGCAAAGGAAAGAGAATAAAACAAGGATAAATGCAAAAAAATATGACTTCATGGGGACCTCCCGGTTTATCAGAAAAAAGCCGGATCAGAATATACCGTCACTCTGCGACGGGTCAAGAATATCCTTTTCCTGAACGGATGTCTGCGGCTCCGTGCCCGAGTGGAAGTACATCCTGACGCCCTGTCCCGGATCTGCGAGCAGACCTGTTTTTGTATCGATATTCCGCCCGACTACGCCGCTTGGGATGTCGTAATCTGTCGGCGGGAAGTTGACAAGATAGCGTTCCATAAAGTCGCGCCAGATCGGCAGGGCAGTCTTCGAACCGGTCTCGACTCTTCCGATCGGCTTTCCGTGCTGGTCGTTCCCGACCCAGACACCGGCGACGAAGTTCGGCGAATATCCGATAAACCATGCGTCGAAGTAGTCGTTTGTAGTGCCGGTCTTGCCTGCGACATGACGGCTGCAGATACCCGCTTCGGCTTCGCCCTCCTCTTCCGAAGGCTCCGGCTTGCGCTGGCACTTGTAGTGGTTGAGCCCCTTTGCGCTCGCAGCGGTCCCTCTGTTGACGACATCTTCGAGGACCTTGTTTGTTATATAGGCCGTCTGAGGCGTAAGCACATGATTTTCCTCACGTTTTGCAAAATAGATAAGACGTTCCAGCTTCTCGGGAGCCGAAATGTACGGGTCATAAAATACCGAATTGTCTTCGAGAGTCCTGCCGTTTTTGTCGTAAACCTTGCGGATGTAGGTCGTATGCGGCGATTTTCCCATGTTCGGGAAGTGCGCATAGGCATCGGTCAGCTCGTCTATCGTGAGACAGCTCGAGCCGAGCATACTTCCGAATTCAGGCTTGATCTCGCTTTTGATGCCGAGAGCCTTCGCCCCCTCGATCGCCTCGAAGAGCGTAAGTTTCTGAAGGACACGGATCGCCGGAGTATTCATCGAATGGATGAGAGCCTCCCAGATCGTGACTTCGCCCTTGAAGGTATTTTCAAAGTTCGCAGGCTTGAAGTTGGTGTCGGTAACGGTGACCGGTGCATCAAGGATCAGCGAAGCCGGCGTAAAGAGCGGCTTTTTGTTTTCGCCCTTTTTCTCCATCGCGAGAGAGTAAAAAATAGGTTTGATGGCGCTGCCGGGCTGCCTGCAGGCCTGCGTCGTACGGTCGAATTCGCTGATTTCGAAGTCATATCCGCCCATCAGAGCCTTGACGTAGCCCGAATAGGGATCCTTGACGATCATCGCCGCCTGTGACGACGGGATCTGCTCAAGGACAAAGTAAAAGTCGTTTCCGAGTTTTTTCTTGTAGTTCCTGAAGTCGAAAACATCCTTCGTGCCCGCCTTGTCGGTCGCCCTGACAAGAACGACGTCTCCAGGCTTCAGGACATCGGATGCGGACCTTATCGCGACATAGTAACCTGTCGGGTTCCAGGGTTTCGCCCACTGCATATCCTCGGTGTAGATCGGTTTTTTTACCTCGCCGACCTGGACCATGGCCTTCTTTTCACTCGTCTCGAGAACGACACCCTGATAGAAAACACCGCTTCTGATGTTCTCTTCGGTTATCTTGCCGAACTGCTTTTCATGGCGCTTGAGATAGGTCTCAAGATCCTTTTTGAGATCGATCGTGTAGAGCGGGTTCGTCACCTCGCCGGCAAATTTTGCGCCCTTCTGGTAACTCTCCTCTTCGCCTCGGCGGTATCCCTGACGCTTCGACAGTTCACGTATCCCGTAAAAAACCGCCTCGTGAGCATACATCGTGGCACGCATATCGACCGTCGTCTGAACCGTCAGACCCTCCTTGTAGAGCTTGTCAAAGCCGTACTTGTCGAGGAGATAGCGCCGCACCTTCTCGCTGAAATAGGGCGCCTTGTCGAGGAAGAGTTCCTTCGGGACGTTGGTGGTCACAGGCTTTGCAAGAGCAGCCTCATATTCGCTTTGTGTGATGTATTTGTCGTCGAACATCCGTTTCAGGACATAATTCCTGCGGCGGAGGGACTTGTCTGGGTTGAGGAGCGGGGAGGCCTCCGACGGGAATTTCGGGAGTCCCGCCAGGATCGCCATCTCGTCGAGCTCAAGCTCCCAGACATGCTTGCTGAAGTACTTTCTGGATGCCGCTTCCACGCCGTAGGAACCGCTTCCGAGATAAACCTCATTGAGGTAGAGATAGAGGATCTCCTCCTTCGAAAGGTGGCGTTCAAGCTCCATCGCAAGCAGGATATCCTTGATTTTCCTGCTGTAGGTACGCTCCGTGCCGACAAAGGACTTTGCCAGCTGCTGCGTGATCGTACTGCCGCCCTGCTTGATGCCGGTCGTCAGATACTTGAAGCCCGCCCGGACGATTCCGAGCGGATCGATGCCGGAATGAGAGTAAAACGACGAATCCTCGCCTGCGACGAACGCAAGCCTCAGCTTTTCCGGGATCTTGTCGTACGGGACGATGTTCCTGCGGTTTTCATGGTAAAATTCCGCAATCAGCTCTCCGTCATAGGAGTAGACCTTCGTTCCTGAGTCCGGCTTGTAGTCGCTGACCGTGCTGATGGACGGAAGTTCCCGCTTGAATCTGGCACTGACGATGATCCCTGCCACGATCACACATACAAAAAGGCAGAGAGCCGCCAGAAGCAGCTTTTTCAGCAGACTCATTTTTTTGCACTTGCCGAAGCTCCGCAACTTGAAACGCCCTTTTACCGCCATTATTTCTCCTGATCCTCGTGTTTCAGTTCATCAAAAAGCTTTTCAAGACGAATCATCCGTTCAACGGAATCGTCGTAAACGAACCTGATCTCCGGCATCATTTTCAGATTCCTGATGTGCGCGGCCAGCTTGAAGCGGACATTTTTCGTATTCTCTTCAAGAAACTCCTGGATCCCGCGGATATCCTTTTCGCCGAACACGGAATAGAAAATCTTCGCCGAACGCAGATCCTGCGAAACCGAGACATGGCTTATCGTTATCGAATCAGCCGGAGTGCCGCCGAAATCGCTCAAAACCAGCGTGCTGACGAAGCGGCGGATCGATTCCGCGACCCTGTTCTGTCTGATAACTCCAGCCATCAGAGGACCTCGTCCTTAAACTCTTTGTCGATGTAACATTCTATAATATCGCCTACTTCGATATCGTTGTAACCGTCGATGGTCGTTCCGCATTCATAGCCGCTCTTGACCTCCTTGACATCATCCTTGAAGCGTTTCAGGGTCTCGAGCTTGCCGCTGTAGACAACGACATTGTCGCGGACGAGCTTGACCTTAGAGCCCTTCAGGACTCTGCCCTCGGTAACCATGCAGCCGGCGATCGTGCCGACTTTCCTGATTTTGAAGATCTCGCGGACCTCGAGCTTGCCGATATATTCCTCTTTGATGATCGGCGAAAGCTGACCTGACATCGCAGCCTTGATAGCATCGATAAGCTCATAAATAATCGAGAAGATCTGAATACTTACGCCTTCCGCCGCCGCAAGCTGCTTCGCCTTGTTGTCAACACGGACATTGAAGCCGATGATTATTCCGTGGGATGCGCTTGCGAGCAGGACATCGTTTTCGTTGATTCCGCCTACACCGGAATGGATGACCTTGACCTTGATCTTCTCGTGCTCGATTTTTGCGAGAGAGGCGATGATCGCCTCAACGGAACCGTCGACATCACCCTTCACGATGACGTTAAGATCCTTGACCTCTTCATGTTCGGCAGCAAAGATCTTTTCGATCGAGATGACCTCCTTTTCGACGTTTTTCTTTTCGCGCTGCTTGTTGATCCTGAGCTCGACCAGACCCTTCGCCTTCCTCTCGTCCTTGAAGACGTAGAGTTTTTCACCTGCCGGCGGAACGGCGTCAAGACCCGTGATCTCGACAGCCATCGAGGGCGAAGCCTCCTTTACGCGCTTGCCGGTCCAGTCCATCATGCTTCTGACGTAACCGATCGAAGTTCCGGTGACAACGAGGTCGCCTACCTTGAGCGTTCCGTCCTTCACGAGGACCGTTGCAACGGGGCCTTTGCCCGGATCCATCCTCGATTCGATGACGATACCCTCGGCAGGTTTTGTCGGATCTGCCTTGAGATCCATCATCTCGACCTGGAGAAGGACAGCCTCGAGAAGACCGTCGATATTGATGCGCTGTTTGGCCGAAATTTCGACGAAGAGGTTCTCGCCGCCGAGCTCTTCGGCAACGATCCCGTACTTAAGAAGTTCGTTTTTGACCTTCGCCGGGTTTGCCGTCGGCTTATCGATTTTGTTGATCGCAACGATTATCGGAACATTCGCAGCCTTGGCGTGGTTGATAGCCTCGACTGTCTGCGGCATGACGCCGTCGTCGGCTGCGACGATCAGGATTACTACGTCGGTAGCCTGCGCACCGCGGCTTCTCATCGCCGTGAACGCCTCGTGACCGGGGGTGTCGAGGAAGGTGATCTTCCCGCCGTTGATCTCGACAGAGTATGCGCCGATGTGCTGCGTGATGCCTCCGGCCTCCCTGTCGACGATGTTGGTGTGACGGATCGCGTCGAGAAGCTTCGTTTTGCCGTGGTCGACGTGTCCCATGACCGTTACGACCGGAGGACGCGGGACCATGTTTTCCGGATTGCTTTCGGTGACCTCGATGTAGGTCTCCTCGTTGAGCGCTACGTTTTCAGCTGTAAATCCGAACTCCTCGGCAAGGAGCTGGGCCATGTCGTACGAGATCTTGTCGTTGATCCCGACCATTTCGCCCATCATCATCAGCTTGGAAAGCAGCTGGGCCGCCTTCAGACCCATCCTTCTCGCAAGCTCTGCGACCTGGACGTAATCCTCGAGTTTCAGGACCTTTTTGATGGCCTTCGTCGGGTTTACCTGAGGAGCCTGCTGCTGCTTCTGCTGTTTACGCTTGTCCTTTTTCCTGCGCTTCTGCTCGTAACCGCCGCCGCCTTCATCGGTAAACTGGGTGTAGTCGACACCTCTGAACTTGCCGGTCAGGTTGCTGTAGTTGTTGTAGCCGCCCGACGAGCTGTCTCCGCCGCCGCCCTTTCTCTGCTTCTGCTTGTTGTTGAAACGCTGCTGGCTGTTCGGCTGGCTTGCCGAGGTGTTGTCGAAATCTATTACCTTTTTCTTTCCGTTTTTGTTTTTTTCTTTGTGTTTAAAGTGACTATCTTCCTCGTCATCTTCATCCTCGTCAGGCTCAGGACTCTTCTTGGATTCCGGTTTTTCGCGTTCAGGTTCAGGCTTCGAGGCAGACTCTTCGGGCTGTCCGACATTCTCTTCTGCATTCTGCTGTTCGCGGATCTTTCTAAGCTCGTCCTCGATGCTGATAGGCTCTTCCGCCGCATCGTCCGATTCACTGACCGGTTCCGGAGCGGGTTCCTTGACTGGTTCAGGCGCTGGTTCCGGAGCTGGTTCAGGCTGCACGGCTTCGATCACTTCAGGCTTGACCTCTTCGACAGGCTTAGCCTCCTGCAGGTTGACCTCTGCGACCGGCTCGGCGTTCTGGTTCTGCTCGGCAAGCTTATTGCGCTCGTCCATGGGAATGAAGCTCCTCTGCCTCCCTCCTCCGCTGCGTCTGACAACGACAGTCTGCGGCTTTGCCTCTTCAGGCTCAGGTTCAGGCTGAGGTGCAGCCGGACGCTTTTTGACAACCACAGTCTGCGGCTTCGGCTCATCAGGTTCAGGCTGAGGTGCAGCCGGACGTCTCCTGATAACGGTTGTCGCTGAGGTCCCGCCTGCGGTGCCCGAAAAATGGTCACGGACCGCCTTGAGATGCTCGTCATGGACATTGACAGACCTTATCGAGTAACTGCTGTCTTTTGTCATGAGAAACTCTTTGATCTCCTTTTGTTCAACATTAAGTTCAGTAGCAAGATCTTTAATCTTAGTTGGCATAGATCACTTCTCCTGATGAGTAAAAAAACCTGACAAATACATATAAAAAACGAGTTTTTCCGATTGTTCGGATGGTTTGAGCGCAAAAACAGAGACCTCGCGCCCGTCAAAAAGACCGCCGAGCTCCTCTTTTTTGAGATCGAGCCTGATACCTGTGAGGCCCAGGGCGCGCTCCGTAAAAGAGACGGTGTTTTCCGCCGCGTCTTCGGCAAAAAAGAGCCTTGAAAATACAGTTCCGGCGCGGGCTGATTCGGCAATGAGGTTCTGACCCTTCACCAATACCCCGCTTTTGAGGCAGATGTTGAAGTACCAGTCTCTCGATCTCTGCGCGTTTTCTTTAACAAAATCAAATATCTGTGACTTATCGATCCCGAAACCGGCGAAATTGTCGCAGAAGGCGGGATTAAAGCGCTTTGAATATATCCCGCTCAGGCACCTGGACGAAAAACAGGTGTAGACGGATCTTCCGCCGAGCTTCTGGGTCCAGTCCGGCGAAACAGTTCCGTTTGACGCTATCCACCTCAGGAGCTCGCCTTTCGGGGCAGTCTTCCCGCAGATGATGCAGGTGCGTTCTTTCGTTGCGTGTCCGCCTTTCGACACCTTTTCCGGCTCAGCGTGCTGTTTAGTCGTCATTCGTCTCTATTCTGCTGAAATCAAAAATAGCGTCGGCTTCCGACTTGACGTTCTTGAGCGTCCTGCGTGTCCCGTTAAGCTCTTCGATATAGGTAAGAAGCGCGAAACGGATCTGTCTTGCACGGCGGACGTGGATCTCCGCGTTTTTCGCGAAGGAATCCGTGTCCGGTTCGCTCTGGATGTCGGCGAGAGTGATGTAACCCCTCTCCGCGAGATGCTGAGCCAGCTCCTCGTTGACGCACTTCAGTGTCGTTGTCGGAACGTCGAGTTTCTTCTCGAGCGCCTCGTCGATCTCGACTGTTTCAAGACCGGTCTCAAGCATCTTCTTTGCCTGCTCGATGATCGAGTTAGCCTTTTCGGTCGAAATATCGGGGAACTCTGCAAGCGTTTCTGGTTCGGCGACCGCAAGGTCTTCGAGCGTCGTAAAGCCGAGCTTGATCAGAGAATCCGCAATGCTCTCGTCGATCCCGTCGATGAAGAGCAGCCTTCTCTTCGCCTCTTCAAGCATCATCTGCATCTGGCTTTCGCTCTGGATGTCGATGTTCCAGCCTGTGAGCTGGCTTGCGAGCCTTACGTTTTCACCGCCGCGACCGATCGCGACCGAAAGCTGGTCGTCGGGAACGATGACATCCATGCTGTGGGCGCCCTCGTCGATAATGATCTGCGAAACCTCTACAGGTGAGAGCGTGTTGCAGATATACTTTACGGAATCCTCATCCCACGGGATGATGTCTATCTTTTCGCCGTTAAGTTCGTGAACGACGTTCTGGATCCTCGTACCCTTCATGCCGACACATGCACCGACCGGATCTACATCGTGGTCGATCGATCTGACGCTGATCTTGGAACGGTGTCCCGGGTCTCTCGCAACGCCTTCGATCTTGACGATTTTCTCAGCTATTTCAGGCACTTCAAGTTCAAAAAGCTTGATTATAAACTTCGGGTCGATCCTCGTGAGCCTGATGCTGCAGCCCTGGTTGGACTCGCTGACATCGGAGATAAGAGCCTTGATCCTGTCGTTCGTCCTGAACCTTTCACGCGGGATCTGCTGGCTGTAGGGAAGACACGCCTCGGCCTTGCCGATATCGACGAAGATCATATTGCGCTCGATCCTTCTGACAGTGCCTGTAACGATCTCGCCCTTTCTGTCCTTGAATTCATCGTATGTATTCTTGCTTTCGAGCGATTTGAGCTTCTGGAGAATGATCTGTTTAGCGACCTGAGCCGCGATCCTGCCGAGCTCCGCGGAATCCATCTTGACGCCGAGGCTGTCGCCGAGCATTGCGTTCGGATCAAGCTTCTGGGCATCCGGCAGCGAAATGTCGAGCAGATCGTCCTCGACTTCCTCTACGACCTCGCGGAAATAGAGCGCCTGCAGGTCTCCGGTTGAATCATCGTATTCGATATCTACATCGGCATTCTCACCGAGTTTTTTCTTGACTGCGCGGTAGAGTGCCTCCTTGACGATATCGATGATGAGTTCACGCTTGATTCCCTTCATTTTGACCAGTTGGTCGATCAATTCCCTCAATTCAAATTTTTCGCTCATTTTTTTTCTCCTCTTTCCAGACCTCATTTATCTTTTTAACAAAACCTTTTGCTATTACAAAATCGGAACCGTCGTCAAGGCGGACCGTAAATTCGCCCTTTTCATCGTCGACCGACACCAGCTCGGCGATTATCCTCTTGCGCCCCTGAACAAGCTCCGAAAGCTTTATTTTAAGCGTTTTTCCGATCGCGTCATGCAGCTCGTCCCAGCGTCTGTAGGGCCTGTCGAGCCCCGGAGAGCTGACCTCGAGATAGTAACGGAAGGGAAAAAAATCGTTTGCATCGAGGAAGTCGCTGACAACCGGACTGAAGAGGCTGCACTCATCGATCGAGATCGGCTTTTCGCCCGAAAGCGTATCCAGATAGACTCTGAAAACACCGTTCTGCCCTGTCGGCAGATCAAGCTCTACGACCTTGAGCCCCATTTTGTTTGCCAAAGGCTCAAGCTTTAAAAATATATCTTTCGCTCTCCCGCTCCACATTCAAAAACCTCACGCTTTATTGGTAAAAAAAGAAACACGCAGAGAATAGAGACAAGAACCTAAATCGGGACTTACATACAAACGCACGGAAAAAAATCAAGAAAAATCTTTTATGTATCAAAGGTCTGCCAGCATAAATTTTTTGTTTATTAATTTTCAATTAGTATTATATAGCGATTTTTTCGTAACTGCACTGTGCACCGCTATGGATTTTGGTATTCTGAAAAACAAAAACGTACTGATGATCGTTTCGGGAGGGATCGCCGCCTACAAATCCGTCTTCCTGCTCCGCGAGCTCACAGGCTGTGGTGCATCGGTACAGGTCGTGGGCACTGAAAACTCGCTGAATTTCATCGGAAAGGCCACGTGGGAATCCCTCTCGGGCAGACAGCCGCTCTTCGGCACCTTCGAAGCTCCCGACTCGTCAAAGATCACCCACATCACTCTGGCCCAGGATGTCGATCTGATCATTGTCGCACCGGCTACGGCAAACATCATCGCCAAAGCCGCCTGCGGGATCGCCGATGATCTGGCGACCTCGATCCTTGCGGCAGCTACATCTCCCGTGCTGATCGCGCCGGCTATGAACAGCGCGATGTACCTGAACCCTGCGAACCAGAACAACATCGGAGCGCTTAAGAGCAGAGCGCTTTTTCACGTTATGGATCCATCCTCCGGCGTACTTGCCTGCGGCGTGACCGGGCCCGGAAGGATGGCCGAGCCGCGTGAGATCTTGGCAGAGGCGGTCAAGATCCTGACTCCGAAGCCGGCACGCGGAACAAGCTGGTTCGTCACCGGCGGCGCAACCCGTGAATATATCGATCCCGTCCGCTTTATTACAAACGGCTCATCCGGCAAAACGGCATTCGAGATCGCGGATGCAGCGCTTGCTGCAGGCGGAGAGGTCACGCTTCTGGGAGTCAACGCCGTGCCTGGTTTCAACCCGGGATACGCTCTCCTGAAAAGCTCTACAGCCGCAGAAACAGCCGAGATCGTCAAAGAAAACGTCAAAAACGCAGATATTTTCATAATGAGCGCCGCTATTGCCGACTACTCGCCGGTCAAGGCTCCGCACAAGATAAAAAAGGGCGAGGCGCCGATAGAGCTCACGCTTGACAAAACGCTCGATATCCTCGCGGCCTCCGCAGACTGGACAAAGCCTGGTGCCGTAAGGATCGGATTTGCAGCCGAGACGGACGACCTCAGGGAGAACGCGCTTGCCAAACTGAAAAGGAAAAAGCTCGATCTCATAGTTGCCAACAAAGTTTCGGATAATTTTTCGCCGTTCGGCTCCGACAGCAACTCGGTCCTCTTCATCACGGAAAATTCAACCGAAAAGTTCGACAACATAACAAAATGCAAACTTGCACAGCTTTTGGTCGAAAAAGCTGTGGCCATCTATCGGGTAAAACATGGAAACAACTAACACGAACGAACAAAAGCTGACCGAGACCCAGGAAGATTACCTTGAGGCCATCCTCGAGCTCATGGAGACGAAACGCGAGGTCAGGAACATGGACCTTGCCGACAACTTCGGCGTAAAACGGGCTACAGTTACCCGCGCTCTGCAGCTTCTGACCCGAAAAGGGCTCATCATCCACCGGATGAACGGCAACATCACACTCACCGAAACGGGTCATAAAATCGCTGTCGATATCCGTGAAAGGCATGTGCTTTTCAGCCATTTCTTCAAGGATATCCTCTGCCTTGACGAGACTGAGGCAAGCGATACGGCCTGCAAGATCGAGCATTCGATATCAGGGACCGCTCTTCACAACTTCCGCGAGTTTATCAAAAAGGTCGACAACTGCGGATGCTTTTTAACTGCTGATAAAACCGGAGAGTAGCCGCGAATGTTGAAAGTCTTTCATCCAGGAGAGCCGATCGTCCGCGAAGGGACCTTTTCAGGTTCGCTTTTCGTCATCAAAAGCGGGAAAGTGAAGATCGAGACACGCGGTGAAAGCTACACTCTTTCCGAAGGCGACTTTTTCGGCGAAGAGTGCTCTCTCCTTCAAAGACCGGCCCCCTATTCGGCTGTGGCAGCCGGTGAAACGCAGCTTGAGGCCATGGACCGGGCTGAAGCCGCCGATTACATTGCCAAGGAACCGGAGGCAGCCTTCAGGATGTTTGTACGCTACTCGGCAAGGCTTTACGACGGTATCGAGCCGCTCACGCAGTACAGCAGACAGCATGTCGAGCTTCTTTCGCTTGCCTGCCGCTTTGCGCTTCAGGACGAGGAGACTATCCTCGAAGATAATGAAGAGACCTTTGTCGCCGAGCTCACCGGCGCGATCGGGATCGACAAAGACAAGTTACTTGATTTATTGAAAATATTCGGAAATTTTGGTTATATCGGGCTTGATGACGACGGAAAGATCCGCATCACGGCTCAAAAAAAGATCTCCGGGTTTTTAAAGGAATGTGCGCAAAAAAGACTCGCTGAAGGGGTCGATTTAGCCACAGGCTTCGGCTGCTCGAAGTTTTTGAGAAACATTACAACGATGTAAAATACACAACTTGAAAAAAGGGTTTTAACTATGAAAATCACATGTCCTCACTGCAAAACGGTTTACAAAATCGATGATTCGAAGATCCCGGAAAAGGGTCTCCTTGTAAAGTGTTCCGTCTGTCAGACGAAATACCGCGTCAAAAAGGATCCGGCTCACAAAGACGAAGAGGAGCAGCCGGAAAGGCTTGAGCAGAAGATCCAAAACGATCCTCAAGCCAATGCCGCGCCTGACGAAGCGCCGAAACAGAACGATGATTTCGATCTCTTCAAAAACACGGAGGCGACTCCGGACGCATCGAACGGTAATGATCTTTTTGCATCGAATGCGACCTTCACCACGGGTCTCGACGAGCCGGAAGTCCCCTCGAACAACGGAGAAGGCTTTACTGCCGAAAAGGCAAAAAGCAGCCTGGACTCGATTTTTGACACCAAGCCGGACGAGAAGGAGGATCCGCTCTTCGGCGACGACGAGAATCTCTCCCTCGACAGCATAATCAACAGTGCCGAGGGTCTGGGAAAAGCCAGCAGCCACGAAAAGATAGACATCCAGTCCTCAAGCGACGAGCTCTTCAACGCGAACGAGTTCTCCGACAGCAATCTGGACGGCGGTCTCGACGTCAAAAAGGCGCCGGGCGAATTTTCACTTGAAGACAACAGTGCCGGAGTACCGAAAAGCCAGAACGACGACCCGTTTGCAGACCCCTTCTCACCCGACGAGAACAAGGATCTCTTCGGCGGGATCGGTGGAGGATCCGACGACCTTTTCGGTGACCTCGGTTCCGGTGCTAAGCCACAGGGCGATGTCAAGGACGAATTTATCGAGGATCTCTTCGGCGAGGGCGGGAACGCTCCGAACAAGGCGGCGGACGACCTTTCGGTCGATAAAAACGATCTTATCTCCGACGACCTTTTCGAAGAGGGGACGGCGATCGTCCAGGACAATTTCTCAATCAGTGTAGAAAAGAACGAACACGAGGAGACAAACGCAACTCCCGTCGAGCACACCTTCGTTCCGGACGACATGCGCGAAGTCACCGAGAATCCCGTTCCGAAGAAGATCGTGCCCACAAAAGGCGGAGCAAACCCAGTGGCTGCCAAGATAGTCATCGCCGTCGCTTCAGTCGCGATCGTCGCGCTGCTCGCAGTCGGCGGCTACTGGTTCTTCAGCAAAAGCAGGATGCACGAATCCACGGATGTCCTTGAAAACATCAGCGAATCGATTGCCCAGAACACGGGAACTCTCGCAGATGTCCGGGCAGCTCTGGATCAGGACATGCCGGAGAGCTACATGAACAGCATCAACGTCCTGAAACAGTATCTGCGCCCTGACGATTCTGCTCCGAGCGCTGTCGGACTCGACGGACAGATCAAGCTCAACCTCCTTATCTCTTACAACAAACGTGTCGAATCATCATCCGATATCGCAGTAAAGACCGATATCGCACTCAAAAAAGATCCGAAAAACATAGATCTCAACAAAGCCAAGGCTCTCTATCTTTATGAGCAGAAAGAGTATGACAAGGCAGCCGAGCTGCTTCAGCCATTTTCCGACAGAAACGACTCCGAGATCTTCTACATTCTCGGTCTTCTGGCTCAGGGCAAGAACAATCTGACAAACGCAGAGGCGTTCTTCAACAAGGGACTTACCGTTCAGGAAAACAAGCAGAGCACAAAGATCATGTATGCGCTGGCCAACATCAAATACGACAACGGCGACGCACAGGCGGCTCTCGCATTCCTGAACACGATCATTTCGGCGACTCCTAACTATATCAAGGCGTACCTTCTCAAGGCGAAGATCCTTATGAACAGCGAGGCCAAGCTCGACGAAGCTTACACCTTCCTGAAGAGCGTCGATCCGAACATCGTAGCCAGATCCGAGGACTTCCTCAAGATCGGCTACTACAAGATGCTGGCTCAGGTCGCACAAAGGAAAGACTTCCGCGAAGAGGCGATCAAAAATTACGAAAAGGCTCTCGAGATCAACCGTAACGATGTCGAAACCATTACGATCGTTGCCGACTTCTACGTTCAGCAGCACAATGCCAGCAAGGCTCAGGAATACTACGACAAGGCTCTCGCGATCAACCCGAGATACTCCAGCGCCATTGTCGGTAAGACCGAGATCTACGTTCTTCTTGAACAGAGGGACAAGATCTACCTCGAACTCGCGAAGCTCGATATCCCGGCGATCAAGAGCCCGCAGCTTCTCACAAGGATCGCAAGGATCTACTTCAATGTCGATGACAAGGTCATGGCTATGAAGCTGAACGACGCGGCCATCAAGGCTGACCCGTCATACATCGAGCCCTACATCGCAAACAGCACTATCCTGCTCGAACTCAACAGGATCGATGAGATAAAACCCATTGCAAAGACCCTGGAAAAACTGAATCAGAACAACTATTCGTACTTCCTGGTCATGGGAATCCTCGAGCACGCCGAGGCGAACTACAAGCAGGCTGCCCAGTACTTCAGATCCGCAGTCCAGAAGAATACCGACGGCGACGAAAGAGTCTGGTACTACTACGGCCGCTTCCTGACCGACAGCCAGAAATATATCGAGGCTTCGGAGATGTTCGCCCGCGCCCACAGGTCGGATCCGAGACGTTATGAATATCTCCAGGCTTATGCAGAATCGCTTGAAAAGGAGAAAAAGTGGAGTTCCGTCATCAAGCTTCTCGAATCGAGAGACTACAACGAAAAACGCATGTACAAGAGCCTGGTTTCGCTCGGCAACGCGACGTTCCATCTGAAAAGATACGATGAAGCCATAAAGTATATCGACAAGGCGCTTCTCTACAACAACCAGAACTACGCTGTCTACTATCTCAAGGCACGCGTCCTCTACCACCAGAAGAAATACGAAGAGGCAGCCGAGGAGATCAGCAGAGCCGTTACCCTTGATATGAACAACTTCGACAACTACATGCTCTACGCAAGGATCCTCTCCAAGCAGGGAGATTTCAAGGGAGCGATGGAAAAGATCGAGGCTGCCGAAAAGATCGAGCCTTCGAACCAGAGCCTTCTTCTTGTCAAAGGTATCATCCATAAAAATCTGGATGACTACCGCGAGGCGCTCAACTACTTCAAAAAGATCACTTCAAAGAACCTTCTCCGCGAGGCTTACCTCGAGATCGGCGAAAGTTTCCTGCAGCTCGACAAGAAAAACGATGCTCTGAAGTATCTCCTTCTTGCAGACAAAAACGGCAACAAGGAGGCCGCTTTCAGGATCGGAAACATCTACTACGAAAAGGGACAGCTCGACAAGGCCCTCGCATTCTTCAAAAAGACTATCCGCAACGACAAGAGCAACATCGAGGCGCTGAAAAAAATCGGTTACATCTACAAAGAGCGCGAAGAGGCGGCAAAGGCTATCCCCTACTTCAACGCCTACATCAAAAAAGTCGACGATCCTTCCGAAAGAAGAATGGTTGAGGACGAGGTTTACCACATCAAACAGAGTATGCCGCAGGGCAGACCTATAAAAAATGTAACAGTCGAGGAACTCGAAGAGAGCGATCCCGAGGCACAGGACGAAAAGGCGAAGGAGCTCTACTCCGAAGCGCGGGTCTTGAAGGATGAAGATCCGAAGGCTGCGATCGACCGCCTCAACGAGATAATGAAGAGCGTTCCCAAGACGAACGAATATTACAAAAAGGCGTTCAAGCTCTTTAACGAGATCAACGCGAAAATGAAGAGCAGCGAGGCTGAAAAGCAGGCTCCGGCAGAGCCCAAACCGGCTGAAGCGGCGGAAAAGGCAGACAAAGAGTAGCTCCGGCGCAGTCCAGATGTCGAAATCAGCAATCTATCCCGGAAGCTTCGACCCCTTTACCCTGGG
This sequence comes from bacterium UBP6_UBA1209, assembly GCA_002309575.1. Classification (GTDB taxonomy): domain Bacteria; phylum UBP6; class UBA1177; order UBA1177; family UBA1177; genus UBA1177. Next base: position 24,513 of record DBXP01000050.1, on the reverse strand, counting down.
GCATCTCGACATTGTTTCGCGGGCTCTCAAAATCTTTGATACCGTCAACATCGCGATCGGTCAGAACAAGACCAAGAGCTCGCTCTTCACCGCCGAGGAGCGCAAAGATCAGATCGAGGAGATCTTCAGGGGCAACGACCGCGTGACCGTTACGATCTTCAACGATCTTCTTGTCGATTTCGCCGAGCGCCTGAATATCTTTACGGTGATCAGGGGCGTCAGGAGCGTCACCGACTTTGAGTTCGAATTCCAGCTGGCATCCGCCTACCGTGCGACCCAGCCGAAGATCGAGTCGGTCTTCTTCATGACATCCGACAAGTTTTCCTGCCTCTCGTCAAGCCTCGTAAAGGAGATCGCCGGCAAAAACGCCTCCTACCTTTCGCAGTTCGTAACGCCGAACGTCGAAAAGGCGCTTAAAGAAAAGTTTAGCAAATAGCAGGAGAAGAGATGGATTCACGCCGTCAGAACAGATTTTCATCTATATTTTTATTTATAGTTGCACTTATTCTTGCCGCCATAGTCGTCTTTGCAAAAATCAGCTCTGAATCCGCCGGTGACGAAACCGGAAGCACTTCAGACGCCGCAAAAGCGGAGACTCCGCCAGCAGAGATCAAACCGGTTGCCGGAAAAGCCGTAAAGCCTGAAGCGGAAACAGCGGCCAAACCGGCAAATGATACCGTAAATACTCCGGCAGAAGCCGGAAAAATCGACGAAACAGCGGAAGAGAACGCGGCCGATGCGGCTCCTGATTTGATCCAGGCCTCAAAAAACGAGGATGACATCGAATCCTCGGACATTCCGAACGCAAAGGAGGAGACCATCGTCAAGGACGCTGCAGATACCGACAGCGAAGGCTATCTCCACGGCAAGATCCTCCCGAAAAAGGGAATAGAGGAGGCTCTGCTCAAAATCCCCGGGCTTCAGCTCAAACACGCGATGGAGATAAGCAACGCGATAAGGTACGAGGTCGATCTCACGCAGATAAAGGCTGGTGAAGACTTCAAGGTAAAGTTCGACAAAGAGGGCAACATCGACGAGTTCGTCTACTATCCCGACATCGTCACTTTCCATATCCTGAAACGCGATCCGGCCGAGAAGAAGCTCAAATACACGGCAAAGATCCTGCCGACAGAGCGCAGGTTCCGCATCATCGAGGGTTCGATCGAATCGTCGCTGAACGAGTCGCTCGTCAAAAGAGACGACGTTACAAGAAACATCCGCGCCGTCACTGTCGGAATCCTTGAGTGCATCGTCAGCTTCAGCACTGACGCAAGGCGGGGAGACAAGTACCGCATCCTGGTCGAGGACAAATACTACCGGAACCAGCAGGTCCCAGGCTCGAAGGTGCTTTACGCCTCCTACGAAGGCAAACAGGCAGGTTTCCACGAGGCCTTCCGCTACGAGGACGAGGATCCCAAGTCGGCTTTCAACGCTCACTACACAGTCGGAGGGAAGGCTCTGATCCCAAGTGCGATGAGGCTTCCGCTCGATACCATCCGCATCACGAGCCCCTTCGGTGTCAGACGCCATCCGATAACAGGAAAAATGGTCAAACACCAGGGAGTCGATTACGGAGCGCCGGTCGGGACCCCGGTTTACGCTGTAGCTCCAGGCAGAGTCATCGAGGTAAAGCAGACACCGCTCGGAGGCAAGCAGGTCACGATAAACCATGCCGACAATACAAAGACATTCTATCTCCATCTGAGCGCCTTCCACGTCAGCGTCGGAACAGTGGTTTCGGCGCGTCAGAGGATCGCATCGGTCGGGAACACAGGCAGAAGCACCGGCCCGCACCTTCACCTGGGCATAAAGGATCCGAAGGGGAACTGGCTGAACCCGCTTAAAATCAAGATGATCGCGACTCCGCAGCTCGACAGCAGGCGTATGCCGCGCTTCAAGAAGCAGATGGCTGAAATCACCGCTCTTTTAAAAAATACCGAAAAATATCAGGAGTGGCTCAAAGCCTACGATGAAGGGCCGCAGCCCGGCGATTTCTATGATCTTTACGACAAGATCTGAAGACTAATTTTTCCAGATAACAAGATAGCTCGAAAGGTATATCTCGGCACGGTAGCCGCTTGGATCGGTAACGACCGGCGAATAGGTCTTTCCGTCGAGAAGAGCCGAATAACCGAAGGTGTTCTCGCCGCTTACAAGCGACCCGGTGACATCGAATTCGATCAGTTTCGCGTCAAGACCCGGGCACCAGCCGGCTCTACCGTAAGGCCAGGAGCCGTACTGGTTCGGTACGACACCGTCGCTCACCTTTTTGTAGCAGCCCTTTGAGGTGCCGGCATTGGCAAAGTCGAACTGAAAATCCTCTCCGTTCACGCTGAAAATCGATTCAAACGGGCAGAATTCCGCGCAGTTCGCCTGTTCCGAGCCGTTTCCGTGACCGGTGATAAAGGCGTAGATTTTGGCTTTTTTCACATCGGTAAGCTCGAAATTCAGGGTCCCGAACTTGTCGTTGTACTCTTCGGTGAACTGTTCTGTCTGATGATAAAGCCTTATAATTTCAGAAGGTTGTTCCATTTCATCTGAGATATAGAGGAAATCGAGGTTGTTGACGTAATTGTCGCCGTCGACAGTCAGCCTGAGCCTTGCGTTCTCCCTGCCGGAGAGCAGCGGGATCAGCGGAGAGATGTCTGTGAGCCATCTGCCGCTTCTGCCGTAGGTCGTGATCCAGCGGCCTATCTCGATCGAGCACTCATCTTCGCCGTCGTCGCAGAGGAAAAGGCGTTCGAGCCTGTCCCACTCACAGTCCTTCGGGTCGCTGCAAAGCTGTTCAAAGAGGATATAAAGCGAACCGTTGCCCTCGAAAGTGCCGAAATCGACGTTGAAGTAGATGTTCTTCGTCCAGCCTTCAGCCTCGAAAGGCACTCCGTCAAGTCCTTGGATCTTCTTGGTTTTCTGTTCGTTTTCCTTCAAAAAGGCCTCAAGTTCCCATTCGTAGTTGTAATATTCGGCCTCCTTCATGATGTTTTCGATCATCGGATCGGTCGAGGACTGCCAGCTCGCGAAGGATCCTCCGGCACGGAGCCTCTGAAAACGGTCGATCCCAAGGAAGACTTCGGAATTTTTCTCAGCCCAGCGTGTAAGCCAGCAGTCGATCTCCGGAAGCGGCCTCGAGACGATGTGAGTGCGTTCCCTGAGCTCGATATTTCCGGTAGCGGATACAGCCTCTTCGATATTCTCCCTTATCTCTGCGGTCTTAGCCTCAAAAGTATCATTTTTGTCAGTGTAGACTGCGAAAAAGTAGTGAACATTCATCGGCGAGGCATCAAAGAGATTCATCAGAGAAGTCGACCACATTTTGTTGTTGCTGTTCATCGAACCGCCTCTGTAGATAACAAAAATGTAGCTGTCGTCGTGAGTGTAGTTCGAGGCGAAATTCCACTCTCCGTCCTCTGTCGGGAGAGTAAAATCTCCGGCGATATCACCGTATTCCGTGCCGTAGGGCCCTTCTGAGAAATCTTCGCTCGGAGCATAGTCCTGGGAAGGTTCGTAATCACTGCCTGAAGGCGCGTCGCTGTCAGGCTCCGGCTCTTGATCTCCGTAGATCTCTTCGACATCGCTGTCGGGTTCTGCGGTGTCACCGTCCGGCGTATCGTTTTTTGAATCTCCGCCGCAGGAAACGGTCAAAAGCGCAAAGATCAGCGTGACCGCCAAATAAAGGTGTAAGATGTTGGATTTTTTCATGTTCTCTCCTGTTCGAGGTTTATCTGCGAATTTACGGGAAAAATTAAAGGATCAGAGCCGAGCAGCCTGAAGATTTTTTCTTGGGAGACTTGCCGTCTTCGAACATACAGTACTGGGAGCAGCCGTCGCCGTCCATTTTGTTACCGTCATCGCACTGTTCGCCGGCATCTACGAAGCCGTTTCCGCAGAGCGAATGGTCTCCGTCGCCGCCGTTGCCGCCTTCATTTCCGCCGCCGTTGCCGCCGTCGTTATCGTAACATCCTGAACGGTCCCAGCTGAGGCAGTCGCTTGCGCACTTTGCCGTTCCTCCCTCAGGAGCTCCCGCCAGCTGTTTGCAGGGGATCGTCTCTGAGTCGCAGATCTCGCCGGCATCGATATTCTTGTTGCCGCAGAGGGATCCGCCGCCGCCTGAACATGTCGAAGTATCGTAACCGCGGCAGTCGGCTCTGCACATCGCATAACCGTCCGTGAAGCTGCTGTCAATGCTGTGGCAGGTCTTCGTGTCGCCGTCGCAGACTTCGCCCTCCTCCTTGACGTCGTTTCCGCAGTTTGCCGTTGCGACCGATCCCGCCGGAAGGATCTTCTGGGCGATGCATGAATAGCCGCTTCTGACCTCGTTGTAGCTGCACTTCGCGATGCAGTGGCCTTCGTAGCACTCGACCTTGCCCGAGCCGTTGTAGCAGTCGCTGTTGCTGGTGCAGTTCGCCGAGCAGTAACCGCCGGTCCAGCCCTCTCCGGTAAGACAGATCGGATTTACTGCAGTGTTGATGCAGTCGTCTGCATCGCTGCACGCTGATCCGGCACGTCCTTTTCCGCCAGACGAGCAGTCGTCGTCGACAGTGCCGCTGCAGTCATCGTCTCTGCCGTTGTAGTCGCCGAAGCAGCCGTCGACTTTAGCTGTCGAGATACATGCGCCGCATGTTCCGTTTTTAGCTCCGACAAGCATAGCGTTGGCATCGACGACGCCGAAACCGAAGCAGGGTGAATGTTCCGCTGAACCGCTTGCGATCCATTCGTCGGACTGTGTCGTCCAGTTACCTTCGCTGCACGCTTTTGTCGTTTTATAGGCGGACGATTTGATGCAGTTCATAGCACCGGAGAAGCTGAGATCGGAAGCGCCTGCAAGCATAAGAGCAACGGCTCCCGCCGCGACAGGTGTCGCCGCGCTGGTCCCGCTGAATCCGCTTGTATAGTCACCGTTGCTGTCAAGGCTTCCAAGACCGCCATAAGATAATGCGTAGCCATACTGGTTGCCCTGGATATCGGTCGTTGCGGCACCGGCACCGGCGCTGATGTCGACTTCGGCACCGTAGTTCGAGTAGCTCTCCATGCCGCCGTTACTGCCGAGAGCGCTGACTGTCAGCATATTGTTGTCATGTAAAAACTGCTGGTTGGATGTCGGGCAGTGAGAGTTTCCGGCAGCCCACAAAAAGATCGTTCCCTTGCCGTTGCGGCCGTTCGCGATACCGTAGCTTATTCCCTGCGAGCTGCTGTTGTCCGCAGGGCAGGTCGTGCAGGCTCCGGTGTAAGGGTTGCTGTCCTGACAGCCCCAGCTGTTGCTTACGACCCACGCACCGCTGTCTACTGCGTGTTTGATGGCCTTGTAGGTATCACCGGCCTGATAGGTCGAAAGGAATCTGATCGGGATGATCGGGCAGCCCCAGCATGTTCCGGCAACACCGATACCGTTGTTGGTTTTTGCCGCCGCAAGACCTGCGCAGGCGGTTCCGTGCGGAACAGATTCGTGGTCGTCCTGGCTGGTCAAAGGACCGCCGCCGGTGTTTCCGACGACATCAAGACCTGCGCTCGTGAGAACGTTCAGGTCAGGGTGGGTCAAATCGACGCCGCTGTCGATGATGGCGATCCTGACGTCATCCCTTCCCTCGGCTGTTTCAGTCTCCCATGCTGCCGGAGAGTTGATCTGCGGAAGATGCCACTGATTCGAAAAATAGGGGTCGTTCGGCGTTACCTTCCTCTCTTTGTAATACCAGGGCCAGTTAGGCTGTGCCCAGTGGACGAGACCGCGTTCGTAAAGCATGTTGGCGAATGCAAACGGATCCACGCCGACCGGAAGCTCGACCGAATAGAAGTTGTCGTCAACGATCTCGACGACCTTCAAGTTGAACATATCCATGATCCTCTGCTGCTCTTCGGCAGATGTCGACTCGTAGAAGTGGATCCTCATCGTTCCGTCAAGAACGATCAGATGATCCGGCGCATAGTAGGTCAGGACCGGCCACGCAGCTATGTTTTTCGCAGCGAGAAGGTTCCTCACCTGCATCCAGTTTGCCCTGTCCGACTTGTCAAGCGCGATCCTGAAAGCTCTGTAGTTGTCGATGTCGTACGTGACTTCGCCGAGCATATCGGAAATTTTGACGCCGTTGAACTCGACAGCGTCAAGCATTTTAAGGTTTACACTGTGCGGTATTGCGATCTGGTCATAAAGCTGCAGCAGATACTGCGGACCAAGCTTCATGTGATAGTAAAACGTGTCATAAAGTCTGCCGTCCTCCCTTTCGACAAGTTGTCCGAGGACAGGCTTCGGCTCGACCGCTGAAAGTGTCAGTGCAAAAACTGACAAAAAAAGCGCCAAACCCGCTCGTTTAAGCATCTCTACCTCCAATTATTAAAATACATAAAATATACTGAAAAAAGAACTTACAACCTTCGGGTTTTACTTTTTTTCAGGGAGTTTTCAAGTAAACTGCTTAATCATCAGCTGGAGGTAGGATATGAAAACAGCAAAATTTTTCGTGTTCCTTTCGATTCTGACGCTTTTCGCAGCCTGCGGAGGAGGAGGAGATAATAACTTTTACGGCGGTGACAGCGGTTACGACGGCGACGTATCCGGCAAAACCGACAACGATGTTGAACACGTTGAACGTCCCGACAATGCAAACAGACCTGGAGGCGGCGGTTCTTCAGGCGGGATAGGAGGCGGCTCGACGGGCACTCAGGATGAAGAGGAGGAACCTGACGAGGATCTCTCCGATTCAGGCACGGCTCAGCCCGACGGAGAGAGCGGAGATTCCGGCGACACCGAACCGACTGATACCGGCGATTCGACCGATTCCGGCGACACCGGCGACACATCTGATTCCTGCGAAGATTTTCCTGCCTACGAATCCGACCCGGATATAGCTCAGTGCGTTGCAGGTTACCCGAGCGACGGGACAAAAAACATCGTTCTGGAGCGTCTCAACCACCTCAGGGCGATCCACAAACTTCCGCCGGTCGTCTATACCGACGAATTTGACGACATCGTCGCCGAATGCTCGCTCGTTATCGCGGCGAACCAGAAGCTCAGCCACTTCCCCGACTCGTCATGGAAATGCTATTCCGACGACGCTCTGGAGGGCTGCAGCTCCAGCAACATCCACATAACGATGGCAAGCTACCAGCCCGAAATTGACGATGCAGCGATCGTCGACGGCTTCATGATCGAAGAGAATGTCGAGGAGCTCGGCCACCGCAGATGGTTCCTTGACCCGTGGCTCGCAGAGATCTCCTACGGCAGGAGCGAGGGATTCGGCTCCGGACAGTACGGCGCAAATACGTTCGTGCTCGGAGCGGCCGTTCACGTCATCGGCGGAGCCCAGCAGGATATCTCGGCGAGCGATATCGAATTTGTCGCCTACCCCTTTGAAAACTACCCGAAGGAGCTCTACGACGACAGCGTGATGATGTCTTTCACCGCAATTACGAACAAATCCGCCAAGTGGGGCAACAACGTTGTGAACTTTGCTTCAGCCTCTATCGCGATCACCTCTGAGACAGAAAATAAAGTCTATCAGATCAAGGACTTGCAGTTTGACAACGAAGGTTACGGCGTTCCAAACAACCTTCGCTGGAGGACATCCGGCATCAGGACGGGAGTAAAGTACAACGTCGTGATCCACAACGTCATAATCAACAACTATTCTCAGGATTACAGCTACTGGTTCCAGCTGGATTGATCCGCTAAGACAATCAGCATGGACGGCAAAGGCCGCGCCCTGGACGACATTTATTGCGAAAGGCTGTGAAGAACAGTTAAGTATGAAGAAATATTCCTGAAAAGCTACGATTCAGTGCCGCATTTGAGAAACGAACTCGATAAATCCAGAAATGTTTGACCATTATAACCGGCTGACGAATAAAAAAATAGTATCCCGACTTTGATTAACAAATTCTATCAGTAATACTTTTCTTCGAATTTTTGTGCAGTCTCAAGCATTTTGGAATAAAAATTTCTCGCGATCATGAAGTTCAGCTGATCTTTCGCCGGGATCTGTTCCAGGTCGGTGTGGTGAAAGACAAAGGGCGAAACAACGGTATTTCCTGACTTCCTCAGATAGTAGACCACTCCGCTCCCGCCGTCGCTGAAGACATATCCGCTCCTTCCGACCGTCGCGTTTTCACGGTAGAGTTCATTTTTTCTGAGCGACTGGTTCACCGACATCAAACCTCTGAAAAACGCACGGGTCGCATAGTTGCTGTAGGTGACCTCAAGCGTACCGCCCATCGTGCGGTTCTGATCGAACTCAACTATTTTCGACAAAAAAGGAAGCCTTACTGCACTCCCCTTCGGGACGTTGAATAGCGGGACAAGTCCGCCGTTTTCGTAGACGAAACGCACCTCAGGGCACCCCTCGAACGGTCCGTTTTTTATGCAGGGCTGAAGCCTGTAGTTGTTGCTCTTGAAATAGGCCTGGCCGTTGGACGAGTTAAACAGATAAACGTCCGAAACTGCACGGTTAAGTGAGTCGCGGAAGCGCATGTAGACAATCTTTTCGCTCTTCTTTTCGTAAAAAAATGTAAGCCTGTCGCCTTCACGGAACTTGAGCTTGTAGCCGTTAAGGAAGTAGACGATCTCCTGAATGTTTTTGACAAGCTGCTTCGAGATCGGCGAGCCGTATCTCCTCTCGTACGATTCGTAAATCGAACCCTTCATCGCAAAATCGGCAAACAGGATCTCCTCGCCTTCACTCGAAAAGGTGTTGAAAACCGGGAATTCCGGCTCATAGCTTATCGGGACATCAAGCGAAGAAAAGTCGTCAGGGTAGAGTGAAAATTCCTTCGGACCATCCTCCTCTTCCGGATCGGACTCGCGAGTCAGAAGATAGATGTTGAAACCAAGCGAGATAAGAAAACAGAGGATTATGAGAGGTCGAAGCTTCAAGGCTCGTTATTTCATCAAAGATTTGACAGGTTCCATTCCAGCAGGCGTCTTCTCCTCAATAGCCTTGAGAACAGCGCCGCCGCCCGTGAACATGTAGTATTTCGAGTTGTCGACAGCCGCCATGTAGGTTCCGGGAAGGAGTTTTTTGAAATCCTGGAGCGTGTCGCCGCCGCCGTAAAGTTTGTTTGCATCCTTGTTTTTGTCGATAAGCGAATACATCGCCGCAGTGCCGCTTCCGAAGTTGGGTGTGAAGCCCATGACTGCGTTTACGAAGAAGGTCTTCGCGTTTGCGAAAATCTCTGCAACTGCCGGATCAGCAAAGGTTTCGGGAGCCGCGTCAAGAACGTATTTGAGTTCCATTCCCGGTTTAAGGTCTTTGAGAGCGACAGTTCTGTACTGGTCTTCGAATTTGCCCTCCATCGTGTCGGATTCGACGATGTATGGAAGTTCAACGATTTTGCCCGGGAATTTAGCCGAGAAATCGACGAATTTCTTTGCCGAAGCAACATCTTCTTCCTCAACGCCTGCGATTTTTACGCCGTATTTTGCACAAAGGTATGCATTGTAGATTACGCCGCCCAGAACAAGGTGGTCAGCCTTTTCGAGAAGTGCCGAAAGGGGCTCGATCTTGGTATCGAACTTCGATCCTGCGACAGCTGCGAGGAAAGGACGGGCCGGCTCGTAGATGCGTTTCAGATTCTCGATCTCCTTTTCCATAAGGATCCCAGCGAATGCCGGAAGGCGTTTTGCGATCCTGACAGTCGAAGTGTGGCTCTGCCATGATCCGAAAGCGTCGTTTACGAAAACATCTGCAACTGCCGCCATTTCATCGGCAAGTTTGTCGGCTTTTTCGTCCTTCGCCTCCTCTCCTGCGAACCAGCGCGTGTTCGGAAGGTAGATCATGTCGATCTTTCCCGATTTGAGTTCGTCAAGAAGCGGATCCATAACTTCTTTGCAGAGACTTTTGTATCCGAAAGCGTCTTCAGCCTTGAACTCCGGAACTTTGATTCTGAGCGAGAGCTTCTTTTCCAAATATTTGACGACCGGCATGACGGAAGTCTTCTCTTCCATCGTGATTTCGCCCGTTTTTTTGTCTTTCGGACGTCCGATGTGGGTCATAAGTATCGGTTTGCCGCCTTTTGCGTAAATCCTGCAGATCGTTGCGAAGGTCGAATCGATCCTGTAGGGATCTTCGATTTTTCCCTTTTTTACGACATTGTGATCGACTCTGACAAGGACGATCTTGCCCTGAAGTTCGGCTTCATTCAAAGTTTTAAGAGTGAGATTTTCCATTTTATCCTCCGAAATTAAAGGCAGACTTTATCTGTCGGATCGCAGGTTCCCCAGTTGCATCCGGTTGTTGCGCAATCGGGAAGGCAGGCATGGATCTTGTTCGAGCAGCGGTATCCTACACGGCAGTCAGCAGGCGTATTGCATTTGTGGAAGCAGTAGCCGTCGCCCCAGCTGTTGTAGCTGTGGTAAACCTCTCCGGCGTTGTCGCAAGCCGCATGGTCTGTCATATCGCAGTTGTAGGTGCAGTATCCGCCCGGAGCCGGGAAAACGCTGTCGTTTGCTGTAAGGCAGAAGGCTTCCTGATCATAATCTTCGCCGCCGTAACTGCCGGAATAGGTCCCTGTGCAGTCCTCATCCTTTGTGCAGCCTGCTCCGACAGCACCAGACGCAGCCTGGTTTCCGCTTGTGTCGCCGGTATTGAGGTTGCTGTCATCGCCTTCGGCGCCAGTGTCAGAGCCGGTGTCTGAACCAGTATCTGAACCAGTATCTGAACCGGTATCCGAACCTGTGTCTGAGCCTGTATCCGAGCCTGTGTCTGAGCCTGTATCCGAACCTGTATCCGAACCGGTATCTGAGCCAGTATCTGAACCAGTGTCCGAGCCTGTGTCTGAGCCAGTATCTGAACCTGTGTCTGAACCAGTGTCCGAGCCAGTATCTGAGCCAGTATCTGAGCCAGTATCCGAGCCGGTATCTGAACCAGTGTCTGAACCTGTATCACCTGAACCTGTGTCTGAGCCAGTGTCTGAGCCTGTGTCTGAACCAGTGTCTGAACCAGTGTCTGAACCTGTATCCGTCGTCTCCTCGTCGTCGTCACCGCCGCATGAGACGATATAAAGTGACATTGTCAATGCCAAAAACAAAAAGATGAATCTCTTGAACATAATTCCTCCGATAATAAAAAATTATTTCTGTTTTGTTGTCTCTTCAGTTGCCCCTGCCGACTTGTTCTGATAGCCCTCGGGGATCTTGAAAGTTATTGCCTTGAGATCAGATCTCTTCAATGAAACCAACGTGTTGGTCACTGTGGGCATCCTGTTGCTCGCCGCAGCCCTGACCGTCTTTACGATCATGCCTTTGTCAAAAAAGTTGCTCTCGATAACGGATTCAATGTTGCGGTACTTGGCGATCGACTCAGGGAAGACCGCCGAAAATTTCTTTCTGAACGCGATAAAGGGCGAATCCTTGAGTTCAGCCGCAACCCAGACGCGGGAATAGGGCTTGCCGTCGACCGAAACAGCCCAGACTTCGCAGTTCCATCTTCCGACCGTCTCGCTGCCCTGGCTCGCGAAGGTCACCTTCGGCGCTACCTTGCTCTGGTCTATCTGACCGCGGGATTTGAGCTCTTCGGCAAGCTGCTCGGCAAATTTGAGGTATTCGCTCAGCTTAAGGACCTGGTAGCTCTTGTTTTTGTGGTTGATCAGCGTGATCTTGTCAGCCGCAAGGTCGATGATCGTCTCGTTTTCACCGTTTTCGGTCGTATTGATCGTTCTGGCCATGTTGTCCGAAGCCAAAACACGTTTCGTTGCGGTTATGTTGTTGACAACAATATCCTCGACCGTCTCCCATACTTCAGATGCACAGATCGGAAATGCGGAAAAAGCCAGAAAAAAGATCGTGAAAAGTTTCGTTCTCATATTGAACCTCCATAACAGAAACCAATTTCGGACGGGATTTTATCCTTTTGGATTTATTTCTCAATAATAAGGTTTAAAAAGGGTTGATTTTTATCGCGTATTCTAAATAATAAAAAATAAATTACTGTTTTATTTGGTATGATATCAAAAGTAAGACCAAAACATATTTTACAGTATTCGCTGCTTATCACAATATTTGTGTTCGTATCATACAGAGATTTTTATTTTGATTCAGAAAATGAACAAACAGAACACTACAGGTTTTCGACGATCGAGAACATTAAAATTGATCTCAAAAGCGGTTTGATTCAAACAGAAAATCGGGAACTTCTGACCGCTCTGGCAATCGGAGAGAGGAATTTTTCGTTCGGATCCAGACAGAAAATGGCTTTAACGGGTACGCTTCACCTTGTCGCGATCTCCGCATTCCATACGGCGATCATGATGTTTATCCTCGAAGGTCTTCTTAATACTCTGCTGCTTTTTCTGCCGCTCCGCTTCTCTTGGAAAAGGATCCTGATCCTCTACATGAAAATTACCTGTTCCGCCTACTATTTTCTGGTAACAGGAGCCTCGATCCCGACTCTCAGGGCGCTTCTCTTCATGCTCTTTTTCGAGTGTGCGCTGATCTGGGGACGTCATCCGCACTTTCTGAGCGCATTCACATTCTCGCTAACCGCCGTTCTGCTTCTGATCCCGGGCTCTCTCACAAGCCTCAGCTTCATCATGACGGCTGTCTCGATCTTCACGATCCTCAGGATCTATCGCCTTCTCCCCTCCTCCGCCTCCGTTTCGCTGGTCGTCGTATCCGTTGTGATGAACTATGCACTGATCCCGGTAACATCCGTTCTCTCGGCAAGATTCCCTCTCGCCGCGCCGTTTGTAAATTTCTTCGTGATCCCGGTGATCACGCTCACTGTTCCCTTTGTCAGCCTGGCGCAGATCTCCGTTCTCTTTTCTTCCGCAGCCGCCTCGTTTTTTCTTGAAATCGCCGATTTTTTAGTGACTCCGGCAGTTTTTTTCATCAAGAGATGCGCCCTTTCAGCAGAGATGACGGCAGTTCCGCTCGTCGATCCTCCGCTTTTTATAAAAATCCTCTTCCTGGCTTCGTTCTTCTCGGCTCTCTGTTTCACAAAAAAACTGAAGCTTGCGGCGATTTCGATAAATCTGGTTTCGCTCCTTTTTTTCGTTACGGCCCCCCGTTTTGATCACAGCCCGAAACGTATCGAAACATTCGGCGGAAAGGGGTTCTGCATCAAGACCTCGTCGATGAATGGAAGAATATTTCTAGACAGATACAAGTTTTCGCCCGACTTTAACGACCGCCTTCTTTTAAAGCTTGAACAGGCGGCTGCCGAGTGCGGGATCACCTTCACGCAGTCGCTTCACCTGCCCTCCCCGGCACCTCATAAATTTGAGATGAAGCTCCGGCGGAGCATCCGCTTCAGGAAGACAAAAATTTTCGTCGTAAGGAGAAATTTCGACATTTACGATGATGACTAATTTTCATTTTTCACTATAATCTACCGGTTTCAATTTGTTTCGGAGGAGAAATGGCTAAATCAAAAAAGGGCTCAGGCTCGCTTGTAAAGAAAATCATCGGAATTGCGCTCTTCGTCTTCCTTGCAGCAAACTTCTGCGTCAACGGGAAGCCGCTCTGGAAGAATATCTTTTCAGATTCGGAAAATCCTAAAATCGACAGTCAGGAGCTGAAAAAGAGGGCTGAAAAGCTCGGCAAGGATGTAAAAGAGGCCGCTGGAGATGCCAAAAGGGCGACAGAAAAGGCTGCCGGAGAGGCTAAGAAAAAGGCTGAAGAGGCGGCTGACGAGATAAAAAAGGGAGCCGAAGAGGTCAAAAAAGGCGCTGAAGAGGTCAAAAAAGGGGCCGAAGATCTGAAAAACGGGGCATCGGGAATCACCGATGAAGACGAAGCGGCTCTGGAAAAAATCATAGAAAAAAACACGAAAAAATAGTCCGGAGGCACAATGATCATCTCTCTTGGAGCCGATCACGGCGGTTTTGAACTAAAAAACAGGCTTTCCGAATTTCTGAGATCCGAAGGTCACGAAGTCATCGACAACGGCACAAACTCGCCAGATTCGGTCGACTATCCCGACTTTGCAAAACCGGTCGCGCACGACATCCTTGAAAAACGCGCCGATTTCGGAGTGCTCGTCTGCGGAAGCGGGATCGGGATCTCCATCGCGGCCAACAGATACCGCGGTATCCGCGCCGCGCTTGTCACGTCGGCTGACTACGCAAGGCTTTCAAGGCAGCATAACAACGCAAACATCATCACCTTCGGAGGCAGGTTCACATCATTCGACGATGCGAAAGAGTGGCTGAAGATCTTTCTTTCAACTGATTTCGAAGGCGGTCGTCACGAAAGACGCGTCTCAAAGCTCGACGAGCTCAACTAATTAGATTTATTAGATTATTTCACACAGCGGAAGCCGAAGTCGATAGCGGCGTCATCCATCCCGGCACCGCTTCTGAAGGAGGCTCTCATCTTGTCGTCGCCGTAGATGTAGGAGCCGCCGCGGACAACCTTGAAGGCGTTCTGGTCTGGCTCGGCAGGTCCCTGAGTATCGTCCTGAGAGGCCTCTTCAGTCGAATAGAATCCCGGCAGATACCAGTCGTTCGTAAATTCTGCGGCATTTCCGGCCATGTCGTAAAGTCCGCTTTCGGTAGCTCCGGCGGGCTTGGAGCCTATCGGAAAGGTCGAGTTGAAGCCGCAGCCGTTCGCGCTGCTTCTCATGACGGCGACATCGCAGCTAGCCGACGGAGTGTTCCCCCACGGATAGATCTGCGGTTTGCCGGATCTTGCGGCTGCCTCCCATTCCGCCTCGGCAGGAAGCCTCATACCGCGCCATTCGCAGAGAGCCTTCGCTCCGTACCAGGTGACGCAGTTGACCGGATGATTAGCACGGTCCGGGTTGCCGATGTTGCAGCTGTCGGTCTCCTCCGACGTGCGGTACTGCGGTTCCTCAGTGTTGCCGTTCGTGCAGGCTCCCGCCGCTATGCAGGCTTCAAAAGTTTCGACAGTGACCTCGAAGCGGTCGATCGTGAATGCGGAAACCTTGACCGTGTGCTGCGGCACATTGTCCTGGTTGCAGGATGATTCGAGCGTCTCGTTGCAGCCCATCAGAAATTCTGTCGCCGGAATATCGACAAGCCCGTCGATGCAGTCGCCGGCATTGACGAACTTCCCGCTCTGGCACACCTGCCTCTGGAACCTGCCCTCTCCGCTCCCGCACGGGACAAACTGCTGTTCATTTTCATAGAGCAGCGCGCCTCCGGCAAAGCAGAAGGAGCCTTTATCCTCATCAGGTTTCTCTTCAGGTTTCTGGTCTGTATCAGACGGCTCAGGGCTCTCCTCGTCAGGCTGTCCCGGCTGGTCGTCGACCGCGCCGGAGTTGTCGGAATCGTTCCGGTTTTCACTCTCTTCATCATCGTCATCACTAGCACAACCAACAAAAAGCGCCAACAAAATCAACAACATAGAAATCTTAATTTTCATATATCCTCCTGAGTTTCGAAAAAAACGACAAATTTTAACGTAAAAAAGTGCTTTTTTTAGTTTTTTGTTCTATTTGCACCGATTTTTGTTTTTTGTATGCTTTATTTTTTGATTTGAGGGTCTGTTTTGCGCTTTTATCTGGCTCCGCTTGCGGAGATAACATCAAAGGAATTCCGTCTGCTCTGCTACGAGGGCGGCGCCGATGTCTGCTACAGCGAAATGATATCAGCGAGAGCTGTGACGCTGCGTAACAAAAAGACGATCGGCCTCTCGGAGATAGACAGCCGCGAGCCGGAAACATACCTTCAGTTCTTCGGCGGCGAGCCGGAAGTCATAAAGGAGGCGGCAGAAAAGATACTGAGTCTCGTCACCCCGGCTGGTGTCGATCTCAACGCCGGATGCCCTGTCCGGAAGGTAGTCGCGTCACACGCAGGCTCACAGCTGATGGAGGATCCGAAGCGTCTCGGCGAGATCGTGAAGGCTCTGCGCTCCGTCACAAACCTTCCGCTTTCGGTCAAGATCAGAAAAGGCTTCAAGCACCCCTCCTACCTCGAATGCGCCTTCGCCGCACAGGAAAACGGCGCCGACTTTCTGATATGCCATCCGCGCCTCAGGACCGAGATGTTCAGCGGCGTAAGCGATTTTTCGGTCTCGGTAGAGCTCGCGGAAAAGCTCAGGATACCGGTTATCCACTCTGGTGACATCCACTCGCCTGACGATTTGAAATTCTTTGAAAATTCAAATATTTACGGGATCATGGTCGGACGTGCCGCGCTCGGGAGACCGTGGATCTTCGACGAGCTGAAGGGCATGACCGTCACCGAAGAACGTAAACGCGAAATGATGCGGAAGCACTTTCAGTACTACCTTGACCTGAACGACAAATTCGGTCATACGATGATAAGGCGTCACGCCTCATGGTATTCGACTGGAAAAACCGGAAGCGCCGAGTTCAGGAACTCAGTCTTTTCCCCGGCAAACGACATCAGCGCAGTAGTTGAAATGATCAACAGATTTTTTGGGTTACACCTTTGAAGAAGATACTTGGCGACAGCGCGACCGCAAAGGCGATGCGGCAGTTCCTGCGTGAAGCGGCACCGGAAAAAAATTACCTGATAGGCGGCGAATACGGCACAGGCAAAGGATTTCTGGCAAGCCAGCTCGCCCAAAAGCTTAAAAGAGACGAGGAAAAATCGATCGTCCGGGTCAAATCCGAAGGCGATTTCAGAAAACGCGGTTCGATCTTTACGACCGAAAGGCGCGATCTCTTTGAAATCGGCAAAAGCCGTTTTGCAGCCTCGCTGTGGCTGGCTCCGCTCAGAGAAAGGACCGAGGATCTGGCGGCGCTGATCGGCTTTTTTGCAAATGACAGCGAAATTGCCGACGAGCTCTTCCAAACCGAAAACATGGCGCTTCTGACAGCATACTGGTGGCCCTACAACATCCACGAACTCAAGCGCGTCATCACGACGAAAGAGGGGTTCAAACTCCTGCCGCACGCAAACATCGACCGCGTCCTGCAAAACTTCAGCGCACCTGAGCTGATTGAAAAAAAGCTCGAGGAGTTCTGGAAAAACTTCGGTCAGACAGCCGAATCGAGCAATGTCTACCGTCTCTTCATGGAATCGGTGGAAAAGGTCTTCGTCAAGTCTGCGCTCGACTACTGCGGAGGCTCGATAGGAAAAACCGCGAATCTTCTGGATATCCACCGCAACACTCTGACAAACAAGCTGCAGAAGCTGGGGATCTGCGATGAAGAAAATCTATCCGATAGTTAATCTCAGCCGGGGCGAAGAGCTTTGCGAAGAGTTCGTCCGCTGGCTTTTTTCGTTCGATCCGAGATGGCTTCAGATCCGGATGAAGGATTCACAGCACGACGACCTTGTCCGCTGCGCACGCAGGCTGACCGAGCTTAGAAATTCCGCCGGAGTAACGACAAAAATCATCGTCAACGACTCGATAGAGGCAGCTATGGAGGCCGGCGCAGACGGTGTCCATCTCGGGCAGGAGGATCTTTCGGAACTTGGCGGGAAGAGGCTTCCGGCCGGTCTTGAAATCGGGATCTCGACCCACTCTCTGGAGCAGGTCAGGCTCGCGAACAGTCAGAATATTTCCTACATCGGCTTCGGTCCGGTCTTCAAAACCGAAACCAAGGAGACCAGAAACAGCGAGGTCTTTCCGATCGCAGGCGAAGCGGCAAAGCTTTCGACACATCCGATCGTCTTCATCGGCGGGATCAGTTTCGAAAATATCGCCTCACTACCGCAGGGCGACGACATTTTCTACGCCGCCATTTCGGCCCTTAAAGCCGCGTTTCTTAAAATACAATAAAATAAAGTTGCAAAACGGGAAAAAAATATTAGTTTTACCGGCTTTTTTGGCTTAAAAACTAGTGCCAGGATTTTTTTACAGGAGGATAAAATGGCTGATTACAACAAAAGCTCGCTGCGCAACATCTGCATTGCAGGACACGGGACATCCGGCAAGACAACACTTGTCGAATCTCTTCTTTTCAATTCCGGCGTTATCAACAGACAAGGTACCGTTGAGGATAAGAACACAGTTTCCGACTTTACCGAGGAGGAGAAAAACAGAGGAATCTCCATCTCCGCATCGATCGAAACAGTAGAATACAGAGACAAACTCATTACTTTTATCGATACTCCGGGATTTTTCGATTTCGCAGGTGAACTCGCATCGACAATGCCCTTCTGTGAAGCGGCACTTCTTACGGTCAAGGGTTCGACCGGCATCGACGCCGGAACACAGAAGGCTTTCGCGCTTGCAAAGAAACTCGGCAAGTCCATCGCCTTCTTCGTAAATGAAGTCGACAGGGACAACGTCAAGATCGAGAACGCTTTCGAAAGCATCGCCAGCGAACTCGAGATCCCGCTTGCACCCATCACATTCCCGGCTGCAACAGGCCAGAACGCCGATTCGGTCATCAACATTTTCACCGGCAAACTTATAAAATATGCAAACGGCAAGAGAGCAGGCGAAAGCGAGATCCCGGCTCAGTACGCCGACAAGGTCCAGGAACTGAAGGAAAAACTGACGGAAGCAGTCGCAGAGAGCGACGACACGCTCATGGAGAAATATTTCAGCGAGGGCGCACTCTCCGACGAGGAGATCAATGTCGGCCTCCACAAGGCTTTCTCTGCTGGAACGATCTACCCGGTATTCTTCGGCGCTCCGAACAAGGGCATCGGCGTTGACTGCATCCTTGATTCAGCAGTTGATTTCTTCCCGTCACCGGAATCGAAGAACATCGCGAAGTTCTCCGAAGGCGAGATCGACATGAACGATGAATCCGTAACGAAAGGCATCATCTTCAAGGTCAACTCGATCCCGCAGTTCGGCGAAGTTTACGCGTTCAAACTTCTCCAGGGATCGCTTGCCGAAGGTGCCGATCTTTACAACCTCTCGAACAGCGGCGCTGAGAAGTTCGGTCAGATCTTCTACGCAAGAGGCAAGGACAGAGTTGCCCTGAAGAACGTCGTTGCAGGTCAGATCGCAGTAACAGTAAAGCTTAAAAACAGCAAGACCGGAGACCAGTTCAGCGACAACAAGGCCGCTACGCCATATCCGTTCGCTCTTATCGACTGGCCGGAAGCGATCGTCCGCGGAGCATTCACAGGCGCATCCAAGGAGGATACCGATAAAGTTGCAGCAGCGATCAAGAAGATGCAGATCGAAGACGCATCCTTCAAAATGGTCAACGACCCCGAGCTCAAGCAGCTCTTCGTCGACGGTCTCGGCGAGCTTCACCTTGAAGTCATCGCGAAGAAAATCAAGAACCAGTTCGGTCTTGACGTCCAGATCCTCGAGCCGAGAATCCCCTACCGCGAGACGATCAAAGGAACAGCTGAGGCACGTTACCGTCATAAAAAACAGTCAGGCGGTTCAGGCGAGTTCGCAGAGGTCAACATCGTCCTCGAGCCGAATCCGGACAGCGAATTCGAATTCGTTGACGCGATCGTCGGCGGCGTAATCTCCAACAGATTCATACCCGCAGTAGAGAAGGGAATCCGCGAGATCCTGGCTGAAGGCGTTCTTTCGGGCTGCAAATTCATCAACTGCAAAGTAACGCTCAACGACGGTAAGGAGCACCCGGTCGACAGTAAGGAAGTCGCATTCAAGAAGGCTGCCCAGATGGCTTTCAAAGATGCCGTCAAACGTGCTAACCCGATCATTCTCGAGCCTATCTACAACCTGATCGTCACCGTTCCGACTGAATTTGCAGGCGACATCATGGGCGATATTTCCAGCCGCCGCGGCAGACCGCAGGGCATGGAGAGCGAGGGCAAAAACACCGTCGTAAAGGCTCTCATCCCGCTCAAGGAGATCCACGGATATTCGACTCAGCTCCGTTCGATGACAAACGGCCGCGGAACATACACCATTTCGTTCGACCACTACGAGCAGGTTCCTGGCGACGTTCAGAAGAAGATCATCGACGATTACGAAGCTTCCAAGGAAAAAGAGCAATAGCCTAAAACCTCTCTTATTTCGATCTCCAAATTCAATAATTTTCAGACTATCCCGACTGCTTCGCAGAGAGCACCGGTCATATCAAACTTAAAGTTTTCCCTATTATGGAAAGTTCGGATGATTTGAGTGAGTGTACTTATTTGAAAAACTTTGCAGACAGATTATTTCCTGTTCAGCAGATGGTAGTCCCTCTGCGCAGTCGGATAGATTATCATGTCCGAAACATTGACGTGAGGCGGCCTTGTGACGGCATAAAGGACCGCGTCGGCGATGTCTTCGGCGTGAAGCGGCTCGTAACCTTCGTAGACTTTGTCTGAGCGTGCCTGGTCACCCTCGAAACGGACCATGCTGAACTCTGTTTCGACCGCGCCGGGATCGATCGTCGTGACACGCAGCGATGTTTTGAGAAGATCTTTTCTGAGACCGTTCGTGATCGCGTTGACAGCGTGTTTTGTCGCACAGTATACCGTGCCGCCGGGATATGTTCCGCGTCCTGCGGTCGAGCCGATGTTTACGATGTGGCCTTTGTCACGCCCGACCATTCCGGGAAGGACCGCTTTCGTGACATAGAGCAGACCTTTGACGTTCGTGTCGATCATCTGCTCCCAGTCGGAGATTTTGTTTTCGTAAAGCGGGGTCATATCCTTCGCAAGGCCGGCGTTATTGACTAAAATCTCAATATTTCTGAACTCTTCAGGAAGTTCGGCGAAAAATTTTTCGACATCTTTCTGATTTCTTACGTCAAGAACTCCGCCGAAACATTTTATTTCGTATTTGTCACTTAAATACTGCGAAAAATCTTTGATCTTATCCTCTCTTCTTGCAGAAATGACAAGGCTGCAGCCGGCTTCCGCCAGTGCCTCGGCGACCGCCGCGCCGATCCCAGAACTTGCACCTGTTACACATGCGGTTTTCCCGGAAATATCGAACATCTCACACCTCGAAAAAAAGTTTATAAACAACAAAAACGCGCAGATTATACTTAATCCAAGATTTTTCGACAGAACTTTTTTTAAGGAAATTCGTGCATTTTTCCGCAATGATTTTAATATACTGCATCTTTTATCTGACCAGACGGAGGCCGCCATGAAAAAATTCCTTCTTTTACTTACCGCTTTGATATTCCTTGCCGTTTCGTGCGGCGGGTCGAAAAATGTGGAAAGCGATGCGGCGCAGGATGCTGATGCAGCGGTTAATGACAAAGAGAACAGTTCTAGCGAAAAGAGCGATCACGACATCTCTTTTTTTATTGATCCGTGCGCCCCCAATCCCTGCTCGGAAATAGAACATTCCTCAGGAGAATGCACGCCGGAAGCTCACGGCAACTACTCCTGCGGGTGCATCGAAGAGTATTTCTGGGACGACGGAAAATGCGTGAATCCGTGTGAAGATGTCTCCTGCGGACAGTTTGCCCACGCATCAGGCGAATGTAAACCGCAAAGCGCGCTCACATTTTCATGCGACTGCGACGAAGATTACTTCTGGGGTCATCCAGGCTGCAAAAAGATCGCCTTTCCAAATATATGCACAGGTCAGACAGAGTGTTTCAACAAGGACGGCATAATCAACTGTCCGGCGCCCGGAGAACCTTTTTACGGACAGGATGCTCAGTATGCCGGGCTCGGGAACTGCATAGAAGAGAGCTTTTCTCAGAAGAGCCATCTCGGCGACGGTTTCAAGATGGAAAACACAGTTTTCGACAACAACCTGAAAATCGAGTGGACAGCTGAAATTTCAGGAGAGAAATGCTCCTGGTACGATGCTGAAAAATACTGCGACGAACTTGAATATGCGGGTCACGACGACTGGCGACTCCCAACTGCGCAGGAGCTTTATTATTCCAAAGCCAGAGGGAAGGCGGATCTGTGGTCTTCGGACGATGATGCCGGCGACGATTCCAAGGCGTGGATCTTAAACACAGGCAAAGAGTGGGAAATCCGTAATAAAAACCCGAGTTCATGGGCTGAAGTCTATGTGCAGTGCGTCCGCGGTAACAGGATCGGTGCCGGTATTTCGTTCAACAAGACCGGCAGGATCAAAGAGGAGATCGCATTCGACTATGAAAACGGCCTCGCATGGCAGCTCAACGGCAAAGCCTCGCTGTCGATGACAGATGCCCTGGCATATTGCGAGACCTCTTCATACAGCGGATTTTCGGACTGGAGACTGCCGAACATCAATGAGCTGGCATCGCTTGTAAACCATGCGAAATCTTTGCCTGCGACCGATCTGCCGGTGCATCTGGTACAGAATGTTTCATGGTCATCCACAACGATACCCTACACAAAAGCCAGAGTGGCGGATTTCAAGGCGGGAGAGCTCGGCAGCATCGGAAAAGAGAATAGTAAATGGGCAAATATCCTGTGCGTCAGAAACGAGCCGTGCAAAGAGGACTGGTTTTGGAACGGCGGGAAGTGTGTTCTCTCTCCCTGCGCAGACGGACCTTGCAAAAACATTGAACATTCAGACGGGACATGTTACCTGAACGATTTTGAAAGCTATTTCTGCGGCTGTGCCGAAGGATATTTCTGGGACGGCGGAAAATGCGTGGATCCGTGCGATCCCGATCCGTGCGGGAACGACAAAAATTCGACAGGAGAGTGCACTGCCCTCAGCTTCGATTTTTACAACTGCGGCTGCAGCGAAGGTTACTTCTGGAACGGCAAAAAGTGCATAAACCCGTGCGACGGCGTTTCATGCAGCGAGCTTGAACACGGTGCCGGAGAATGCAGAACTGGCAGCGCTTTCAATTATTCATGCGGCTGCGTTGAAGGATACTGGTGGTGGGGGAAAGAGAAAGGCTGCACCGCCAGAAAACCGGCTGCTGTAAATGTCTGCACAGGCCAGAACAGGTGTTTTGACAACGAAAAAGAGATCGCATGTCCCGCCGAAGGAGAGAATTTCTTCGGTCAGGACGCGCAGTATGCAAGGCTCGGAGTCTGTGCGCCCCTGAGTTTCTCAGTCAACGAAGATGTTCCTAATGAACCGGTGGTCATCGACAACAACACCGGCAATACGTGGCAGAGAAAGATCCCGCCTGTAGAGGAGCTTTACGTTGAAGATGTCTGGCATTATTGCGAAGATCTCGTTTACGGTGGTTATGACGACTGGGGGCTTCCGTCGATGGAAGACTTCATGACCATCGCCGATTACGGCAGATACGATCCGGCAGTCGATACAGAATATTTTCCGCTCAGCGGTTCATTCTGGACCTCAACAATGGAAAGCCGCTACGATATGGGCGGCTGGTATGTTATGTTAATGGACTATTACACGATATTTGATTTTACGATACCCTCCGCCTCTTCCGTTATGACATACTACGCAGATCAGGGGTTTCTTAACACGACAGAGAAATATCCTCATTCGTTCAGCATCATGTGCATCAGAGCGGCAGGCACGTCGACCTACAAATATTCTTTTACCTCGGAGGCTTTCGGAGAAAAAGTTGTCTGGAACAACGACAATGATCTGATTTTTGCGAAAACAGGCAATACACAAACATGGCAGGAAGCGTTGAAATACTGTTCGGAGCTGAATTATGCAGGAATTTCCGACTGGAGAGTGCCGAATGTCAAAGAGCTGACTTTCAACTCTTTCGGAGGAGCAAGATCATCGACAACAAAATTGGCTGACCAGACTTCCGACTACTCTCCCCTGCCCTACGATCTGTCTGCAAAAGAGGATAAATTTGCAGCAACCTTATGTGTTGCAAACGATCCCTGCGAAGATGGAAAATTCTGGAACGGCAAAAAGTGCGCAAAAAACCCGTGTGCCGGAAATCCTTGCCTCTCATTCTCCCATTCCGACGGATCATGCAAAGTTGTGGACGAAGATAATTTCGCCTGCGGCTGCATTGATGACTACTACTTCTGGAATTACGACAGCAAGGAGTGTGTCAGATCCTGTTACAACAACCCCTGCTATTATGATGAAAATTCTGATTACGAATGCTATCCCGATGAAGACAACGGCTACAGATGCGGCTGCAAGGCACATTTTTCATGGGATCCGGTAAACCGGAAATGCTTCTTTGACTGCAACTTAAATCCGTGCAAGAACATGGAACACAGTGACGGGCAGTGCCATGAAAACGGAAACGACGGATCCTACTGCGGCTGCGTTGAAGGATACGCATGGTTTCCCCACGCCTGCCTCGAAGACCTTTGCAACCCGAACCCCTGCGAAAACATGGCCAATTCATATGGAACATGCGAGCAGAAATACTACCAAACCAACAAGGGCTACGAGATCTATTACCGCTGCAACTGTCTGGAAGATTACTATTGGGACACAAAATACGAAGAATGCAGGAAATGCCATCCCGGTGTCTGCTGAAACCGGAGAAATTTATTGGAAAACCGTTAAGCCCGCGATATTTCAGGTGTGATTTCAATATGTTAATGAAAACCGTCGTTTTCCGAGATTTACCAATAGTTTTTTTCACACTGCAAACCTAGCAAGTTCCTATTCGAAATTTTGGCGACCTTACGCAAAAATTTCAGTTATCTTTACGAAAAGCATATTGGATTTGTTCATGTTGAATTTTTTCCGAATTTCCTAAAATACACTGTTTTTTATTTGTCTCTGCCGGAGGTTTCAATGAAAAAAATCATCATTTTCTTAATTTTAGCGACATTTTTCATCGTTTCGTGCGGCAGCTCGAAAAAAGCGGAAAATGATGACAATGCCGTTATGCCGGATGAAGATGAAAT
>DBXP01000026.1 GCA_002309575.1 bacterium UBP6_UBA1209 | reverse complement strand
TTTTAACTATAGTTGACTACGAAAAAACGCCGATTTCGCCGACATGCGACGAAATCGGGGAACCTGCGCCCGCCTCTCGCAACCGGCGTGCGCAAACCGGCGCGTTCCGCGCAAAATGCGGTCTCCATAACTCTCTCTCTACCTCACACAACGAATGTAGTTAAGGTTGTACTCATTGCGGTGGAACACATTCCCATTGGCGAAATCCACGAACCATGCGCCGTTTGAACTATCTGATTGAGTAGAGGAAGACCAAAGCCAGACATCATCGCCCAATTTGCTGAAATTACTTCCGTTTCTACCGTCGCAGTCACCAGATCTGTCACTCCATGCGAGTTTTCCAGCCTTTTCAGAAATCTTGCATGTTCCGCCAGTCTGTGTGCCGGAATGGTTTTGAATAAGTGTCCTCAACTCATCAATATTCGGCAATCTCCAGTCACTGTGACCGCCTTCATTCAGATTTTTGCAATATTTAATGGCATCATTCCAATCCATTCTATTCGGAGATTTGTTTGACCACTGCAGATTTGAACCTGAAACAGAGCCGGAACCTGCATAGCCACGGTTCGCTGGTTTATCGCTTCTCATTTTTGCCTGAAAAGTCTTGACCTGCTTTTCTTGGAGAGAAAGCCTTTCTGAATAATCGCCGTAACCGCTCTTTTTCACGCGCATTTCCTTGCTGCAAAGCGGAACCTTGAATGTGCCGGGGGCTCTACCAACTTTTTTGTCATCGACATACACATCGGCATCGATGTCGTTGCCTTTTTCATCCTGCGCATAAACTTTTATCGCCGATTCGCGGTGTTCAAGATCAAATTTTATGTTTTTCTTTTCGCCGCGTTTAACGGTAAATGTTTCTCCTAAATCGTAGTAACAGCCGTCTGTATGCTCGATTTTGTGGTTTCCTGTGCTTATTGTCTTTTCTTTTATCGGTATTTCGCCGATATTTGCTCCGTCGAGTCTGAGTGAAACAGCATAGTTTCCGGTGACGCTGAGCCACGCGAAATCGGGATCAAGTTTGTATTTTATAGTTTGCCCATCTTTAATATTTTGTTTTTGACTGTTCGGAACATAGTTTTCTTTCTGCATCTCGATTTCGTGGTTTCCCTGTGTCAGGAGTTTTGAGCAAGGGGTTGACTGGCAAAGGATTTTGCCGTCCGCCATGACGACTGCGCCAGTCGGTTCGCTCTCGAATTTAACGATTGTCTCTTCACCACCGCCGATTTCCCAGTCATCAGATTTGCCGCCGAAACGACCGATTTGGAAAGCAGGTTTCGGCTGTTTTGCTTTTCTTCCATCCTCACTTGGCATTTTTACATCGCCGAGAAGGTTTTTGAGCAGGTTATAAACAGCTTCAGCGACCTCCTGCTCCGGGTTTCCGCGGATCGTTGCAGTGCCGCTTGCCGTGAGACACCCTTTTTCGACCGAGAAAAGTTCCATAACAAGAGCATTTTTCTTTCCACGTTTCTGCGTTGAAATCACAAGACGCGAGTTTGCGCTCACCTCTTCACCAAGTTTGCATTGAAGTTTCTGATCATAGTTCAGTCCCGAACTCTTTTTGCGGAGTTCGGCAAGTTTAGCCCTTTCCTTATCGCTTGCTACAATTTCTATTTTCGACTTTTTGGCAAGTTCTGAACGAACCATGTTGTAAAGATTTTTGTCGTTTCCTTCTTCAACATAAACACGCGGAATATTTTTGAAATACTTCTCAATCGCTGCCGCGACATTGTCAACTCCGCCGTGAGCGACAAGCAGATTCCCCTGCCAGCTCCAGAGAAACGCCTGAGGAAGATTGTTTGCGTGCCATGCGTCGGCAATGTCACCGTCGTAATCGCAGACAATTTTATCCGGATTCCACTGCGGAGGCTGAGAGCAGCTCCCTTCCGACTGAACCGAAACAACGATCAGTTCAAAACCTTTGTCGCCGTATTTTTCCTGCAACTTTTTCCATTTCGGAATTGCCGCATTACACGGCTCACACCATGTCGCATAGAAATCAACCGCAACCAGTTTTACGCCCGGTTTTCTGAGCTCGTCGGCAATCGAATATTTGTTAAACTCATCCCATGCCGAAAGGGTGCTGAAAATGGCAAAAATCAATAAGAAAACGGTGATTTTTTTCATTTTTATCCTCAAAAAACAAACCATTCAAAAAAACGCAATATTTTAAGAAGTTTCGCAGTCATGACAAATTTTTGAATAAAATTAACAGATAACTAAAGAAATACCGCTCAATGCCGATCTAACAAAGTGAATCGGCGAATAGCATTGTGGATGAGAAATATCATCCCCTGAAATTCTTATGCCTGAACAGGATCTCTTCCGTGTTCGCGGATTTATTGATTTTCTTCCGAGGAAGTGCTGGCTTAGAGCTGGGAAGATGCGGAGGTGATTTCGAAGGAGGATTCTGCGATCTTGACGTAGCCGCTGCCACAGTTGTTTTTGGTCGCGTGAAGGTCAAATGCGTAGACTTCAACTGCGTGGGTGCCGGTCCCGAAAGCGTTCAGAAGCTCCGCGCTGTGGTTGATCGCAAAGCCGTGAGCTGAAGAGCTGCAGGAGATTGCGCCGGTCACGTTGAGGTTCGCCGGAATGTTTTTAACGACCGGAGCCTGCGTTTTGTCGCCGTTTTTGTAGTAACGGAGCTGGACCATAAGGTAGTCGTCGCGGTCTGGATCGCACGCCCAGCCTGAAATCTTCACCGAATCAAGCTGCGTAAGTGCGCCTGCCGGAAGATTCGCAGCCGAGACTTTCGGAGCGATCCTGAGGTCATCGAAGACGATCCCCGTACCCTCGAGCATACTATTACTCCAGAACCTTACGCCGAAAACGAACTGCGAAGTGAGGCAGGAGACCGGGATATCCCAGCTTCTTTGATGCTGGAAATCGTCGGAAACCTTCGGATATTTGTTGTTGTACGAGTAATTCGCGTACTGCCATGTCGTGCTTGGAGCCGCGGAGGTCGTATAGCCCTGTGAGTTCTGTATATCGGTGAAGCCCGTTCCGTTGCACATCGGGTGAGCAAAATCGACAGGGTTGTCGTCACCGGCGATCGTTCCGGCATGGTAGAAGGTCACTGCGATATCGCATGTCGCGCAGCTTGAAAGGTCTGCCGTCGGAAGCAGCGAGGAATAGTTCATGTTGGAAGAGTATTTGCTTTCGGAATAGAAGCCGAAGCTGTAGTTCCCGCTCTTTGAAATACCCTCGCGGACCTGCCAGTAGTGGTTGTTGCTGTCTGTCTGGAAGCCCTGTGGAGTGCCGTCATCCCAGTCGTAGAAGCCTCCGTGCGGCAGGCTCTGGATCGCGGCGTAGCAGTTTGTCGCCTGAACGCACTCGTGTGTTTCGGGGTCGCAGGATTCTCCGAGAGCGGTACGGCAGTCAGAGTTGTCGCTGCAGTTCTCCTGGCTGGTCGCAGGCTGTTCGTCGTCCGGTGCCGGCTGGTCACCGTCGGATCCGCTCTGGTCGGCATCCGGCTGAACTGGGTCGCTGTCGGATCCCGGCTGATCGGCGTCAGTCAGAGGCTCTTCCTTGTCGGGCTCTGGCTCTATATTATCGCCGTCAGGCTCTGTCGTATCGTCATCTGCAGCAGGTTCCTTATCAGGCTCAGTGGTGTCAGAATCAGGAAGAGGAAGCTCCTCGTCGGGTCTAGGACGCTCGCCGTCATGAGCAGAATCGCCCGTGTCAGCCGATGAATCGCCGGTATCGGAAAGAGTATCTGAAGAGTCCCCTGTATCCGCCGATGTATCGGAGGAGTCACCGCTGTCGGACGCCGTGTCCGCGGAGGTGTCGCCGGGTTCAGGCAGGTCGCCGCCCTGATCGCTCCAGTCTGCGTCATAATAGTATTCCGGATCCTCTCCGGCGCACCCGGAAAGAACCATTGAAACGACCAGACCTAAAACAAAAAGAATCTTTTTTATCATAAGTCACTCCATTAAAAAATGCCTTATATTTTAAGAATAAAGAGACCGAATTCAAGAATGAAACGGCAAAAGGCGGCCGGCTCGGGATTCTTAAAAATATCTGTTGTCATTTGTAAAAATACCACTAAAATATGAAGGTTTTATTTTGAGAGGTAGAGATGAAAAAGTATTTGTTATCATTTATAGTTTTAGCTTTTTTTGCGGTAGCGTGCTCTTCTGGCGGCAAAGAGACCGCGGGCTTTGCTGAGGGAGCGGAATGCGACCCGTCATCGTCTGCTGAAATCTGCTCGGAGGACTTAAGCAAGGCCCTCATCTGCACAGTAGAGGGTTCCGACGCGACATGGCTGGTAAAACGGGAATGCGGCAGCGGCTCGAAATGCCAGATCACTGCGACAGGGAAGGCTATCTGCTCGAAGACGGATGGGGATTCCGGAGATTCCGGCGACACGGGAAATCTGCCGGACACCGGGGAGTCTGTGGTCTGCGGCGACGGCATCATCAGCGGAGACGAAGCCTGCGATGACGGCGGCAAAAACGGCCGGTACGGCTTCTGTGCGGAAGACTGCTCAGGACCAGGACCGCGCTGCGGAGACGGAAAAGTGAACGGCGAAGAGGCCTGCGACGACGGTGAAAACAACGCCCAGTACGGCTTCTGCAAAAACGACTGCTCGGGGATCGGCGCTCACTGCGGCGACGGGACCGTCAACGGGACCGAAACCTGCGACGACGGCACCCAGAACGGCACATCCGGACACTGCAACAGCGAATGTTCCGGAAAATTGTTCTGCGGCGACGGCATAAAAACCGATCCTGAAGCCTGCGACGACGGCACCCAGAACGGCACATACGGCAAGTGCAAAAGCGACTGCTCGGGGATCGGACCTCACTGCGGCGACGGCATCAAAAACGGGTCTGAAGCCTGCGACGACGGTGACGAAAACGGTACATACGGCAAGTGCAACGCCGGCTGCAACGGCATAGCGAGGTGCGGTGACGGCGAACTCAACGGGCCTGAGACCTGCGACGACGGAGACGAAAACAACGGAAACTACGGATTCTGCCTGGCTGACTGCTCGGCTATGGGCGAACACTGCGGCGACGGGGTCGTCAACGGACCTGAAGCCTGCGACGACGGCGGCGAAAACGGCACATACGGCAAATGCAACCAGCTCTGCGCAGGGATCGCAAAGTGTGGAGACGGACTCATCAACGGACCTGAATACTGCGACGACGGAGACGAAAACGGAGGCTACGGCAAGTGCGGAACGAACTGCGCGAGCCTCGGACCTCACTGCGGCGACGGAGTCGTCAACGGCCCTGAAACCTGCGACAGCGGTACCGACAACGGAAATTACGGTTACTGCAACACCGAGTGTACTGCAGTGCTGCGCTGCGGAGACGGCATCAAAAACGGACCTGAAGCCTGCGACAGCGGTACCGACAACGGGAGATACGGTTACTGCGACTCGGAATGCACATCGCTTCTGACCTGCGGAGACGGGATTGTCAACGGGCCTGAAGTCTGCGACGACGGTGGCGAAAACGGCAGCTACGACCACTGCAGCAGCGACTGTACCGGAAAGGGACCGCACTGCGGAGACAACATCAAAAACGGACCCGAGACTTGCGACGAGGGTACGCAAAACGGCGAATACAACCACTGCAACAGCGAATGCAGCGCGGTGATCAAATGCGGCGACGGCATCAAAAACGGGCCTGAGACCTGCGACGAGGGCGAACTCAACGGGCAGTACGACCACTGCAACTTCGCCTGCTCGGGCATCTCTTACTGCGGCGACGGCGAAATCAACGGGTCTGAAACCTGCGACGAGGGCGAACTCAACGGCGAATACGACCACTGCAAGTCAGACTGCTCGGGACTCGGCGCACACTGCGGCGACAATACGGTCAACGGCAGCGAAGCCTGCGATGACGGAACCCAGAACGGGACATACGGTCTCTGCGACACCCTCTGCACGCACATTCTCGAATGCGGAGACGGCATAGTGTCTGAGGGCCACGAAGCCTGCGATAACGGTCAGAACAACGGTGGCTACGGCTTCTGCAAAACCGACTGCTCGGGGCTCGGACCTCACTGCGGCGACGGTAACCTCGACGAAGGCGAGATCTGCGACGAAGCCGAACTCAACGGCTCGAACGACCACTGCAATACTTTCTGCAACGGCTACACCAACTGCGGCGACGGCGTGCTTGACTTCCCCGAGATCTGCGACCACGGCCCGCTCAACGGGACCTACGGACACTGCAACTCGCTCTGCAGCGGACTCGGCTCATTCTGCGGCGACGGCGTGATCGATTCCGAAAACGGCGAAGAGTGCGAACCCGATCTGCCTGTAACAGCCAGCTGCACAGACAGGAACGAAGGCGAGTGCACGCCGAACACGATAGTTCACGTTTCAAGCGGTTCAGGCACATGGACAGTGCCGGAGGACGGCTACTACCGCCTGACGCTTGCAGGCGCTCAGGGCGGAAACGGATCGACCGGGACCGGCGGCAAGGGCAACGTCGTCACCTCGATCTACTGGCTCGCTGCAGGCCGGCAGTTCTACTACTCGGTCGGCTCACGCGGCAACACGGCAAACAGCACAGGCGGCGGCGGCGGAGCATCATTCATCGGTCTCGGAGGCAGCTACTCGACAGCGGCTACAACTGCAACGATCCTGGTTGTTGCGGGCGGCGGCGGCGGAGCGGCCTACACCTCTTCCGGCAGCTCTTCGACCTCCATTTCGACATCCATCTCGTCGACTGACGGCGGCACGAACACCTACGGCGGCGGCGGCGGCGGACTCACCGGCAGCGCAAGCGGAAAAGCTCTCTCGCTCGGCGGCGCAGGCGGTACAGGCAAAGGTTCGAGCGGCAAGACCGGCGGCAGCGGCGGAAACGGCGGCGGCGGCGGTGGATACCACTACGTCGACACAAGCGTCGAGCACGACTGCAACAGCTCGTTATGCTTTTTGGGCTGTGAAACCGACGACATGCACACCTACGACGGCGGCGGCGGCGGCGGACTCAAAGGCGGAGCCGGCGGTACCGGACGCCACACACTGCCCTCAAGCTGCGACTCATATGTCTCGAGCTCCAGCCTAAACGTTGCCAGAAGCGGCAGCGCCGGGACATCATACCGCAGGACAGACTCCGTCATTGATGGAGCCATCTACATCGACGGTCCCTACGGCTCGGCGACACAGACAGGCGACGGAATGGTCAAAATCGAACGTGTCTGCGCAAAATACAAGGAGGGCACACCCTTCTGCAACAGAAAGACCTGTACCATAGACTACTACCAGAGCTACAACAACGAATGCCAGCTCGAGGAGCAGTATCTGAGACCGATGGGATGCGGAAACGACAAACTGGAGGGCAACGAGGTCTGCGAGCACTCGTCATATTCGACCCAGTCCTGCAACGCCGAAAACTCGGGCAGCGAGGTCTACTCGACGACCGCTTCGGCATTCTGCAACGGCGACTGCTCCGGCTATGACTACTCGCCCTGCACCCACACCTGCGGCAACCGCTTCCTCGACAGGTTCTCCGACAGCTCGCTTGAGGAGTGCGATATCGATGTCACGATGCCGACCTACATTCCGACATCCTTCGACAACACGGATCAGAAGGCGGCATCCCCGCTGCGCGCCGACAACAGATGGAACATCGTCTCGGCGGTATACTCCCAAAACGACGACATTGCGGCTGGCCGGATCCGCGCTGTCAGACTGACGACAAACGGCCCGAGCGAAAGACCGCGTGAAATGCGGATCTACTTCCAGTCCGGCGACACCTTCGCGCTTGAGGGCATGACATGGCAGTCGATCAAGGAGGGTTCCGAGCTCGTCTACCAGCAGGATCTGGACTCCGTCAAAAACGGCATAAACGAGTTCGTGCTCAACGCTCCGTACACTGTCGAAAAGGGCAAAAGGCTCCTTGTTTCGATAGTCCAGATCTACGACACCTCGCTCAACCTGCCGGCGGAGACTCACTCGGGTCTCGACGACTACGACTTCAGCTACTACCCGTACTTCCTGAGGTCCGGCAGCTCCACCGAACCGCTTTCAAGCACCTTGACAAAGGCTTCGAGCTACTACAAGCCGCTTCTCGAGACTATCTACGACTTCGCGACCAACGCGGATCTTGTAACCTGCGAGGAGAACGGCTTCACAGGCGGCGAAATGAAATGCGTCGGATGCCAGCTCAGCACCGCCTACTGCACGGAATAGCTCCAGCTGATATTCAATTATTTTCCACAGGTGAGATCTCACCGTTGTCGGAGGCGGTATACCTCGCTCCGCACGCAGGGCAGACAAGATTTTTGTTGAGTTTCACCCCGCACTTGCAGACATGAGCGTAAAATTTTGCGGGGTTCCCGATAACCATCGTGTAGGCAGGAACGCTTTTCGTTACAACACTTCCCGCACCGACAAAGGCATATTCGTTGATGTCGTTCCCGCAGACGATCGTCGCATTTGCACCGATCGTAGCCCCCTTTTTTATAAGAGTTTTTTTGAACTCGGCCTTGCGCTCGATGAAGCTCCTCGGATTAGCGACATTCGTAAAGACGCAGTTCGGCCCCAGAAAGACGTCGTCCTCGCAGATGACACCCGAATAGACCGCCACGTTGTTTTTGACCTTCACGCGGTCGCCGAGCCTCACGCCGTTTTCGATAAAGGCGTGCTCGCCGATGTTGCAGTTCCTGCCGACCCTGACATCGCCCATCAGGTGGCACCAGTGCCAGACCCTTGTTCCCTCACCTATTTCACAACCCTCGTCGACTATGCTCGTCGGGTGGATAAAGACCTTTTCACTCGCCATCTGCTTCCCTCAAAATTTTTACGACAAACTCCTTTTCCGCCTCCGAAAGCTCCGGATAGACCGGCACCGCGAAAGTCGTCCGCGCAAGCTCCTCGGTCACCGGCAGATCGCCATGACGGTAACCGAGAAAGGCGAAAGCACCCTGCAGATGAAGCGGAACCGGATAGTAGATCCCGCTCTGGATACCGGCTTCCGCAAGCTTCGCCATGATTTTTCCGGCATTTTTGTGCTTCAGGGCATAAATATAATATGAATGGCGGCTCCCGGCGCTCTCCTTCGGCAAAGTGTAACCCGTACCGCGGAGAGCTTCGCCATAGTATGCGGCATTCGCCCTTCTCGCTTCAACGAAATCATTGATATAATTGAGTTTCTTCCTCAAGATCGCAGCCTGCACCGCATCGAGCCTCGAGTTGTAGCCTATCAGATAGTTGTAATACTTCGAGGTCCCGTCCGGCATATTTTCCGGGATCTTTTCGCCCCGTTTTTCGTACTCGCGGCGCAGAAATCCAAGCCCGCTCGCGCCTGACCCGTGGACCTTCAGCGACCGGCAGGCTCCGGCAAGGACCTCGTCGTCGGTAAGGATCATCCCGCCGTCACCCGCGCATCCCAAATTTTTGGTCGGGAAAAAGGAAAAACAGGAGATGTCGCCCAAAATCCCGCGCCGTTCCCCGCCAAAAGAGGTCCCGGCAGCCTGAGCACAGTCCGCGACAAGCTTCAGGCCGTGCCTCCGGCAGATGTCGCGAAGTGCCGTCATATCGCAGCTCTGGCCGTAAAGATGGACCGGCAGGAGAGCCTTCGTTTTAGGAGTCACAGCCCTTTCGACAAGCTCCGGATCGATACAGAGGCTCTCCGGCGAGACATCGACAAAAACAGGCTTCGCCCCGACAACAGCAATGCTCTCCGCAGTCGAGCAGAAGGTCCATGCAACCGTGATGACCTCGTCGCCCGCACCGATCCCGAGAGCACGCAGAGCCAAAATCAGCGCGTCGGTCCCGTTGCCGCACGAAACTCCGTATTTTGCCCCTTCGTAAGCCGCGAACTCCGACTCAAAGGCAGAAACCTCCTCTCCGCCGATGTAGCAGCCGCTCCGCAGGACCCTGAGAGCCGCCTCCTCGTACTCCGCCGCATGAGCTTCATGCTGCCTTTTTACGTTCATCAGCCGGATATCCATGCTTAACTCCATGAAATTATTTATGTTCTATCTTATCAAACTCGCCTTTGAAATCAGTCGAGGCACAGCCTTCCAGGGGCAGCTTCACAGGACTGCCGGTAGCCGACGAGCGGTAAACTGCAAGGATCATCTCGACCGCGTTCCGCCCCGCGACGGCATCGACATAGGGCCTGCGGTGCTTCGCAAGAGCCTCGATGACATCGGCGTAAAGAGCCGTGTGACCGTTGCCGTAAACGTTTGGAGCCTCTTCGTTAAGTTTTTGATTTTCCTTATCTTCTTCGCGCTCGTCCGCAAAATTCCAGATTTCGATCCTGTTGGTCGCCTGACCGCCGAGCTTGACTGTCCCCTTTTCGCCGAAGAGATAAAGCGTCTCCTCAAGATTCTTCGGATAGACATTCACGGTCCCTTCGATCGTGCCCAAAGCGCCGTTTTTGAACCTGACGACAGCCATTCCGATATCCTCGCACTCGATATAGTCATGGATCCGACGCTTCGTCGCGCCGTAGACCTCGTCGACCTCGTCGCCCATCAGCCAGCGCAGAAGATCGATCCCGTGGATGCACTGGTTGAAGAGGCAGCCGCCGTCGCTCGCCCACTTTCCCCGCCAGCCTGCCTGATCGTAATACTCCTTCCCGCGGTTCCACCTGACGTTGACCGAGCCGTGCGAAATCTTTCCGAACCTGCCGGCATCGATCGCCTTGCGAAGCTCTCTGACAGCCGGATTGAAGCGGTTCTGATGACAGACCGAGACTGTGACCCCCTTTTCCGAGGCGCGCTTCACGATCTCGTCGGCATCAGCCATCGAAAGCGCCATCGGCTTCTCGATGATGACGTTCACTCCGCGCTCTATGCAGAAAAGCGCTATCTCGGCATGGCACCCGCTCTCGGTCGCAATAGCCGCAAGAGATATCTCAGGATGCTCTGAAAGCATCTTTCTGTAGTCTGTGTAACGTTCAGGATCTCCTTGGAATTTTGTCTTTTCGACAAGCCTTTCGATCTGCTCCGGATCTATGTCGCAGAGAGCCGTAAGCTTCAGATTGTTGTTGACAACCGCCTTGATGTGGTTCACCGCGATCCTTCCGCAGCCGATCAGCGCATATTTCATTTTACCTCGCAACTTCTACGGCATACCGCCGTTTTTAACCTCCTATTTTCTGTTTTAACGCAAATTTAGTCAAAAAATATCAAATAAAACTCCTAAAAATCCTAGATTTTCATTGATTAAAAGCCTCTTTCTAAGGATAATCCGGCAGTTTTTCTTAAATTGAAGGAGAGAATATGAGAAAGTCATTGATTTTATTTGTCTTTTTACTTTCAGCAATTGTTTCATGCAACAAAATCGAGTGGTCCGACGCCTTCAAAAAAAACAAGACCGAAAACTCTGTGAAGAGCGATGAGAAGAGGGTCGACGGCACAAAAAAAATAACCATCAGCGCAGAGCCGGACAGCGGGATCAACAGACTCAGCTGGCTCAGGTATCCCTCGATCTCACCGGACGGGAGCGAGATCGCATTCGCATTCATGGGTGATATCTACATCGTTCCGTCCGAGGGCGGCTTCGCGCATCCGATAACATCATCCCAGACCTACGAATCATCGCCGGTATGGTCGAACGACGGCAAAACGCTCGCCTTCACCAGCAACCGCTTCGGGAACCACGATATCTTCACGATCTCACGCGACGGCGGAGAGGCCAGAAGACTGACCTACCACTCGGCAAACGATACTCCGATGACATTTTCTCCCGACAATTCAAAGATCTACTTCTCCTCACCGAGGATCGGTTCAAAGGAGAGTTCGGTATTTCCGAGCCGCAGGATGCCTCAGCTCTACTCGGTTTCAGTCGAGGGCGGCAACGAGAATCTCGAGCTGACGGTCCCCGTTCTGTCGCTTAAGATCAGCAAGGACGGCTCGAAGTTCATCTACCACGACAACAAGGGCTACGAAGACGAATGGCGCAAGCACCACACATCGGGGATCACCCGCGATATCTGGCAGTACGAGCCGGGACCGCGGAAGTTCACAAAGCTCAGCGACTTCAAGGGCGAGGAGAGGAATCCGGTCTTCGGCGAAAACGGCGAGATCTTCTACCTCAGCGAGGAGAGCGGCTCCTTCAATGTCTGGAAACGCGGCGCTGCCGGTCAGAAAACGCAGATCTCGAAGTTCGGCACGCATCCGGTAAGGTTCCTTTCAAGAAGTGAAAACGGGACCCTCTGCTACACCTGGGACGGCGAGATCTACACACAGAAGGAGGGCGAAGAACCCAGAAAGCTCGACATCTATTCGACGGTCGAGCGCAAGACCAGCGAGATCCGTGCGATGCTCTCGGGACAAAAGGACATCTCCGTGAGCCCGGACGGAAGCGAAGCTGCGGTCATCCTCCGCGGCGAGGTCTACGTTGTCGATATCGAATCCGGAACGACCAGAAGAGTTACGAACACTCCGAACGAGGAGAGGTGGGTAAACTTCCATCCGGACGGCAAAAAGCTGCTTTATTCATCCTTCAGGAACGGCAGCTGGAATGTCTACGAGGCCTCCTTCAACGAAGAGACCGACCCGAGCTTCGCATTTGCGACCGAGATAAAGGAAAAAGAGATGATCGCAAACGATTCCAACACCTTCCAGGCCTATTATTCCCCGGACGGCAAGAAGATAGCATACCTTTCGGAGCGCACCGAGCTCAGATATTACGATATTGTCAAAAACCTTCACAAGAGCCTTCTTCCGGGAGACCGCAACATCTCTTATGTCGACGGCGACCAGCAGTATTCGTGGGCTCCAGACAGCTCCAGGATCGCAGTGATCTTCAACGGTCACAGCCGCTGGGCTGGCGATCTTGGCATCATCGACATCGAAAGCGGCGGGATCACCAACGTGACCAACACGGGAACAGAGGATTATGTCCCGAAGTGGAGCGGGAACGGCGAATATATCGCATGGCTCTCAGGCAACGAGATCTATGCCTTCTTCCTCAACAAAAAGGGGCTTGACAACTACAGAAAGAGCGCCGACGAG
Source organism: bacterium UBP6_UBA1209 (assembly GCA_002309575.1). Classification (GTDB taxonomy): domain Bacteria; phylum UBP6; class UBA1177; order UBA1177; family UBA1177; genus UBA1177. The sequence goes on along the minus strand of DBXP01000026.1, from coordinate 18,372 downwards.
ATCGCGATAGAGAAAAAACTGGAGCAGAAAAAGAAGGAAAAGGATGCTGCAAAGACGGCACTGAAACCGCAGCAGAAAGAGGAACCGAAAAATCCGCTCAAGAAGCCGGAAAGAGTCGAATTCGACAAAGAAAATGCCGAAGAGAGGATCGTAAAACTTTCGCTCGCGCCTTCAAAGTACGTCGCAATCGCACCTTCGAAGGACGGCGAGACGCTCTACTTCCTCAGCTTTGACCCGAGCAGCTTCAGGATCGCCTCGATAGCTCTGCGCGAAAAGAAGGAAAAACCGCTCGCAGCGCTTCCTCACCCCTACAATCTCTCCTTCTGGGACGAGCCCAACTTCGTTCTGGAACTCGATTCGGCAAACACAACGCTTTTCGCACTGGCAAACGAGGCTTCATACAAAATCTCGCTGGCAGACAAGACTCCGAAACCTATCTCTCCGGCCGCTGAGTTTTCGGTCAGCAAGAGCGACGAATACAGATACCTGCTCGACTATGTCTGGAAGACGATCAACGACAAATTCTACGACAAGGACCTTCACGGTGTCGACTGGCCGAAGTACCGCGACGCCTATGCGAAATTCATACCGTACATCAACAACAACTACGACTTCACCGAGCTCCTCTCCGAGCTTCTGGGCGAGCTCAACGCTTCGCACACAGGAAGCGGATACATCCATATGGCTCAGATGGCCGATTCCACAGGCAGGCTCGGGATCTTCTATTCGACCGACCAGAGAGGTCTGAAGATCGATGAAATAATCGCGAACGGTCCGCTTGACAGTGCAAAGACTCAGATAAAACCCGGAACCTATATTGAAAAGATAGACGGAGTTGCGACCAACGCCGAAAATATCGACAAGCTTCTCAACCGGAAGGCCGGCAAGCGCGTCAGGATCTCGCTTCTCGACACGGCGAACTTCAAGCGCTGGGACGAGATCGTCAAACCGACGACCTACAGAGGCGAGTACGATCTGCTCTACGACCGCTGGGTAAAACGCAACCGCGAAAGGGTCGAAAAGCTCTCCGGCGGCAGGCTCGGGTATGTCCATATCCGCGGGATGGACGGTGCAAGCTTCAAGACGATCTTCGACCAGATCATGGGACGTTTCAACGAGACCGAAGGCATCGTGATCGACACGCGCTTCAACGGCGGCGGCTGGCTTCACGACGATCTGGCGGTCCTCTTCAGCGGAAAGAGCTACACGACCTACAGCCACAGAGGCGTCAAAAACTTCGGCGGCGACCCGCAGAAACAGTGGACAAAGAAGTCGATCCTCATCGTAAGCGAAGGCAACTACAGCGACGCGCACCTCTTCCCCTACACCTACCGCACGCTCGGACTCGGCAAGATCGTCGGAATGCCGGTTGCAGGAACCGCGACAGCCGTCTGGTGGCCGCAGCTGATCGACGAAAGCATCTACTTCGGGATCCCGCAGATCGGCATCCACGACACAACAGGCAGATATCTCGAAAACAACGAACTTGTCCCCGATTATGTAGTTCCGTTCACGCCGTCACAGATGATCGGAGGCGAAGATCCTCAGCTTGAAAAGGCGGTTCAGGTACTTCTCGAGGAGAAAAGCGGGGAATAGCGATGGATATCGGGATGCTCAAAGATCTCAGAAGGCGCCTCCACGAGTCGCCGGAACGCTCGTTCAACGAGGTCCACACTTCTGAAATCATTATGGATTTTTTTAAGTCAGTCACAAAAGGCAAAGAGTCCTTTTTCAAGGTTTTTCATCCCTTTCTGACCTCGATCGTGATCGAGTACAGAAACGGCGGCGACAAGCCCTTCAAGCTCTTTCGAGCCGACATGGACGCCATCGCCGTAAACGAAGACCCCTCTCACGAAATCGTATCGAAAAATCAGGGAGTCATGCACGCCTGCGGTCACGACATCCACATGACCGTCCTCTGCGGCCTGCTCGCTTTCACGGCTGAAAATCTGCCGGGAAAGAATATAATTTTTGTCTTTCAGCCAGGCGAAGAGGGTGCAGGCGGCGCACGGAAAATGATAGAAAGCGGCGTTTTTGACGGCTACGAGATCGAATCGGCGCACGCGCTCCACGTCAACGACGACTTCGAGGTCGGCGAGATCGCATCGAACGACAACGTCCTTTTCGCGATCCCGAGGGAAGTCGATCTCGAGTTTTTCGGCAAAAGCGGCCATGCGGCATTCCCCGAGCGCGGTCACGACGCACTGGCGGCGGCGGCGGATTTTCTCTGCACGATAGAGCATATAATCCGCAAAAACCTGAATCCGACGAACATCTTTCACGCCCACTTCGGCAAACTTACCTCCGGAAGCGCCAGAAACGTGACCTCCGGCTACTCGAAAATCGAGGGGACGCTCCGCTCGTTCTCTTCCGAAACGATGCAGGAGGGGACGGAGATCGTCAGGCAGACTGCAGAAAAATGTGCCGGCAACTACGGCTGTACGTCAAAACTCACGGTCCTCGGCGAATATATCGAGGTGGAAAATTCTCCTAACCTTTTCAAAAAGTTGCAGCAAGTCGCAGATAAAAACGGCATCCGCTGCATCTACAAAAAGGGCGACCTTGTCGGCGAGGATTTCGGTTACTTCACGAAACGCTGGAGCGGAATAATATTCTGGCTCGGGACCCGCAGGCCCGGCACCGAACCGCAGCCTCTGCACTCGGACAAATTTTTCCCTAGCTTCGAGGCGGTCGATGTCGCATTAAAGGTCATGACCGGTATGCTTATGGACAATATTTAACAGATTCAAGGTGTAACAAATGAAAAAATTCGTTTTTATCCTGTCACTCTCCTTAATTTTCGCCTCCTGCGGCGGCGGCGGAGTGAGCTACACAGCCGAAAAGGAGAACGGAAAACCGGTGATCAAAGGTTCGGACGGTATCATGTGGTATGCTGAAGACCCGAATGACCAGCTCTCGAAGCTGAACCAGAAGAGCTTTACCGACGCCGTGACCTTCTGCCGCGAACTCGACTATGCAGGGCACACCGACTGGCGGCTTCCGACGATCGACGAACTCAGGACGCTGGTTGCCGGATACCACGACATCGAGGAGGGAGGCAGATGCAAAGTCTCCGAGAAGTGCAACAGGATCAGCTGCACGACCGAAGGACAGAAAAACCCGAACGATACCCCGTGTTCGAATCCGGAGACCGGGATAATGCAGGGACCCGGGCCGAAGGGGTGCTACTCCATCGACGAAATGGGCGAGACCTGCGGAAAATACTGGTCGTCGACACCGATTTCGACCGGAGATTCGATGCATTTCCTGCTTGACTTCGCCGACCCGTCGGTCGCTCCTGTCCAGACTGACGTTCCGGCCCAGTTCGCATTTGCGAGGTGTGTAAGAAAGTGAAAGAGAAACCGTCACCGATCAACATCATATGGTTCGCGATTATCCTGCTTGCCATTCTTGCAGCGGCATGGCGCGGAACTACAGGAGAGCTCTCGGCAGCTCTTTTCGACAGCGCAAAAAATGCCGTCAAGCTTGCAATAGGACTGATCGGCGCAATGGCATTCTGGCTAGGGATCATGAAGGTCATCGAGGATGCCGGCGCTCTGAGATCGATCGCTAAAGCGGTCAAACCCGTCATGTCGAAACTCTTCCCGGAAATCCCTTCGGACCATCCGGCAATCGGAGCGATGGTCATGAATATTTCGGCGAACATGCTCGGCATGGGGAATGCAGCCACTCCCTTCGGGATCAACGCGATGAAGGAGCTTGACACCCTCAATGCCGAGAAGGGGCGCGCAACCAACGCGATGGCGCTCTTTCTTGCGATAAACACCTCCAGCGTGACTCTGCTTCCGCTCGGGGTGATCACGATCCGTGCAGCGGCAGGCGCTTCTTCTCCCGCCGCGATACTTTTTCCGACGCTTATTTCGACCATCGTCTCGACCGCTGTAGCGATCACGATGGCTAAGCTTCTCCAGAGAGGTAGCTACGACGCAGTCCTGACAAATGCCGGGTACGAAAAGCAGAAAAACGATGATCCGGGAGAACCGGAGAAGATAAAAAAATCGAGGCTCTGCCTCTCTATCCTCTTTTCACTGCTCTTTATCGGCGGCGCGGTGTACAGGATCTCGCAGACGACCGAAGAATTCACCTTCAAAAATATCGTTCAGGCGGTCTCGGACTGGCTTATCCCGGCAATTATCCTTGCCGCTCTGCTCTACGGCTGGCTGAGGAACGTCAAACTCTACGAATCGCTCGTCTCCGGAGCAAAGGAGGGATTTGAAACCGCAGTCCGCATAATCCCCTTTATGGTCGCCATCTTCGTTGCAGTCGGAATGTTCCGGGCAAGCGGCGCCCTCGACATTCTGGTCACCGCCCTCGACCCGCTGACAAGTCTTGTCGGAATGCCTGCGGAGGCCCTTCCGATGGCGCTCATCCGGCCTCTTTCGGGCAGCGGAGCCTTCGGGATCATGAGCGAGATCGTAGAGCGCGCCCCCGACTCATTCCTTTCATTCCTCGTCTCGACGATGCAGGGCTCGACCGAAACGACCTTCTATGTTCTGGCGGTCTACTTCGGCGCAGTCCAGATCAAAAACAGCCGCCACGCGCTTCCGGCAGCGCTTTCAGCAGATTTCGCCGGGATAGTTACTGCACTCGTAACATCCCTTATTTTCTGGTGATTTCCGACAGGACCTATTCGATTCCAAGAAGTTTTCTGACAGCATATCCCGCCGCGATGATCCCTGCGCACTGCGGAACAAAAACCGTCGAACCCTGTGTTTTGCGGGGCCTGCCAAGTTCCAGTCCTGGTCCGTCATCCGACTCTACCGGTGCGACCGCCGTTTCACGGCTGAAAACGACCGGGAAGTGCGCCCTGACGCCGCGGCCGCGGAGCCTTTTCCTGACGAATTTCGCAAGCTGGCAGACGTCGGTCTTCCAGATGTCGGCGATCTCGAGCATTTCTGGGCGGACCTTTCCGCCCGTGCCCATCGAAGAAATAAAGTCCTGATGCTGAGCCAGAAGCGCTTCGATCATGCAGACCTTGGGGTTCAGACTGTCGATCGCGTCGATGTGGAAATCGGCCTCGTGAAGCAGTGACGAAGCGTTGTCGCCGTGCATGAAATCACCAGAAACAATGACCTCGACATCAGGGTTTATCGCCTTTGCGGTCGCCAGAAAGACATCGGTCTTCTTCATGCCGACATTGCTTTCGAAGCCGAAGACCAGACGGTTCAGGTTCGACTCTGCAACGACATCGAAATCGGTGACGCAGATGTGTCCGACCCCGCTTCTGACAAGGCTGACAGCCGCCGCCGCACCTACTCCGCCGAGACCGTAAACTGCAACTGTAGAATTTTTGAGACGCTCGACTCCCTCTGAGCCGAAGATGATCTCGTTTCTTTCAGTGAAACTCATAAAAAGATGGAAGTGCAGGAATTTTTAAGCGAATCTATCCACTTTTTAGCCTTCTCCAGGAAACGTTTTATGCCTGGATGGCCCTGGTTTTCGGATTCGAATTCCTTGAGCTTGACTATCGCGTCGCGGTGCGCGTCCGAGATGTTTTTCGGAACTTCAAGCTTCAGGATAACATACTCGGAACCGCGGTATCCGCGCCCCTGGACATCCGGGAAGCCTTTGTCCTTGAGCCGCATCTTCGTGTTCGGCTGAGTGCCCGCCGGGATGGTCATCGTGACCGATCCGTCGAGTGTTGGGACATCGATCTTGTCACCAAGGACCGCCTGCGTGTAGGTCATCGGGATCTCGATGTAGACATCGTCATCCTCCCTGACAATGAGATCGTCGGGTTTGACCTTGACCGAGACATAGACGTTGCCTCGCGGACCGTTGTTCATGCCGCTGTTGCCCTGACCGATGACACGGACCTTCATTCCGTCCTCGATCCCGGCCGGAATATCGACTGAGATCGTGGCCGAATCCTTGACGAAGCCCGTTCCGCGGCACTTTTTGCAGGGTTTTTCGATGATCGTGCCCTCGCCGTGGCAGGTCGGGCACGGCTGCGTGATAGAGAAAAAGCTGTTGCCCTGACGGACCTGACCGCTGCCTTTGCAGGTGGGGCATGGCTTCTTGGAGCTGCCGGCTTCGGCACCCGTGCCGTGACACTCTTCGCATGTCGACGAACGCGTGAACGAAATATCCTTCGTGACGCCGGTATAGGACTCACGGAAGGAGATCGTCGTGCTCGTAAGCAGATCCGCACCCTGTTGCGGAGCCGTCCGGCTGCGGGTCCTTCCGCGTCCACGACCGCCGCCGAAGGCACTCTCGAACATATCGTTCAAAATACTCTGGAGATCCGGGAAATCACCGTAGCCTTGAGCATCGGCACCTCCGCCGAAGCCCTTCAAGCCCTCTGCGCCGTACTGGTCGTAGATCTGACGCTTTTCCGGGTTACTCAGGGTTTCGTAGGCTTCGTTTATCTGCTTGAACTTCTCCTCCGCCGCCTTATCGCCCGGGTTCCTGTCCGGGTGATATTTCAAAGCCATCTTTTTGTAGGCCTTTTTCAGCTCGTCGGGGGATGCGGTCCTGGAGACACCGAGCAGCTCGTAGAAATCAGTTGAATTAGCCATTAAAATCTAATCTCCGTACCGATTGGGTTATTTTTTCTCCGTGAAGTTGGCGTCGACGACATCATCGTCCTTGTTCTGGTCGTACTCGCCGCCCTGCTGCTGTCCCGCATCAGGATTCGGGTTCGCGCCTGCCTGAGCCGCGCCGCCGTAAACCGCCTCGGCAAGCTTGTGAGCCGCGCTGGTAAGCTCGTTTACAGCGTTTTCGATCGTTGTGATGTCTTCAGTCGTCGTAGCATCCTTGAGGTTCTGAAGCTTCTCCTCGATAGCGCTCTTGTCCGCTGCGGAGATCTTGTCGCCGAACTCCTTGAGCGATCTTTCGGTCGTGTAGATCAGCTGATCGGCGTTGTTTCTCGCTTCGATGAGGCGTTTTTTCTTCTCGTCCTCCTCTTTGTTCTTCTCGGCCTCGTTGATCATGCTCTCGATCTCGGCATCGGAAAGTCCGCTTCCGGCCTTGATGACGATCGTATTCTGCTTGTTGGTGCCGAGATCCTTTGCGCTGACGTTAAGAATACCGTTCGCGTCGATATCGAAGCTGACCTCGATTTTCGGCACACCGCGGGGAGCTGGCGGAATATCCTTCAGTTCGAACTCGCCGAGGAGCTTGTTCTCGTTCGCCATAGGTCTCTCGCCCTGGAAGACTCTGACCTGAACGGCCGGCTGGTTGTCCTGGGCCGTAGAGAACATCTCGGTCTTCTTTGCAGGGATCGTAGTGTTTCTGGGGATAAGCTTCGTGAAGACACCGCCCAGAGTCTCGATTCCGAGTGAAAGAGGTGTTACGTCGAGAAGAAGGACATCCTTTACATCGCCCTTCAGGACGCCGCCCTGGATCGCAGCACCGATAGCAACGACCTCATCCGGGTTTACGCCCTTGTGAAGCTCTCTCTGGAAGAACTCCTTGACCAGCTTCTGAACAAGAGGCATACGGGTCATACCACCGACCATGATGACTTCGTCGATATCCTTGACGGTAAGTTTTGCATCCGCAAGGACCTGTTTGCACGGTTCGAGAGTCTTTCTCGCAAGATCCTCGACGATGCTCTCGAGTTTAGCTCTGGTCATCGTGATGTTGAGGTGTTTTGGGCCTGTTGCGTCCGCTGTGATGAACGGCAGGTTGATGATGGTCTCCATCGTTGACGAAAGCTCGTGTTTAGCCTTCTCCGCCGCCTCTTTAAGTCTCTGAAGAGCCATCGGGTCGCCCGAAAGGTCGATCCCCTGATCCTTCTTGAACTCTGAAACGAGGTACTCTATGATCCTCTGGTCGAAATCCTCGCCGCCGAGGAAGGTATCGCCGTTTGTCGAAAGGACCTCGAAAACGCCGTCACCGAGCTCAAGGATCGAGATATCGAACGTACCGCCGCCTAGATCGTAGACAGCGATCTTCATATCTTTGCCCTTCTTGTCGATACCGTATGCAAGCGCTGCCGCCGTCGGCTCGTTTATGATCCTGAGGACATTGAGGCCTGCGATCTTGCCGGCATCCTTCGTTGCCTGACGCTGAGAGTCGTTGAAGTATGCGGGAACCGTGATGACAGCCTCTGTTACCTTTTCGCCGAGGTACTCTTCAGCAGTCTCCTTCATCTTTGCAAGGACCATAGCCGAGATCTGCTGCGGGCTGTAATCCTTGTTGTCGATCCTTACCCATGCGTCGCCGTTTGAAGCCTGAACGATCTGGAACGGAACGACCGCTCTCATCTTTTCGACCTCTTTCGCGCCAAACTTTCTGCCGATAAGTCTCTTGATCGAATAAAGAGTCTTCTGCGGGTTCGTGATAGACTGCCTCTTAGCGAGCTGGCCTACCAGTCTCTCGCCCTTGTCTGTAAACGCTACAACACTGGGTGTGACTCTGACACCTTCGGAATTTGCGATGACCTTAGGCTCGCCGCCCTCCATGATGCTTACGCAGCTGTTGGTCGTACCAAGGTCGATACCGATAACTTTTCCCATAATTTCCTCCAATAAATATTAATAGTTGTTAAAGTTCTTTATCGTCTTCTGGAGCCGAAGCCTCTTCGTTTGCAGCCTCCCCGGCCGGCTCCTCGTTTAAAGTCTCGTTTTCGTTTTCCGGTTTCTGCTCTTCAACAGGTTTCGCCGCAGATTTTCCGCTTGCAACGATAACCATTGCCGGGCGCAGGACTCTGTCGTGGTACTTGTAGCCCTTGACATATTCGGCGATGATCTCGTTCTGCTCCTTGCCGTCTACATCGACCATGCTCATAGCCTGGTGCAGAGCCGGATCGAACTTCTCTCCGAGGCTGCTGAAGCCGTTCAGGCCATGCCTCGAGCAGACAGCCTTGAACTTGTCGAAGATGTTCTGGATCCCCTGGACGAAAGGATCGTCGTCACGTCCCTCCTCTTTCTTGACGTACTCCATCGCCTTGTCGAAATCGTCGTTCACTGCAATAAAATCCTTAAAAAAGTCGCCTACAGCGTGTTTGATCTTAGAGCTGTATTCGTTTTCGAGCCTGTTCTTCTGGTTCCTGTTTTCGGCAACCATCAGACGGATCGTGTTGTCCTGCTCGGCGATCTTCTCGTCCTTCTGCTTGAGCTGATCCTCAAGGCTCTTTACCTTTTTTTCGAGCTCATCGATCTTTTTATGGTCATGACCGCCGAAAAACCTTCTCGATTTTTTCGACTTCTCATGTTCCTTGGCAAGTTCATCGGCAGCTTTCTGAAGATCGCTCTCGCCGTCAAGAAGACTTTCGTCAAGCTCGATCACGTTGCTCTCTTTTGCTCCGTTTTGAACCTCTTCCCTGTCCTTATTCATAGCTCCTCCAAACTTAACCATTTGTAATTATTGATGTTTACAACCATCAACATCACGTCTTACACGCTCTTCTATATGGACAAAAGCCGCAAAGTCAACGGGTAAAAAATTTTTTTCTTAAATTATTTTTGCCGGACGGAATAAATATGGCGATTTTGCTCCTCTTTTCTTGTTTTTGCTTAAATTTAATGTATCTCTACACATTATTTTTGTAATTGGAGTTACCATGAAAGTCAGTCAGATGTTTTTCCAGACCTTGAAAGAGGTTCCGAAGGAGGCTCAGATCGAAAGCCACAGGCTGCTTTACCGCGCCGGAATGATCCAAAAACTCGCGAGCGGCGTCTACAACTACCTTCCGCTTGCCCTAAGAAGTATCCGTAAAATCGAAGATATAATCCGCGAAGAGCTCAACAAGCGCGGCTGCCAGGAGGTCCTGATGCCTTCGGTCCAGCCGGCTGAGCTTTGGCAGGAGAGCGGCCGCTGGAACTACTACGGCCCGGAACTCCTCAGGATCAAGGACCGCAAAGGCGGCGACTTCTGCCTCGGTCCGACACACGAAGAGGTAATCACCGATATGGTGAGAAAAAACCTCAGAAGTTACAAGCAGCTGCCTTACAACCTCTACCAGTTCCAAAGCAAATTCCGCGACGAAGTACGCCCGAGATTCGGACTTATGAGAGGCCGCGAATTCATAATGAAAGACGGATATTCCTTCGACATCAGCGAAGAAAAATCGAAGGAGAACTACTGGAAAATGTACGAGGCGTACAACGCGATCTTCAGACGCTGCGGGCTCAGGTTCAAGCCGGTCGACGCGGCGACGGGAGCTATCGGCGGCGATATGAGCCACGAATTCCAGGTCCTGGCGGATGCCGGCGAGGACACCATACTCTCCTGCAACTGCTGCGACTATGCTGCCAACCTCGAAAAGGCGACGTCCCGCTATTCGGAAATCGAACGCGACACCTCAAACGTTCCGCCGGCGAACGATATCCCGACACCTGAGCAGCGGTCAGTCGAAGAGGTCGCGGCGTTCCTCGGCAAATCAACAAAAGAAATAATGAAATCAATGATTTATATCGTAGACAACGAGCCTGTACTGGTCGTTATCCGCGGTGATCTGGAGATCAACGAGGCGAAGCTTCAGGCTTTCTGCCACGCAAACGCAGTCGAACTTGCAGACGACGCTACACTTGAAGAGATAAGCGGCACCGAGCACGGCTTCATCGGACCGGTAGGGCTGAAAAAGGAGGTCAGGATCCTCGCCGACTATTCGATCACGACGATGGATTCGCTTACCGCAGGCGCCAACAAGTCTGATTTCCACCGCGAAAATATAGTCATGGGGCGCGATTTCACCCCGGCGGCAGTCGCGGATCTCAGGGTCACGACCGCCGGCGAAGCGTGTCCGAAGTGTTCGGGAACGCTTGAGGAGTGCCGCGGCATCGAGGTCGGTCAGGTATTCTTCCTCGGCACGAAGTACAGCTCGAAAATGCACTGCGAATTCATCGCTGAGAACGGCGAAAGCATACCTGCGGTCATGGGCTGCTACGGGATCGGCGTCGGCAGGACGATGCAGGCGGCGATCGAACAGAATCACGACGAATTCGGCATAATCTGGCCGATGGCTATCGCTCCCTACGAGGCGATCGTCCTCCCGCTCCAGATGAACAAACCCGAAGTCGTCGAGGCGGCTTTCAAGTTCTACGAGTCGCTCAAGGCTCTCGGGATCGAGGCTGTGATCGACGACCGCGACGAACGCGCCGGCTTCAAATTCAACGACGCAGACCTTGTCGGATATCCGGTCCAGATAATTTTCGGCGCGAAATCGCTCACGAACGGAAGCGTCGAGATCAAGATCCGCAAGACCAACCAGAAGGTCGAGGTCGCAATCGGCGAAGCGGCTGAATTTGTTGCCAACTTCAAGAAACAGGAAATGGCCGTTAATGCTTAAATTACTGAAAGTATTAGCTGTTTTCGCAACCATCCTCATCGTTTCCGCTCTCGGAGCCAAGCCTAAAGTTCCGAACTTCGCAGGCTCGGTCACCGACGCGGGCAAGCATGAGATAGCCTTCAGAAACGGCGAGGTTTTCGCTCCAGCAGGCTTTTCACTCTATGCGATCGGGCTCTACGTCAACGGCACCGAGACCGACAACATGAAGCTCAAAAACAGCGACGAGCCGATGGCTCTCCAGCTGGTTTCGCTATCTAACCTGCTGACCATGAGAAAGCTGAGTTCCGAACTCAGGCGCGGCTTCAGCTACGGCTCCGACCACGACAAGACCTTTCTTGCAACGATCCAGACAGAAATAGAAAACTTCCTGAAAATACTTAAGGATTCCGGCAAAAAGCCGAGGAAGAACGAGAGAATAACCTTTCTCTACACCCCGAATGCCGGGACAAAGGTGCTCTTCAACTCCGAACACCTCGGCACGATCCCCGGATACAGCTTCAAAAAGGCGCTCTTCGGCATCTGGCTCAACAACAACTGCGCCGACACGAAGCTCCGCGACAAGATCGTCAGCATCCCGAAACAACAGACAAAAAAGGAGAAGTAATTGACCGATTCCAACAAGCAGCTGGCGGTGATCCCGATCCTCTCGCCCGAGACCGTAAGGACCTATGTCAGGCGTGTCATCTCCGTTCCCGACCTCTCCCAGGAGGAGGAGACCGAACTTTTCCGCCAGTTTCAGGAGTACGGCGACCATGAAGCCGCCAAAAAGCTCATAATCAGCAACCTTAAGCTCGTGGTAAATCTGGCCTATAAATTCAGGAACTTCAGAGATGTAAGCGACCTCATCCAGGAGGGCAACCTCGGGCTTATGACGGCACTCCAGAAATTCGACCTCGACAAAGGGGTGCGCTTTGCGACCTACGCGACATGGTGGATCCGCGCAAAGATCCAGGAGTTCATCATCAGCCAGATGAGCATCGTCCGCTTCGGAAAGAGCCGCGACGAGAGGAAACTCTTCTTCAACATGATGGCGACGATCAAGGACATCCAGAGCTACGACACCGGCAGCGAGATCTCGAAGGACGAACTCATCACCGAGGTCGCGAAGAGGCTCGACGTCACGCCGGACAAGGTCATCAACGCACTTCAGGTCGTTTCGACATACAACGACATTTCGATCGACCAGACACTTGACGGAAGCAGCGAACACCTGCTTGAGCTGAAGGACAAGACCGACTTCGACCAGGAGCTCGACGATGAGATGATGGGCACTCAGCTCCAGAACGCGATCGCAACCCTGAACGAGCGTGAAAAATTCGTGATCTGGAACCGCTACCTCGCAGACGAAACGCTGACCCTTGAGGAGATCGGCGAAAAATTCGGCATCTCGAAAGAACGTGTAAGGCAGATCGAGGCGCGTGCCATCGAAAAAATCAGGCTTTTCGCCACCAAACCGGTCCGGATGATCGAAAACAGGAAATAACCCTGCGACATTTTTCAACCAGAATCTGTATTTCATCAACCCTCTCAGCCGCTTTGCGGCAGCTCCCCCTGAGCGGGAGCCAAGTCAAAACCTTGCCTCGCCCTTCGGGAGAGGTGTCACGCAGTGACGGAGAGGGAATGCCCGCCTCTCTTAAACCGGCGGGCGCGAAATATGCTCGCTCATTTCGACTTCGCTCAATGACCGCGCAAAATGCGGTCTCCAGGGACCTACCTCACACAACGCACATAGTAGTAGTAGTCGTTGAAGTCGTTGCCCGTCTTATAGTAGCTGTACACGATTCCGTAGTAGAAAAACACGGCACACGCGTAGCTTGTACTGCCGACGTAGGTAGAGGAAGACCAGAACCATGCACTCGACATATCAGGGAAATATGAATAAGGAGAACCTGATTTTTCATAGTTTACCAGAGATGCCAGCTCATTCTTGTTAGGAAGTCTCCAGTCCGTGTAACCTGCATAACTCAGATCCTCACAGTATTTAAGCGCATTCCTCCAGGTATAGGTCGTCGAACTCGGATAGTTCTTCTGCCACATGAGACCGGTTCTGTTGTCAGTGACTATTGTACCGTCTGACGATGTCGTAAAATCACTCGACACCGCAGGTTTCATCTCATCCCCGCTGACGCAAAGAACTTTATAATTGTTGGTTTTTGTCCCGTTATACCCAAACCATCCGTATGACGGACTGAAGTTGTAAGCGAAGCTTGTGTTGCCTTTGTATTCATTGTTTGTCCACAAATATGTGCTGTTTTCTGTCGGCATTCCAGAGAAATTCGAGTTCGTTGCCGGATTGTATGTGCTGTTGTTGACAATCGTCAGCAGTTCAAGCGGATTCGGAACTCGCCAAGTGTCGATTCCGCCGTAATTCGAGCTGTTCAAATCGTTGCAGTGGGTGTTTCTGTTCGCCCAGGTGTAGCTGCTTGACGAAGGCGATTTTTCCCATGTCAAACCTGTGTTGTTGTCAACAATTACATTCGATGAAGAGCTGAAACTCTGTGCCGTGCATTTGCCTGTGTATTGCGCATCCTGACCAAAGAAATCGGCGCTCGACGAAGACGGACAGGTGATAACTGCATTTGATGAAGATGCGTTGTAGCAGCTTGTCTGACCGGTGCAGATGTTGCCGAGGTTGAGATAACCGCCCTTTGTGCACGCATAGCCGTTCCAGTCGAAGCCCAGAGCGCATATATACTGGCAGACCTTCGCCTCGCCGGTGTCGCCGTATTCAGTGCTGTAGTTCAGCCCGAAATGAGTCCAATAGCCCTCATCGAGATCGTAATATTCGGTGTAGCTCTGCTCGCCGCGCCATTCGGTATTGGCAGGTTTCGGATCGCATTCTACGATTTTGTAGCATTTCGTGAGCTCGTCTTCCGCAATATAGTCATAAGTTCCGCCGGCTTCGGCGCATATTTCCTCCTCGGTCGGTGTTGTGTCACCCGTGTCCGTAGGCTCGGTGTCACCCGTGTCTGTAGGCTCGATGTCACCCGAATCGCCTGCATCTTTCTTGCAGATATTGTTGAGCACATCGCACTTAAGCCCTTCGTTGCAGGTATTGTCAGGGTAACATTCGCCGTAAAGCTCACCCTGCTCCCTGCCGGAGGGTCTTTCCGCGTCATCGTCCACTCTTTCGGCATCGGCATCGCCGCCCCGGTACGCATCCGAGTTTTTGTCGTTCGGATTGTTGAATTTCAAGCCGTTGTCGCAGGAGACAGCGAAAAACATCAGAAAAAGCGCGAAAATCGATCCACATCTCTTCATTTTAAACCTCTCACAAACCTTTCAAGTCAAAAAACACAATATTTTAGGGATTTTCGAGAAGATAACAAGGAACTGAAAAAGATTATTCGGTAACCTCTTCGCAGGACACATCGTCAAAGTAGTTGACAGAGCCTGAAAGTTCGGTGCTGCCCTGCTGGAAAAGGATGATCTGGACGTCGGAATCCTCTGCAAGCAGATCGAAGCTCAGCGTAAGCTCTGTCCAATCGGTAGAATTGATATCTTTCCAGAAATTTCTGACCGGATAATAGCCCTCGCTGTTGCCGTCGACATTTGTCGAGTAGACTCTGAGAGCGGCTGTTGCCGTTTCACCTTTAGCATAGGCCTTGCAGGTGTAGCTTCCCGCCTGCAGATGAAGTGACTGGGTCGTGAAACGCTTGTTTTGCGTAACGCTCTTAAGCTGAAGCGCGTAGCTGCCTGTCCTGACGTTATCGTTATCGCTGACGACCGAGATGTTGGTATTGGATACCCCCGTCTTGCTGCCTTTCCAGCCCGTCAGATTGCCTGTCTCGAAGCCGCCGTTCACAATGATCACGCCCGTTCCGGAATCGCCTGAATCGCCTGAATCACCTGAATCGCCTGAATCACCGGTGTCACCTGTGTTGCCGGTCCCTTCAGGCATGGTCTCCAGAAGAACCAGACCGGTTTTATCGAAAGCCGTATCGTAGAAGCCCTCGATCTGCTCGTAGGTATCGCCGACCTGGACGTTTGCCGTGAAAGAAGAATCCAGCGGGATAACCGTCAAACCGTCGCTGAATGTAAGATTGCCGTGAGAATCCTTCTCCGATACGGAGACCGCTTCATCGTTCTTTACAATGACATGAAGCCCTTTGTGACCAGCCGCAAGCTCGGAATATTTCAGAGTCAAAGCCTCGGGAAGGTCAGCCGTGCCGGTTATTTCGACGGACGAAGGCTCGTAGCTGCTTCCGTTTTTATGAATGATCTCCCATTGTCCTTTATAGAACGAAACGTAACCTTTGACCGTAACGACATCTCCCCTCTCCGGAGTCTCGCCGCATGTAGTCTGATAGACATAAAGACCGCTGAGTTCGTCAGTTGTTCCGTCGGTTACGTAAAACGTGCAGGCAGTTCCGCTCTGGACCGTTTTTGTCAGAACAGGAGAGTTTACGATCGCGTTTTTGATCGTGACGTAAGTATCCGCCTCGACCTCGCCGCCTTGAACTTCTTTGATCTCGACGACATTTTCGGACTCTATATAGCCTGAAACATCCCATGAAGCCGATTCGATCTCGTAACAATCGCCGTTTTCAATAGGTGCCGAAGTGTATGGATCGCTGTCCATTATTTCGCTCTCGACAAGCTTTACAGAGAATGTACCTTTCGTCTCAAAGGTATTTTCATCAAAATCGGTAATTACCAGCGTTCCGCTCTCCTGGAAGAAAAGCTTTTCCGTACCGCCTTCAATTATCGACAAAACAACACACTCGCTGCATGTCTCGTAATTGGAATTCTCGTCCGATCCCAAATTGAAGTTTCCAGTAGTCATCCAGTTGCTTCCGTAGAACTCGATAGAAAGGAATGGATCTGAATCTTCCGGAAGACCGTTGACCTCGTCAGTAACAAGATAGCTCATGTCAGCATAATAGGCATCATCTTCCTCGTCATATTCGATATTAGGATAAATCGTGCCGACAGAGAGTCCGGAACACTCTTCAGGAGTCGAATCGCCCGAGTCCGTTGAATCGCCCGAGTCCGTTGAATCGCCCGAGTCCGTTGAATCGCCCGAGTCCGTTGAATCGCCCGAATCCGTTGAATCTCCTGAATCCGTTGAATCTCCTGAATCTGCCGAATCGCCCGAATCCGTTGAATCACCTGAATCCGTTGAATCTCCTGAATCCGTTGAATCTCCTGAATCCGTTGAATCGCCTGAATCAGCAGTATCTTCATCGGAAACAGTGTCGCCCGCATCTGCATCGGTTTTGTCGTCACCCTTGCTGTCGTCGCACGCAGTAAAGGCAAAAAAGAAGATTGCCGTCAACAAAATCGTAAAAAGTTTTTTCATCTTTCACCTCATAAAATAAATCCGCAAATTTGCATCAACGTGACCAGCGTCACCTTTTCGGTCCCAGATTGCCCTCAGCCCAGTGTTTGCGGCAAAGCGCAACATAGCTTTCGTTGCCGCCGAGCATCACCTGCTCACCCTCTTTTACGACGACGCCGCTGATGACTCTGGCGTTCATGATCGCCTTTTTGGAGCACCAGCAGACCGTTTTGATCTCCTCGATCGAATCCGCCATCGCAAGCAGCCGTTCGCTCCCCGGAAAGAGGTTCCCCGCGAAGTCGGCACGAAGCCCGTAGGCAATGACCGGGATCCCGAGCCTGTCCACGACATCGCAGAGCTGCATCACCTGCGCACCGCTCAGGAACTGGGCCTCGTCGATGATCACGCAGTCGATTTTCTGCTCCGAATTCATCCCGGAAATCGTTGAAAAAAGCTCCTCGTCCTGCGTAATCAGCTGCACCTCCTTCTGCATCCCGACCCGGCTCCTCAAAATTTTAACGCCGTCGCGGGTGTCGATAGAGGGCTTGAAAATCACAGCGTGCTGCCCGCGTTCCATGTAGTTGTAGTCGACCATCAGCGCATTTGATGTTTTGCTGGCACCCATTGCGCCGTATCTGAAATAAAGCTTTGCCATACTCCTCTCCGATCGCTAGTGCAGCCTGGTCAGAGCCTCCCTGATCCTTCTTACAGCTTCAACCAGTTTATCCATCGAGGTTGCGTAGGAGATGCGGATGCAGTCGCCGTTGCCGAAGGATTTGCCGGCTACGCAGGCTACATGTGCGTTGTAAAGCAGCCACATGCAGAGGTCGTCGCTGTCCTTAATGACAGTCTGACCGTCGGTTTTGCCGAAGTAGTATTTCATGTCGGGGAAGACATAAAAGGCACCTGCCGGAGTATTGCACTTCACGCCGGGGATCTCGTTCATCATCTTCACGACGGTATCGCGGCGCTCGCGGAAAGCCTTCATCATCCCCCTGATCTCATCGGAGTTCTCCGGACAAAGCTCAAGGGCCTTAACGGCTGCGGCCTGCGCTATGGTGCAGATACCGGAAGTGATCTGTCCCTGGATCTTGTTGGCAGCCTTGACGATAGCCTGGGGAGCCGCGATATAGCCGATCCTCCAGCCGGTCATGGCATAGCCTTTCGCAACGCCGTTTACGATGACGAGACGGTCCTTCAGGAAGTCGAACTGGCCCATGCTCTCGTGTTTGTGCTCGTACTGGATGAACTCATAAATTTCGTCGGAGATAACGATGATATTCGGGTATTTCCTCAGCACTTCTGCGATGGAGGAGAGTTCAGCCTTTGTGAAGACGCTGCCGCTCGGGTTGCAGGGCGTGTTGATAAGCAGAGCCTTTGTCCTGGGAGTAATAGCCTTCTCAAAGTCCTCTGCGGTGATTTTGAAGTCGTGCGCCATATCGCTCTTGACGATAACGGGCACACCGCCGCTCAGTTTTACCATTTCCGGATAAGATACCCAGAACGGAGCGGGTATGATGACCTCGTCGCCGTCGTTGATGATAGCCTGCAGTACATTGTTGATAGCCTGCTTCGCACCGTTCGAAACGAGGATGTCGCTCTCCTTGTAGTCGAGACCGTTGTCGCGTTTCAGCTTCTCTGCGATAGCCTTGCGCAATGCCGGCGTGCCAGGTACAGGCGGATAGTGCGTGTCGTTGCCGTTGATAGCGTCGATAGCTGCCTGTTTCGCTGATACAGGCGTGTTGAAGTCAGGTTCACCGATGCTCAGGCTGATGACATCGATGCCTTGTGCCTTAAGTTCACGGCTCTTGTTGGTCATAGCCAGAGTGGCTGA
>DBXP01000046.1:748-27652 GCA_002309575.1 bacterium UBP6_UBA1209 | reverse complement strand
AAAGCTATGCTTCCCCACCAGACAAAAGACGAAAACGCGCCGGTAGTATATTTCATAAAAGAGATCACTCCCGAAGCACTTGTAAAAATCTACGACAAACTCGGCTGGACGCCTGAAGAAAAGACGGGAGTCAAGATCAGTACGGGCGAATCGGAAAAGTCGAACCACCTGAGACCCGCATTGATAAAGGACCTCATCCAGAAAATAAACGGCACGATAGTAGAGTGCAATACAGCTTATCCGGGCAACCGCAACACGAACAAAGCTCATTTCGAAGCGCTCAAGCAGCGCGGATACCTTGAGATCGCTCCGTTCGACCTTCTTGACGAGGAAGGCGAGATGCTGATCCCGATCGAGGGTGCAAAACATCTCGTAAAAGGCGACTATGTCGGAACGCACTTCAAAAATTACGGCTCATACCTCGTTCTTTCGCACTTCAAAGGACACCAGATGGCAGGTTTCGGCGGCGCGATAAAGAACCTTTCGATAGGCTTCGGAAGCGGGACCGACGTCGAACACTCGGGCAAAATCTACATCCATTCTGCTGGTCAGGCGACAAAAGGCTGGGTCACGGCAGATCAGCTTGACTTCCTTGAATCTATGGCTGAAGCGGCTAAAGGAGTATGTTCGGCTATGAACGGTGGCAAAAACATCGCTTTCATCAACGTTCTCAACCGCCTCAGCGTTGACTGCGACTGCAACGGAAACCCGACAGAACCCGACATGCACGATATCGGAATCGTCGCTTCACTTGACCCGCTTGCAATAGATCAGGCTTCGATAGACATGGTTTACGCCGCGACCGATTCAAAATCGCTGAAAGAGCGCATCGAATCTAGAAAAGGACTTCACACTCTCGACTACGCTGAAGAGATCAAACTCGGAAACAGAAACTACAGACTTGTCGAGATAAAGTGATCTTGCTTTAGGAGAAAACAATGCCGAAATATGTTCCTGAAATCAAAAATGCGCACAGAGAAAAAATTGTCGATGCCTGCGAAAAGCTCTATCAGACAAAGACTTTCGATGAGATAACTTTAAAAGAAATCGGAGAAGAAGCTGAGTTTACACGTACTGCGATATACAGCTATTTCCAGGCGAAAGAGGAGATTTTTCTTGCACTCCTGCAGCGCGAATACGGAAAGTGGATCAAAGAACTTGAAAATATAGAACAGACGAAAGTAAAGCTCACGGCTTCAAAACTCGCAAAAATGCTGGCACTTTCGCTTGAAAACAGGGTGCAGCTTCTGAAACTGCTCAGTATGAACCTGTATGCGATCGAGGAGAACAGCCGTGACGAAAATCTGGTCGAGTTCAAGAAAGTCTACAAAGCCTCTCTCAATGCAGTTGACAGGTGCTTCAGAAAGTTTGATCCCAAGGCATCTCTGGCAGAAAGCTATGCTTTCAGCTATCACTTCTTTCCCTTCATGTACGGCATTTATCCTTATGTTTTCCCGTCTGAAAAGCAGATCAAAGCGATGAAAACAGCCGGAATGAAACTGAAAAAACGGACGGTTTGTCAGCTCGCATATCCTGCGATCCTTAAAATGCTTGGAAAGAGGTAAACTCCTTAAAAAAGAGCTGTCAGACGATCTCATCCACAAGTTTTACCAGATCAAGCGGTTTTTCAATCAGATAATCGGCTCCGAGAGCCTTTAGATCCTCCTTTCTGCCGAACCCCCAGAGACAGGCAACGGAACGGACTCCTGCGTTTTTCGCTGTGAGGACATCCACCTTCATGTCTCCGGCATAGACGGTGTTTTCACGCGGGATACCTGTGATCCCGCACACCTCCCAAATCCCGTCAGGAGCCGGTTTCAGCGGTTTCCCTACCCTTTCGCCGATTATCGGGTTGAATTTGTACTCACCCAAAATCGTCTCCGCGTTCAACACGGCATACTTGTGCTCCTTGTTGGTCAGGATCGAGATGTTCACGCCGCGCTGAACAAGTGCGTCAAGTGTTTCGCGGATCCCGTCGAACGGTGGTATCGTACCGACTCCGCGTTCGTGATAGAGATCCAGGACCTCGGCAAGCATCGAGCCGAGCAGCTTTTCATCTACATTTTCCGGCAGAGCGCGACGCAGGAGCATCCTGAGCCCGTCACCGACAAAGCTTTTGTAACGTTCTGTCGGATGAGTCGGAAAGCCGTGTTTTTCAAGGATCTCGTTGTTTGTCTCCGAGATGATTTTGAGCGTCGAAAGCAGTGTTCCGTCCATATCAAAAATAACCGATCTGATCTTCATCTGAACCTCTGAAAAAAACTATTCATCCCTTTCGCGGAAGATGACAGCCTCCCGCATCGAATCAAGATATTCGTCAAGCGTGATGTGACCCGTGTCGCGCATCAGCGTCAGGATCCGGTAGAGATGGTCGTACCACCTTTCGCTGACATTGTTGTTCAAAAACTGATAGTGATACTTCGACGGTCCGGGAATTATCGACGCGAGATATGCAGACTCCATCGGGGTGAGCTCTTCGGGAGTCTTGCCGAAATAATAGTCTGCAGCATTTGTGATCCCGAAAACACCCGGAGCCCATTCGACGATGTTGAAATAAATCTCGAGAAGCCGGTTTTTTGAAAGCGTCGCATCCAGTTCGATTGCAAGAAGGAGCTCCCTAAGCTTGCGCAGAAGCGTCTTTTCGCGAGTCAGGAAGAGGTTTTTGGCGATCTGCTGGGTGATCGTCGAACCGCCGCGGAGCCTGTGCTTTTTGACGTTGTCCTTGACTGCGGCGTCAAGCTCCTCGAAGGCGACCCCCTTGTGGAGATAAAACCCGGCATCCTCCGAAACCAGGACAGCCCAGACAAGGTGATTCGGAAGGTCGTCAAAACGTGCGAAACGTGGATTCGACGGACCTATGCGGAAGGAATAGCTTCTTCCGTCGGCATTGGTGAAGGTATATTCGAAATCGCCCTTGAGATAGTTGAGACGTTCCGAAAGCTGCTGCGGATCCGCGACATCGCCCGAAATCGATAAAACGGGGTCTTCATCTTCGTTTTTCAGGTATCCCAGCTCAAGCGTAAGAGTTCCGCCGAGAAGAAAATCGCGGAAAAGTTCGTCCGTGCCGATAAGCGTTGCCAGCCGGTTCAGCTGCATCGTATCAGGCTTTGCATCGACCTGAATGAAGCTTGGGGACCTCTCGAGCGAAAAATCGGCATCAAGACCGCCCAGAGTGAGTTTTGCGTTTTTTATACTGACATTCCGGGCAAGCGCCTCGAGACTGATATCGCCGAGAAACCTGAAGAAAGGGAGCGAAAAGGGTGCCGAGTCAAAAAGCGGGTAGAGAAAATTCAGATCCTGGATCGTGACGTCGCTGTGGAAGCTAAAGTTCGTGTTTTCGCGGGAGATCTCTACCCTCGCATCGACGGAACCTTCATTCAGGGTAAGCCCGAGACCCTCGGCGAAGAAGCCGCTCAGCTTCGAGATATCGAATTTTTCAAGGCGAAGCCGGGCGTCATTGAATTTTGAGTCAAAAAAGAGCTCGAGGAGCTGGTTCTCCCTCTTCAGCGTAACCCTGTTGCTGCCGGCCGCAGGAGCATAGTCAAGCCTGTAGGTCTCGGAAAATATGCCGTAAACGAAGCTCATCTTCTCTATCGAAAGCGTAAATTTCGAGATCCTGTCGGTGATCCTGCCGCCGTATGATACCGCCCGATTCGGGTTCGGGTTGACTTTGCCGGTTTTGACCGCGGCAAACGCCTTTGCAGCCGTTAAGATCTCTCCGCCGTAAATCTCCGCTGAATCGCAGAAGATCTCAGGCTCCATACTTGAACTCAGGCTGAGCTTCTTTATGGTGCAGCCTTTGAGCTTCAGAACTGCGGAAGCGGCATTGAAAAGCTCGGCGGAATCAAACCTTACGCTTGGCGGCAGAAGAGAGACCGAGGTTTCGGAAAGCCTCAGGACAAGCCCGTAGCTCTCTTTGATGTTGTTAGCAAAAATGCCAGTGATTTCAGAAAGTTTTGAACTCGCAGCCCTTGATATCAGATAGCTGCCAGCACAAGCAAGGATGCCGACTGCCAAAAGCAGCGCCAGCGCCCTTTTCAGCGACTGGGAAACAGGTTTTACTTCTGATTTCTGAGACACGTTACAAGAGCTCCGGCGCGTCAGTCATCCGCGCCGGAAATTGAATCGTTTAGTAAGGACACTTCGGGTTGTCTTCAGTACCGCAGGTAACTCCGGCCTGAGAAGGCATCTGATCCTTGCAGGTATCGGAATCCCAGGCGTTGTTGCCGGTCGGATTTCCGGACTGGTCTGTCTCGACACAACTCTCGATCGCCGTTCTGTAATCCTGAGCCTCTTTCTTGCCCACACTGTTGCCCTCGTCTTCGCACTTGCTGATGCAGGCCTTCTTCTCTTCATTATTCTCGGCATTGCTGTTCGGATATCCGCCGCACTCCTGCTCTACACAGGTCTTGACCTCGGCGCAGCTGCAGAACTTGTAGCACATAAGCGTGCTGTATTCGGTGCAGTTTGAATTGCAGAACGCCTGAGCGGTGCCTGCTTCATAGAGCGATTCACCTGCGCTGTCCTTGATTTCGCCGCAGTCAACGAACTCCTTCGCCTCGCAGATCTCATACTGGTCGATATGACCGTTTCCGCAGGTAAGGTGAGTTTTGCAGGCATCCGTCTGGAACTTGCATTTCTCGTTGATGCAGTCATCAAGCATCGCCGCACCGGAGCAGTTCTCGTCGATGCAGGCTCTCATCGTATCCAGTTTCTGCTTTGCAGGCATTGAAGTCTTTGCGATGCAAGCCTGTTCGCACGCTGAGTCGGAACATGCCTGAATGCACTCGTAAGCCTGATAGCAGGTAAGATCGTTGATGTCGATGCATGAATAGGTGTCCCACGCGTCGCAGGTTTTGTTGCAGACCGCCTCATTGATCGGCTGCCAGGTCTTGTCCTCCGTGTTGAGCTCCTGACAGGGCTTCGTATCGTTCTGTTCGCAGAACTCACCCTCGTCGAGCTTGCCGTTTCCGCACTTTTCAAGCGGGAAGCAGGCATAATATTCGTTGTAGCAGTTCGAGATCAGGCAGTTGTCGTCGGAAAGTCCGCCGCACGCCGATGCACAGCCCTCGAGAGCTTCGAGCTGAGCCGCTCCCTGGTCTGTTGCAGCCTCCTTGCATGAGTTGACACAGGAATCATCCGCACATTTGCGGATACATTCGACAGTCTGTGCGCATGTTCTGATCTTTCCGCCAGACGAGCAGTCTTCCGGAGTCCATCCGCGGCAGTCGCGTCTGCATCTCGACTCGCCGACAGGGGTGCTTGCTGAAAGCTCGGAGCAGGCCTTTACCTGGCCCTGTTCGCAAGTCTCGCCGGGATCGATCGTTCCGTTTCCGCACTTGTCGTTCGGGTCACGCGGAGTACATCTGCTGGTATCAAGAGCCGAGCAGTCACTGTTGCAGACAGCCTCGAGTTCAGGATAGAAGTGACCGGCTTCGTTGCAGGAGATGTTCCCGTCGCAGACCTCGCCGTCATCGAGCTTGCCGTTTCCGCAGGGGTTATTGTTGTTTCCTTCGCCGCCCTCATCGCTTTTGCCGCTTGAGCCGCAGGCGATAAAAGTAAGTGCCGCCAGAACCGCGACAGTCAAAAAGAGAAATTTTTTCATAGTTGCCTCCAAAAAAATAAAACGGGAGATTTTATTGAGAAATTTTTTTTAATACATTTTTCTTATCTCGATCCCGCTCAAATAAAACTTCAGGATCTCCTGGTGGTTCTTCCCTTGAGCCGCCATCCCGGCCATTCCCCACTGGCAGACACCGACACCGTGTCCGGCTCCTTTACCTTGGAAAATCAACGCGTTGCCGTTTTTTTGAACGGTAAAATCGTTGGACCAGACGACCGAAAAACCGACAAGCTCGCGGAACTTGTTGACCGGAATTTTTTTGCCATTGACAACAACATTTTTTATACGCGTCCTGCCGCGCTCGACATTTATCGACTTTATTCCGCCGGAAATTCCTGCCGGGCCGAGCTTTTTTGCGACATCCGCCGCGTTCAGCTTCCTGGTCCAGCGGTAAAGCGACGATTTTTTGCAGTACGGGCACGACTTTTCCTTCAGGTGAGGTTCATCCTTGCCCCAGACTTCGGCCGAACTTGAAATCGTGCCTCCGCAGGTCGAATGGAAGTATATTTTCGCAGGATCAGAGCCGATCGTAATGATCTCGCCCTTTGTCTCGCTGACAGCCTTGTTCGACGAAAGATCCTCCTTGCCGAGACCGCCGTAGACCTGATCCAGGACCGATGGCGCAAGATCATAAAGTTTGCTTCTCGGATTGAACATTTTCTGGTAGACGGCAAAGGTCCTGGCAAGCACAGCCTGCGTCTTTTTGGCCTCGAGCGGCCAGGAGGGGATAGCCTCCTTGTTGATTACGCCGCGGACATAATCCTCGATCCCGAGTTCGTTGACGACCGTAAGCTTCCCGTTCTGCAGAAAGACCTCGACATCGCCGCGGAGCATCGTCGACCCGATCTTCAAAGGAAGCAGGCTCGAGTGCAGACGGATCGGCCCGCCGCCGAATTTTGTTCCGGAAATCACGATCTCGCCGTTTTTGACGGAAAGTTCATAAGTGCCCTGGATCTGTCCGATCTCCCTGCCGTTCTGGTCAAGGACCTCGGCATCACCCGAAAGGGCCGCCGAAGCCACGTCTGCCATTATCCCGATCCTGAGCGTCGGAGAAAAGCTCCCCGCAAGCCCCGATTCATCCAGCAGATCGTCAAAACCCTCTGCATAGCAGGGTAAAAGGAATGTGAAAAAAAAGAGAAAAAATATCGCTCTGACGGGAGAAGAACTCATCAGGCTCCGTTACATGTTGTATTTCGCCTTGTACTCGTTGATTGCCTTGTGAAGCGCCTCTGCTGCAAGGTTCGAACAGTGCATCTTGCTTGCCGGAAGTCCGCCGAGCTCCTCTGCGACCTGCTCGCGGGTGACCTTGAGAGCGTCTTCGATGTTCATTCCCTTGACCATCTCGGTCGTCATCGACGAAGTTGCGATAGCGGCACCGCAGCCGAAGGTCTGGAAGGAGATGTCCTCGATGATGCCGTCCGGGTTTATGCGGAGAAAAATCTTAATGATGTCGCCGCATTGTGCATTACCGACCTCGGCAACTGCGTTCGGGTTGTCGATTTTTCCTACGTTTCTCGGATGCATGAAGTGTTCCATAACTTTTTCAGTGTAATTCATCTTTATCTCCTCCAAATGATTAATTTTTCTGTTTTGCCAAAAATTCATCGTAGACCGGCGAGAAGCTGCGGAGCTGTTCCGCGGTCTGCTTCATGACCTCGACGGTATAATCGATATCTTCGAGGTTCGCCGACCTTCCGAGTGAAAATCTGATGCTCGAGTGCGCCTCTTCCGGGTCTCCGTTCAGAGCCATGATCACGTGGCTTGCCTGAAGGTTGCTCGAGGAGCACGCCGAACCCGTCGAAACCGAAATACCGCTCAGGTCGAGCTTCAGCAGGATACCCTCGCCCTCGATGAACCTGAACGAGATGTTCGAAAGCGTCGGGACTCTGTTCGAAGGGTCTCCGACGACGCGGGTGAAGGGTATTTCGGCCAGGATCCTGCTCTCGAGGCGGTCTCTGAGCTCTGCGATCCGCTTCATTTCGGTCGGGAGCTCCTTTACGGCAAGCTCGATCGCCTTCCCCATTCCGACGATCCCGACAACGTTTTCCGTTCCGGGACGCCTTGTCATCTCCTGATGGCCTCCGGTAAGAAGCGGCTTCACGACCCTGCCGCGCTTGACATAGAGCGCACCGGAGCCCTTGAGACCGTAAAATTTATGAGCGGAGATCGTCAGGAAGTCGCATCCGATCTTTTTGACATCGACCGGGATCTTGCCGACAGCCTGAACCGCGTCGACGTGATGGAGAATGTTGTGCTCGTGAGCGATTTTTGCAATATCTTCAACAGGATAGATATTCCCGATCTCATTGTTGACCATCATCGTCGAGATGAGTCCTGTCGTCGGTCTGATCGCAGCACGTACATCGTCGAGGCTGAGCCTTCCGATGCTGTCTACCGGCAGGTATGTGACCTCGAAGCCCTCCTTTTCGAGCGCGTTCGCAGTATTCAGCACGCTCGGATGTTCGACCGAGGTGATGATTATGTGTTTTTTGTCCGTGTTTCTGCCAAGTCCAAGCGTGTAACCGCGAAGAACTGTGTTGTTGCCCTCGCTGGCGCAGGAGTTGAAGAAAATCTCGCGGGCATCGGCGTTGATGGCGTCGGCAACCTGCTGCCTTGCGTTTTCGACGGCGGTTTTAACGATGCGGCCGTCTTTGTGACGACTTGACGGGTTGCCGCCGAACTCCGTCAGAAACGGCATGATCGCTTCGACAACCTCGGGTCTTACGGGAGTTGTCGCGCTGTTGTCGAGATATACCCTGTGTTCCATTAAAAAATGAACCTCGTGAAAAATAATAACGCGGTAATTTATAGTCACCGCGTCACTTTGTCAATCGGTAATCCCCCTCTTTTTTATTTTTTTAGTGTTATAAATTCGTTTTAGGTTGATTTTTTGCGGCTTGTCTCTAAAATCCGAGGGCTTAGTTTGATAGTGGAGGATAATTATGAAGTGTTTCAAATTCATATCAGTTGTTTTTTTGGCGCTCCTTTTTGCTGTTGCATGTGGCAGCGGCACAATGAACCTCAAAGATCAAGAGGGAGAAAATCAAGATGAAAATCAAATAGATACAGATTCAGACGCGGTTGCCCCCGACACTGATCCCGATTCCCAGGATACAGGATCGGACAGCGGAGACACTGCTCCTGACACCGGAGATTCAGCGGATACCGGAGACCATCCCGATACCGGAGAGGACCCCGATTCCGGCGACACGCTTCCTGACGGAGAGATCCCGGACGAGGGACCTGACGCCGACAGCGCAGAGCAGGGCGACACAGATCCAGCTCCGATGACTCGGGAGCAAATCTGCAGCTCAGTCGGCGGGACATACAACAACGGGACCTGCTTTAAGGATTTGAACTGCGGAGAACTTCCGCCCAATACCGAGTGGAACAACGGCGCAACGGCAAGACAGAACTACGATTTCGAGGCCGGCGCGTGGGAGCTTGTTCCTCCGGCTGAATACGACGACAGCGAAACTCCGGGCGTCTGCACCTACAAGTGCGAGGAGGGCACCATTCGCGAGGAGAACGAGTGCAAAAACCTCTGCTCGGCAAAATTCAACGGCACGGACTCCTATATTTTCCTCGACAACGACCCGAGATCCATATTCGATTCCGGCATGGGCAATGCATGGACGATCGAGTTCTGGTACAAGCAGGAGACCGCTCCGGATAAATCGAACTACTATGCAGCTCCGATCCTGAGAAGAGGCGGCAGCAACGTAACGACCCCGACCTTCGGTTGTTACCCGATCCTGAAGTACACTCAGCAGACAGGACCGATGCAGAATGTTTACGGCTATCTGAAAAACTCTTTCCAGACGACCTACTCGTACAAAGAGAATCAGTGGAGCCAGCAGACCCAGACAAAGGAGCAGAGTTACAGTTTCGAGCAACAGCAGATAGAAGACCTCCACGAAAACGAGTGGGTCCATGTCGCAATCACGGGAGAATCGACGCAGTCGCAGCAGAACTGGCAGAACAAGGCTAAGCTTACCCTGAAGCTTTATGTCGCCGGCAAATATCTCGGCGAAGAGGACGGCAGCGGGGATATCGACGCAGCTTCGACGATCACGCTCAAATCCATGGATGACGGCCTTTACATCGGCGGAAACCTCAAGTACGCGCAGAATCAGCAGTACTCGCAGTACTCATTCTTTTTCAAAGGTCTGGTCAGCGGGCTGAGGATCTCCAACGCTGTCGTTTATGACGGTGACTTTACGCCGGCTTACAACATCGATGCAGCCGATTCCACCCTGGAATCATGGATGTTCGACCACGGAAAGATCATAAAGGCAAAGGCAAACGAGATCGTTTCCGAAGAGAACTTTAACAACATCGAGTGGTCGACCGACTGCCCTGGACAGGAGTAATTGAACAAATTAAGTTATTGAAATAATTCTTTTTTAACCTTTATAGGAGACATTTGAAATGGTTGCTATCACGAAAAAACTTGAGCAGTTGAGAGCCTTGATGAAGGAGAAAAAAATTTCCGCTTACATCGTTCCGAGCGACGATCCGCACCAGAGCGAATACGTTGCGCCGCGCTGGAAATCCAGAGAGTGGATCAGCGGTTTTACAGGTTCGGCGGGAACAGTTGTCATCACGGCGACCGAGGCAGGTCTTTGGACAGACGGACGTTACTTCCTTCAAGCTGAGGAGCAGCTCAAGGGCAGCACGATAACGCTTTTCAAGATGGGGCTCCCCGAGACTGTCAGCTACATGGACTGGATCGCTTCGAAGGCAGGCAAGAAGGCTGTCGTAAGCTTTGACGCCTCCGTCATGTCGGTCCGTTCGGTCGAAGCGATGAAGGAGTTCTTCACCCCGAAGAACATCACCGTTCAGCCGGGAGACGACCTTATCGGCAAGATCTGGAAAGACCGTCCGGCATTCCCGAGCCAGAAGGCTCTCCTCCATCCGGTCGAGTTTTCCGGCAAAAGCACGAGCGAGAAGCTTGCCGGCCTCCGCGCCGAGATGAAAAAGAACGGCGTCGACTACCACCTTTTCGCAGCTCTTGACGACATCGCATGGCTCTACAACATCCGCGGCAAGGATATCGAGTGCAACCCGGTCACGATGTGCTTCGCGCTTGTCGGCATGAAGACGGCAGACCTCTTCATCAAAAAGAACAAAGTTGCCAAGAAGGAGACGACCGAGCTCGGAAAACAGGGCGTGACCATCAAGGAATACGATAAAATTTACGAGGCGCTCAAAGGACTTACCTCAGGCAAGGTCTTCATCGATCCGGAGAGAGTCTCCCAGAGCCTGCTCGACGCCGTAAGCAAAAAGGCGAAGGTCGTATACGGAACGAACATGACCCAGATCATGAAGGCGGTAAAAAACGAGTGTGAAATCAACGGCATAAAAGAAGCCCACAGACTCGACGGAATCGCTATGGCCAAGTTCCTCTACTGGCTCGACACGACTATCGGCAAAGAGGAGATAACCGAAATTTCGGCGTCCGACAAACTCGAAGAGATCAGAAAGGAGGTCGGCGGCAGCAGCTTCGTCGGTCTCAGCTTCGAAACCATCTCCGGCTACGGCAGGCACGGCGCGATAATCCATTACTCCGCGACACCCGAAACCAACGCGACCCTGAAACCGGAAGGGCTCTACCTCGTCGACAGCGGCGCACAGTATCTCTGCGGTACGACTGACATCACGAGGACCGTTGCTCTCGGTCACCTCACTGAGGAGATGAAACGCGCATTCACGCTGGTTCTGAAGGGTCACATCAGACTCGCTATGATCCAGTTCCCGCAGGGCTTCACGACAGGCGGCCACATCGACGCGATCGCAAGGATGGCGCTCTGGCAGCACGGTCTCAACTATAACCACGGTACCGGTCACGGCGTCGGAGCTTACCTCAACGTCCACGAAGGTCCGATGAGCATTTCGCCGAGAGGCACGACGACAAAAATCGTCCCCGGAATGGTAATGTCGAACGAGCCCGGTTACTACGAGCCCGAAAAATTCGGCATCAGGATAGAGAACCTCGTCCTCTCCGTTCCGCGTGAAGAGACCCAGTGGGGCAAGTTCGTAGGCTTCGAGAACCTTACGCTCTGCCCGATCGACAGACGCGCTATCAACGTCATGTTCCTCGACTACGACGAGGTCCAGTATCTCGATGAATATCACAGACACGTCTACGAGACGCTCGCTCCGAGCCTTACCAAAGAGGAGGCAGAGTGGCTCAAGGATATGACCCGTCCTCTGGTGTAAGTCGTTGAAACCGACTCTTCCCGCCCTTTTCACAACTTTTTCAGGTGATAAATGATTCAAGAGTGGAATTCTATAATCGACTGGATCGGCGAAAAGTCTCTCTCCGCCTACGGAAGGGCGAATCTTCACAAAATCGCCCGCCTCTCCAGGGAGGAGGCCGAGGCTGAGTTCGGACTTATCCGCGAGGTCTCAGGTTTTACGGATGATCTGCGCAGGCTCTTCTCCTTCAACCTCGATCCGGTCGTCGCAATTGCGGAAATGTTTGAGCAGAACGAGCCGCTCGAGGCCGTCAACTACCGGACGATCGCAGATTTTCTGGGCTTTGTCCGCAGGGCCGGAGAAGATATAAAAAGGTATGGTTTCGCCCCGAAAATGGAGCGCGAGTTCGACTTCGAGTTCAATATCAGCCTAGAGATGACGATCAAACAGGCGGTAAACGAGAAGGGCGAGGTCAACTCGAACGCAAGCCCCGAGCTGGCGAAAATCAGAAAGCAGCTCGCGGATACGCACCGCCATATCGGAAACGAAATCAAAAAGATGATCCTGAGTCCCGAGTACAGCGGTTATCTGCAGGAAGACTGGTTCACGATCCGCGAAGACAGGTATGTCCTGCCATTCAAATCGAACTTCAAACGGACGATGAAGGGCGTGATCCACAACTACAGCCGGACCGGTCAGACCGCCTTTCTGGAGCCGCTCGCGCTTATCGAGCACAACAATTCCCTCTCGCTTCTGGCGGCGCGGGAATTAGAAGAGATCATACGTATTTTAAAAGAGTTACGCGGTTTACTTTTCAGAAATTACGACTACTTCAGGCACTGTCTCGCCGTAGCCGTCCACATGGAAAACGTCCTGACGAAGTACACCTGGATGCGCGAAAACGGATGCGCGATCCCGGAATTTTCCGACGGCGTCATGAGGCTCGAAGCTGCCTGGTACCCGCCGGTCTTCCTCACCGAACGCGAGAAGCTCGTGAAAAACGACTTTCTCTTCTCGGACGACGAAAAGATCATGGTCATCAGCGGTCCTAACGCCGGAGGAAAGACTGTCTCGCTGAAGAGCGTCGCAACCGCGGCTGAGCTCTCGGTCAGAGGGTTCCCTGTTCCCGCAAAGAGCGCGAAACTTCCTTATTTTACTGAAGTTTTTGTTATTCTTGGCGACAACCAGGATGCCTTTTCAGGCGAATCGAGCTTCTCAAGCCACCTCAAGCTCCTGAGCGACACGGCTAAAGAGGTCCGGAGCACGGATCTAGTTCTGATCGACGAGATCGGCACCGGGACAGACCCGCTTCAGGGTGGAGCGATCGCGAGGGCCTACCTTGAATTTATAGCCGACAAAAACTGCTTTGCGGTCGTCACGAGCCACCTCGCCGAGGTGAAGTCGATCGCTCTGGAAAACCGCAGATTCATACCGGTCGCGATGGGTTTCGACGAGGCTACGGACCGCCCGACCTACCGTTTTTCCTACAACATCGTCGGGTCGAGCAACGCGCTTTCGCTTGTAAAAAAGATCGATTTTCCTCAGGAATTTATCGAAAAGCTCGAAAAACTCCTGCTCGCGAAGGAGACCGACATCGAGCCTCTGATCAACCGCCTGCACCGCAAGGAGCTCGAGCTTGACGAGCTGACGCACGAGGTCGAGGAGCTGAAGGCGCGCACAGCCGCGGAACATGCCGAGGTGCTGAGTCTGCGGGAGCGGCTCGCTCAGAAGGAGAAGCAGTTCGAGACGGAAAAGCTCGGGATCCTGAAGCAGCTTTACGAAACGGAGGAACGTGAATTGAAGAAAAAAATCGGAGAGAGCAGCGCAAAGGAGGCTCCGCAGAGGATCGCGCTGATAAAAAAGGAGAAGGAGAGCCTTCAGGATGCGATAAACCGTCAGAAGGCGGCGCTCGACACGAAGGAGGGCGAGAGGCTCGCCGATGTTCTGGAGCGCGTCGATTTCGGAAAAACCGTCGTTTACGACAAGCTCCTCAAACTAGAGGGGATCCTGCAGCGCGTGAAGGGCGACAAGGCCGAATATCTTGTCAAAGGCAAGCAGCTTGTCTCGCCGGTCGAGCGGATGATCGTCGTCGACTTTGCGCCGGCAGTCAAGGCGAAAGCCGTAAAAAACACTGCAAATTCAAAAGCTTATGACGTTTGCGACGTTCGCGGGATGTTTACCGAAGAGGCCGGAGCCAAAATTGAAAAGGCGGTCGACACAGCCTTTGCCGGCGGTTCCATCAGCCTTACGATCGTCCACGGGATAGGCGGCGGAAAGCTTAAAAAGTTCGTCCGGGAGTTCCTCGCCGAGCTTGCAAAACGCTACGAGTTCACCTTCGCTCCGGGCGGAATCGAGGAGGGCGGCGACTCGGTAACGGTAGTCAAATTTTAAAAAACTGCCGATTTTTCCGCACTTAACAGCTTTTTTTGACTAAATGTCTCTTTTCTTTAAATTTATTTGTTTTACATAATTTGGAGGAAATGATGGAAGAACAAAATCAGGAACAATTCAAAGGGATTCCGGAAAATGCATTTCGCGAGCTGAAGGAGGGCGAGGTTTTCGAGCCGTTGATGGCACCGCAGAAAACCTATCCCGAGATCACCGGCTGGTCGGTAGCCTGGGGTCTTGTCATGGCGGTCGTCTTCTCCGCAGCGGCGGCATATCTCGGCCTTAAAATCGGTCAGGTCTTCGAAGCGGCGATCCCTATCGCGATCATCGCGGTCGGACTTTCGACACTTTTCAAACGCAAGAACTCGCTCGGCGAAAACGTGATCATCCAGTCGATCGGCGCCTGCTCGGGCGTTATCGTCGCCGGTGCGATCTTTACGCTTCCCGCACTCTACATTTTGCAGGACAAGTACCCGGAAATCCAGGTAAATTTCATGCAAATCTTCTTCTCGTCGCTCTTCGGAGGATTTCTGGGGATCCTTTTCCTGATCCCGTTCCGCAAATATTTTGTCGCCGACATGCACGGAAAGTACCCCTTCCCTGAGGCGACAGCGACGACGCAGGTCCTGGTCAGCGGCGCAAAGGGCGGAAATCAGGCTAAGATCCTCCTGATCGCCGGTCTTATCGGCGGGATCTACGACTTCATCATCGCCACATTCGGCGCATGGGCAGAGACGATAACGACACGCCTCGTAGGCGCAGGCCAGGTGCTTGCCGACAAATACAAACTTGTCTTCAAACTCAATACCGGGGCGGCCGTTATGGGTCTCGGATACATCGTCGGACTTGAATACGCGGCAATAATCTGCGCAGGCTCGTTCGTCGGCTGGTTCGTGCTGATCCCGATCATCGCCTACTTCGCTCCCGGCATGACAAACTCTGTCGGCGCAAACATCACTATGACACTCGGACAGATGTCGGCTGAGCAGATCTTCGCGAACTACATCCGTCCGGTAGGCATCGGCGGGATCGCTATGGCGGGCATGGTCGGCATCTGGCGCTCGAAGGGCATCATCCTTCAGGCTTTCGGTCTGGCGGCAAGAGAGCTCGGCGGAAAGGGGGGTGACAAAAAAGCCGAAGTTCTCCGCACTCAGAAAGATATCTCCATGAAAATACTGGCGATCGGCGTTGTTGTCATGACGATCCTCGTCTTCGTTTTCTTCAGGATGGGAGTTGTCTCCAACCTCGTTCACGCACTCGTCGGACTCGGCGTCGTAATGATCATCGCCTTCCTTTTCACGACTGTCGCTGCAAACGCTATAGCGATCGTCGGATCCAACCCCGTCTCCGGAATGACGCTCATGACGCTCATCATCGCTTCGCTCATCATGGTTTCGGTCGGACTTAACGGCACCTCCGGAATGGTCGCGGCGCTTGTCATCGGCGGCGTTGTCTGCACGGCACTTTCGACTGCCGGCGGATTCATCACCGACCTCAAGATCGGCTACTGGCTCGGCAACTCGCCCTACAAACAGGAGACCTGGAAGTTCCTCGGCGTTCTCGTTTCGGCGGCGACAGTCGGCGGCGTCATCATGGTTTTGAACAAGACCTACGGCTTCACCGGCGACAACGCGCTGGTCGCTCCGCAGGCAAACGCAATGGCAGCCGTCATCGAGCCGATGATGTCCGGCCAGGCGGCACCGTGGATGCTCTACGGCGCCGGAGCTGCTCTGGCACTCGTTCTGACCTCGATCGGCGTGCCGGCACTCGCATTCGCGCTCGGCATGTTCATTCCGCTTGACCTCAACACCCCGATCCTCGTCGGCGGTCTCATCTCCTACTTCGTCACGCACCGCTCGAATGATGCGAAACTCAACAACGCAAGGCAGGAGCAGGGAACTCTCATCGCCTCCGGTTTCATTGCCGGCGGTGCTTTGATGGGTGTCCTTTCGGCGATCCTCAAATTCGCAGGGATCAACTGGTTTATGGAAAAGTGGGCGGAATCGAACGGTGCGCAGTGGCTCGGAATAGTCATGTTCCTGGCGCTCTGCGGCTACATGGCTTGGCACACGCTGCAAGCTAAGGTCGAGGAATAACAAAGATTTTTGGAGATTCAGATGATTCACTGGCTTCAAGAGAGCCTGAAAAACGGCGATTTCTTTTTTTACATCATACCGGGGCTGCTGCTTATCCTGCTGCTCGTCGTGATTTTCGTTCCCGACAAAAAACGCAGAAAAAAGGATAAAAACGAGCTGGACGAGCTGGTCGACGCGGGCATGAGGCTCCAGAAGGAGTCCGAACCTGCCGCTCAGGAGGAGGGATCCGACGAAGAGGAGGAGGCCTTCAAGCCGATGGAGATGCCCAAGCCCGAACCTGAACCTGAGCCCGAACCGGAGCCTGAGCCCGAACCGGAGCCCGAGCCCGAACCGGAGCCTGAACCCGAACCTCAGCCTCAGCCCGAACCTGAGTCTGAACCTCAGCCAGAGCCGGAACCCGAGCCTCAGCCCGAACCTGAGCCCGAGCCCGAACCTGAACCTGAGCCCGAACCGGCGACCATACAGAGCGGTCTCCAGAAGACCCGCGGCGGCTTCATTTCGAAGCTTCTCGGCCTCTTCAAGAGCAGCGTTGTCACCGACGACCTTATCGACGAACTCGAGGAGATCCTCTACACCGCCGATATGGGAACCACGACCGTCGGCTGGCTGATGGATCTCGTCAACAAGAACCGCGCAAGCTTCAAAAGCGGCGACGACGTCAAACGTTTCCTGAAAAATGAGATCAAAGAGGTTTTAGTCAAAAACCATAAAGATTTCCCTGAATTGCGCGAAAAACCGATGGTCTTTCTCATGGTCGGCGTCAACGGCGCCGGCAAGACGACCACAATCGGGAAGCTCGCCCACAAGTACATCGCCCAGGGGAAGGTCCCGATGCTCGCAGCGGGTGACACCTTCAGGGCAGCCGCGGTCGAGCAGCTCAAGGTCTGGGGCGAGCGCAACAACTGCACGGTCATCAGCGACAAGGACGGAGCAGATCCGGCGTCAGTCGCCTACAACGCGGTCAACAGCGCCCTCAGCAAGAATGTCGACGTGCTCCTGGTCGATACCGCCGGCAGGCTCCAGAACCGCAAAAACCTGATGGACGAGCTCGGAAAGGTCAACCGTGTCATCGGCAAGGCTTACCCGGGCGCTCCGCACGAGACGATCATCGTCATCGACGCCAACAACGGACAGAACGCGCTCAGCCAGGCCAGAGAGTTCAGCCAGGCGGTCAATGTCACGGGGATCATCGTCACGAAACTCGACGGTTCCGCGAAGGGCGGAGTCCTCATCGGGATCTCGAAGGAGCTCGGACTCCCGATCTATCTGGTCGGCGTCGGCGAAAAGATCGGCGATCTGCAGCGCTTCGACCCGAACGAATTTGTAGAGGCTTTATTTGAATAACAATATGGATTTATTGATTTTTTAGGAGTTTACAATGGAAAATAAAAAGGCTGTTGCAATTCTTTGCTCCGGCGGTCCGGCACCTGGCATAAACACTGTCGTCTGCACCGTCGCCAAGAGTTTTTTGAAGGAAAACTGGCGTGTTATCGGCATCAACTACGGCACGAAGACGCTCTTCACCGACAAAGTCGACTGCATCGACATCGATTTCGACCTCGCGGACCACTACTTCAACCGCGGCGGATCCTTCCTCAAAATGAGCCGCTACAAACCGAAAGACAGCGAATTCAAAGCCGATTTTTTCATCAAAAACAACGTTGAGCTGCTCGTGACCATCGGCGGCGACGACACCGCTTCGACGGCGAACCGCATCACGAAATTCCTCAACGAAAAACACCTTCCCGTCAGGAACATCCACGTCCCGAAGACGATCGACAATGACCTTCCGCTGCCCGAAAAGCTCCCGACCTTCGGCTACGAGTCGGCAAAAAGCGAGGGCGTCCGCATCGCGACGACAGTCTACGAGGATGCCAGGACAAGCGAAAACTGGTTCGTCGTCTCCTCGATGGGGCGTGAGGCCGGCCACCTTGCATTCGGGATCGGCTCTGCGTGCCACTACCCGATGATCATCATCCCCGAAATGTTCAAAAACGTCGATGTCACCTTCGACCGGATCATAAAAATGATGGTCTCGTCGATCGTAAAGCGCAAGATCCTCGGCATGAACCACGGCGCGATCATGATCAGCGAAGGCGTTTTCCACTTCATGGACGACAGCGAATTTCAGAATACCGGGCTCAAATTCTCCTACGACGAGCACGGTCATCCGGAACTCGGGAAGGTCTCAAAAGCCCATATTTTCAACGTCTTGCTGAGTGATGAGCTCGACAGGCTCGGTATCAAGGTCAAGTGCCGCCCTGTAGAGATCGGCTACGAAGTCCGCTGCTGCGAACCGACAGCCTTCGACCTCAAGTACTGCACGCTGCTCGGCCTCGGCGTCAAGAAACTCTTTGACCGCGGCTCTTCGGGCTGCATCGTAGTCTGCCACAACGACGGCAGGGTCCTTCCGCTCTACCTCGAGGATGTCGAAGATCCAAAGACCGGCAAGATCATCCCGAGACTCGTCGACACAGAGTCGGAGGATTACAAAATGCTGATAGACAACCTCCACTACATCCGGGAGGCCGATTATCGCAAAGCCGCGAAATATCTGCAGAATCCGCAGCTTTACGATCTTAAGAACATACTCGGCTGGTAAGACGGACTCTTTTCGGGATGAAACCTTACATCGAAAAACTGGTCATCGACCCGGAGTTCAAAAACGAGGGATTTCCTCATCAGGTCGCCGAAAAACTCGGTCTCGAGCCGTTTTATATGACAAAACCGGAACTGGTCGCAGAAATCCGCGAAAACCCGGGCGAAGACCTCTTCAAGACCGCGAAAAAAGTGATGTTTTTCACCGAAAACCGCGGAAGGTTCCTGAAAAAATGCCCCGGCAGCAAGGGGGTGATCTGCTGCAACTACTACACGATCAACAGCGTTTCGGGCTGTCCCTTCGACTGTTCCTACTGCATCCTGCAGCACTACATCGAAAACAACCCCTTCATCACCGTCTTTCTCAACCGCAGCCGCGCAATCGACGAAATATCTGAATTTCTTAAGGAAAACAAACGCATCAGAGTCGGCACGGGAGAGCTAGCGGATTCGCTGGCGCTTGATTTTCTGCTTGACGAGAGCGGTTTTTTCGTGAGCGAGCTGGCAAAACGCTCCCTCTTTGACCGCGTTCAGTTCGAATTCAAAACCAAATCGGCGGAGATCGAACGGCTGCTTGAGGTGAAATCACGCTGTCCAGAGGCAAATATCGTCGCCGGATTTTCGGTGAACGTCCCGCGCTTCAGAGACCTCGAGGAGATCGGGACAGCCTCGATCGAAGAGAGGCTTTCGGCTGCGCTCCGTCTTCAGAAAGCTGGCATAAAGACTGCGATCCACTTTGACCCGATCCTGATGCTCGATCCGCTCTTCGACGACTACATGGAGCTCATCAAAACGATCTTCACGACGCTGCAGCCCTCTGAGATCGCATGGATAAGCATGGGTGGATTCCGCCACACGCTCGCCCTCACCGAGATAATCCAGAGGCGTCTCCCCGGCAGTTTTCTCTTCCGCGGAGAGATGTTCCCCTCCGACACCGACAACAAACTGAGGTACCTCGCTCCGCTCAGGCGGCGCTTCTACAAGGCTTTCTTTGACAAGATCTCCAGTTATTTCAATGGTGTTCCGCCGCTTTACATGTGCATGGAAAAGGCTTTTATGTGGAGTGACACCGGAATGAAGCCGATAGACAACGTCTTCGGCGACTAATCGTTGAATTTCAGAGTGATATCAGCATATTTGTCGATCTTGCGGACCTTTACGCCCGCCTGCTCGAGCAGCAGCTTCGACGCTTTCACGATGTCTGTATCGAAATATTTGTCGGAAAGGTAGACGATCTCCTTGATCCCTGCCTGGATTATCGCCTTTGCACACTCGTTGCAGGGGAAAAGCGCCACATAGATCGTGCAGCCGCGCAGGTTCTGGATCGAATTCAGGATCGCGTTGAGCTCCGCGTGGACAACGAAAGGGTACTTCGTATCTAGGAAATTGCCCTCGCGCTCCCACGGGAGGAGGTTGTCGTCGCAGCCCGCCGGGAAACCGTTGTAGCCGACCCCGACGATCCGGTGCTCGTCGTTCACGATGCAGGCTCCGACCTGGGTGTTGGGATCCTTCGAACGCTGCGCACTCAGAAGCGCAACGCCCATGAAGTACTGGTCCCAGGAGATGTAGTCTGTTCTCTTCGTCATCTACTCTTCTTCTATACCGCAAGCTTCTCTTGCCTTTCTTTCAGCTTCCTGAATGGAAGAGAGGTCGTTTACAGTGTATTCGAATCTTTCGCCGTTTACTTCGTAGTAACCCTCTGTTGTGTTGGAGCAGACTTTCATCGAGCCGTTGGGGCAATCCTCTGGCTCACCGCAGTACATACCGTTTTCTACATCGACGTTGTTGTTGTCGTCGCCGTTGCCGTCACCATTGTTATTGTTATTGCCGCCGCAGTATGCGATCAGATCCGGAATGGTGTTGGAACAGTCGCTGGCAGAATTGCAGTTGAATTTTTTTCCATCGACTTTGTAGTAAGCCGAATGTCCGTCGGAACACGCTTCGACCGTTTTGTCTCCGCAGGAACCGTCAAAACTGTCTTTTTCGCAGTGCATGTCGCTGCCGCCGCATGAAGCCATCAGGAACATACCGAAAGCAAGTGCTGTCAAAACCAAAAATTTTTTCATTTTTTCCTCCAAAAAAAGTAATAAAAACACTCAATTTAAAAAAACGCGCAATGTTCCGACGATTTTCGCAAAAAAGCAAGAACAAAAGTCTATGTTTTGCATATTTGACAGAATTCAGAACTATACAGAAAAGTATTCCCTTTCCATGGAGCATTCGGAGAGTTTATTTTGACTGGACCGGCATATCAGCTAAAATATAAGGCTTTACTGTTTTTTTTAGGAGTCAGCTATGAAAAAGTTTTTTTGTATTTTGCTCCCCCTGCTCCTTTCGATGATGCTTTCCGGAGCCGACTACACCGGCACGACGATCGGTCCGGATGTCGCCGAGCTCAACGGCAAAAAGCTTCAGTGGGAGGCGGGAAGCTTTGACTACTTTGTAATGTTCAAATCGTTGATGACGAACAACATCCGCCAGGAGTGCAACTCGACCTCTAGTCCGGTCGGCTGCGACCTCCCCGGAAACCCCGAGGCGGATACCTGTCTCACCCAGAGCACCTTCACGCTCACGCCGAGCCACGTTCCGGAAGATGCATACGTCGAGGCGGCATACCTCGTCTGGACGACAAGCGTTGACCCGAACAACACAGCGACTACCGACAACACGGCCCACCTTCTGTACGAATCAACCGACGGCGTCATCGGCATGGAGACCGACGTCATCGCTCCCAGAGTCGGAGTGCTCGGGACAAACGACGCGAACCCGGGTCAGCAGGACTTCACCTTCGAAGGTATCGGAATGACCGACACTCTCGGGAATATCGGTGCCGGCTACTACACCTACCGCGTTGATGTAACTGATTTCTTTGCTGAAATCCACGAACGCGGAAGAGAATACGGCTACAAGTCGGACGGTCTTTCGCTCTACGGCAACTATACCGTCAGCGGAGTCGACTGCACGAACAACTCCCAGTACATCTCGCAGGTCAGCGGCAACAGCATCTACAGCTCGACGGTCATTGCCGGCTGGTCGCTGATAACGGTTTACCGCTCGACAAGGGTCCCGGCGAAGATGGTCTACATCTACAACGGACTCGGCCAGTACCAGGGCCAGTACGTCAACCTCGGCGTCAGCGGATTCGAGTTCCCTGACAAACCGACGGTCAAGATGACACTTGCCGTCAACGAAGGCGACCCCGGCTTTGCTTACGCTACAGGCTGCGGCGGCGGTCTTCTCGGCGGAGGCGCATGTCCCCCGGAAGGTCTTCTTGTCACAGGATTCACCACTCCTGCCGAGGATCTCGTACTCCTTCAGAACGAGTGCAATCCCGGTAAAACCACGGATTCGGACGGTACGGCGTTCAACTACTCCGAAACCTACAACTCGATCTCGAGCCTCTACGGCTGGCAGGACAAACAGCCTGAGTGCGTCGGCGGAAACCCGAACAACCCGGATGCCAACACGCTCGAATACACGATGGATGTCGACACGTTCCTTCTTGACGCAGAGACCAACCCGGACTTCGAGCGCCAGTTCAAGAAGGGCGACAACTCGATGTTCATCCAGATCGGCGTAAACCGCGACGTTATCTATTCGAACTACATGGTCCTCAGCGTCGATACCAAGAACCCGAAATTCGATATCCCAGTCAACCCGAACACCCCCGACGGCAGAGAGAAGAGCTTCTGCTCCTGCTCCGAACCGACCGACACGATCTGCTTCACGGCGCCATTCTACTACGCGATCAAGATCCAGAACTGGGGCGACGACCTTTCAGTCAACGTCAAGGTCAAGGATGTCCTTCCGGCAAAGGTTACTTATGTTCCCGGCACGACTGAAATCTGCCGCGACTGGAAGAGCAGCGACCCGAACGCCTGCGCGAAATGGGAGGCCGTCGAAGACATCAACGGCGCGTTCCCGCTCACCGAGGAATACAAAGTCGCCGACATTCTCGACTACTGCGATCCGGTTGCCCAGACCTGTCCCGAGACGATCATGCTCAGATTCAAGGTCCAGCCCAAAACCGGACTTGCGAAAAACGACGTTATCGAAAACACAGCATACATCAGCGACGACAGCGGCATCGTCTACAAGTCGAACACATCGATCCCGCTCCGTCTGACCTCAGGAACCTGCCCCTCGGCTGCGCTCTGCGAAAATCCTGACCTTACGAACTGCGGCGGCATCGGCGGCTCCGGCTGCGAAAAGGATACCGACTGCGGCGACGGCAAAGTATGCAGGGACGGAAGCTGTGTCGTTGACCAGAGCCAGTTCGCGTCGAACGCTGAAATTTCGGTAGCTCTCGGCAAAAATTCGCCCGTCAGCGAGTCAGCGATCGTTATCCCCGCACCGACGAAGGATCTCGCAATGGGTCAGTTCTCCGTCTTCGCGAAGAGCGACGAGAACAACAAAAACATCAACTTCGAGTCGGTCCTCGTAAATGTTTCAAACAAGGATTCGCAGACCACGCTCTCCGACTTCCGGCTCGTCTACGACGCAAACGGCAACGGCATTTTTGACGACGGCGAAAAGATCGTCGCCGCCCCGGCCGGAATGAGCGGAAACACGATCTCCTTCGCACTTGCCGCAGCCGACACCGCATTCAAAGTCAACACGATGCACCACTTCCTGATCCTCGCAAACGCTGCATATGTGAACACGGAATCTATTCCGATCGACACGACCTTCGGATTTTCGATCGAAAGCGACGCAGCCTTCAGCTTCAGCAGCAACGGCGAACTCAACGTCAAGGTCGAAGAGGCTCCGATCGTCTTCGCGGAATACACCTTCGAGCCGACAATAAAGTCCTTCATCTTCACCAAAAACACCGATCCCGCGATCCCCGCGATCTCCCAGCTCAACAAACCGAACGTTTCGATGCTGCAGATCCGCGCCAAGGCGATCGGTCACAGCAACGCGATCAAGAAGATCCAGATAAAGACGACCCCGAAATCCGTAAAATTCAAAGAGGGCATCAACGCGATCAAAATTTATGCCGATGTCAACAACGACACATCGGTATCCGGCGAGCAGATCCTTGCTCTGGCGACTCCGTCAGAGGCTGGACAGCGTCTCGACGTCGTATTCGAAACGCCGCTCCAGTTTGCCGAAAATCAGGAGATCCTCTTTATCGTAGCGGCCGACCTTTCGATCCCGGCAGACCAGATGGCTCAGATCGAGATCGGAAGCGCAAAAGTATGGCTTCAGGATTCTGATGTCGACATAGTACGCCTTCCTCTCAAATCCAAGGAGTTCTGGAACAAGTGCGCTGAAGGCGACGACTGTTCAGGCGGCAACGGCGGCGGAGACGATGACGGCGGATGCGCGCTTTCAGTTATGGACGACTCCTTCAGCGGCTTAGCCCTTGCAGCCTTTGCAGCGGCCCTGGCTCTCTGCCTCTCAGTTTTTACCAGAAGATCCAGATCTCTTTAATCCTTAGATAATTTTCCCGGGAATCAGCCGAAAAACCCGTTCGCGGCAAACGAATAGTACCCGCTCTTTGAAAAGATCAGGTGATCGATAAGCTCTATCCCCATCAGCTTCCCGGCTTCAAAAACCCTACGGGTCACAAGGGTGTCCTCATGCGAAGGCTCGTTCAGCCCCGAAGGATGGTTGTGGGCAATGATGATCGTGTCGGCATGGTCGCTGCAGGCAAGCGAAAATATCTCCCGCGGGTGGAAAAGCGAGCGGTTCAGAGTTCCGATAAAGACCAGATGCGCTGCAATGAGCTGCTTTGAGCCGTCAAGCGTGAGCGTAAGGAAATGCTCCTGGTTCTTATCCTCGTACTTGTGAAGGAAGGCAAGCGCGTCTTCAGGCGAAAGTATTTGTTTTCGTTCAGGTTTTTCATAAAAACGTCTGGCAAGTTCAAATGCTGCCAGAAGCTGCGAAGCCTTTGAGACCCCGACTCCCGGGATCGTGTTCAGTTTATCGATCCTTAAAGCTTCGAGCCTCTCCTTTTCCAAAAGCTCTTCAACCTTTTTTGCAATCGTGAAAAGCGGGTTCTGCTGACTGCCGCTTCCCAGGATCAAAGCAATAAGCTCTCGGTTTTTCAGGGTTTTCAGACCATGCCTGAGCAGCCGTTCCCTCGGTTTGTCTTCGTTGTCGAGTTCATTTAGCTGTTTCATAACTTCTTTAAATACAAAATTCTAAAACACAAAATTATATTTAAAGCAGCGCAAATGTAAAGCTAAACGCAAAGAAAATTTAAGTAAATAT
This sequence comes from bacterium UBP6_UBA1209, assembly GCA_002309575.1. Lineage (GTDB taxonomy): Bacteria > UBP6 > UBA1177 > UBA1177 > UBA1177 > UBA1177. The sequence continues at coordinate 2,527 of DBXP01000046.1, read as the reverse complement.
AAGACTAAAGCTCCGGAACAGGAAGCTTGAATCCGAAATCGGGAACAGATGTCGTCCCGCCGTCCGCAGAGTTGAAAGCGCCGGTCCTAAGGATATTGTCGGCCGTCGCTGTCATGATAAAGTCAATGACCGCAAACTCGTTCCCCGGATCCCTTTTCAGCTCCTCCAGGATGCCAAGCGCCACCTCGCGCCTCATGCTGTTGTAGCGGCCGTTCTCGATTATCGAATTGCTCGAAACGCCGTCGAACTGCGCCTGATCGCCCCCGCGCCAGAGATTCCAGAGCTTCTGTGTGTACGGAGAATATTTATGAGACTTGAATATCTCTTCAAAGACCGCATCCCTGCTGTTGAACCCGGATAGAGAGATCAGAAGGAGCGCATAGAGGCTTTTTTTGTTGAAATCCTTCTCCGCTGCAGCCTTTTTCGAAAGTTTTTGCGGATCCTTCGCAAGCGGTTCGAGCTCATCCTTGAAACGCTTCAGATCCTTGGATTTAATGAACTCTTCCGGCTTTAATTTTACAAAATTTCCAGGACTGTACTTTTCAGAGAGCTTCTCGTAGAATGCCGCAACAGCCTTCAGATCGTCCGGGCCGCCCTTTTTTTCCACCCCCGGATCCGGCGTTTTTGTTCCCGAGAGATACTTTTCGTATTCGTCGACCGCAGCATCAAGAAGAGCCTTCATCTCTTTGTCTTTTAAAATATTTGTCCTCGACTTCGCAAAATTCAAGGCCTCCAGCGCAGCCTTAGAGTTCCCGGCCCTCATCCAGTTCGCGTTGATACTCCCGAGACCAGTCGCAAAAACTGAGCAGTTGTAAACCTCGACCAGATCAGAAACAAGCTTGTCAGCCGGCTTTTCCAAAGTTATAAAATGGCTGAAGAGCTCCTCTCCGCTCTCAGTAATATCAACCACTTTCCGCTTTTCTTCAGCCTTTGCGGCCTCCTCTTCTTCCGAGACGGATCTTTTCTCCACCGGCGCAGGTTCAGCCTTCACAGGACCTCCTTCCTCCTTTTTGCTGCACGCAAAAAATGCAAAAACCGACACCAAAACCAAAATAGCGGCAATTTTCTTCCTCATGACATCCTCCGTGGCTCCGAAAATTTTACGGATGATATTTTGCCGAGCAAAAGAGTCAAAAAAACTTAATTTGGACCAGATCTTTTGCGTAAATCAGGGATCTTTCACCGATTCGCAACGAGAATTTTTTGCAGAACTCGTCAAGTGATTTATGGGTCGTTACTGGAAACATCTGACGGAAAGGAAGAACGAAGTTTCTGACTTCAAAGTCTGAAAGTCTGTTGAAAATCAAAGTTTCTGACTTCAAAGTCGGAAACTTGTTGAAATTCGGCAAAAGTGTGGTATAAAGAGTTTTGTTTTTTGTGCTTGGAGGCAAAAATGGCGGAACTTATAGCGAGAGAGACGTATCTGAGGCGACTTGCTGCAAACAAAGATACCGATGTGGTCAAAATCATAACGGGAATGAGGCGCAGCGGAAAATCCTCCCTGCTTTTGCTTTTTTACGACTATCTGCTCGCCGAAGGAGTTGCACCGGAAAACATAATTATTATGAATTTCGAGTCATTGCGCTTCGGAAATATTGAAGACTATCTTTCGCTTTATGAATTTGTCTCGGCAAAAATTCCTGAAAAAGGAAGGACTTATCTTCTTTTTGATGAAATCCAGCAGGTTTTGCATTGGGAAAAGGCGGTGGAATCTTTCAGACTTGATTTCGATGTCGATATCTATATCACAGGCTCGAATGCCAGAATGCTTTCCTCCGA
>DBXP01000046.1:0-598 GCA_002309575.1 bacterium UBP6_UBA1209 | reverse complement strand
TTCTTGAAGGGATTTATTCCACGGTCCTGCTTCGTGATATAATGAGCCGTTACGACAAGGTTGACGGGGTTACTTTAAAAAAAATAATTCTTTTTCTGTGCTCGAATATCGGTTCTGCAACCTCTCCGAACAATATTGCAGGAGTCCTTGTCCATGAAAAGGATCTCGATTCCCCCAGGAATTTTGCCGGAAAGACTGTCGAGAAATACATTTCGATGCTGAACAGCGCCTATCTTTTTTATTCTGTCGGCAGGTATGACATAAAGGGCAGACAGCTGCTCAAGACTCTCTCTAAAAATTATATCGCGGATATCGGTTTGAGGAACCTGCTTTTGGGATACCGTGACGCCGAACGCGGACATATTCTTGAAAATATAGTCTATCTTGAGCTTAGACGGCGCGGATACCGTGTTTATATTGGAAAAGCCGGTGAAAACGAAATCGATTTCGTCGCCGAAAAAACCGATGAAAAAATCTATTTTCAGGTTGCTGAAAGCATAATCTCACCCGAAACAAGAGCGCGTGAAATCCGTCCATTGCAGACAGTGCGCGACAACTATGAAAAAATCATCCTTTCAATGGACAGGAGCTTCATAAC
>DBXP01000034.1 GCA_002309575.1 bacterium UBP6_UBA1209 | reverse complement strand
AAGATCTTGTCATGCTGCTTTTCGTAGACTTCATACCAGTGGTTGGTCTCTTTGCTCGTTTTCTGAGCGAGGTATTCAGCCGCGACTTTCGGCTTCATTTTGAAGAGGGCGGCAAGATTGATCTTCGGCTTTTCAGGCATTATTTAATCTCCATTGAAAACTCATTGATCCCGGAAAGCATTTGCCTGAAGGTGCGCATGGCGGCGCGTGAAGCCTCAAGGTAAGCGTGGCCGCCGGTGAGGTTGAGGCCGACTCCGAGGAGGATGCAGCCCTGGGTGTCTTTGAGCGCGCTGTTTCCGGAGTGAAAGAGGATTCCGGCTCTTCCGGGAACGTTGCACACTTCAAACGTCTCGCCGTGCTTTTCGGAAACAAAACGCCTGCAGGTGTAGGTTCCGGCAGGAATGCAGGAAACTTTCGGCTGGTTGTCGAGCCAGGGGCGTTCAAGGGTGTAGCAGGCCCAGACGAGGTTGTTTGCGTGGATGTGAAGGATGCCGGAAGTGTATTTCGGGGCGGAGTGCTTGCGCTCCAGAAAAACCGTCACGTCGTCACGGCGTTCCGTCGTTACGTTATCCATTTTTTGCCTCCGTGATGTTTTTGATTTCTTCTTTGATAAAATCGATTATATCTTCGATTTCCTGATCAGTAGCCGTCATGTAAGGACGCGCCGGGATATCGCCCCAGGGGATGGGACGCGGTTTCCAGGTGCCGGAAGGGCCTCTGTAAGAGCCGAACTCGCCTTTTTTGGCTCCGAAGTGCATGGTTGCAGCGTATTTCATGTTTGTGCCGACTACTGCCGATTTGTCATCGTGGGACTGCTGAAGCGACTGGTAAAGAAGGTTTTTGACGCGCAGAATCGGAGAGTTGCGGTATCTGCCGCGCCGTTCAAGGGTGACGGGTGAAAGGGGTTGCCAGGTGCCGCTGCTGTTGTTTTCGCGTCCGGACTGAAGGAAATTCTCCTGGACTCCGGCAAGAAGGATCTCAGCGATGTTTCCGGTTATTCCGCCGGTATCTTTGACAAGATCCAGGAGCTTTCCAAAAAGATCCTGAAGCTCATCCATTCCTTTTCCGGAAAATTCAGCGGGCATCGGAGCCTCCTATATTTTACCGCCTGTTCCGCCGTAAAGCTGCGAAGCTGTGCAGGCGCGTTCAAGAACATCCTGAAGTTCGCCGGTATCGAGCTCGGGAAGAAGTTCTCCGAGTTTTTCGTAGATATCTTCAAGGCTTTCGCCTTCTTCGATGAGTTTGAAAACGGGTTTGAGGAGGCCTTCCATGATCTTCTGCTGAAGTTCAGGCGGAAATGCCCGGGATGCAGCTTTGTCGATGAGATCTTTCGGGGCTCCCATGACTCCGAGGCGGAACGTTTCAGAGCCGCCGTGCCCGGAAAACATTGAGGGAGCGGGATCGACAAGTTTGAAATCGTTGTCTCCGAGGTTATACGCGCTTTTGATGTACTCCGGGGTGAAGCGGACTCCGATCCCGGAAAGAATCGCGTCGCGTTCGGCGAGCTGTTTATCGACATCCTCCGGCTCGTAAAAACGGAAAACGGGAGCCGGGACATTTTTCCCGAAATTCTGGTCAACTGTCCAGCGGACGATCTGATTGAGAGTGTTTTCGATGATCCGGGCATCGGAAAGGATGAGATCCTTTCTCACTTCGTTGTGGGTCTGGGACGCGGCAAAACTGCCGGTGGAACCGACATCGGTGGTGAGGGTCTGTCCGAGGATCGCTTTTGAGATGTCGGCATTGCAGGCATCCTTGAGCTTGTCGAAAACTTCCGCGCTCGCACCTTTCCCGGCTGCTTCGATGATCTCGACTCTGGTATCTTCAGGAACGGTGGCAACGGCGTCCTGGATCATTGCCTGAAGCTGGTCGGCCAGCCTGTTGATGTCTTCGGTGCTTGTTCCGAGAGCGTACCTGCCGACTACCCAGGGAGAACCGTATTTCTCGGTAAAAGAGACCCAGAATTTAAGATCGCCTTTCTTGAAAGTTGCGGGCCAGAAGCATCTTGACAGAACCGAAATTCCGTAAGGATTCTTATAAGTCGCCTCGTTTGTCGGGCAGACGAACTTCATGTCCGGGAGCTCTTCACCGAAAAGGGGCTGAGACTTCGAGAGAAAACGGAGTTCGTTGTTCTCTCCGAAGCAGAACCATTCGGCTGGTTTGTCGATGATCGAAGCGGGAACGATCCGGCCTTCGCGGACTTCCCAGTTTATCTCTATCGGCTGGGGGNNGCTGTTAGCCGTAAACGACGCAGTTGAGGATCGCCCGGAAAAGCTGGTGCCGGTCGAACCGGCTGAAAGTTTCTTCAATAAAATCGTGGATTTTCTGATCTTCCTTTTCAGCTTTAAGTTCAAAATTGAGTTTCGAGACTCCGGCTTTCCGGGAAGCCATGCAGGAAGCGACCTGAGCGTCACGGAGAAGATCTTCGTAGACGGTGATCCTTTTGCCGAGCCTGTCGAGAACGGGATCGGGATTGGGGAGAACGCGCATGAATGAAAGCAGATCAAACGCCGTGAGTCTGTCGGCGACTGTCCTTCCGAGCAGTTTTTCCATATTAAATCCTCCTTAAATCAGTATTTATCAAACCATTTCGACGTTTCACGCGGCATCCGGTGCCGGATGATGAGAGGTGTGCTGTCGGTGCCGTCGGCGGCTAAAAGCGAAAGGGCGGCAGCCCAGAACTCGTCGGAGTGGCCCGCGTCGGTGCGCTCGGCATCAAAGCGGATGTTTCCGGCGGTGGTTACGATGCGTTTGATATTGTGAAAACTTTCGCGGACTTCCTTCGTGTCCGGGATAGTGAAACGTCTGTCCTGAAGTTTGGTGAGGACTTTGAAAGCCATGTCCTCTTTTACGGCACCGCTGAAACTGACCTGTTCGACGCGGTAACGACCGAAACACTGCTGGGCTTCTTCGGAAAGCTGCATTCCGAGACCGGTGGAGTCGATGCAGCAGCGGCGCATGTTCGGAAGTGAAAGAACCGGCCAGATTATTGCTTTCTGGTCGCTGAAGGTCATGTCTTTAAGGGTTATGACGCGGCGCGTCACGAACTGGCCGGAATCGGTCTTTTCGGTGATCCAGAGAGCGGTGAGATCGGATTTTCTGCCGATGTCTATGCCTATGTATATTTCGTTCATCGCCTTGATCTCGGCAATGTCCCGGATGATCTCGTTTTCCGGGCGCGAATTGTTGGCGAGCAGCTCGTAAGTTATGAAAGCGGTCGCGGAATCGACCGGAATACAGCAATATTCCTGGAGCCAGATGTCGTCGCTCACGCAGTTGCGGCGAAGTTCGGCAAGCCATTCGTCGCGCTCTTTTCTGGTGGTTTTGTGTCCGACGATTGAGTCGTACAAGCCTTCTTCTACGGCCTTGAAAATGTTCACGGTGTGCAGCGACCAGTTGAGCTGTTTGTTTTTGACTTTCTGGACTAAGCGGTAGTAAAGGTTCCCCATGCCGTTGTAAGTCGAAAGTATGCAGAGGGGATCGCCGCGGAGAACTACGGGCTGAGCGGCTGCGTAAAGCTCTTCCTGCTGCTCGTGGAAAGCGAACTCGTCGAGAACGACCTTTCCGCCTTTCGATCTGAAACGACCGGGAGCGGAGGTCATGGCGTAGATCCGGGAGCCGTTGTTGAAACGGATCGCGTGTGCCAGGATGTCGTTGTCAGGGTCAAGAAGCTCCTGCCCTACGGCTTTTGCGGCAATATCAAAAGACTTGGTTATGAAAAACTGGCAGTAGTCGATGTATTCCATGGCTGCGGAATCGTCACGGGAGGAAAAATAGACTTTGCGGTCTTTCTTTTCCAGAGCGTAGCTTACGTCCTCGAAGCTCTGGATAAAGGTGAAGCCGGTTCGTCTGCTCTTTTCGACGATCTTGAAGCGGGTCTTGTCGTTGAGATAACGCTGCTGGTAAGGGAAAAAGTTCATTGGCTCACCTTTATTGTGGTTGAGGGCTGGATGTGGCAGGTGCCGAAAACGGGACAGGGGCTGTTTCCGTGAACGACGGGAAAAGTGAGAAGCCCGGAAGCCTTGATCTCGACACTTGTTCCGTCGGCGGTGACTGTGGTTTCGCCGATGGTGACGGTGACTTTCGCGGGGCTTTCGTCTACTTCGATCTCAACGCCGTTTTTGAACTTGAAAACAGATTTTGAACCGGTGCTGCCGAGATTCGCGCTCTCCGGATAGAGGCGGCCCGCGATCCATCCGTCGTCAAGGGTATCATCCATGAGAAGCGCGACGTAATCGCCTTCCCGGTAGCTGTACTGGATATCGGGGCCGGTAAACATCATCTGGAGCCAGTCGGTGATCATGGGGTTTCCGTCGGAATCGCAGTGGGCTTCGAGTTTCACTCTCGCCTGCATTTTCTTGGGATCGATCTTGTCTATGTAACCCTCGACCATTCTCATTTTTTACTGACCGCCAAATTTTACCTGTAATCAAATTTTACCATTTTCCCGACCGTCCATGCCTCCGAAAATCCGTTGAACGATTTGACGCGATTTTAAACGGGTTTTAAACGGGTGTGTCATCCTCCACTCCGTGGGCTTTCTTTACGATGTCGATGATTTCTTTTGCCGACATCTTTTTTGTCTCGGATTTGGCTACTGCCGCTTTTTCGACGGCTTCGGCTTTCGGGATCTGGTCAAAGAGCTGGCTCGCGAGGCGGTATCTCGCAGGCGAAACTTCCTTGCCTTCGTCGATATCCTTTTCGATTTGCGTAGCGACTTTGTTCCAGAGCTCGTAAATGCGCTGCGGGAGTGCGCGGCACGACTCTATGAGCCCGGCGCGTTTTTCTTCCCAGCCGAATTTTTTCTTCCAGCTTTCGATTGTGCGGCGGTTTCTGCCGACTTTATCAGCTATTTCGGTGCATGTCATACCGTCATTGACAAAGAGTTTTTCTGCAAGCATGACGGTGTTGTTGTCGGCTTTGTTCATTTTCCGCCTCCTGTGTCACGCCTTGAACTGCTGAAAGAATCGATCTTGATTTCGACCGCGGACTGTCTCGCCTCAAGGCGGTTCAGGGCTTCGGAAAGCCGGTCGATGCTTTTGTCGAGCTTTTCGACGGTAGCGCGGTTGTTGGCAATCATTTCGTTGATAAGCATCTGATTGGTCCGGGTGAAATCCTGATAAACAAAATAAAAGACTATGAGCAGAACGGCTGTCGGCCAGTTCTTTTTGACGATCTCGCTGAAAACTTCCCACTGGGACATCGGTACCTCCTACAAAAACCGCCGATAAAATCGACGGACAATAAACGAAGCTCAAAGGCCGCATTCAATGCGACGCAACAAACGAAACCTGAAGGCTGCGGCGCAATGAAGCCCATAGGTCAATAATTGCCTGAAATTTTTTAAAAAATACCAAACGGTTTGGTATTTTTCGCCAAAATTTTGCCTAAATTGTGATTCGATGTTTGGGCGACCTCCGGCTTTCGCCGCTCCTGCCGGTGCGCCGCTTCGATATTTCGAGATTTCGGCATTTCGACAAGGTTGCGGCGCAGGAGACGAAAATGAAGTGGATCGAGATTTTCAAAACGGGAACCTGGACGAGCTCGCAGGGAAAGACGAAGACCTGGACGGAAAAGGATCTTGACGCGATAGTCGCGAAGTTCAATCCGGAACAGAAGCCGCCTGTAACCGTGGGACACCCTGAAAACGACAGGGCTCCGGCTTACGGATGGATGACTGCCCTGAAACGCGAAGGGGGAAAGCTGCTCGCACAGTTCAAATTCGTGGACGAGTTTCTGGAGCTGCTCAAAAAAGGGATCTACAAAAACAGATCGATCGGACTTCGTGACGGTGCCATCGACCACGTCGCATTCCTCGGCGGTGTGGCTCCGGCTGTAAAAGGACTTGAAGAGATTGAGTTTTCGGCTGAAGAGGCGGAAACCGAATATTATGAAACCAATCTGACAAAGGAGTGTCAAATGGATGAAGAGACCAAAAAAAGACTTGAAGCACTTGAAGCGGAAAACGCAAAGATGAAGGCGGATTTCGCGGCTTCCCAGAAAGAGCTTGAAGAAGCGAAAGCGGAAAAAGGCAAAATGGAAGCGGAGAAAAGGAAAAACGAGCTTGACCAGTTCTGCGACAAACTTGTCACGGACGGCAAGATGACCCCGGCTCTCTGCGAAGAGGCGAAGAAACTTTTCGGCGGTTTCTGCGAAGACGAGAAAAACTTCGAGAAAGGCGGCGTTGTCGAGACTTTCAAGGAATTTCTCGGAAAAATGCCTGATCAGAAGCAGCTTGAAAAAAACATCGCGAACAAAAAAGACGCGAAAAACGAAAAAGGCGAAGAGCCGACTGACTACCACGGCATGGCGGTTGACGAGTTCAGCGTAATGCTCGATAAGAAAGCAACCGAAATCATGGAAAGCCGCAAGGTAGACTACGACACCGCAGCAAAACTCGCAATCAAGGAAATAAAGGAGGCGTAAGATGTCGAAAAAAGAAAGAATTGTGGACCTTGTCCTCACCAAACTCGCGGTAGGCTACCGCAATCCGGCCTATGTCGGAACAAAACTTTTCCCGGTTGTCAAAGTTGACAAAGAGGGAGTCAAGATCCCGAAATTCGGAAAAGATGCTTTCAGAATTTACAAAACTCTCAGAGCGGCTGGCGGAAGCACGAACCTCTACAGGCTCGACGGCGTAACGACTCAGGATGTCGTTCTTCAGGAACACGATTTCGGCGTTCCTATCGATTACCGCGACAAAAAAGAGAGTCTTTTCAACGAAGAAAGACGCGCTGTTTTTGTAGGTGGAAAGGCAATCGACAACGAGCTCGAAATGACGATCGCAAACATCGCACAGAACACTTCGAACTATTCGGCTTCGCACAAAAAGGCACTCTCGAACACCACCTGCTGGGATCAGAGCGCAGGCCACCCGGTAGCTGACATCGTTGCTGCTATGTCGAAGATCAGGCAGGATGTCGGCGTCGAGCCGAACCTTATGCTTGTCGGTGCGAAAGCGTGGGACATCCTCAAGGAACATTCTGAAATCCTTGCAAAAATCAAGCACACTCAGAACGCAGTCGCGACTGAAGAGCTTGTCGCAAGCATTTTCGGCCTCAAGGAAGTCGTTGTCGGCAAAGCGATCTACGACGACAACGGAACCATGAAGGATGTCTGGAGCGACAACGTGATCCTTGCCTACGTTCCGAGCGAAACCGAAAGCTACGACGAACCGGCGGCAGGCTACACTCTCCAGATGGAAGGTTTCAGATACGTTGACAAATACGACGCTGAGGGCGGCAAGATCGAGATCGTAAGAACGACCGACATGTTCGAAGTCGCTCAGACCGGTCAGGATGCGATGTATCTCATCAGCAACATCGAAAAGTAAGGAGGGAACGATGGGAAAAACATTTATAACCAACCTTGTCTACAGTGTCCTTGCTGCGGCTGACACTGCATCTTACATCTTTATCGGCATCACCGGCGCGATATGCGGCGCAAACGCAAAGGCTCTCGGTGTTTCGATGAAAAACATGGTAGCGGGCGAAGCTGTTCCGGTCGCGATCAACGGCATCGTTCCGGTCATTGCAGGCGGATCGATCTCTGCCGGGGACGCTGTAACAAGCGACGCAAACGGTCACGCGGTAGCTGCAAGCTCCGCCGCTGTTGCGGCACCGACTGTAGCGGCTCCGACTGTCGCGCTTGAAGCGGGCGACGTTCCGGTTACTGCCGACGCTGCAACCCCGACAATCACTGTAACAGCCGGTGCAGTGACCGCAGGTGCTGTCTCGGGCGGCGTGCTTCCGCAGGCTGTCAACGGGTATGCACTCGAAGACGCATCGGAAGGCGACCTTGTGATGGTAAGACTGGTTTAACCGACGCGAATGCGGCAATCAAACTGCCGCGCAGCGGACGAAGAAAGAGGGATTATGTCTTATTCGACTTACGAAGAACTTGTGAAAGCATCCTCCGAAGATGACGTGATACAGCTTTCGGACGACAACTGCGACGGTATTGCCGACGCGGGAGTCGTCACGGAGGCGATCTCGAAGGCGGACGCGATAATCGACAGCTATATCGGCGGTCGTTACGTGACACCGCTTTCGACGGTTCCGCTCATTATCGGGGATATTTCGACGCAGCTGGCAATCTATTTTCTCTGGGAGAGGCGGCACCGTCAGGATATGCCGCAGTCTCTGATGGAGATCTACAAAAATCTGATCGCACGGCTGAAGTCGGTTCACGACGGGCAGATCGATCTTCCGATTCCGGCGAAGGGGGACGGCACTCCGGGCGGCGGCGGCCAGACGCGGTGCAACAAAACACCGGCAGACAGGCTGTTTCCGTGGAGTGTGCTGGACAAGTGGTGATTGACCTCACCCTGACCCCTCTCCAGTGTGGCGAGGGGCGGATGTAATGAACGAAGCCATGAGGAATGATGATCGAGAATATTGAAACAAAGATTCTGGAAACGCTTGAGGCGGATTCAAAAAAAGCGAAATCGCCGCTTGAGAAAATCAAGATCGAGCGCTGCCCGGAAGATGCGGCAAGCCGGATGATGAATGCGGCCACGGGCTCTGTGTGGATTCACTTCGCAGGAGTGAAGCCCTCAGATCCGAACGGCATTTATTCGGCGGTCCAGGAAGACGTTCTTTATTTCGACATTGACATCATCATGCGCAATCTGAGGACGGGTAACACCGCCATTGTCACCGACCGCGCCGGGGCTTACGACGTTATTGACCGTGTAAGGGCTGTTTTAACGGGCTTTAAACCGGCTTTAAAGGCAAAGCCGATGTGGATGACGAACTGTGAGCTTACGGAGGCGGGACGCGGTTTCTGGTATTACACGGCCAGATTCGCGGTCAGGGTTCCCTACACCGCTGCGGCAGGCCGCAAGGATGAAACAGTCTACGGTATAGCAAGGGAAATCACGTTTCACGACGGCAGAACGGTCATCGTGAAAAGCGAAAAGGAAAATTAAGGAGGAATTATGGACAACAACAACAGCAACACACCGTGGAGCACGGCACTTGAGAACATCACGAAGTTCGCGAACCTGCTCAAAAGCTACGCGCTAAAATGGTATGACATGTATTTCAACCCCACGCCGAAAGACGTTGAGGTGGACAAGATCGCAGACGACAGCGACGAACTCACGACAGTCACCGTGCCGAATCTGGCAAAAATCAAGCAGACGCTTTTTTCGTGGATGGAAAACGTCGAAAAAACAATCGGTTACGCTTTGACCTGCACGGGGTATATCAAAACCAGCTACACGCTGGCAGACATGAAATTCGACACCGCAAAAGTAACAATCGGAAGCGGCGGCTATGCGTCCACCGACAAGCCCGGCGCACTTTCATTCTCGAAAGAAGGCGGTGCGCTTACTGTAGAAAACGGAAAGGCTGCAACTTTCAGAATCAAGCTGCTTGCAATGTTCTGCCGGGAATCGGAATACGAATCGGGGCTGTACGATATATCTTTTGGCAGCACGGCGACCGTAGCCTGTGACAGCAGCGGCAACGTTACTGTAACGCAGGACGACATCAAAACCGGAATAATTCTGGTCAGAACTGAAACCGACGCGGAAACCGGCGACATCTATCTGTACACTTATCTGTGGCCGGGTTTCGTGAACAGCAACCCTGACATCGACGCTTACATCCCACGCGTAAGTATGGGGACGGCTCAGATCATTTCAAGGAGTTAGGAGGCATAAAAAAATGGCAAATTATCTTCACGGAGTCGAGACCGTTCACAAAGGCGACGTGCCGAAAAACGTGAGCGAAGTCAAGACCTCAATCATCGGGATCGTCGGTGCACCGGCGGCAGGCTGGAAAGAACAGATCGCTGCCGACACTCCGACCGTTCTCACAAAACAGACCGATATTACTAAAAAATTCGGTTCTACCGCGACAAGCGGAAAACTCGGATCGTATCTCAGCAAAATGTACGAGCAGTTCACGAATCAGGTTCCGGTAGTGATCGTCGTTCCGGTCGGAGTCGAAACTGTTTCGGCTGCAAGCAAAAACCTCGACGCAGGATCGAACGTGATCACGCTTGCACACACCGCGGTCACGGTCTCGAAAGTCGAGGATTCGGCAGGGGACACCCTCACCGTTACCACCGACTATGTCGTTACTTCGGAAACCGGCGAGATCGAGATCAAAAAGAGCCTTCCGGACACCTACAAAGTCACTTACACCTACACGGGCGGATCGGAAGCTGTAACCGAAGAAGTCGCTCCGGCTCCGGCAACCATAACCACCGGAAAGACGAACATCGGCGCGGTAGCCGTTACCGATCCGACGGGCGAAACAACCTACACAGAGGACGAGGACTACACCGTTGACTATGCGACGGGCATCATCACGCTGCTCAAAGACATTGCGACGGCAAAGAAGGTCGCTTACCAGTACGCAGACACCGTCGAGGACAGCGACATCATCGGAAGCAACGATTCAACTCCGAGAACGGGCATCTATGCGCTGCTCGATTCCCAGACGATCACGGGTTATACACCCAAAATCATCATTGCTCCGGGATATTCGCAGAAAAAGGCGGTCGCGGATGCGCTTCTTGCGGTCACGAACAGGCTCAAGGCGAGATGCTACATTGACGCTGACATGAGCGACACCGACACTGTTTCAAAGGCTGTAGCGGCAAGAATGAACTCTTCAAAGGCTTTCGGATTCCACGAAAAGAGGCTCGAACTTCTTTTCCCGGCTCTGAAATCGGGCGAAGAAACTTATCCGATGTCGGTTGCGGCGGCAGGTGTCAGGGCGAGAACCGACATGGACGCTTCTAAGGGCTACTGGTGGAGCATCAGCTCGCAGGCTATTTACGGTTTTGACGCGCTTTCTGTCCCGGTCGAGTATTCGATCAACAACTCGGGCGCGGATTCCCAGCTGCTCAATGCTGCCGGGATCGTAACCGTGAAAAACGTTGGCGGACTGAAGTTCTGCGGGAACATGAACAGCTCGTTCGACAGCAACAGCTCGGGCGGAAACACCGACCATGAGATCTTTGAGGTCACTATGACTGTCGGAGACGTGATCGAGGAGTCGATTGAATACTATTCCGAACAGCGCATTGACCAGCCGATAACCACTCCGTGGATAGACGGCCTTGTCCGGGATGTAAGCAATTTCCTGATCACACTCGCTGCACGCGGCGCGATAGCGGGCGGAAGATGCTGGTACGATCCGGCGGAAAACGCACCGACACAGCTCATGGCGGGTCACGTTACATTCAGCTACGATGACGCAGCAACGCCTCCGGCTGACCGCATAACTTACCAGAGAAGCTACAATGTAGAGTATCTGGCTAACCTTGGAAAATAACGGGAGGGAAAAATGCCGGCACTGAAATTCGACACGGTCACGGGCGCAAACGTCTATGACGACACTAACTCGCTTTACGGAAGAGCGCAGGAGATCTCCGGGCTTTCTGTCAACATGATCGAAAAGGACATCAATCCTATCGGCATGTACGGCAAAAAGAAGGTCCCGGTCGGGATCGACAGTCTTGAAGTCGATATCACCTGGGACTTCCTGAACGAAAAGTTCCTTAATCCGTTCGCTAAGAGAAACCTCACGATCTACGGCAACGTAGTGAGGACGGAGGACGGATCGGAGCGCGAACTTGCGGTCAAGATGGAGCTTACCGGGCGCATCCAGGAGAACGACATCATGGGAACCGTCAAGGGCCAGGACTGGTCAGGCCAGAAAGTGAAATTCACGCTTGACCGCATCAAGGTATGGCACGACGGAAACGAAGTGATCGAGATCAACGTTGACAACAACATCTTCAAGACTGACGGCGTTGACAGGCTTGAAGAGATGAGAAAGAACGCAAATCTTTAATAAAAACCAGACCTCACCCCGAACACCCCTCTCCAGTGTGGAGAGGGGACAAAGCGGGGACTGAGGCGAACGAAGGAGGATGAGATGACAGAAGAAAGCAAAGCCAAGAAAAAAATCGAAGAAGTCAAAATAAAAGAACCGAGGATCAAGATCAAAAAGATCGTCGAGAGCGAACCGCCTTTCGAGTTCAAGGAAGTCGAAATGAGAGAGCCGAAAGTGGCAGACACGATCAAAGCTCAGATCGCGTGCGGCCAGGTTGACGGTTACGCTTTTGCAGCCGCTCTCATGGCGGAATGCTGCCTTTTCGACGGCAAAAAGCAGGTTTACGAAACCCTTAAAACAATGACCCGCCGTGATTTTTTAGAGTTAAACGCCGCTTTCAGCTCGGATATGCCAGCTTAGACGGCGCGTTAATTCTTATTAAAGATGCAGGATTCAGTTATTCGGAAGTCATGGGGCTGGACACGAAAGAATACGGCTACTGGCTGAAGACGCTGGCTGCTTACTACAAAAAGGAAAAAGAGGCTATTGAAAGAGGGAACCGGTAATGGCGAAGTTGTTTGAGCTCGGTTTAGTTTTCAAATTCAAAAGCAACGCAAAGGAAGAGCTTGTGCAGACAAGCAAAGAAGCCAAAAACGCGGCTCAGTCTTTCGATTCGGCGGAAAAAAGCGCGAAAAAGCTCTCCGGGATCTCGTTCAAGGGACTTGAAGCGAAGGCGAAAGGGCTAAAAAAATGGGCTGACGGAATCAGTCTCGAAATGCAGGCTTTTTCACAGGTCAGAACTCTCGGAGCAGACATCACGGCTTTCGGAGGCAGAATCGCGGGAAGTCTTGAACGACCGGTCGGCGCGATGGCTAGACTTGAAACCGGAATGGTTTCTCTCAAATCGGTCATGCTTGACGCAAACGGAGCCGTTAAAGGCTCGTTCAACGGGCTTTCAGAGGCTGTTATAAAGACGGCGAACAAACTTCCGGCAACCGCCGACGAAATGTATCAGGCGGCAGCCGGAGCCGTAGCACGCGGAATGGATGCCGAAGCTCTGGCCAAAGGCGGACTCGAAGACTCTGCAAAATTCGCGGTCGGCGTTCTGGGAAACGACTACAACCGCGCTCTCGAAATAGCCAACCTTATTTCACAGTCCTGGAACGTCGGAAGCGACAAACTTGCCGGTGATTTCGGCGTGTATGACATGCTGACCCGCGCAAAGTCAATGGGTGTCAATGTAGAGGACATGGCCACGATGATCGCAAAGACGGGGGCAAGCGCGGCGGCTCTCGGATCGACCGGCTATGAAGCCCTGACAGAGAGAATGCCTTACCTTGTCATGCTGAAAAAGCAGCTCGCCGGAATGAGCGCGGAAGTTCTTTCGACGGGGCTTTCACAGCTTGAAGCGCGTGTCATGGACAAGAACGCCGTGAACAAGGCTGCGGCTGCGGCAGGAATTCAGCTCCAGTTCACTAACAGAGAGGGAAAATATCTGGGTTTTGAAAACCTTGTAGAGCAGCTCGGAAAACTCAACGGGCTTTCCGATGAAAAAAGATCGGCGGCCATAAAGGAGCTTTTCGGAAGTTCGGCAAATATGTCGGCTCTCGTTTCGACTCTTATGAACGACAAGACCGGCGGAGTGCAGGGTGCTGCCGAAATAACGGCAAGAATGAAAGAACAGGCTTCGCTTGACAAGATTGTCGGGGCACAGCTCGGAACTTTTTCGGCTCAGTGGAACGCCTTTACGGGAACACTTGACACGTCGATGGGAAAAATCGGAATGAATTTCAATCCGGTTCTCACCGATCTGGCAGGGCTCGCAACTTCGGCGGCTGAAAAGCTCGGTGATTTCGGCGAAAAATTTCCGGGGCTTACAAAAGCGATAGGTTACACCACGCTGGGTGTCGGCGGCCTTACGATGGCGGCAGGGAAAGGTCTTGAGATCGCGGGACAGCTGGGAATGGCTCTGCCGCTCCTGGAAAAATTCGGGCCGCAGCTCAAGAAACTTCCGGGCGGACTTCTGAAAGGAGCGAAAGCGATGGGTTCTTTTGCGGCGGCAAACTGGCAGCTGCTTCTTATAGGGGCTGGCGTAGCGTCGCTTGTCTATGTTTTCAGCCAGCTTTCTGACGTGACTACGGAAGCCGGGAGAGATCTGAGAGTCCTGACTTCGGGCTTCGACGGCTTCAAGGCTGTTATTGGGAAAGTCGGCGGTTTTCTGCGTTATATTTTCAACGGTTTTGAGATCGACGAGGAATCGGCGGCTGCATCTCTCAGAGTGGACGACCTCGCGGCAAAAGACAAAAGCCTTCAGGCCGAGATCAAGCGGCAGCAGATAATCAATCAGGGCGGAGACCATATCGAGGCGAACTTCACAATCAACAACAACGGCGGCAATATGACTGAACAGGAAATCAGAAAAATAGCGACAAACACCGTTTCCGACCTGCAGCAGCGGGCACAGCTCAACAGTGAAAGAAGCTACGGCAGAAAGAGGTGGTAAATGTTCATCCTGGGCGACATAACTTTCCAGAAACCGGCTCTGACTCCGGAGAGCGAAAACTACACGAAAACGCACGCTTTTGCGGAAATGAAACCGGCCAGCGGGAAACCGATCCTTCAGAACAAGGGCGAGAACCTTCAGGAGTTCAGCCTGTCGATGTATTTCCACGCCGACTTCTGCAAGCCTTCGGAACAGATCGGCTGGCTCATGGACACGATGAACGCCGGGACTGTCTGCCCCTACTACTGGGAAAACGGCGAATTTAAAGGGAATTATGTCATTCTGAAAGTGTCGGTCAGATCGGAAAAGAGACTTTTCTCCGGAGAGCTTATTTCGGCAACGGTGGACGTTGACCTGAAAGAGTTTTCCGAAGCTCAGTTTCTGCACTCTGTCCAGGAAGAAAACGCGACAGCCGAAAAGCCCGATCCTGAAACGGAGACAAACGCGCCGGTTCCGGGTGCCGGGAGCGAAACTTACACTTCGGTAAGCCCGGAAAACATAACGAGGCAGTGATGGCAAAAGCGAGACAGCCTTATTTCAGCATCATCTACAACGGCGAAAAGGTTTCAGCTGACCTCGGCGAAGCATTGCTCGGCGTTGCTTTTCACTTTTATCTCAGCGGCCAGGCAAACGACATCGATCTTACTTTCGAGGACGGAAAACTTCAGTTCGCGAACGGCCTCTATCCGAAGAAAGGAGACACGATGGAACTCGACATCGGCTATTCGGACAAGGATTTTTTCTACTGCGGCGCGTTCTATGTCGATGAGGTTTCCTTCAATCTTGCCGGGAGAAAAGTGACGCTCCGGGGAACATCGACTGAAATCACTAAGGATTTTTACGAGACTCAGTACAAGGAGTATTCAGGATCACTAAAAAGCATCGTGCAGAAAGTGGCCGACCGGAACAAACTGACGCTGAAAGGAGACATTCAGGATCTCAACCTGGGGAGGAAATCGCAGTCAAACTCGGATCTTGAATTTCTCAACGAACTTGCCGATTTATACGGCTACATGGTGAAGATCGAAAAGAATATCCTCTACTTTCAGCCGTGGGAAAAGCTGAGAAGCGCAAAGGCTGTTTTCACGGTCGAGGCAAAGGATCTGCTCGACGGATCGTATCTGAACGACTCCGGGAGAACGTATCAGTACTGCGAGGCGACCTACTTCAGAAAGGGAACGACTATCAAGCAGAAAGTCGAGGACACTTACAACAAAAACGGGCTTGTTCTGAGGATCGAAACGAGGTCGGAAACGACGGCTCAGAGCAAGGCGGAGGCGATGGCGGCCCTCACGAAGGCGAACCTTGACGCTATAAGCGGGATCTTTGTTTTCGAGGGAAATACCGAGATTTATGCCGGATCGGTCATCGAACTCAAGAATGCCGGGCATCTTTCCGGGCGTTATGCGGTGAAGAGCGGAACACACGAAATAAGCGACGGAGAATCGGCTTTTCTCACGTCGGTGGAGGTTTTCGCACTATGACAAGATACTATGAATACAAGATCATCAGCGGCGACAGGATCGACATTATAAGCCAGAAATTCTACGGCAAAGTCGATAACGTCGAACCGATTTTCAAAGCTAATCCCTGGATGAAAATCGAGACCGATCTTGACGAATACGCTGGGAAAACGATCCTGATTCCTATTGAAGAAGAAAGGAACGTCGAACCGGAATTAAAACACGGATTAAGGAGTATGTGATGATAACGAAAGCCAGATGCCAGGAAATTTTTTATTCGAAAATGCTTGCAAAAAACCTTGTAGAGCTTTCAAGCGATGAAAGCAAAGACTTTTGTGACGCGGTGGGTGAAGCGATCCACGAGACTCTGATCGAACTTCAGAACGAGCTGAACAGCGCGAGCGGCTATGCGGTCATGCACCAGCACACGTGCGCGGCTCCGGGAAGTCCGACGGCTGCCCTGCCTGCTCCGGTCATGTTCCTGTTTGTGGAGTAAGTTATGGCGTGGCAGAGCAAGACACTGAAAACGATAGTTCCGGCGGCTTTCACTGCCGCTTCGGAAGTCAAGGCGGCGGCTGAAGCGGCTCTCGCAAAGCTGGACGGCGCGATGACAGCGGTGCAGCAAAAACTCGATGAGGCCAACGCCGCGCTGTCTCTTCTGCAACAGGATCTGGATGAGCTTGAAGTGACGGGGTTTGCGATTATCGCGCTTTCTCCGAAACAGGGAAGCTGGTCAACCAGGCTTGTCACGGCTCCGAACGCGCCTTCGACTGCAAGCGGCCTTTATTCGTGCGGCTGCTTCAATATAGCGAGTATGACAACGGAAGAGGCGGCAAAGATCGCTTACAAAGCGATGCTGAAAGCTCTGACCGAAAAAATGGAGATCGAACTTGTCGAGCCGAAGATCCGGGGATGGGAGCCGAAAAAAGAGATCGATCCTGAAATAAAGCCGGATGAATGGAAAGGGATCACGCTCGGCGAAATGATGCCGGGGGTGCTTAATACGGCAAGAAACGCCTGGAACGTGCAGAAGGCGATGGTTCAGAGCGTTCAGGGAATGAAGGACCGCGTCGAAAAGAAGATGCAGGATTATGCGGACGCGCTGAGCAAGGCGAACGCTCTGATCTCGGCTCTCGGAACTTCGGGACTGTATCAGTACATGATGGAACCGGGGCTCGGAAGCTGGATCGCGAGGGCGGCAAGCGAGGAAGGTGCTCCGTCAACGATCTCGACACAGTATTCTTTCGGGTTCGCTGCGGTGGCTGTGGCTTCAGACATGGCCGGGGCTCAAGCGTTGTATGCAAAGCTGCAGGCGGTGATGTGAGGCAAATGTCGAATAAAATTCGGCGCAACGGACGAAGCGGGAGGTAAAGATGATCGGAGTGGTTTCAAGAACGAATCCGGGGGAAACGGTAAAAGGAACCGACAGGATCGAACAGCAGATAGACATGATTCTGCTTACTCCGAAAGGCTCGGTTCTGGGAAATCCGAAAAAAGGAATCCGGGACGATCTTGAGGATATTCCGGCAGGGATCGTAGTGACGGCCATCGTCGAGGATCTGAACAAGCAGCTGGCACTCTACATCCCTGACGTAAAGGTCGAAAAGATAAGAAAAACCGTCGAAAGCGGCAGGGTTATAATCGATATTTCATGGACTTACAAAAACGGAACCGGCGGCGGCGAGCTGAGGAGGGAGATATAATGGAACAGCCTGATTTTATTGAACGCGATTTTGAAAAAATCAAAGAGAGGATGCTGGAGAGGGTCAAGGAGAGAACCGGAAAGGAACTTCAGGAAGCCGATCCGGAATACGTTGTCCTGGAGCAGGCAGCCTACGAAATCTATGTTCAGCGGTGTGCGTTCCAGGATGTAGGTTTACAGAATCTTCTGGACTTTGCACGATACCCTCTGCTCGACTATCTGGGGGCGATGCGCAACTGTGCAAGGCTCACCGACGAAAGCGACGATGTTTACCGGGAAAGGATAAGGGAATCGATGAACGCCTACACTGTCTGCGGGACGGAGGCGGCTTACCGCTATATCGGCGGACATGCGCACGAATCGATCATCGACATCAATCCTTACAGTGTGCTGCGTGAGGTCAACGGAGAAAACATCCCGGCGGGGATCGTCGAGGTTTATGTTCTGACCGACGAATACTGGACGCAGACGGGCTATGAGGCGGAAACTGATGCCGACAAGAAGGCGGCGATGGATGCGGTGCTTGCGGCGGTGGAAAACGCTCTCAATCCGGTAGACGTTCGGCCTCTGGGCGAAGAGGTCAGGGTTCTGTTCCCGGAGAAAAAAGAGGCTGCCCTGGAGGTAAAGATCACTGCAAAAAGGACAGCTTCGGCAACCCTGAAAACAGACATTGAACAGGCATTAAATAATTATTTAAAAGGGGAAAAAGACGCGGAAACCGGAAATATAATTGTTCCGTGCGTGAAAAACAAGATCTCAAACGACGTTGTCATCTCACAGATAATCGGTGTGTGCCAGGCTGTCCCGGGCGTTTATGACGTGACGTGCGACCCGGCCACCGATGTCACGGCGGATTACAACGAATTTATCCGGGCGGAAATAACGGTGGCGGTCACAGGGGTGACGGATGAGCGTGAATAGAACCAAACTGCCTGATTCTATTACGAATCCGAGGCTGAGAGCAATATACGAGGCGGCTCTGGATGAGCTTGACCTGATCAGCGCGGAAATGAAAAACGCGCTGGTATATCTGGTAAGCGACACGCACAAGCTGCCGATCCCGGACGTGCTGCCGGTGCTGGCAAAAGATCTGAACGTCCACGGCTTAGAGTATTTGAACGCGGAAAACAGCGACAATGAGGCGGGAGAGGATGTTTATACGAAGCGGCGCGAGGTCGTAGAAAATTCTTTCCGACTGCATAAACGCAAGGGAACTGCAGGTATTATCCGGGCGGTTTCGCAGATGACGGGCAGAAGCGACATCGACGTGAAAGAGTGGTTTGATTTCGGCGGACATCCCTACACTTTCAAGGTAACGGTGCAGCTGCCGCTCAGTCAGTATGAGTGCGATGTTATTTTCGGACTCATAAAGCAATACAAGCGTTTTGTGTGCCGGGAGCTCAATGAATACGTCACGCAGGAATACGGCTGGATGCCGGTTTCGGGGCTGATGGTAGGAAGGTATGTCGATTTCGGGGTGCAGATCCCTGTCGGTTCGATCTCGCTTGTCACGCCGGTCAACGGGGCGAACGTTCTCTGCGGAGATACTATAACGATTTCGGGAACAAGCGACCAGGCAAACGGAACGACGGTCTATATTGCGGTGACTCTCCCGGATTCAACGGTCGAAAATCTGACAACTACCTTAAACAACAGCTTATTTTCAACGACTTACGATATCCCGGAAAACCACGGTGCGGGCGCGGTGTCGATAACGGCGAGAGTCGTAGCGTGGACAGACACCGTCGAAATTGCGGCTGCTGCGAGAAGCCTGGTAATAACCAGCCCGGAAGAAGAGGATTCTATAACTGTCGGCGAAACCGTGACGATAAGCGGAACGACAAACTATGCCGACGGAACAACGGTCACGCTCTCGATCATCCAGGACGGAACGGAAACGATAATAGGAACGGCAACGGTAGCAAGTGGTGCATTTACTTATTCCTGGATAGCGAACGGAGATCCGGGAGAGGCAACGATCAAGGCTTCTGCGGGAGTCATAACGGCAACGGTGGACATTCTGCTTGCTTCGGCATTTGTAGTCGATGAACCGGAAGAAAACGATCCTATACTGCCGGATGTCTCGTTCTATGCTGAAGTCAGCGGGTGCAGTGACGGCGATGTCAAGGTCTACTACGGCGACACGCTTCTTACCACGTTTACGGCAAGTGAAGGAGTAGCTTCGGGCAACGTTACTATTCCGGGAAGGCTTCTGGGCGGCGGCTATGCTTATATAGTTTCAGGCGGAACTGAAACGAGAGTCGGCGATACGGCAAATCTGACGGTCAGATTTGTCAACAACGGCAGCGAAGCGGTCGTCAATGTAGTGGCTACTCTCGACGGCAACCAGGATCTCGGAGCGGCTGAAGGTGTACCGAAGACGGCTCCGGATCATACATCTACCGGCGAAATTGACTACGGCGAAGCCGAGGGAACCGTTATTGCGGAAAAGGCTGACAGACAGCAGAGCAACAGCCTTGACTACGGCAAAGCGAGAGTCAGCGAGGTCAGACTTGATGCTGTAGACTGGTTCATCGACGAAGGAACGGCAACCGGCGCCGTCAAAAACACGACCGACGGAAGCGACACAAACAACCATGATATGGGCGATGCAACTGGAACAATAACCATCATAACAGGAGAATAACAATGATTAGAAGCGAAAACAACCACAATTTAGGGCTTATGGTAAGGGCGGAAGTCCTTGATCCGAAAGGGAGAATCGTCAGGTCTTATTCCGACTCGTCGGGTGCTGTTGTCGAAGGCAAGCTGAGAGTCGTAATCCGCAACAGACACGGAGACGTAACGGCTGAAGGCGAGCACCCGATGAAGAGTTATACAACGGGATTTCTGAGCGATCTTATAACAGGGCACAGGATCGGGATCGACAATTCGCAGTTCGGCTCCGGACACGGCTCGACGCTGAACGGCGCGATCTTTGCTCCGTGGTATCAGTGCCTGGGCGCGAAATATTCGCCGGTTTACGTTCAGCAGATAAGGCCGGTATCGGCTTTTGTGACTTATTCAAACACTTCCGGCTCGATAGCGTCGA
This sequence comes from bacterium UBP6_UBA1209, assembly GCA_002309575.1. Taxonomy (GTDB): domain Bacteria; phylum UBP6; class UBA1177; order UBA1177; family UBA1177; genus UBA1177. The sequence goes on along the minus strand of DBXP01000034.1, from coordinate 8,724 downwards.
ACATCACTACTACGACAAATCCGGTCGTTCTGGAAAGCCTGACACAGGAAGTGTCTTCGATCAGAGCGGTTTTCTCGGTAGAAAGATCGGTCACAGCGGGTAGCGGCACGATCAAAGAGATCGCTCTTTACGGGGCAAGCAACAAGATGATCGCCCGAGATTCGTTCTCTACCGGTTACGCATTCAGCGTCGGTTCCTTCATTAAAATTACGTGGACGCTGGATTTCCCGCTTTCTACGACGAAAATGATGACAAGAAACTGGATCGAGAACCTTGTTCAGAATATTGCCGACGCGCCTTTCCAGAACTTCAAACAGCTCGACGGCACTGAGGTCACGGGAGCTCAGGCGATCACGGGAGCAAGTTTCACGAAGGTCGGCAACTGCACCGGCGGCGCGGGAGCTTCGGATGTCGGAATCATCGTCGGAACGTCTAATTCGGCGGTTTCGTGGGAAGATTATAAACTTGGATCTCAGGTCGGAAACGGAACCGGAAGCGGCCAGCTGGTCCACGCGGCCATGCCGACGGCAAGCAGTATCGCAACGATCCATCCCACGACCGGAAAGGCAAACGTCGTATATTCCAGAGAGTTCTCAAACAATTCGGGAGCAGGGATCACGATCAAAGAGGCTGGTCTTGTCGCTAAAACGGCCTCGACTTCCGAGGGTGTACTGACCGCTGGAAGTTACCTACTGGCAAGATGGCTCACTCAGGATATTTACGTTGAAAACGGATACACGCTGAAAATTTACTTCCAGCCGCAGATCACGGCCACCGCTGAAATTCATTCGGGGCTTACCGGTGTCATAGTACTGAATGACGCGATCAGAAAGAGCTATCCGCGACTGAGAAACATTTCGATGATCATGGCGAGCAGCGTCAACAACAAAACATGGCCGCAGGCATTGGATTATGCGAGAAGCCTGACTCTTCCTACGGGCGGCTTTACCGACTGGAGACTGCCGACTTGTTCCGGCTCGACAAGGGTTGACGATCCGAGAGATGAACTGTACGGACTGTATCAGGCGAAGTCAGCTCTGGCCAGCCTCGCAAGCGCGCAGGGCGTTTCAACGGACATAACAAGTCAGACCGGCTATTTTTGGAGCGAAGCGGAAAACTCTGCCACGAACGCTTGGTACGTGAGTTTCAGCAATGGCAGTGTGAGCAACGGCTACAAGTACAACCCGAACTATGTGCGCTGCGTCCGCTGATTTGACCGCGTTTTCGCGAAGCGATTTTTTGCCCGCCTTTTGAGGGGCGGGCATGGAGGGAAGATGAGTTATCAAAATATGAATATTTACAGGACGGCTTTTCAGCTCACGGTCCACGTCGAGCAGTGTGTCCGGAAGTTCCACAAGTGTGACAAGTACACTTTCGGGAGCGAGCTGCGGATGATGGTGACGGAACTTCTTTATAAGATCGCGACGCTTAACGACAGGGAGAAAAGTGAAAAGGCAAAATTCTGCGAGGATCTCCGTCAGGATCTGAACAGATTTCAGATCAAGATGGCTCTCTGCGAAGAGCTGAACTGCTTCGATAGTTACAAATCATGGTTCCACGCCTCCGAAATGCTTCACGATATTGTGGAGCAGAACGAGAGGCTGCTCAGGTGTTTTAACAGGCAGAATCAGGGAGGTATCGCACCTCAATGAGCGACCTTAATTCGCGGTTGTACCGGGACACCAGAGACGTATACGGGAAGAGCGAGAGCTCTCCGGCCAAAAGCCTGTATCGAATGAGTCAGGCCGAGGCAGATAAGTTCCCGGATTTGCGGGCGTTTGCTTGCGAGGGTAGCTGTGCCACGAACGCTTGGAACGTGAATTTCAGCAATGGCAATGTGAACAACAACAACAAGAACAACACGAACTATGTGCGCTGCGTCCGCTTTTTGAACGCGAAGAATGTTTTGGAAGATAAGAGTATATATAACGCCTACGCAGACTGTCGCCGCCGGAAGCGCGGAACCGCCAATGAACAGGAATTTGAGAAAAAGGTGTCGAGCAACCTTGTCAGACTTACGAAGGAACTGCAAAACGGCACTTATAAGCCAGGAAAATCGGTCTGTTTTGTCGTCAAAAATCCGAAGCCTCGAGAGGTTTTTGCGGCTGATTTTAGAGATCGAATCGTGCATCATCTTATTGTCAGGAGACTTGAGCCTTACTGGGAGAAGGTGTTTATTTTCGATTCTTACGCCTGCCGGAAAGGAAAAGGGACGCTCGCTGCGGTTGACCGGGTCGCTCATTTTGTCAGAAGCATAACAGAAAACGGCAAAAAACGGGCTTATTTTCTGCAACTTGACGTGGCCAACTTTTTTATGTCGATCAATCGTGATATTTTGTGGAAGTTGCTCGAAAAAGGGCTCGACAAGCAGTTCCGGGAAGAAAGCGAAGAAAAAGAGAATATCAGAAAATTATTGAAGATTTTAGTTTTTCACGATCCGACTGAGAGCTATATAAACAAGGCGAGACCGGAAGAATGGGCTATGGTGCCGCCTCAGAAAAGTCTTTTTCACTCCAGGGGCCGGGGATTGCCGATCGGAAATCTGACAAGCCAGTTTTTCGCAAATGTCTATTTAAACACGCTTGACCAGTTCGTTAAACATACGTTGAAGGCCAGATATTACGTCAGGTATGTCGATGACTTTATTATTTTGCACGAAAGCAAAGAGCAGCTTTCGGAATGGCTTGAAATTATAAGGAATTTTCTTGAAGAAAAATTAGAGCTGAAGCTGAAAAAGGCGGTCAAGCTCGCACCGCTAAGCTGCGGGATCAATTTTCCGGGGTATGTGCAGCATGTGTTCTACCGGCTTGTCCGGAGGCGCGTAGTCAACAATTTCGCACGAAAAATGGAGGGCTGGCGAAAAAAAGCGGCCAAAAGAAAACTCGATCTCGGCGAGCTTGCGGAGGTCAGATCACTGCTTAATTCTTATCTTTCTCACGCGGCGAAGGCAAAAGCCCGCACTATATTTAATAAGGTTTTAAATCTTAATAAATGGGTCTGGAATTACTTTGAATTTCAGGGAAATAAAGCAGTCTTTAAGGCGCAATTTAAGGCTGAGAGGGAAAAACAAATCTGGGATTTTATAAGGAGGGGACTATGGGAAAATTTACAAACAGAGGCTTAGAGCTGCTTGCAGCGTATATCGCAGATCACACCAAGACGTTCGATGTCAAGTGGATGGGGCTCGGCGATTTCGGCGGCGGCGAGGCTCCGGTTTATGACGGGACGGAAACCGGAATGACGGATGGCTGGTGGCACGGAGAGATCAAACGCAGGTACATTGAACCGGCCAACAATACGACGATACATTTCGAGGCTCTTTTCGAGGCTGATGCCGCTTCGCACGGAAAAACGATCCAGGAAGTGGCTCTTTTTGTTGCCGATCCGGACAATCCGGACAGCTTCGAGGATGCTGTTTTGTTCTGGATCTCAGCTCACCCGGAAAGTCATATTCCGGAAGCGGGCGACACGGTAGTTTCGGAGGTCATTACGATCCCGATTCAGTTCAACGATGACACTGTCGGGGCGGTAAACCTCACTATTGACCTTTCTAACGCGGCTCTGGCCACGCTGCGTGATCTTATAGAGATGACCGCAGGATCGGTCTCTTACACGGCTTACGAGGCTGTGAAGGCGGCTGAAATGGACGGGCTGATCCGCGCAAAAATTATGGAGCTGCACCATGCCTAAGATTATTCCGATTGACCACCTTTTCCCGTACATCGGCGGGAAGAAGGTGCTGAGACCTTACATCGTGCCGATGATACCTGGCGATATAAGCACTTACGTCGAGCCTTTCTTCGGCGGCGGGGCGATTTATTTTGCCAGGGAAAGGTGGGCTCCGTGCGAGATTATCAATGACCTTAACGACGAAATTATCAATCTTTACAGGGTGGTAAAGGAGCGCGGCGAGGAATTTGCGCGGGAATTTAACTTTGTTTTCAGTTCCAGGTCGTTTTTTAACCGGATGCGCGATTTTACCCCCCCCCGAAATTGCGAGTATTTTCAGGCATTTAAAACACTGTATTTATTGAACTTCTGCTTCGGTGCCAGGATCGTCAATCCGTCATACGCGCCGAGAAATCTGAGCTCAGTCGAAGCTATTCAGTCCCGGATAATCGCGATCTCGAAGCGGCTGCAGAAAACCAACATCGAGTGCCTGGACTATTCGGTGCTGCTTGAACGCTACGACAAGCCGGATGTTTTCTTTTACCTTTTGAGACGGAACACTATTACCAAGCCGGGAGCTTTGACCACGAAAGGCTGGCCGGGCTGCTGAAAAAGAGCAAAGCAAGATGGATTCTGTCATATAATGCCTGCCCGGAAATCTGCGAACTGTACAAGGATTTTAAGCAGAAAAGGATCAACCGCCGGGGCTCGCTGAACAATAAGTCGGCACGCGACTTTGAAGAGCTTTTAGTGTGGAACTACGAAGAAAAGGCCGTTCAGGGAAGTCTTTTCGATGATTTGTGACAAACTACGCGCAACGCGCCGCGTGTTTTTGGAGTTTGTGACAAACTACGCGCAACGGTTTGCCAATCTGCGCGCGCGGTTATAATATGCCGCGGATACGTCGCACAATACCATAAAGATTTTGAAAACAACGAGTTCCGTTGCGTAAAATAGGATGGAGGCCTTAATGAAAAAACTTTGTCTCTGCTTAACGATTTTGGCTGCGCTGCTTTTCTTTGCAGGATGCGGCGGCTCGAAAAAAGAAAACAAAAATGAAACTCCCGATTCGGAAGAAAGCGTGACTGACGACGATGCAGTCGACACAGAACCGTCAGGCGATACCGAGCCGACGGACACAGAACCGGCTGATGATTCCGACACAGAACCAACTGAACCGACCGAAGAACCTGGTATTTGCAACCCGAATCCGTGCAAAAACATCGCCAATTCCGACGGAATCTGTACTGCTCACCAGAATGATTTCTCATGCGGCTGCAACAAGCACTATTTCTGGGATGGTGAAGAATGCATGGAATGGTGCGCTCTCGGTTATTGCAAAGAGGAATATATGGAGGGTTCGACAGGTAAATGCTACTATGACGACACTCAGGACGAATCACCGTATTTATGTGAATGCAAGGAACACTATTTATGGGATAACGCATATCAGTATTGCGACAATGAAACAAAAATCGGACAGTGCACCGGACTTCCGGAAAACGCGGAGTGGAACACTGTTTCCGAAATAACTCAGCCTTGGGATGCAGGAAATGAAGAGCTGCAAGGAGTCTATAACGAGGAACCGAGCTCATACGAATGCCGTTTCAAATGCAAAGAGACCTATTTCTGGAATGGAAAAAACTGTATCGATCCGTGCGCAGACAACCCGTGTGCCGCTTTCGAACATGCGATTAATCATTCATGTGAAAGTAAAAGCGCTTTCGAATATCTGTGCGACTGTGAATACGAATATTACTGGAACGGAAAAATTGCGGGATGTGTTGACCGCAGGCCTTCTTTAGGCATCATCTGCACGGATGATGACAAATGTCATGCCTTCCCTAGCCCTAAAGCGGCAGAATGTCCTGCAAAAGGCGAAACTTTCTACGGACAGGATGCACAGTATGCTAATGCCGGAACATGCGTAAGACAGTATTTTGAAAGCGATGACGACACCATAACAAGCCTTACTACCGGACTTTCATGGCAGAAAGAGATACCGGAAACGACCTATACATTTGAAGCCGCAAAAGAATATTGTGAACAGTTGGATCTTGCCGGTAAAAATGACTGGAGAATTCCTAACATACACGAACTTATGACACTCTTCACCAATGGATCCACCAGATCGACCTATTTTCAGAATCTTTATTCAAAAGTTTTCTGGACTTCAGCAGCAGGTTCGAGTTCTGCCACAGTATTGTCATTCGAGTATTCTTCTGCACCTGAAACATATTCGTATTCGAAATCTAATCCTTATTCTGTAATCTGTGTCCGCGGAGACGAGTTGCCGTCTTTGGAACTTACCGAATGGACTGTAAACAGCACGAAAGTCTATGTCGATTCCTCGTCGGAACTTATGTGGCAGAAAGAGGCAGCTCCTTATAAAAACCCCAGACAGGCTTTTAAATACTGCGAAAATCTTGTCCATGCCGGATACTCGGACTGGAGACTTCCTAATACAAACGAAATCAGCGCATTCATTATTGCATCAATAAACAGCACGATAAATCATGACGGTTCCAATTGGATGAGATTCATCTCATCCTCTTATTTCTCATCGGTATACGCAGTAAATTTACAACGCTCCAACGCCGACCAGGATAGTTACCATACTGTCCGCTGCGTCCGCTCTGACATCTGCAAGGAGGGATTTTTCTGGGAAGGTGAAAAATGTGCGGCAGATCCTTGCAAAACCGCAAACTGCGGCACAAATTCAACTGGTTTCTGCATTCCTCAAACTGAAGAAAAATATGAATGTCTCTGCAATAACAACTATTTCTGGAACGGGAATGCCTGCAGCTACTGCGGAGGTGGAACATGCTCCCAGGTCTATAATTCAAACGGAAGCTGCACTGCGTCAGACGCTGAAAACTATTATTGCAACTGCAACAGCGGCTACAAATGGGACGGAGAGCAATGCGTTGAATCCGAATCCGCAAATACTCAGAGCAACACTTTAAACAAAATCTGCACAGACCAGGAAAAATGTTACAGCAACAATACTGAAATAACCTGCCCAGCAGAAGGAGAGGATTTCTTCGGACAGGATGCACAGTTCTCGCACGGCTGCTTCAGCAAAACATTCTCCCAGGGCCTTGCCAACAATCAGAAATATATAATTGACGACAACAACGGCCTTGAATGGACTCAAACGCTTTCGGAAGGATTCTACACATGGGTCGGAGCAAATGTTTACTGTGAAAATCTCGATTATGCCGGTAAAAAAGACTGGAGACTTCCGAACATGCATGAAATGCAGACGATCGATATGAAGAATCAGCTCTTTAAAACAGTGTTCGAATCAGTAACTGAAGCCAAAGTATGGACTTCTTCCGCATATCAAGACGATACAGCAGCTTGGACTTTCAATCCAATTTCATACAAATCTCAAAAGAACGACTCTTTCCGTGTTATGTGCGTCAGAGGCAAGCGGATGTCCCAAAAATCGTTCACGATATCTGGCAGCGCTACTGAAGAATATGCAACATTCGTTCCTGCTAGAGCGGGTGACCCGAAATGGACCAAAACCATTGCTAAGGAAAAAACCTGGCAGGAGGCCCTTTCCTACTGCGAGAATCTTACATACGCCGGTATTTCCAACTGGCATCTCCCTGACATAAACGAACTCCTTTCCCTCGTAAACTACGAAAAAACAGAACCTGCTTCGAATTTCCCTGAGATGCCTGCAAACACAAAACTCTGGTCTTCAACATCAAAGGAATCCTATGCAGCAATAGCCTACTCTCTTGATTTCGAGCGTGGCACAGTAGACTCTAGTTACACGAAAAGCGCTAAAAAAAGCGTTGTCTGCATAAGTTATCAATAAATTCCAGAAACATCTGCCAAACGTCATGACGATGATGTGAGACGTCATTGTATAGCGTCTCTCCAGTTTGATTCATAAAAATTTGAAGGATTTCTGCGGACAGAAACCAAAACCAGTTCATGTTTCAGGAAATTTGCCTAAATGAGGCATTTTTCTAAAATACCGCCGTTTATTGTTTAACTTATAAGGAGAGAAAAATGGAAAACACCGCACCGGTAATCATCAAAGGAGAGTACAAAGGTTCGCTCCGCAACGAAATGACCCACCTCAAATCGAACAACACCATTATGACCGACGCTCCGACCGACAACCACGGCAAAGGAGAGGCTTTCTCCCCGACCGACACAGTCTGCGGAGCACTGGCTGCGTGCATGATGACGATCATGGGCATCACCGCTCAGGCTCACGACTTCAATGTTGACGGCACGAAATACGAAATCAAAAAGACAATGGCACAGAATCCGCGCCGCATCGGCCAGATCGACATCGCCTTCACCTTCCCGAAACACGACTACACCGAAAAACAGAAGGAAATGCTCAAAAAAGCAGCTGACACCTGCCCGGTAGCTCAGACACTCAGCAAAGAAGTCATCGTAAATATCTCAATGAATTTCTAACCGGAATCACTTTCCCGCACACTTGCATGGTATAGTGGTCAAGCATTTCTGAACAGAAAAATATATGTAAAAAACAGCGGTCGTCTTTTGATTTTCTCAATTATTTTAGCCATGGATCCACCTCCGGCTGGGCAAATCCTTTTTGTTGCCACTTCTCATAGGTCGTTGAATCATAGCCATATTCAGCACCGGGAACAAACGGGTTTCGATAAATCATCGGCTTGCCTGAACCATTGTCACCATAGAAAAAAATCATTTTCAACGGGTCTTTGTTCATGTTGTAAAGCTTCACTCTTTTGCTCCGTTTTTCAACAACATTTCAATCAATTCCGATCGTTTTTCTTCTCTGGCAACACTCAGAGGCGTATTACCGTTGCAATCTTTGTAATTGACATCGGCACCCTTGGAAATAAGATAGGCAGCAACGTCGCCATGCCATTCTCTTATAGCTGTTATAAGCGGCGTTTCGCCGTTTTCACCGATAAAAAAATCATAACTTTCCGCTGCACGGATAGCACCTTTGAAAACCTCATCAATTTTTTTACGATTATTTGCGAGTCTCCGAAATGTGAATTTGTCATATTTTTCGTTCACCAAATCAAATTT
>DBXP01000018.1 GCA_002309575.1 bacterium UBP6_UBA1209 | reverse complement strand
TCCGGTGATTCAACTGATTCCGGAGACTCGACCGATTCCGGTGATTCGACTGATTCCGGTGACACAGAACCGATAGTTGAGTGCACCGGCATTTCGATCGGCGAAATCGTAGAAGGCGACTACGTAAATGTCATCATCTCTGACGAGATTTCAGGTCTTCTCGATGACAACATCGGCGAACTTGAAATTTTATTCTCCGACACTGGCGACGTTGTCAACGAGTACAATCTGGGCGAAGGCGTCAACACGAACTACAAGACATGCAAACAGTGTGTTGTTCTCAGTGAAGCGGATTCAAACGGCTACCTGATGAGAAGATACTTTCAGGAAGAGGGAACACTTGTGATCACGGAGATGAACGAGATCGGACAGACAAACGGCTCTGTTTCGGCAAGACTTGTCGAATCGACATTCGCTTCGGACGGAACCTCGACTCCCACTCCGAACGGTGCATGCGTTGAGTTCGAGGCTGCATCTTGGGAACACTCGACCGAAATCGACTTCTCGAATTCAGCTCCCGAATGCGCATCGATCTACACCTGCAGAGCAGGCTGCTTCACTCAGTATCCCGACAGCAATTCCCAGGATTTTGCAGACTGCTGGCGTCTCTGCTACCTGCACGGAACTCCGGCCGGCAAGATCACCTACAACAACATGAATTCCTGCTGGATCAACAACTGCTCCGATGTAAACGACTCCTTCGAGTACTCAGTCTGCATCTACAACAACTGCAGAAACGAAACAAAAGGCTGCAACTTCGATGTCCCGGCAGAACCGAACACCGCATACCACGCACCCTACGGTCACGTCAGCATCAACATAGACAGCCATTATCTTCTTCCCGAAGACGATTTGAGGCCCGAGACACTCTCTTCAGGTCAGTTTGTAAGCGGTTACTTTGTTTCTGGAACTTTCGGAAACTCCAACTCGAACATCATTCCGTCCGGCACAAGCGAAAGCAGAAGCTACTATATCGTCGGGCAGGATGTCCGTGAAGGCAACAAGCTTATCGAAGTTTCACAGGCGTTTATGAACACCTCGTATCTGAGCACGACTCCGAAATCTTTCGTCGTAGAAATCTACTTCGACAGGACCCTCACCCCCGGTACCCACAGAGTAGGACTTCGCGACGGTGATATGGTTGTCGCAGTCCACGAATACAACTGGACAGACAAAAAGATCACCTGTGACCACGCATTCGGCTTCGGCGAGCTCACGATCTCCGAATATACAAACACTGTCGGTGAGAACGGTGTCCTCAAGATTTCCGGCGAAGTAGACCTTTACAACGGCGAGAACGTTCCGATCTACGGCGGAAACATCAAAGACTTCATCATCAACTACTCGGGAACCTGCTCCGTCAGAGATTGATCTGACGGCACATGCCTCTTCAACATTTACTTAACATTCTGATTTTATTAGCATTCCATCAGACACAGATTGTCTAAAAACATAAAAAAACTAAAAAAGGAAAGCAGCATTCCGTGCCGCACAATGAAATAGTCTGAGCTTTTTTAATGAGATGATTATTTTCCGGATTTGAGATGCTCGTCTATTGCAGCCTTTATGAACTCCTTCGGCTTTGCGCCGGAGACCTTTTTCCCGTTGATGAAAAAGAGCGGGACCGAACGCAGACCAAGCTTTGCAACAGCATCCAGATCCGCTTTGAGAACAGCTTCCGGATCTCCAGATTTGATCTCTGCATCGATCTTTGACCAGTCGAGCTTCAGCTGACCTGCATACTGCTCGAACTTTTCGTTATGGTTTGTCTTCCACTCCTGCTGTTTGTCAAAAAGAAGGGATGCAAGCTCAAAAAACTTGGCATCGCCGTAAAGCTTTTTCGTCGCGATCGCGAAAAGCGCAGCCGGTTTAGCCTTGTCGTGCGAAAAGAGCGGGAAGTGCTTATAAACAAGCTTCACACCCTTTTTGTATTCGGGAAGCAGCTCATCAAGCGTTTTTGCAGCTCTTTTGCAGTAAGGACACTGAAAATCGGAAAACTCGACTATCGTTACCTTTCCGTTCGGATCGCCCTTCACAGGTTCGTTCCCTGACAATACTATATCATAAACCTTGTTCGGGTCATCACGTTTCGTGTCGTTGACCGACCTGTTGTTTCTGATAACCACCGGTTTTCCGTCTCTGATTATCTCGTTGTAAAGCTCGTTGCCCTTGAGCCCTGTTTTTGAGCTGAGCTCGTTTGCACGGGTTAATTCTTCGTCGATTACGGTTTTAAACGACACGATCGGAAGAGCCCCGCCGATGAAACGGCCGTTGACAAAGGTCCCCGGGGTGCCGGTCACACCGAGCGCTGACGCATATTTCAAGTTCGAAGCAATAAGTTCCTCTGTATTTTTTGAACTCTTGTCCGCTTTGTACTTTTCCATGTCAAGATCCAGAGCCTTCGCCCCATCCTCGAGCCACTTTGTGAAATCGGGATTTTTCGTCCACTCCTTCTGTTTCGAGAAGAGAAGCGAATACATCTCCCAGAATTTTTCCTGCTTTTGCGCAGCGATTGCCGCTGAAGAGGCCTCTTTCGCCTTTTTGTGGAAGCCGAGCGGATTGTGAACAAAGAAGATACGGATCTTGCCCGCATACTCCTTTTTGAGCTCTTCGTAAGTCGAATAGAGCTTTCCGCAGTACGGACATTCGAAATCGTCAACAAGGATCACCGTTACCGGTGCATCCATAGCTCCCCACATCGGCGCATTTTCCGGGATCTGAGCCTTGTAGACATCCATTGGAATCGGCTGCGGTTCACGCTTTGCCGGCTTGAACTGCGTCTTTCCGTTCTTCACTATCTCTTTGTAAACGTTCTTCACACCCCTGGCTCTGATTTTTTCCGCCTCGGCCATGTGCTCCTCGATCGAAGCCTTGAGCTTTACCGAATTCGAGCCGACCATACGGGTCCCGTTGATGAAAAGTGTCGGAGTGCCTCTTACACCGAAATTTTCGCCGAGAGCGATATCCTTCTTGACACGTTCGACCGTTTCGTTCGACTTTCTGTCGACATTGAACTTCTCCATATCAAGCTTGAGATCTTCTGCATAACGGACCAGAAGCTCCTCGTTGATATTTCTGACATCCGTATAGAGCTTTGCATAGTATTCCCAGAACTTTCCCTGTTTTTCGGCAGCGATCGCGGCGTAGGAAGCCTGCTTGGCCCACCTGTGCATACCCAGAGGATAGTGCTTGAATACATAACGGAGCTTTCCGTTGTATTCTTTCAGAAGCTGAACCATCGAATCGGCGCTCCGCTTTGAAAAGGGGCACTGAAAATCGGAAAAAATAATAACCGTTACAAGCGCGTTGTCCGGACCCTGTGTCACAGAATCGCCGATCTCTACATTGTAGATTTCCGGCCCGCGGTCCTTTTTGTCGTTCTGGTCAGCAGAGGCCTTTTCGGCATCCTTCTTGTCTGAACAGCCCGTTGAGCAGAAAACAAGCCCTAAAACGAGCATAGCTGCGAGCAAAGAACAAATTTTTTTCATCTTTTCCTCCATATTAAGACTGACAAGAGATATTGTTTTTTAAATTTATTGCAAATTGTATTGTTAAGTGTAATACCAAAAAAGCTAAAAATGTTACTTTTTTGTGATTTTCGCAGCTCTTATCCAATTAGGAGGTAAAAATGTCTGAGTTTTCGAGATTAGTTGATTCACCCGCCGGAAGCCGGCTTATCCTGCAGGGCAACCAGGCCTTTGCGCTCGGTGTCGTCCATGCCGGATACCATGCGGCAGACGGCTACCCGGGGACCCCGAGTACAGAGGTTATCGATAAAAGCCTGAAGTATGTTCAGGACAGGATGTGCGTCGGCTGGAGCGTCAACGAAGCTTCCGCTGTCGCAGTCACGATCGGTCACGCGATTGCCGGAATGGACAGCGTCGTCACGATGAAGATCCCGGGTCTCTTCCAGGCCGGAGACACCATTACGACATCAGCTTTTTACACCGGGCAGATGGGTGCTTTCGTAATTTACGCGGCAACCGACTATGTCCCCTCAAGCACCCAGCACGTCATCGACGCAAGATACTTTCTGAGCTCCGCCAGGATCCCGGTGATCGAGCCGAGAGACCATCAGGAGCTGTACGAATCAGCCTTTATTGCCGCAGACCTTTCAAGAAAGTTCAAAACGCAGGTCTGTATCCTTGCAAGCGGGATTCTGGCTCACAGTGAAGGCATTGTAATTACAAAAGCTCCCAGGGTCATCACTCCGCTTCCAGTCCCGGAAAACCTTTCAAACTGGATGCTTATGCCGGGGATCGCCCGCAGAAACTACAACGAGGCAACGACTCAAAGGATTCCCCAAGTGCTTGATTTTGTTAAAGATAACGAGACATTCATTACAGAGACCAAGGGAACGGACAACTTTGGAATCATCCTCGTAGGCGAAAGTGAAATTATAGTAAAAGAGGCGCTTGTTACAGCCGGACTCAACCCGTCAGTCCTCTCTATGTCGATTGCAAATCCGGTTCCCGTCGAGCGTATCAAAAAGTTCGCCGGACAGAATTTCGACGCACTCTTTGTCTTCGAGGACGGCGACAAATTTTTACAGGAAAAGCTCGCAGCAGCGGGGATCAACGCAACCGGCAAAGACGAATATTCCGTCATCACCGACTGGACACCCCAGCAGGTCATCGATCTTTTGAAAACCAGAATCAAAATCAAAACCGCAGAAAAACCGGCGGCTCCCAGCGTAAAGCCGATGATGCGTCCCCCGTCGATCTGCCCCGGCTGCCCCTTCAGGGGATACGCTCTTGCAGCGGAAAACCTTAAGAAAAAAGGAAAGCTCTTCGCAGGCTTCGGCGAAATCGGATGCTCGACGCTGCTCTTCTTCAACAAAGGCATCGACACTGTTCTCTGCATGGGCGGCAGCGACTCGATGCGACAGGGTTTCTGCCTCAGCAGACCCGAGATGGCGTCAAAAGTCGTCAGCGTTATCGGAGACTCGTGCGAATGCCACAGCGGACTTGACGCGACAAGGAACGGAGTCTTCAGAAACGTTCCGGGCGTTAAAGTCGTGCTTGACAACACCGTAACGGGAATGACCGGCGCACAGCCGGCTCCGACAAGCTACGCGAACCTTGCCGGGGTCCCGAACAAATTCCGCTTGAAAGAGGCGATCAAAGCCGAAAAATGTGAAGTTGTCGCTGTCAACGCATACGATCTCGCAGGAGTTGAAAACGCTCTTTCAAAGGCCCTCGATGATGCAGAAAAGGGGCTTTATACGAACCTTGTGATCGAGGGACCGTGCCAGCAGGTAATGGACAAGACCTCAAAAAAGAGAATGATCGAAATCGACAGGGAAAAATGCAGGAAATGCGGCCGCTGTAATGTCTGTCCCGGCATAAAATTTGACGACGAAGGCAAACCGAACTTCACGAATCTCTGCATAAACTGCGGCGGCAACAAGCAGATCTGTATGCAGCGCTGTCCGTTCGGCGCGATAGTTCCGATAGAAAAAACGAACCCCTCCGCAAAGGCTGTTACGGGCGAATTCAAGCTTCCGGATTTCCCGGAGGTCGAAGTCAGGGAATCGGAACTCCCCGAATCTATCCGCGTAGCGATCCGCGGCATCGGAGGACAGGGCAACCTCTTCTTCGGTAAAATTCTGAGCGAAGTCGCTATGAGAACGCCGTATGCGAATAAAAAAATCGTCAAAGGCGACACCCACGGCATGGCCCAGCTCGGCGGCAGTGTAATCTCGACCTTCTCGTGCGGAAACGTCTTCAGCCCGATTTTGTCTCCCGCAAGCACTGACATTCTTGTCGTCATGGAGACATCCGAAGTCTTCTGCAACGGGTTCCTGGATCTTCTGAAACCGAACGGAACGATCGTTCTCAACCGGTTCGAATCGCTTCCGTCCGGCGCAAAAAAATCCGACTATCCTAAAATCGAGACGATCCGAGAAGCACTTTCAAAATATAACGTTATCGAAACAGATCTTCTTGATGTTGTCGCAAAAATCGGCGACACAACGGGAAAAACGGCAAATGTCGCAATGCTCGGGATCCTTTCCAAGATCGCTCCGTTCGACAAAATTCCGGAATCAATATGGCTTTCCGCTCTGATGAAGCTCTCTCCGACAGACCAGATCAAAGAGTCAAACTACAAGGCATTCATTGCCGGCAGAGAAGCTTAGCTCAAAACTGATAAACAGCTATTTTCCGCTCGACTTCACCAGATTTATACGATTTGATTTCTTTAAGGGATCCATCTTGAAAAACATCCTGGTTCGATGAAAACCAAAAACAGAGTCTCCCGTTTTTATTGAGCATTTTTCTGCAGCAATCAAACAGTTCCGCATCTATTCTGACAGCACGGGATACTATAAGATCGTAGTGTCGCTGATGCACAAAGAGATTCTCGCAGATTCCGGCAACGTTATCTATTCCAAGCGAAGCCGAGGTAAGATTTATGAACGAAATTTTTTTCCTAGCCTTATCCAAAAGCGTAAATTCAGCCTTCGGAAAAATCAGAGCCAGAGGCACCCCAGGAAATCCGCCGCCGGTTCCTACATCAAGCACAGAAGCCCCGTCAAAAACAAGCCCTTCAATCGTTGCCGGGACAAGCGAATCTGCGAAGTGAAGAAGCGCGGCTTCGCAAAAATCAGTAATGGTCGTAAGATTGTGGGTCTTGTTCCAGAAGAGCATCTCCTTAAGGTATTTACACCCCTTTTCATAAAAAACCTCAGAGAGCTTAAGCCCCAGTTTTTCAGCCTCGATTTTTACGATTTTTTCGAATGTTTCACGTGAAACATCTGACGATACGGCGCCTCTATCCATTGTTTCTCCTCAAGACCATTATCAAAATTGAAATCGCCGCCGGCGTGACCCCCGGGATCACCGAAGCCTCCCCCAAATTGGCAGGACACTGTTTTGAAAGTTTCTGGCGGATCTCGTTGGTCAACCCGTCGAGTTTTGAAAAGTCAAAATCGGAAGGGATATCGATAGCCGACAGATCCTCAAATTTAGCGATCTCTTCCCTCTCCCTTTCAATAAAGCTTGCATACTTGATTTCAACTTCAGCGCGGCTCCATATCTCAGGTGTTTCACGTGAAACATAACCTGTTGCATCCTCAATTTTAACACGGTCCATATTCGGTCTGCGCAAAAGCGCCGAAAGATTTGAAACTCTTCCCAGCGACGCTTCGCCGATTGCTTCAAGCTTTGAATTCAACTCCTTTGTCGGGTAGATCATCTGCGATTCTATTTCACTCACAAGAGCCTTTACACGCTCGCATTTTTTCATCTCCCGCTCGTAGATTTTTTCTTCAATAAGCCCGCACTTGAGAGATTTATCAAGAAGCCTCTCTGGAGCATTGTTGTCGCGGATATAGAGACGGTATTCAGCGCGCGAGGTAAACATCCGGTACGGTTCGTCAACTCCTTTCGCCGTGATGTCGCTTATCATTACGCCAGTGTAGGAATCGTTTCTGCCAAGGATCAGGGTTTCGCCCCTTTCCGTGGCGGACACCGAGGCATTTGCACCTGCGACCAGCCCCTGGGCCGCCGCCTCTTCGTAACCGCTGGTCCCGTTTACCTGTCCGGCAAAAAAGAGTCCCGAGATCTGTTTGCTTTCAAGCGTGACTTTAAGATCTCTCGGATCGTATGAATCATATTCGATCGCATACGCAGGGCGCGTCATTTCAGAATGTTCAAGGCCGGGGATCGATTCAAGAATCTGCTTCTGCACAGCAACAGGAAGAGAAGTCGAGATTCCGTTCGGATAGTATTCCGTGCAGCTCCAGCCCTCTGGCTCGACAAAAATATGGTGGAACTCCTTGTCCGGGAACTTCACAAATTTATCCTCAATTGATGGACAATATCTCGGTCCGATACCCTCGATAGATTTTGTCTCACCGTAGAGAGGCGAGTACTTCAGATTTTTCAGGACAATCTCTTTTGTCTTTTCTGTCGTCCTGGTCAAAAAACACGGTATCTGATGCTCCAGGGTCCCCTCTGTCAGGACGGAAAACGGAGTGTAGTCGTATTCACCCGGCTGGACTTCCATTCTGGAAAAATCTATGCTTCTTCCAAGCAGGCGCACGGGGGTTCCGGTCTTGAGCCTGAACTTTTTGTGCCCGAGCTCAACAAGAAAAGCGGAAAGCTTCATTGATGCCGGTTCGCCGAGCCGTCCGCTCGAAAAATTATCGGCGCCGATATGGACCAGACCGTTCAGAAAAGTGCCGCTTGTAATAACAACTGCCTTGCTTTCAAAACTGCTGCCGTCCTTTGTTTTTACGACAAAATTTCTCACTCCCCTACTTTCAAGAGCAACGACCTCCCCCTGAAAAAGCGTCAGATTAGGAACATTGAAAAGAAAATCGTGCATAAAGGTCCGATAGAGATTTTTGTCGCACTGAGCCCTGAGTGCCTGGACCGCAGGTCCCTTCCGTCTGTTTAAAATCCTGTACTGGATTGCAGCAAAATCGGCAGCCCTTCCCATAACTCCGCCCAGAATGTCGACCTCACGGACTAGCTGCCCTTTCGCCTGCCCCCCGATCGACGGGTTGCACGACATCTCTCCGAGTCTGTCAACCGAAATCGTGACAAGAAGTGTTCTGGCATTTTTTTTCGATGCGGCAAAGGCCGCTTCGATTCCGGCATGTCCACCGCCGATAACAATGACATCAAATTCCAACGTTCTTACCTCAAAAAACGGCCTCTAAAATCAACCCACAATCGACGAAAACGACTTTGTCAAAGCAAAGACTCGCCAAAGCAGGCTTTTTCGATTTAAGAGCCGTTTCCGTGCGTCTGGCGAAATTTTGTAAAAAATTACTTTCCAAGACAAAATCCGCCGAATATTTTTTCAAAGACATCCTGGTCCGTAAAGTCTCCCGCAAGATTTTTCAGACTGTTCAAAATTTCTCTGACGCAGAACTGCAAAATCTCAACCTGATCGCTTTCAAGATATAGCGAAAGTTCGTCAAGCTGCGCAATCGCCTTTCCGGAAAGAGTTCTCTGCCAGTCGCTGAAGAAAACCGCCTCGTTCGCATCAGGCAGATTTTTCGAAAATTCTTCGTCGATATTTCTCCTTAAATTAATGAAACCTTCGCCTGTTCTACAGCTGAGAGCTATTACGGAGTCCGAAAATTCGTTAAGGATGTTGCCTAACTTATCCCCTAAATCCGCCTTGTTTTTTACGAGAATCCTAGATTTCATCGATGTTTCACGAATCAACCACATGTCTTCATCGGAAAGCGGAATAGATGAATCAAATACAAGAACTATCAGATCGCTAGTATCAATGAGGCTTCGGCTCTTATCCACTCCCCTGCCCTCAAGCTCGCTTTCGGCTTCACGGATCCCGGCAGAATCTATCAGACGTACCTGAAACCCGCGTGTAATATAGGTTTCAGAAATATAGTCCCTGGTGGTTCCCGGAATTTCAGAAACAATTGCACGATCTCTGTCGACCAGAGAGTTGAAAAGCGAGGATTTTCCGACGTTTGGCCGTCCCAAAAGCAGAATTGTAAAGTTTACGAGCTTGCTCAATGATTCTGAATTGGATTCCAGCCGTTTCAGGGCAGATTTTGTCGATTTTATCAGTTCTCTAACCTCATTAAAATCGAGGTTTCCTGAAATCTGATCCGGAAAATCCACTATTGCAGTAAGCATCGTATAGCATCTATCCCATGACGGAATCAACGTTTCAAGCATTTTTAGCGATTTATTCTCGAAAGCAGCTTTTCTTGAAAGCTCGATTGCAACAGGGTTTTGCGATGTAACAAGCGTGTTTACAGCAAGAGCCTGGTTTAAAGTCATTTTTGAGTTTAAAACAGCTCTGAACGAAAACTCTCCGCGAAGTGCCGGAAGCGCCCCGTTTTTGATTACCATCTCAAGGATCTGTTCTGCATTTCCTTCCGCACCGTGGAGCTGGAATTCTATAACATTCTCTCCGGTAAAGCTGTGCGGAGATAAAAACGGGAGAACAATGCACTGCTCTACAACTTTGTCTCCGTCGTAAAGCTTCGCAAAGCAGACCCTCCTATCTTCAAAGCGTTCAGTTTTCGTCAGTTTTGAAGCGATCTTAAATGCATCTTTTCCGCTTATACGAACTATTCCAATGGTGCTGCCCTTAGCCGTTGCCTGGGCACAAATTGTTGAATTTATTCGTTCGAAATACATGAATTACTTTGTGCAGACCGGATACTTGAGAACCTCGGCCGGAACCTCCTGAGGATTCTCCTCGTCGTTATAGCCGGGAATTTCGTAGGGGTGATAAAAATCGACGTCGTTTGCAACGACCGAAATCGTGCCGCCTTCGTAAAGCTGTTCGTTTTCGGGGTAAACACTCTTGATGTTGACTCTCCCGCTGTAACCGATCCCCATGATGCATTCGACACCGTTCTGCTTGTCGATAAGTCTATAGCGGACAAGCTTCAGAAGATTGTCGACCATATCGAAAAGAGAGACCGCGTTGATACTGTAGTCACCGCCGACTTTGAAGGTTCCGGGCGCAAACTCAAGCTCATGGCGCGGATAGCCCTGGACACCGTTCTGAATCGGATACTGCTTGATCGTAAGCTGACGTTTCTGACCTCCCAGTGTTCCTGTATAGTTTGTCGTTGAAGCGTATGATACAGACGGCATATCGCCGGGGAAGTAGGTCTTCGTATCGCCGTAAAGCCCGTTGAAAGCCGCATATCCGACACTTCCCTTTGCGAAATACGAAGGATCCCCGATCTTGGAATCATCCATAATAAAATCTGTTTTGAAGCCGATATTTACAACTCCCCAGATGCTTTTGCTGCAACCTGTGAGATTGTAGGCCGTGCAGTTTGCATTGCAGTAGGCGACACCTGACATCATTGTGTGGAGGTCTGAACAGGGCATCGGAGCAAAAGTGTCGCATCTCTCGTTGTAGTCGACCTTTTCGTTGCCGCACTCCTCGGTAGGAACAACCGGATCATCATCAGGAGTCACAACAACATCGCTTGATCCGCTGTCTCCCGTATCCCCGGGATTTGTTCCGGTGTCCGCGCCGGAATCACCAGGCAATTCAGATCCTGTGTCACTGTTTCCGCCGCTGTTTTCATCATCCGTAACGACATTTGCATAGTCCCAGTCAGGAAGCTCGCCGGCATCGTCGGCAGGCTCCTCGTCACCGCAGGAAACAAGTATAAAAAGGACCAGAGCAGCGATAATCACGACTATTTTTTTCATCTTTCCCTCCATTTTTCACATAAAAACACATTTCAAACGGCATATTATAATGATTATCTGCTAAAAAAAAATTTAAGAGAAGGGGAGGGGATTATCCGGCTTTTAATAGATAAACGGAAAGACTCTTTTGCGGCTTTTGGGATATGCTTCGCCGAACTTTTCAACGTACCATTTACGGTTTGAATGCGCCCTCGGTACAAGATTTGCCATTGTGAAAAAAAGAAAGGTAAGTCCCGGCACCGACCAGGTCAGAAGAGCCCAGCCAGCCCATTCTACGATCTCGCCGAAGTAGTTCGGACTCGCCACAAAGCGGTGAAAGCCCTTTTCGGGAATATGATAGCCGGGGCCTTTTTCTTTTCTCAGATCACGCAGGATCTTGTCGGACTGAATATTCACGAACATCCCGAAATAAAAGAGGATCACGCCCAGGATAAACTGCGGGCTGGCAAACCATGCAAGCTGGTAGTCCGAGAGGAAAAAGAGCCAGAATCCGTTGATGAAACCGTTCATCAGATTGAAAAAAAGCGACATCGCGATGATCGAAAGAGGCATTTTCGCGCCGTTTTTTATGAGAAACGGATAAATCAGATCACGCTGGACATAGTGGGAAAGCCAAATCCCGAGCATTACGCCCGTGACAGCGTTCACTTTGCCTAAGCACGCGAAAACAATGGGCAAAACGACTACAGGAGACTCCATCAGAAGCCATCCGAGCTTCGGATTTACAGCCGGGCCCCATTTCTTGCTGCCGAAGCGGCCGTAACCGGCTGTTACGAAATAGAGCGAGATCCAGGTCAGAAGACCGCTCGCGAAAAGAAAAATGATCGTATATTTGTAGAGCTGCTCCATTGAAACCCCTATTTTTTTTCCTTTTTCGGCATAAGTTCGATATCTTTGTTCTCGAATTTGTAGACGAGAACCCGTTTGTAGCCCATGACGCTTATCTCTACTCTCATATAGCCGCTTGTAAAGTGGAAAAACTGACCGTTGTTGAAGTCTTTGGCCTGATATTTGACGTAAAGATTCTTTTCGCCCATTCTTTTTTTGCCTGATTTGCCTTCGTTCTGCATGTATTCGAGATTGTCGACTGCTATCCAGACGTGGCCGACGAAGTGTTCGCCTTTCGGCTTCCTTGCCGTCATTTTGATCTTGTATGCAAGCCTGCCGTTCAGTTTTTCGACAGCGACGAGCTCTCGGATGTACTCCTTCTCGCCGTTTTTGTCGAAGTGGGGGATTCCCGGTTTCGATTCGTGCGGATCACAGGCAATAACTCCCTTACGTCTCGGTTTTCCGTCCGATTCACATGAAAGGAGTTCATAATCCAGATCTTTGTACCAGTAGTCCTTGCGTGTGTAGACATACTTTTCGGTTTCAAGCAGTTCGTTCGTCTTGGGGTCGCGGTATTCGACCGTGACGTGGCGCGTGTTTTTGACTCCGGCGTAAGTTTCATACATTTTCGAGTATTTTGCCGTTATTTTGTCGATGACCTCCTTGGAAAATTCAGGAGTTATAGGCATACCTTCATAAACCTTGCCCTTTTCCGGAGCAGCTTTTTCAGCAGGTTGCGCCGGGGCGGTTTCTCTCTTTTCGGTTGCCTGAGTAACGGCGTCGGTTTTCTCCTCTTCCGCGCAAACAAACAGCGTAGAAATTAAAATCGTGACTAAAATCAATAGCTTTTTCATTTTTCCTCCTGATAAAAAACACTTAGATTAGACGCGGTTTCTGCCTTTTGGTTTCAAAAAATTCTCCTTGAACCCGCTTTCAGGCAAAAACAGATCTCTTTTCATTGCTGCAATATATTTCTTTTTGAATAGAAAAAAATTTTCTGTATATTTTGGCGCTTCAAATTTTAACCTTGGGAGGAGTTATGACATTCGAAAAGACAGCACAAAAAAGTGTAAATACCATAAGAATGCTGGCGGCAGACATGATTCAGAAGGCAAATTCGGGTCATCCCGGGTTACCGCTCGGAGCCGCTCCTATGGCTTACGTTCTCTGGAAAAACCACCTGAGAGTCGCACCGAACGACGCCTGCTGGATCAACCGAGACCGCTTCGTTCTCTCGGCAGGACACGGAAGCGCCCTGCTCTATGCGATGCTTTTTCTTTCCGGATTCCGCGGACTCACTCTCGAAGATTTAAAAAATTTCCGTCAGCTCGGCAGCAAAACTCCAGGTCATCCGGAATTCGGCATGACCCCTGGTGTTGACGCGACGACAGGCCCGCTGGGGCAGGGGATCGCAAACGCTGTCGGCATGGCAATTGCAGAAAAAATGCTCTCCGCAAGATTCGGCAAGATCATAGATCACTTCACATACGTTCTGGCTGGCGACGGTTGTCTGATGGAGGGGATTTCATCGGAAGCGGCATCTATCGCCGGACATTTGAAACTCGGAAAGCTGATCGTTCTCTACGATTCAAATGACGTTTCGCTTGACGGTCCGACAAACATAACCTTTACCGAAGACATTCAAAAACGCTTCGAAAGCTACGGTTTCCACGTTCAGACCGTCCAAAACGGCGACACGGATCTGGATGCAATCGACAAGGCTCTGACAAACGCGAAAAACGAAACCGGAAAGCCCTCTCTCATTATCGTCAAGACAACGATCGGCTACGGTTCACCCAATAAAGCAGGCAAATCATCATCGCACGGCTCTCCGCTCGGCGCTGACGAAATTTACCAAATAAAACAGGCTTTCGGCATGGATCCTGACAAGACTTTCGCAGTAGACGGAGACGTTTTGGAAGACTTTGCAAAGAGCATGAACCGCAACATCAGGCTTGCCCGCAAATGGAAAAAGGAGTTCGGCGAAATTCTCGCAAATGATTCCGGGAAAGCGGAGCTTTTCAAAGAACTTTTTGAACAGGGCTCTAAAGATCTGGATGAAAAAATCGTTGCAATTCTCCCGAAATTTACAAACGAAAAAAAGATCGCGACCCGCACCGCGAACGGCGAGATCGTCTCGAAACTCGCTTCCGTTTTCCCGTGGATCATCGGCGGAGATGCCGACCTCAGCTGCTCGACAAAGACCGCAATCAAAGGCAAAGAGTGGATAAGCGCCGACGATTTTTCCGGCAGCAACATCCACTTCGGAGTCCGCGAGCACGCAATGGGAGCCGTCATCAACGGGATCTGCTACCACGGCGG
Organism: bacterium UBP6_UBA1209; assembly: GCA_002309575.1. Taxonomy (GTDB): domain Bacteria; phylum UBP6; class UBA1177; order UBA1177; family UBA1177; genus UBA1177. The sequence goes on along the minus strand of DBXP01000018.1, from coordinate 37,074 downwards.
ATTCAGACCGTTTTCCTCGACATTTTTCTCTTTTGTCGATTATATGCGTCCTCCGATAAGATTAGCGGCCCTGGCCGGTCTCGATCCGGTTTTTATCTTCACTCACGATTCTCTAGCTGTCGGCGAAGACGGTCCGACACACCAGCCGGTAGAGCAGCTTGCATCCCTCCGCTGCATCCCGAGACTTAACGTCATGAGACCTGCAGACGCGAACGAAACCGCAGAAGCATGGCACTATATACTGTCCCACAAGGACCAGCCGACAGTACTGGTTTTGACCCGTCAGGATCTTCCGGTGATCGACAGGACAAAATATGAATCCGCAGAAGGCGTTCTCCGCGGAGGTTACGCTATTTTGAAAAACGACAAGCCAGACATCCTTTTAATCGCGACAGGCTCTGAAGTCCATCTTGCACTTGAGGCAGCCAAGCTACTGATTTCTGAAGGCAAAAATGTTCAAGTCGTCAACATTGTTTCACGTGAAATTTTTGAAAAACAGCCGAAAGCATACCGGAAATCCGTAATTCCGCCGGCAGTGAAACGCAGAGTCGTTATCGAAGCGGCAAGCAGCTTCGGCTGGGAAAAATACTCCGGTATCAGCGGAAAGATCATCTCCGCGGACGATTTCGGTACTTCGGCCCCCGGAGAAACCGTTCTGCAGAAATACGGCTTCACCGTCGAAAACATCGTAAAAACAGCAAAAGCGATGAAGTGATCCGCGGTTACAATACCGGATTTTACTGCACTCTCTTAAAAATGTGAACCGAGGTCTGAATGAAGTTTTCAATCGTAATTCCGAGCTACAACCAGGGCGAATTTCTGGAAAGAACACTGCTTTCCGTCATAAATCAGGGAGTTGAAACCGAAATTATCGTTATTGACGGCGGTTCTGCCGACAATTCTGTTGAAATCATAAAAAAATACGAAGACAAAATCGCCTACTGGGTCTCGGAAAAGGACCGCGGCCAGAGTCACGCGCTTAACAAAGGTTTCGCTCATGCTACGGGTGATATTTTCGGCTGGCAGAACAGCGACGACATCTATATGCCGGGTGCATTCAAAAAGGTTTTGGAAGTTTTTGAAAAATTTCCGGATAAAAAAATAGTTTACGGCAACTGGTACGAAATCGATGAATTCGACAATGTAATAGATAAAACCTATTCGGCACCGAAACCTAGGGTTCCGCATTTTTCCTACGAAGGGTTTGACTGCTACAACCAGACGATGTTCTGGCGGAAAAGCGTTCACGAAAAATTCGGACAGCATGACGAAAGACTTCATATGCTTATGGACGGTGACATGATTTTCCGCTTTATTTTTCAAGAAGGCGTTGATGCGTTTTACAAAATTAATGATTTTCTGGCAGCTTTCAGGCGCACTTCGACCCAGAAAAGCCCGGACGACCACCTGAACGAAACAACGATTCTGAATGAAAAAATGCTAGCCGAAAAATTCGGCTTTCCGCCAGAAAACTCTTTTGCCGGAAAATACTACCGCGTGCGCCACAGATTCGCCAAACTCTGGTGGCATCTGACTCAGGGCGGCATCCGCTACACCTGGCGCAAGTTCTGGCGCGGTTACAAAAAAAGAGGAAAAATCTTCTGATGAAAGTCGTTTCGATCACTACTGCGTTTCCGAGAAGCGAAAAAGATGTTCTCATTCCATGGATAATAAAACTCATTAATCTACTGAAAATGAAAGGTGCCGAAACAGAGATTTTCACCTCTTCATACTGTGGAAGGAATAGCGAAATCAGCAACAATATCAAAGTGTTTCGTTTCAGATACTTTTTTAGGAAATGGGAAAAACTTAGCCATGACATGTCTGTTCCCGAAAAATTGAAAAGTAATAAACTATATTTTTTTGTTCTGCCGTTTTTTTTGCTTTCCGGAATGATCTCAGCAAGAAATTTTGCTAAAAACAACGATTTTGATCTGATTCACGTTCATTTTCCTTTCCCGCTCGCCCTTTTCGGCATTGCAATGAAACGTGTTTCAAAGAAACCGCTTGTCATGACCTGTCACGGAAGTGAAGTAAACATGGCGAAAAAAAACCAAATTTTCCGAAAAATTTTCAAATGGATGCTTGGTTATGCCGATTTTGTTACGGTAAATTCGACTTTTATGAAAAACGAAGTTTTAAAAATCGCACCTATAAGAGAGATAAAAATAATCCCAATGGGTTCCGGGATCGGCAAAATAGACGAAAAGCCGTCTCAAAACTCTGATAGAATGAAAGTTTCAGTTCTCTTTGTAGGTCGTCTTATAAAGCTAAAGGGAGTCGATTATTTAATTGATGCGCTTCACTGGTTAAGCCCCGAAAAATTTGAACTTCACATTGTCGGAGACGGTCCGGAAAGAGAAAATTTAGAAAAGATCGCTCCGGAAAATGTTATTTTCCATGGCTATCAGACAGGAAAAAATCTTGAGGAAATCTACCAAAACGCAGACATCTTCGTTTTGCCGTCAATCGTTGATGACCAAGGATTTACAGAAGGTTTAGGAACTGTTCTGCTTGAAGCGGCAAGTTTTCATATTCCGCTCATCGCTTCAAATGTCGGAGGAATTCCCGATATTGTGATAAATGAAAAGACCGGTCTCTTAGTGCCTGAAAAAGATCCAGAGGCTATTGCCAACGCGATTTTAAGACTGGAAAAAGATAAAATACTAGCCAATGAGCTCTGTGATGCCGCAATTTCTCATATCCAGGCAGAATTTTCATGGGAAAATATCTCCGAAAAATTCCTTTCGCTCTATAATTCGCTGATTTAGCCTGACAACTCTGCAATTTTATTGAGCATTACACAAAATTGTGTAAATTATACCGTTTTAACAACCGAAGGACCTGACATGAAAATAGAACTTACACTTTCGCTTCTGCTCGATATGCTCGTTGATTACTCCGTTCTGGAGAGCCCTGCCAGAGAGCTTTTCCTTAATAAAAAAGATTATTACGAATCGCTTTTCACGTCCAAATACAAGCGCGAACCTTTTGTGACCGAACTCGTGGCTTTTGCCTGCGAAAAGGAGTCTATACCGCTTGACGAAGAGCAGATCCTTAAACTTCTCGCTGTCCGTAGCGGCTGCGAATATGTCGTTATCGACCCGCTCAAAATCGATTCGCAGCTCGTTGTCAAGACCATCAGCGCAAAGTACGGCCGACTTAACCGCGTCATTCCGCTTTACAAAGAGGGCGAGGCTATCGTTGTCGCAATCGCAGATCCCTTCAGGACGGATATCATCGATCAGCTTTCGACCAGCAGCGGCTGCGAAATAATCCCGGTCGTCTCCTCTTCCAAGCAGATCGAAGGCACTATCGATGATCTTTTCGGCTTCAAAAAATCGATATCGGCAGCGGCAAACGACAACAAAAAGGAGGAGCTCAATAATCTCGAACATCTGACTGGTCTCGGTCAGGCAAAAAATATGGACGACAAAAATATCATCAATGCCGTCGATTACATGCTGAAGTATGCAATCGAGCAGGAGGCAAGTGATATCCATATCGAACCCAAACGCTCTGAAACCTTGATCAGATTTAGGCTTGACGGTGTTCTGCATACAATTTACACCTTCCCTGCAGAGGCGCATCTTCCCTTTGTGAGCCGTCTCAAAATGCTGGCAAGGATGGATATCGCGGAAAAAAGACGACCTCAGGACGGCAGGATCAAGGTTTTGACAGAGACAGGACAGGAGGTCGAGCTCCGCGCCAGCACGATTCCTGTCGTAAACGGCGAAAAAATGGTCCTGAGGATTCTCGAATCGGGAGATTTTATAAAAGATACCAGCAATTTAGGCTTTACAGACGAGCAGTTGAAAACCTTCAATACAGCGATGAAAAAAACTTACGGAATGGTCCTTGTAACGGGTCCGACCGGCAGCGGAAAATCGACAACTCTCTATTCGACTTTAAAAACAATGGCCTCGCCTGAAATAAATATCGTTTCGGTTGAAGATCCTATAGAAATCGTTATCGAAGAGATAAACCAGATGGGCGTCAACAACCGCGCCGGGATCACATTTTCCAATGCTCTCCGACACATTCTGAGACAGGACCCGGATATCGTCATGATCGGCGAGATCCGTGACAAAGAGACCGCTGCAAATGCCGTTCAGGCGGCTCTGACAGGGCACCTGGTGCTTTCGACGCTCCACACGAACGACACAGCCTCAAGTGTTGAAAGACTTAACGATCTCGGGGTCGAATATTTTATGATTGCCGGCGTCCTAAACGCTGTTGTCGCGCAGAGACTTGTCAGAAAGGTCTGTCCGCACTGTTCTTTTGACCGCGAAATGACCGAAGAGGAAAAGATAACACTCGATCTCCCTCTCGACCAGTCTTACAAAATCAAAGATGCCGAAGGCTGTGTAAAATGCAGGTTTACCGGCTACAAAGGCAGAACAGCCATCGTTGAGATAATGCCGGTCAACGCAAAACTCCGCTCACTGATATCTTCCGGCGCTTCGACCGAAGAGATCCGCAACAACGCCGTGATGGACGGAATGATGACTCTCCGCGAATCGGCGATACGGAAACTTGCCGACGGCGTGACAACCTTCGACGAAATTGTAAAAGCTTTGTATTACGACTAAAATACACCCGCACAATTTTTGGAGTGACAACATGAAAAATTATTTCCTTTGCCTTCTCTTCCTCGCAGCCTTATTTTTTACAGGCTGTGAAAACTCTGTCAACGGCTCCTTTCCGGATGACGCAACGATCTCATTCACAACTTTCAACGCAAGAATGACCGACGAGCTTCCGCTCCGCACGAAACGTTTCAAAAAGATGAAACCGCTCTTTGCAGAAGTGACAAGCGATATCTTCTGCATCCAGGACCTCTACGGAAACGATGTTCTGGAAAAGACCCGCGAAATGCTGCGCGATGAATACGGTTTCGACTTTCAGCTTTACGCAAAGACGAGCAACAAAGACGAAGATCTTGAATACACCGAAGGTCAGACTATCCCGCCTGCCTGCACGATGAACGATCTTGCTCCGGTGTTGTCCTGCGTTCTCACAGAATGCCCTGATTACCAGCCGATGTGTCTGATCCAAAACTGCGGTCCCGATTTTCTGGAACTTCCCGCCGACTGCAGAAACTGTATGCTCAGTCAGGGCTTCGAAGCTATTCAGAACGGCAACTACCTTGAAGTTCTGGAAGCCTGCCAGCAATCCGAACGAATACCAGCCAAAAGACTCGAGTACGAATACTCCGGCAACAACGGTATCCTGCTAGTCTCAAAGCTTCCTATGAAGAACAAATCTTCTGTAAAATTAAGATCATACGGCAAACTTAGAACTGCACTTTCAGTTGTTGTCGAAAAGCCGAAACTCGGAAATATTCAAGTCATCTGCACATCTCTCTCGCCGCTAAGCGATGAAGAATACAACGGTTTTGGAGAGAGTTGGAAAGACGAACAGCTGACCCAGGTAGAACAGCTTTTATCCATTCCGGTCGAAGAAAACGTAAACCAACGCGTGATCCTCGGTGACCTCAACAGCAACTTCCCGCTCGGAGAAGATATTCCTGATTTCAACACTGATCCGGTAGGAATATTCCAACTCAACGGCTGGTATGACCCCTATTTTAAATTGTATGATACAGAGGAGAGTGAAGCCTCTGAATTCTGCACTGTCTGTGAAGAGAATCCGTTTGTCAGCGGCACAAACTCTGTCCCGGATCACATCCTTTTCCAGACGAAAAAAGGCTATACCTTCGAATCCTACCGCTCGCTTTACAATATTTTCACCGAACTTGATTACGACGCTCATACAAAAACCTCATATTCCGTATCAGACCACTACGGCATAACGACCGTAATGTCACTAAAATAACAACATACTGATTTTACTAAAAAACTCTTTTCTAGCACACTTTTTGCTTATAACATCCGAATTATGGACTGTGCTCTTTATAATAGGGTTATTGATATGAAAAAGGGTTTTACACTGATCGAACTTATTATAACTGTAGCGATCATCGGCATTTTAGCGACCGTTGCCATTCCGATCTACAGCGACTACTCGAAAAAGGCGAGGATTTCCGAACTTCAGCCTATGCTCGCAGTTATTACAAGATTCCAGATAACCTGGCGCGAGGATCCGAACGGAGGAGCTGTTACACGTAATTACGCTTCCTCTTTCGCGACTCTTGGCTTCGGCACAAGCCGTTACGCTTATGCTGCAAACATTGACGACTGCAAAAACAGCAACCCTTCAGGAACAATCGCCGACACCTATGCCTGCGGAAAATTTTACGCATACAAAATCGGAGTCATCGGAACAAATTTCAATGAAGGTGCCTGCACTGCTCCTGATAACTGTCTCTCTATCGGAGAAGTCATAGATGCTTCGATGGTTCCAGATGGCTGGGAAAAGGGAGGAATGGATTCCCACATGAAATTTATCCACTCAAACAACTGATTTTTGCATTTTGGCACACTTTTTGCTTGACTGTTCACGATGTTTTTCGTGTGAAAAACACGTTTTTTTATTAACTTCATCTATAGGAGATTTTAAGATGAAAAAAGGATTTACACTCATTGAGCTCATGATCGTTATCGCAATCATCGGTATTCTTGCTGCTGTTGCTATTCCTATGTACAGCGACTACACAAAGAAATCAAGAACCTCTGAGGTTCAGCAGAACCTTTCGGAAATGGTTAAGATGCAGCTTGTCTACAAAGAGGATCCGAACGGTGGAAACGGAGTAAAATTCATTAACGACATTGCTACACTTGGTTTCAAAACGTCTATGGACAAATTTAATTCTGATGCTACTTCTTGTGGTTCTGGCGACACCACTACTCCTGGTAGCGCTACTGATTACGCTTGTGGTAAGTTCTACGGCTATAAAATCGGAACACTTAATGAGGGCAAAGAAACTATGTGCACAGCTGTTGCTGCCACCTGCCTTGGCGTAGCAGCAGTTATTGATTCAGATATGGTTCCGTCTGATTGGACGGCCGGCGGAATGAACTCAACACTCGCTTTCTTCCACGACGCCCAGACAATGTAGGTTGATTTGTTGGAGAAATCCGTTTACACCCCGCTTCGGCGGGGTTTTTTTTTGTCTGAAGCAGACTTATCAGGAAATCTCAAACCTCTCAATCGCACAGTGACTGAGAGGTTTGTAAAATTGACTATTCCTCTCAATAGTCTATAATCCTCTGTTTTTTTGGAGTTAAAATGTTGAAAAGTTTAAAAAATTGGATCGGCAACGACATTGATTCGCTGAATTCGGTAAGATCGGGAAAACTGAACAATCTCGACAAATTCTTTCTGATCACATTTGCTGTCTTTGCAGCTCTGCTCTATATTCCGCTGATCGGGAACTTCTATTTCATCGACCCCTGGGAAAACCACTATTCGCATGTTGCCTGGGAGACGCTTGAAAAAGGATCATTCGCTAAGCTATGGTATCAGAATTCCAACAAATTCTGGTCAAAACCGCCGCTTCTTTTCTGGATGCTGATGCCTTTCTACAAAATCCATATATCGGAATTTATGGGAAGGCTCCCGATCGCACTCTTTTCGATCTTGACTCTTGTCGGGTTCTATATCCTGCTGACAAAGCTCTTTACAAGAAGAGTAGCGATGCTTTCGACCTGCGTTCTTCTGCTTTCACCACAATATTTTATGCTTTCGCGTCAGGTCATGGTCGATCTGCCTTTTATCGGTCTCAACACTATAGCAATACTCTGCCTCGCTCAATATTACATTGGAAACAACAATGATTCTGAATATTTATACAAAATAAAAAAACAGGATCTATATTTATATCTCTTCTACTTTTTTGAAGGCTGGGCTTTTTTGGCAAAAGCTCTTCTTTCAATTGTGATCCCGGGTATCTCTCTATTTGTCTTTATGATTTTAATCAGAGATTTCAGCATATTGTTCTCTTGGAAGCACCTTAAAAAACATTTAATAGGTGTTTGTATATATCTTGCCGTGATCCTGCCGTGGTTCGGATACATGATGATAAGTGAAGGAAAGGAATTCTTTGATATCTTTATTATTTATCATCACTTCAAGAGAACAGCCGGCGTAATTCATAAATCCAACGACCTCTACACGCTTTATGTCAGAATCATGGCATATTCGCTCTTTCCGTGGAGTATTTTTCTGCCGGCAGCACTCTACAAAGTTCTGACAAAAATTGTCAAAAAAGATGGTAGCGACGACGAAATTTGTGAAAAAAGAAAAATCCTCTTTATTTTAGCCTGCCTAGTCGGGCCATTCTTTTTCTTGTCATTTTCATCGACTAAATTCTACCACTATATTTCCCCCGTTCTTCCATTCCTGGCAATTATTGTCGGGATCTATCTTAACAAATTTTGTCAGGAGGGGTGGACCCTTGGAACAAAAATTGAAGCCGCACTGGCGATTTTGTTCCTCGGTGTAATAGGAAAAGACCTTGGCAACAACCATACACTCTTTCTTGATCTTGTAACTTTCTACAACACAAGAAAGGTCCCGTGGATCAATTCCTGGGTATATGTTACTTCTATCGTATTTTTTCTGTTCGGATTATCAGTTTTTCTTATGATTTTCAGCGACAGGATCAAAAAAATAGCTTTTTATTCGCTTTTTATATTCAGCGCAGGATTTATGACTTATTTCTTTGCGCTTTGCCTGCCGAAAATTTCGGAAGAGTTTTCGCTCAAACCGCACGTTGAGGCCTATTTGAAGGACAGCCCTGAACGGGCACCGATTGCCGACTATTATAAATGGCTGAGAAAATCGGCAGGATTCTGGCTCAAAAACGAGATCACTTTCCTTCACATGGATAAAGATAAAAGCGTATTGAGATTTTTTGAAAAACCTGGAGTCCAGTATGCAATTTTGCGAAATCCCGACAAAAAACGCTTTGATTCGCTTATGAAGAGGATCAATAAAAGAGGAGTGACTATCTACGAAGGCGGACAAAACCTGCTATTAAAGGTCGAAGGCGAAGGAAAGAAAAGAGATTTCACCAAAGCTAAAGAATACATTGTTTCTGATCTTCCGGCTGACATGATAAAAATCGGAGCCAACATCGACAATTCAATTGTTCTCGAAGGTTTCACTTTTACATCAAACAAACCTGACATTGTTGACGGAAATTATCACTCGCCTGAAGGAAAAAATATAGGTATAAACCTCTATTTCAGATCGATCACAAACAAAATATCAAAAGATTATGATGTATTTCTTCATACAGAAGGTGATCAAAAGGACAAGAGAACGAAGAGCGACGGAAATATCGCAAACGGCGCTTACCCGACACCGTTCTGGAAAGAGGGTGAAATCATACGTCATCCGACAACTATAAAAATCCCTGAAAAAACAGCCAATAGTTATTATGTCTCCTTTACAGGACTCTATCAGGAGGAATACCGGGGAAATATTAAAAATACAGATAAAGTTCAAAACGACGGAAACAACAGAATTGAGCTTATAAAGATTTACTTAGATAAGTAGTACTTTTCTATATTATTGAATTTATTTAAATTTTCTAAAGAGCTTGTCATAATAACCTGATTATCCAGTCTTTCGATCTCATCAAAAAGAAGTTTTTTTGTTTCGTTGTCGACAAAGACAAAGATATCGTCAATAAAAAAGACAGGATGCAGCTTAAGGTCTTCATAGATCCCTATTTCAGAAAGCCTTATCAAAAAAGAATTGATGTATGTCTCGCCCATCGAAATGTTGTTTTTTGCCTTTCCTGACTTTATATTGAGATTGATCTGGTCAAGGTGAGGCCCGTAAAGACAGAAGCCTTTTGAAAGCTCAAGTTCAAGGATCCCTTCGAGTTTTTTTTCAATATCTTCGCCTGGATTGTAACAAAAAAATGCAGTTATATCCGGAAAAAGCCTTAAAGAGGTCTCTTTGATCTTCTGATTTACCTTTTCAATTGTCTCTTTACGTTTTTTTCTTATCCTTTTTATCAACGGTACAGCTGCAAGGTTCAGATATTTTATTACCTTGGCATTTCCGTTTTTAAGTGCGGTATTTTTATTTTTCAGAAAGGAAAGATAACTTCCTAAATCATCCAAATAACTGTTATCATTAACAAAACAAACTTTATCTATAAAATCTCTCCTTGACTTCGGTCCACCGGTTATAAGATTGAAATCAAAACTTGAATGAACGACAGGAAGCAGGGCTTCAAGAAGCGACTTTCTTCTGACTTCACTGCCGTCCATCAATATTTTACGATTATCTTCTGTGTCGTAACCTATAGAGATCTCTCTGCTGTAGCCTTCGATATCTTCTGCGGAACATTTTATGAAAAAATTGTTTGCTTCGTTTTTTATACACTCTTTAAGCTGAGTTGTCTTGAAAGACTTTCCGGAAAAAAGAATATAACAAGCCTCAATTATTGATGTTTTTCCTGCACCTGTCCTTCCTTCGATCAAAAATTTGTCGCTGAAATCCAGATCAAGTTCAGATATATTTCTGAAATTTGAAAGGTAAAGAGACTTTATTCTCATTACTGTCTTAAAGGCATTATCATATGAACGTAGATATACTGATCGCTCTCTTCTTCTATGATCATAGGTTTGAAACCGACATCAAAAATAATCCTGGCGTTCTTATCGTCGAGAATGCCTATCACATCCAAAAGATATTTTGCATTGACAGATATGGACTTCTCGTCTGCAAAACCCCTTTCAAGGAGGATCTCGTCGCTTGAATTGCCTCCGCTCTCTGATGAAGAGGTAAGACTCAGCATATTTCCGTTGAAGATGTATCTCGAAGCCCAGATATTGTCGTTTGATGTCAGAATCGTAATTCTTTTGATAGCTTCAGAAAGCTCCTTGCAGTCTACAAGTGCAAAATCCTTCTCTTTGATATCGCTGTATTTTCCGGTTATTTTCTTATAATCGAGGAACTCACTCTTAATAATTTTGGAAATAAATGTAACATTTCCGCTTCTGATGAAGATCTTGTCGTCATCAATAGCTATTTCAGCTGTTTCACTGTCTGCAAAAATCTTTGAAATGTCCGCGAAGTTCTTTCCCTGAATGATAAAACCTTCATCGGCTTCAGCAATATCAAAGTTATAATTCTTGATATTTACAACAGAAACTCTGTGGCGGTCTGTGGTTACCATTTCAAGAGCGTTTGTTCCGTCTTCGTTGACGACTTTTTTACAGAAAATACCTGCAAAGTTTCTGTTTACGTTTACATCTGTAAGAGAGATCTGAACCTTCTTAAGAAGTGTAATTATCTTTGATATGTTTACTGTTTTGAACTCTTTTTCAGTTGTGGGAATTGCAGGGAAATCCTTTGAATCAAAGCACGGTATCATAAAGTTCGACTTGCCGGCAGTTATACTTATCTGCATTGAGCTCGTCTCTTCATTGGTGTCGTATTCTATATGGATCTCTTCACTTTTTGAAAGTTTGCAGATGTCGTACATGAACTTTGCTGGAACAGCGATTTTTGCCTCTTCTCCTGTCTCGTTTTTGGCATCAATATTGACGACAGTCGATGTTTCGTAGTTCATCGAGTTTAAAAGAGCGTTTGATCCTTTTATGTCGAAAAGGATGTTTGTAAGGATAGGCATAGTTCCCTTTTTTTCGATTGAAGAATTGCAGCAATCGATAGCTTTAAGAAGGTCTTTTTTGTTGAAGGTAGTTTTGATCATTTTTTTCTCCTATTTTTTAAATATTGGTAATCATAAGTGATGTTGAAAAGTAAGAAATGAAAAAAGTTAATAAAAAACAGTATGTTAAAATAAAATAGCAATGTTGGTAATTTGTTGTGAACAAGTTGAAAAAGTTATCGACAAGAAATCGACACGAACTTTTCGACAAAATGTTGTCAGTTGTTGTTCTGCTCTTCAATTTCCCTCTCGATTTTCTCAACAAGCTTCTTAATATTGGTGTCACTTCTGATAGTGTTATCAATTTTTTCACAGGAACAGATTATAGTCGAATGATTTCTGTTGCCCATTTTTTCGCCTATTTCTTTATAGGTAGAAGATGTATATTTTTTTGAAAGGTATGCTGCGATATGACGCGCTGTAACGATGTTTTTTGTCCTTGAAGCTGATAAAATGTCATTAGGTTTTATATTCATGTTGAGCGCAGTGATCTTTATAATGTCGGATACGTCGAGCTCTACCTTTTTTGTTATCATTTTTTTAAGGCACGGTTTTGCAAAAGCGGTATCTATGTGAGTTTCGTGGCAAAGGTCGGCGGTGATTTTTATGGTCGTCAAAGCTCCTTCTATTTCACGGACATTGTTTTTGAAATTCGAAGCAATGAAGTTGACCGTTTCATCGTCAAAACTTATATTTTCCATGAGCTCGATCTTTTTTCGTATGATAGCGACTCTTGTTTCAAATTCAGGCGGTTTTATTTCCAGAGATGCTCCCATCGCGAACCTTGTTTTGAGCCTGTCGTGGATATCGTTTATTTCAGTTATGTATCTGTCCGATGTAAAAACAACTCTTTTGTTGCTGTTAAAAAAAGAGACAAGAATGTTGAAAAGAAATGTCTGAGTACTCTCCTTGCCGCTGAAAAACTGTATGTCATCAATAAGCAATATTTTATTTTTACAGATACTTTTCTCCAATTTATCGATTTCGTTAGTCTTAATGGAGTTGATGTACATATTTGTGAAGATGTTTGCATCGGTGTAAAAAACGGAGTCATTGCGTGTTGTCTCCGCGTAATTTCCGATCGCCTGGATTATGTGGGTTTTGCCGAGCCCGGATTCACCGTAGATCAGCAGCGGATTGTAGTCGTGTCCCGGAGTCCTTGCCACAAGCTTTGCCGCTTCGAACGCAGTTTTGTTTGTAGGACCTGGAACAAAGTTTTCAAAAGTGAAATTTTTGTTGAGGGTGCTTTCTAAAGCGTCGTCTTCTTTAGGCTTCTTTTTTTCTTCGATCAACAAGTTTAGATCTGTCTGGACGGGTTTTTTTGATTCTTCAGACGGATCATAAGTAAAAGTCACATTTACGCCGAAAAGATCGGTAGCGATATTTTTTATCTTTTCGATGGTTTTCAGCTTTGTATGAAATTTGAACGCATCTTCGCTTGAATAGACGAGGTTGATTTCATCCTGAGATTCGTTTTTTACGGCAAATGTACTCAAAAAATCTTCTCGTATCGAGGTCGTCTCAGATAATTTTTTTAAAACCTTTTCCCACATTTTTGCTCCGAGAGAGATAATAGATATAATAAAACTCGTGTTGCTGTTAGTATAGGAAAAGATGTTTTTAAAATCAATATCAAAAGGGGGACCACATGCTCTACATTGAAAAAAAGCGGGAAATGACCGAATATTTTCGCTCAATTCCAATGGAACAGAAGCAGCAGCTTTACCGTGGTATCAGATCCATCATCGCGCAGCTGGTCAAAGTTTCAAAGATGACGGAAATCTATGATGTGCATGACAAAATTTTCGAAGAGTTTTCAGATACAATGAAGCAGAACATGGATCTTATCCATAACCTTCTGCCATATGCAAGTGTTACGACAAAAAAGGTCGGTTTTTATTATCAGGAGAAGAAGATCAAGCTCTTCGATCAGGGCGAAAGGAAGTTTAGGAATATATTTTTATCAAATGATATCAGAGAGTTATATTTTGTAAAAGGCATAACCAAGGAAGAGATAATCAACTTTTTCGCTGTAATCAAGGAGACGTTGAACTACACTCTTCTTGACTACGATTTCAATACTAGGCTTTGGGATTACGGCATCACACATATAGGAACGATCTCAGAGCCGGATATGGGTGACCCTGAACCATGGAAACCGGAATGGGTAAAGAATACGATAAAACCGAAGGATTATCAGACTCTTGTGACGTCAAAGACCCCAACGATCGGGGAAATTTCAAACGTTGCGACTGAGTTTGAGGGTTTTTTGCAGCCGCTGGGAGAGGAATTTGAAAAGTGGCTCAAGAGCCGCGGTAAGGATTTTGCCGTCAAAAGATATCTTGAAAAAGCCGTAAGCCTGGTAATTTCCGGCACAAACAAAGAGGCAAACAAAAAAATGGTCGGAAAGATCTGCGAGTATACGGTCCTCAACATCTCAAACGGAGACTTTATCTCCGGTTTCGTATATCTCAGCACTCTTCTTCAAATGATGCAGCTGATCGATCAAAGCGAAACTGAGACTGTTGAAAACATCAGGGATACTATAGAAAGAATCAACGACGGAGCTTTCCTTGATGCGATATTCGAGAAGGCAAATAGTGCGGATGCTGAACAGGTCGAAAGCTTTGCCGACCTTATAAATGTCATCAGTATGACTAATTTTGATGTCGTTTTCGTCAAGGTCTGCGAGTGTACGAACAAAGAGATACGGATCCAGTGCCTTAAATGGCTCGCGAAGAATATGAAGAGTTCCGAGCTTGTAGGGAGATACCTTGAAGATCCGGACTGGCATGTCGTCAGGAATTTTCTCTATATCCTGCGCTATACCGATAATCCAGAATTCCTGCCGCTTGTAAGAAATGTCATGAACCACGAGGTGAAGCAGGTCCGTGTCGAGGCGGCCAACGTTCTCAGCGTCTATTCGGCAGACGAGAACATGGAATATTGGGAAAAGGCTGTTTTTTCTCCGGACGATGATGTAAGGATCCTTGCTGTTGAAAACCTCCTGAAGGTCAGGGATATCATCAGTGTAAAGCAGATCTTCAACGAGATTTTCAAACAGGAGAACAGGTCTAAATTCAACTATACGGATTACGAGCGTTATACCGACAGGATCCTCTCTTCCGGCCGCAGCGAACTGTTTGATCTGCCGGGCTCGCTTATCTTTTCTGAGACTAAAGAGCTCAGAATGATCATTCTCAGTTCATTGAACAAACTAGACAATCCTTCAATGTTCCTGATGCAGATCAAAAGAAGGATCACAAGCCCTGAGTTTCTGACTCTCGACCCGGATGAAATCGAGCAGATCCTGAAACTTATGAAGGGCGAAATGACGGCTCCGATGCTTGAGCATCTGGAATATCTTTTTACGCTTCGCGGCAACATTTTCAAGCGCGACAAGTATCTTCCGCTAAAGAAGCAGGTGTTTGAATTTGTCAGGCAGAGGTCTCAGAAAAACCTTTTGATGAGAAACTGGATCGAAAAGGGTAGAAGCGTCGGAGATGCCGAAACGAAAACTATTTTGAACGGAGGCTGCTGATGGAAGAGCGGAGAAACAGACCGGAGTTTGAAAACTCGGTAAAAAAGTGGCGTTACAACTTTTCCAAGTCTTTTTTTACCTTCTGGAAAAACATCAAGATGTTCGGTCCTGAAAATGAGAGGATCGTCGATGAAATAAAATTTTTCAGGGAGGTTTTGAACTTCTTTTTTGCCGAAAAAAATGAATTTTCGATCCTTTTCGACGGAATAGACATCAAGGTCGACAAGGTCAGGATCAGAGGTCAGAGGCAGGATGACAAATACTTTGAGGATATCTACGACCTGTTCCTTTCGCTTTGTATGTCGGGAGTTGTTTTCAAAAAAGGCGTTACGGATGACGAGATCGTTACGCTTATGAGGACTATCGGCAAATTTCCTATAGGCAGAGAACCCAAGATAGTATACTTCGAGCGTGTCAAGGCAGAACTTCCGCCGCTTCAGTACATCGATATTTTTCCTTATGACCCGGAGGAGTCCGGCAATCTGCCTATCTATACGGCAAAGCAGTCGATAAGGCGTAACTTTATCTCGATGGTTACGAGCTTCGGGGATTATGAAAAGATGGTCAGCGCGGCAGAAAGTATTCCGCTCAGGATGATCGAACGCAGCGTTCAGGATCTCATGATGATCGCCCTTAACGCGAAAAAGGCCGAGACGATCGATTTTATGGTCTACTTGAGCTCGCTTCATACCGTGATGGGCAGTTTTGCCGGAACGAGTGCGGCTTCTAGAGCCTTTCTTGCGATTTTAGTCGCACTCCGCATGAGGCTTGATCTTCAGGCTGTGAAGAGAGTCGGAATCTCGGCATATTTCCAATACTTTTCCGAGGATAAGATGGCCGGATATTCCGCTCTTTCCAGGATGGATGAATTCAACTACGACAGAATAGAGGCGGCGCTCAACTGCGGTTTCAGAGCGGAGGATTTCAGAGAGATCGCGATTTCGGATCCGGATGCCTCGTCAGGAACGCCCTCCGGAGATATCCTGAAGGCCGTTTCTTACTTTGACGCGGTCACGAAAGCAGATCCGAAGGGTGATCCGAAACGTCCATCCCTTACCAGGCACCAGGCACTGAGAATGCTGATGAAAAATTCCGGGACCGCTTTCAGGCGGGAAGTTGTCGAATCGATGATCGCAATTTTAGGGATCTATCCTGTCGGAAGCATTCTAAAAATCGGTTCAACCAACGAACTTTGTGTCGCGATAACCAAAATAAAAACGCTTTTTAAGCCGGCAGATGTTCTTGTTCTGGATAAAAATCTTTCCGTTACGGAGCGCCGAAACGTAGGAGCAGACGAGCTTCTGGATGTTTTTAATGCTGCCAGAGCCGTTTTGCCTGAGACAACGCAGCTTCAGATTTTGTTCCACTTTTTGGATGAAAGAGAGATGGAAAACTGATGTCAAGCATGGAAAAATGGGTCATTCTTGAAAAAGGCAGGGAAAGGCTCGCTCAAAAACACAATCCCTGGATCTATTCAGGCGCGGTCCGCAAAACCTCGGAAAATATCGAAGACGGCGATGTCGTTGCCGTAAAAAGCGCAGGCGGCGAGTTTATCGCTTGGGGACATTATAACTCAAAGTCGGGGATACGCGTCAGGCTTTTGAGCTGGGCAGAGCCGGAAAGGCCCGACGAGGCCTGGATATCAGCCAGGATCGCGGACGCCTGCAGCCTCCGGAAGGGGATGATCACCTCCGATACAACGATCGTCCGCTTGATCTATTCTGAATCCGATATGCTTCCGGGAATAGTCTGCGATATCTTCGGAAAGGTAGGCGTGATGCAGGTTTCAACGCCTGGATTCGATAAAATAAAACCGTTTTTGGCAAAGAAGATCGCCGAAACAGCCGGGCTTGACGCTGTCTTTGAGCGAAGTGACGGCGACGGCAGAAAAATCGAGGGGCTGCCTGCTTCAAACGGGCTTTTATTCGGCAAACTTGACAGCGAAAAGATAGTCGCCAGAGAGAACGGCCTGCTTTTTTCTGTTGATCTTACGGCTCAAAAGACGGGTTTTTATGCCGATCAGCGCGACAACCGCAGGATCTTCGGAGAGAACGCCTTCGGTGAGATGGTGGATATCTGTGCATATTCAGGAGCGTTTTCGGTTTATGCTCTCAAAAATTCGGTGAAACACTCGATCCTGCTGGATATTTCCAAAGAGTCCGAGGCTCTTGTCGAAGAGAATATGAAGCTCAATTCTATCGGCAGGGAGCGCTATGAATTTGTCAGAGGCGACGCTTTTGAGCTGATCCGTACCTTTGCAAAAGAGAGGAGATCCTTTGATTCGATAGTTCTCGACCCGCCGAAGCTTGCACCGTCGAACAAGTATCTCGAGAAGGGGCTGAGGGCCTACAAGGATCTTAATTTAAATGCTCTCAATCTTTTGAAAAAGAGCGGTGTCATGGCGACGTTTTCCTGTTCGGGAGCCGTTACATTGGCCGATTTCAGGAGTGCTGTCGCCTTTGCCGCGCATGACGCAGGCCGCGAGATCTCGATTTTGAAACAGCTTCATCAGGCTCCTGATCACCCGATCCGGCTTGCTGCTCCGGAAACCGAATACCTAAAAGGGCTTCTCCTGAAATAATGCATTAATGAAATAATTTTGTTGCGAGGTGATTATGAGCTGCAGACAGACGGAATTGTCACGGGTCACGATTTGGGGTGCAGTTATAAATATGGCTTTGTCTGCTCTGAAACTGGTTGCCGGAATTTTCGGCAGAAGCTCTGCCATGATTGCGGATGCTGTTCATTCGCTCTCCGACCTTGTGAGCGATCTGATAGTTCTCGTTATGATAAATATTTCGGCCCGCGGCAGGGACAATGGGCATGATTACGGCCACGGGAAATTTGAGACTCTGGCGACCTTTTTCGCCTCTCTGCTGCTGATTGGCGTTGCCATAAAGCTGATGCAGCACGGCATTACCGACATCCGTTCCGTCCTTTCGGGCGGAAACCTTGAGGCCCCTTCGGGTTTTGCCGCGGCAATAGCGCTGCTTTCCGTTGCTGTCAAGGAGATCCTCTACCAGTGGACGATCCGCGTAGGGAGGAGGTTTTCCTGCGAAACGCTCGCCGCGAACGCCTGGCACCACAGGACCGATGCGCTTTCGTCTGTCGGAGCGCTGATCGGGATCGGCGGAGCGATACTGCTCGGCGGCAAGTGGATCCTGCTGGATCCTCTTGTGAGCTGCATAATCAGCGTGGTGATCTTTGTTGTTGCCGTAAAGATGTCGATCCCCGCCCTTCTGGAGCTGACGGACGCATCGCTTCCGGATGAAATTGAGAACGAGATAACTCGGATAATTTCCGCTGTGGAGGGTGTTTCAGATGTCCACGATCTCAAAACACGCAGGCTCGGTCCGCAGATAATCATCGATGTCCACATAGTCGTCGCTCCGGAAATGACCGTAGCGAAATCACACGATGTAACTATTGAAGCAGAAGAAAAAATACGCGAAAAATTTGGTTTGGAAACGCAAATCTCGATCCATGTCGAACCCTCGGTCGATGCCAAATGACCTGGCGGAAGATCCCGGAATTTTAATTTCTGTATTCGTATCCCGCAAGGATGTCGTCTTCGTTCTGGCGACGGGTGTCAGGACCGCTGCTCCTGACAACGAAGCCTGATCCGGAAAGCCCGGGGACCTCGTCGGTCTCCTCGATGGTGTAGGGGATATCCCAGTAATCCTTCGAGGTGTCTCTTCCGCCGACTTTGGAGGACATCTCCCTGCGGATCCACTGCGCCCACTCCTCTTCACTGTAGTTCGGAAGCCTTCCTTCGTTTTCTGCGTAAAGGATCTTTCCGGTGTAGATCATGTGAGCGATCGAATTGACCTCGTGCTGCGTCAATGTGATTTTTGCGATGTCGGTCACATATTTCAGCTGCTCTTCACCTACGCCTGCCGCCTGGGCAAGGACGAAAACTATAGCCGTTAAGCCGATTATTTTCGCGAACATGACTTTAATACCTCCGTTCCGAGCTGAGAAGCTCTCTGATTGATCAATAAACCCATCTCTCTTCCGCTGAAGAGGCTGCCGCTAAGCATACTGAGGAACTCCTCTTTGGTAAGCGTGCAGAAAAGAGAATCCGTAACTGCCGTCGCGCTGGCGGTTCTTGGAATATTCTTGACGAGAGCCATTTCGCCGAAGAACTGGCCCTCCTCCAAAGTGATATCCAGTGTGTCGACAGAGTTTTCCAACCTTGTGAGATGGACCTTGCCTTCGCGGATGAGGTAAAATTTGTCGCCCTCGTCGCCCTGGCTGAAGATGAGTGTTCCTGCGCTGACTTTTTCCGTTTTGAGCATTTTAAGGAGGGCCGAAAGCTGTCTCTGGTCCATGAAAGAGAAGACTGGCGAAGAGAGGAGGATCTTGCTGAGTCTGATGACCTCCGTGATCTTCTCCTTGCTTTCTGCGTGCGAAACAACGAATTCGTCAAATGCCTGACGGCTGATCTCAAAGAGCGTCGAAGGTGCGGTCGTAACGACGCTTGCGGTACGTTTTCCCTTTTCGAGGAGCGCCGTTTCGCCGAAGGAGTCGCCGGTCGAGAGTCTGCCGACAGTCTTGGTCTTTCCGCCGGTCTCAACGATTACATCAGCTGCACCGTCAACAATGGTGTAGAAGTGATCGCCCTCTTCGCCCTGCCTGACGACAGCGCTGTGTTTTGCGTATCTGCGGAGCTTTATATGGCCGCAGAGAGCTTTGATCGAGGCGTCGTCAAGCGATGCAAAGAGAGGTACCTCCTTCAGAAAGCTGACGATCGTCTCTGTCGCCGGAACGCTTTTGGAAGAGATCTCTCCTGCAAGATTTTTCATCTTTGCAAGCGGTGTAAGCGCGACGGCTCCAAGGTTTCCGAAGATTACGATGATAAATCTGACTATTGCCGCGACAAGTGGAAGCAGAATGAAAAGCAGCGACAGCGAAACCAGGATTACCGAGCCGGTCTCCGAGTTCAAAATCGCGTCGTAAAGGTCTGAAGTCAGATAGCTGACAGTCGCTCTGGCAACGCGCCAGAAGTAGACGTACATAATGTAGATCCAGATAAGTCCGACGCTTGAGAGGATTATCAGCATGTCGGAACCTTTGCCCGTCGAGAAGATATCCTTTATGAACTTTTTTCTGAGGTAGGCGAGCGATGCGCCGTCGCCCAGCATAAAGAAGCCGAGAAGCGTTGCAAGCGGAGTCTCTCCGAGCGGAGAGGCCATGATCAGGCCGCTTCCGAAGGCGATGATGTTGATGACTGCCATCATCGGGCGGCTTATCCCGAGATTCCAGAGAAGTGCCGCTGTTCCGGAGAGGGCGAACGGGGTCATAAGAAACATCGCGTAGTGCTTTGTCGCGGTGATCCTGCCCTTTTTTATAATTTGCGCCGAATCCGCCGAGAGGTAGATGAGGCCGTATTTGAATTTGAGCCTCAAAGTCGGTTCGATCCCCTGCGAAAGGAGCGTGCATGCCGAAACAAAAGCCGGGAGCGAAAGGACGATAAAGATGAAGATGATGATAAAGGCGATCGCCGCCAGATAAGCCTGGCCCCGGTTTGTCAAAGCGCCGCCCGTGATCGATGTCAGCAGGTTCACGCCCTTGAGCGACGGTGCGAAAATGCAGGTGAGCGATGCCGCAAAAAAGATGATGAGCGCCGCGACGGAATTAAAAAACTTCCCGAGAAGCGCCAGAAAGCCGTTTTTGCCGATCTGCTTTTCCGCGAGTGTCTTTTCAAAAAAGCCGCGGGAGCTGCCGGTATTGATCTGCTGAAGTTTTTCCGAACACTCCGGAGCAAGAAGCCCCTTGTCGTTCAGACGTCCGATCAGCGTCAGAAGGGTGTTGAAAACCGCGGTGTCTCCCCGCTCGAGCCTCTTTGCAATGATGTCTGCCAGAGTGCTTTTGCCGTCAAAATCGGCGATAAGCGACCTTTCATAATCGCTGATTTTGATGAAGTTGCCGTTTGTGCCGACTGCAAAGTTGATGTCGTCCGAAAACTTCACGACAGAGGTACCTTTCGCCGCCTGCAGAACGACAAGTTCAGCGTTGCTGTTGATCTCTTCAGAGTTTTTCATGCCTTTCTCCAAAAAAATATTTACATGCGGTTTATACCCCAATTATTATTTATAGGCAAGCAAGTTAGCTTTTTCATTGAGTTTTTTACCTTAATATGTAAAATACACCGTTTTTTGGCTGAAGGTTGACGAAATGGATAACAAAATAAAAAGCTTATCAAAAACCGCGGAAAACCGCAGGCAGGCGTCGGACAGCGGAATGGCTCTTGTCCTGATCCTTCTTATCTGCTATGTGATTTTCGCGATAAAGCCGTTTTTTATTGCGGCGATAGCCGTTCTTGTCCTGGATATGACGGCTCCCATCGTTTTTCTGCCCTTCGCGAAGCTCTGGTTCGGTTTCTCACGCATTCTGGGCAGCGTGATGTCGAAACTCCTTCTAGGGATAGTCTTCTTTGTCGTTGTTACGCCGACAGGGCTTTTCAGGCGTCTTCTCGGCAAGGACTCTCTTCGTTTGAAACAGTTTAAAAAGGGTACGGCTTCGGTCTTCGGGACAAGAGACCACGAGTATACTGCCGAAGATCTGGACAAGCCTTTCTGATTTGGAGAAGTTATGGAAATTCTTAAGGATATTTGGGGGTTTTTAAAGACACGCAAAAAGTTCTGGCTCCTGCCGTTGATCGTTATCCTGCTGCTTTTGGGTCTTTTGATCGTCCTTTCGGGGAGCAGCGCGATCGCACCTTTTATTTACACGATTTTTTGAAGTGAAATATGAACGAAATCATTCTCGGCATATCTGCCTACTATCACGACAGCGCAGCTGCTCTGACAATAAACGGAAAGATCTTCGCGGCAGCCCACGAGGAGCGGTTCACACGTAAAAAACAGGATTCGTCGTTCCCGGTCAACGCCTGCCGCTTTGTCCTAGACGAGGCCGGAGTTTCGCTCGGCGACCTCACGGCTGTGGTTTTTTATGATAAGCCCTATATCAAATTCGAGCGGCTTCTCGAAACTTACCACGCCTTTGCGCCTGCTGGGCTTAAAAGCTTCAATTCGGCGATCCCGGTCTGGATCAAAGAGAAGCTTTTTATGAAGGACAACCTCCGCAGGGAGCTCTCGAAGCTCGGCCGGGAGGGCGAGAAGATCCCGCAGATCCTCTTTCCGGAACACCACCTTTCCCATGCCGCTTCGGCCTTTTTCCCGTCACCTTTCAAGGATGCGGCGATCCTTACGCTTGACGGGGTAGGAGAGTGGGCGACAACGACCATTGGATATGGAAACGGCAATAAAATCAGTATGTTGCGCGAACTGGAGTTCCCGCATTCGATCGGTCTTTTTTATGCTGCGTTCACCTACTACTGCGGTTTCAAGGTCAACAGCGGTGAATATAAGCTGATGGGGCTCGCACCCTACGGAAACCCCGATGCTGAGGAGACGAAATCGATAAAGCGGAAGATCCTGGAGACGCTTGTCGACATCCGCGAGGACGGCTCGTTTCTGTTGAATATGGATTACTTCGACTACGCGACAAAGCTCAGCATGACGAACGACGCCAGGTGGGAGAAGCTCTTCGGTTTCCCGAGGAGGAAGCCCGAACAGGAGCTCGACCAGCACTACATGAACATGGCTTATGCGATCCAGGAGGTCACCGAAGAGATAGTCCTGAAGCTTGCAAATACGGCAAAGGAGCTGACTAAATCCGAAAATATCGCGCTTGCCGGCGGTTGCGCCCTCAACTGTGTTGCAAACGGCAGGCTCCTTAAGGCGGGGATCTTCAAAAATATCTGGATCCAGCCGGCTTCCGGAGATGCAGGAGGTTCTCTCGGCGCGGCACTTGCGGCGCACTACATCTATTTCAAGAACGAACGCAATGAGATCGACCCCGACGACTCGATGCGCGGAGCCTACCTGGGGCCGCAGTTCAGCGATCTCGAGATAGAACGGGTCGCCCGCAAATACAAAGCTGTTTATCAAAAATTTAATGATTTCGATGAATTGTGTGACAAAACGGCGTCGCTTCTCAACAACGACACCGTTATCGGCTGGTTTCAGGGAAGAATGGAATTCGGGCCGAGAGCGCTCGGCAACCGTTCGATCCTGGGAGATCCGCGCTGTCCCGACATGCAGAAGAAGCTTAACCTCAAGATAAAGTTCCGCGAGGGGTTCAGGCCGTTCGCTCCGTCGGTCCTCGAAGAGGATATCCAGGAGTTTTTCGATATCACGACAAAGTCGCCGTATATGCTTCTTGTGGCTCCTGTCGTTGAGTCCAGAAGATGCAAAATTCCAAATAATTATAATGATTTGCCTCTTTACGAAAGGCTCTATTTCCAAAGGAGTGACGTTCCTTCGATCACCCATATCAACTTCTCTGCAAGAATCCAGAGCGTAAGCAGAAAGACAAATCCTCGCTACTGGCAGCTTATAAACAAATTTAAGGAAAAGACCGGCTACGGGATCGTTGTCAACACGAGTTTCAACGTCCGCGGCGAACCCATCGTCTGCACTCCGGATGATGCCTACCGCTGTTTCATGCGGACCGAAATGGATTATCTTGTGATGGGGAATTACCTTTTCACAAAGAGAGAGCAGCCGAACTGGAGCGAAAAGGACAACTGGAAGGAGGAGTTCAAGCTGGATTAACTTCAAGGAGAGATATTTATGGCAATCTACTACAGGGAACAAATCGAAAAAAACAGCAGTGATTCCTTCTGGTTTTGCCTGATTTTCTGCATTTCGCTGGCGGTGAGGGCTGTTGCCTCCGGCACAAGTTTTGCCCAGATCTATCCGGACGAGATCTACCAGACCGTTGAAATGGCCCACAAACTTGCCTTCGGAAAGGCGATCACCTACTGGGAGTTCCGGGTCGGCGCAAGGAGCTGGTTCCTGCCGGGGATCCTGGCCGGCGTTTACAAAATCCTTGATTTTTGCGGAGTTAAGAACGCACTTGGCCTGAATATCGGAATAAAGCTCTTTTTCAGCCTGCTCCACAGCCTTTCTATGGGGGTCACATATCTGATTTTACGGAACTTCAGGCTTTCAAAGGGGCTTTCGTTCCTCTTTACTCTGCCTCTTGCGGCAAGCTATTTTCTGGCATATGTCTCGGTGAGGACGCTTTCGGAATCGGCCTCTCTTCCGTTCATGATTTTCGCTCTCTACTTTGCTATCCGCCATGCCGACACATCCGAAAACAGGCACCTTTTCTGGTCGGTCGTGATGAGCGGGATCGCCTTTATGATCCGCTTTCAGAACGCGGTTTTTGCCTTTGGTCTGGCAGTCGCGCTCTTTCTGGTCTCGAAAGATCGCTTCAAGGCGGCGCTTGTATTCGGGTTCGGATATATCGGGATGATGCTTCTTCAGGGGCTTCTGGATCTCTTTACCTGGGGAAAATTCATGCAGTCGTTTCTGACATACCTTGACTACAATATTCTGCAGAAATTTTCTGACAGGACCGGCGGAGTCTCCCCCTGGTATTTCTATCTTGCCGATATAGCCGGAACGTTCCATCCGGTAACGTATATCTCTGCGGTTTTACTGGTCGTTTTGTCGGTAATTTATTTCAGGAAAATGAAAAACGTGCTTCTTTTCGCTCTGCCGTTCGTTCTCTTTCTTGCTGTTCATTCGGCTATCGGACACAAGCAGCCAAGATTTGTCTTTGCGTCATATTTTGCCCTGACAGCGCTCTCTTCGGCGGCTTTTGCCCTTCTTGCAAGCCGGATCAGGGAGGCAAGGCGCGGTTACGCTGTTGTCCTCTCCCTTCTGCTTATCTTTTCACTGGAGGCATCTCCCTACCGCAAGTATCATGAATTATGGAACAGTTCTTCCACAACGGAGGCTTTTGAAGATAACAGAAGCGACCGGGGAAAACGTAAATTTTTCACCGGGATCCTGGAAATTGCCTCCGAAACAGGTGAAATCAAAGGTCTTGAGCGGGCCTTTATTTTCGGGATCCCGCAGATCTGGTGCGGCGGTTACGCCTATTTTCACCGGGATGCGCCGCTTCTTTACTCCTCAAGCAGAAAGGTCGCCCTGAAATCTCTGGAGGATGCGAAAAACGCTGACTGGAAGAACTCATACTTTGTCTTCAAAAAGGGGTTCTTTGGCAAAAAAGAGCTGAAAAAATACGATCTTAGCCCGATAAAAGAGGATTTCGGGTTTACGATCTACAGGCTTGAAACGAAGGATTTTTTAAAGGAGGTCCGCCTCTCGAAGCTTCCGAAAGTGACGAAAAACAGGACGAAGTGGAACGAGCCGGGAAACATCGTCATGAGCCGGAGCGGAGTGAAAGTCGACCTCGAAAAGGAGTATAAATCTTCAAAGATCGACGTTGCTCTGGATTCGTCCGACAGCTATGAAATAACCTTCTATAAAGAGGATAAGTCTTTGGGAAAACTGACGATCCTTCCCGAGAAAAAACGTTTTGGAATGTATACGAGAAGGCGCAGCGTCCCGCAGGAGATCAGCGAGGCCGGCTTTGATTCGCTCCTGATCGTTCCTCTGGAACACGATGGCTCGTGCAGCCTTGGAAGCATAAAACTGGATTAAAAATGTATATCCTTACCCTTTCATTTTGCGGAAAAAGATACCACGGATGGCAGTCGCAGGAGAACGCCGTGACGATCCAGCGGATCCTGCGGGATGTCGTCGCCGAAATTTTCAGGATGGAGGTCCCCTATCCGTCGGGCTGCAGCAGGACTGACGCCGGAGTCCACGCGCTCGAGTTCATCGCGACGGTCCCCGAGCTCAGAAACATTCCGCCGGAATCCTTTCAAAAGGGGTTGAATTCCTTTCTCCCGAGCGATATCCGGGTCATCAATGTCGAGCGGCTTGAAGGGAAGTACGACGGGCGTGAATTTGTGGCGGGAAAGCACTACCGCTACATGGTCTGCACGCAGCCGGTAGCCTCGCCTTTTGCATCCGATTTTTCGTGGCACAGCGGCTATCCGCTTGATGTTCCGGCAATGCAGAGCGCTGTCAGGCACTTTGTCGGGATCCACGATTTCGCGACCTTTATGGCCTCCGGAAGCGATGTTCAGACGACTGTCCGGACTATCCACCAGGCAAAAATCACCGATTTCGGGGACTATCTTGCCTTCGATTTCACGGGAGACGGCTTTTTAAAACACCAGATCCGAATAATTTCAGGCACTTTGGTCGGCGTCGGCCGCGGTAGGATCTCTCCGGACTCTATCCCGGATCTTATTGCCGCGAGGGACAGGAACCGTGTCCCGCATACTCTTCCGGGAAGCGGACTTTTTCTCTACAAACTCTTCAGAACAGTTGAAGAGCTCACCTCGTATGAGATTCCGACCGACTTCAAGGGGATGGTCTGGTAGCGTCATCAAAATCATAGACGATAAAAATCCGGCGGCTGTTCGCTGCTGTTTGTCTGATTTTTGACACGAAAGTTTGCCTGTTAAAGTAAGTGTTCTGTTCTAACTGCTGAAATTTATTGTTTTTTTTTTTTTTTTGGTTGTTGCAATTCATCTGTTTCAGGATAAAATATCCATGTATTTTATGTATTTATTGGAGGTGAACCATGACTAAAAAATTACTTTTGACACTTGTTTTAGCGGTTTTTATGTTTTTAAGCTGCGGAGGCAGCGACAACGGTTCTGAAAACGGGACTGATTCTGAAAACGGAAACGGTTTCAAAGCTGTTGATGTCGGAGAATGCCGTCATGTAGAACCGGCTTTTGCTTTGAGGGACAGAATTTATACGGAAAATGAAGACTACTATTCCTGCAACGAGTATGTCGAAGTTACTGAAACAAAAGACAAAACCATTAAATTCAATTGGTTCGGCGAGATGCACTGTGGTTATGACTGGGAATACGGCTACGAAGTTGAAGGAATCGATGAAAATATTCTCAAAGTCAGCATTCTGGAACGTGATACAGACCTTGATCTGGCTGCAGGATGTGACGATTGCTGTTATCTTATGCCGATAGAATACACCGCTTCGACCGCCGAAGAGATCGAATCTATCAAAGCGATCGAAATCAATTATGAAGGCAAAAACCACAAAGCTCACTTCGAGATAAAGTAAGACCTTTGGAGGCAAACCATGACTAAAAGAATGTTTTTAATTGTAATTTCAGTTGCTTTCATGTTTTTGAACTGCGGTAATAGTGAGACGCCACAGGAAGGGTGCACAGTAAAATCATCTTTCGGTACGCGTTCTGTTAAAAAAGATATTTCTGACACATGCATTCAGGAGATTGCCAAAGCTGACCATGCAGTGTGCAACTGGGAATACAAAAATGAAGAAGAAACAGCTAAGCATATTGAATATTTGCAGACACTCGAGATCTCTTTCGGCAAAGAGTGCAAAGAAAAGGGCAAGATTGTGGAATGTCCTGACTTTATTCCGGAAACTCTGAAACTGAAAAGTCTGTCAGGATGTGAAGTCTACAGCATTGAACCGGATACCGCCTGTCTGGCACCATGTTCTGATCTCTATTTTTCAACAGATAACGATATTTTTGACGGAGTATATGTCGGTGGCAAATCCAGCATGGGCTCGAATCCGTTTATAAAATCATCTGATTCAGTCAAAGAGGCGTCGTTCAGCTCCGAAATAAGTGTCGGTTCAAACGAAGCACTCTTCACATGGTCTGAAAAGGGTGAAGATGGTACTGAAGTCACAAAAGAAATCTCGGTCGAAATGACTGTAGTCAATCCGAATTCTTAATCTCTGCAGCTTTTATTTGGCTTCAAGCAGAAAGTAGTTGATCGTCCAGCAGTTCGCTATCTGCTTTTTTTCCCACTTGGTTTTGATTGGACGGTCCTCTTCGCCGTAGGGGAGTTGTTTGAAAAATTCGCCGGTTGCCGCGATCTCTCTGGCAATGAAATCGGCATATTCCGGGTGGTCGGTCGCGATGTAGAGCTTTCCGCCCTTTTTCAGCCGGTTGTGGATCATCAGAAGGTTTTCAAACCGTACAAGGCGGTTTTTGTGGTGCTTTTTCTTGGGCCACGGATCCGGGAAGTAGATGTGTACCGCGTCCAGCGAGTAGAAGGGAACAAGCTCCTTCATGACGGCGATCGCGTCAAAGCAGATGATCCTTACGTTGTCCTGTTTCAGCTTTCTGACAAGGTTGTTTTCGCCGCGGACAAAGAACTTCGGGCTGTATTCGATGCCTAAAAATTTCGTATTTGGTTTTGAGTTGGCGTACTCCGAGAGAAACAATCCGCTGCAGAAGCCGATCTCGGCTTCGATAGAGCCGTAATTGCCAAAAAGCTTTGTGAAGTCAAACGGTTGGAATGCGTACTGCTCCAACGGGAGCGATATGTTTTTAAGCATTTTTACTTGTCTAAAATCTTGATGCAGGGGATGTTTCTCATCTTTTCGTTGTAATCAAGACCGTAGCCGACGATAAACTCGTTCGGGATGTCGAAGCCGAGAAAGTCGATCTTGACTTTGCCCTGGTTGATCATCTTTTTTTCAAGAAGCGAGCAGATCTTCACGGATGCCGGATGAACTTCGCGGAGTTTTTCCATGAAAAACGTGAGGGTCGTTCCGGTGTCTACGACATCTTCGACCAAAAGAAGGTGCTTGCCCTCATATTTTGCAAGCTCTCCCATAAGCATCTGGACGTTTCCTGTCGATTTCTTGCCGCAGTAGCTCGAAAGCCTTACGAAATCGAATTCAAGCTGGTCGGAATCGATGCTGCGCACGAGATCGGCTCCGAAAATTATACTGCCCTTCAGGATCACAACACATGTAAATGGAATGCCGCGATAGGCTTCTGAAATCTCTGCTCCAAGCTCTTTGACTCTTTGTCTGATCTGCTCTTCGGAAATTAAAGTTTTCATTGTCCGCTCCTGCTTTTAGTTGTCTTCATCATCATCTTCTTCATCTTCTTCTGTTCCGGCTTCTTCTTCCTGCCGATTCTCTTCATTGGCGGAATCGCCTTTATTTTTGAAAACGATCTCGCCGTTTTTCCATTCGGCGGTGATCTCTTCTCCGTTCTTTTTGTAAAGCGTGCCGGTTCCGTTCGGCATTGCGTTTTTGATCTCGCCGTCGTAGTAGCTGCCGTCTTTGAAGTTGATGATCGCGGGACCGTCAAGGCGGCCGAAATCAGCCTTGCCCTCGTAGACTCTTCCGTCAGAGGCGAAGGTGAAACGGACGTTGCCGTTAAGCTCGTCGCGGGTGAATTCCCCGTGGCAGAAGTCGCCGTTCGGAAGGGTTATGCTACCGGTGCCGTGACGCAGGCCGTTGACAAAATCACCCTCGTAGACCGAACCGTCGGTGTAGCTCATTTTGCCGAAGCCGGTGCGTTTGTCGTTCGAAAATTCGCCTTCGTAGATCCTTCCGTCAGAGTAAAAACGCGTGCCTTTTCCGTGTTTTTTGCCTTTTGCGAACTGACCCTCGTAGTAGCCGCCGGAGGCAAAGTAGAAGATGCCGTTTCCGTCGATCTTGTCATCGTGGAAGTCTCCGGTGTAACGGTTCCCGGAGGAGAAATTGATCTCGCCGTGACCCTCTTTTTTGCCGTTGACGAACTCTCCGGCATAGACGGTGTTGTCCGGATAGACCAGAACGCCGTGACCGTTGAACTCGCCGTCCGCAAATTCTCCTTTGTACTGGCCGCCCTTCGCGAAGATGAACTCGCCTTCGCCGTTCATCCTTCCGTTCGAGAAGCTGCCGTAATATATGTCGCCGTTCTTAAATTCGTGCTTCGACAGGTGCCGTTTGGCGACAAGGTTAGGATCCTTCTTCTTGTTTTTGCCACCCAACATGCTGTTTTTGTTGGAGTTTTCTTCCTGCTGGGCGGTTGCCTCCGCCTCACGCTGCGAGCGCCGCGATTCCTCTTCGTATTCTTCGGTGCTGGCACGCTTTGTTGTCTTTATCTCGTTCGGATCGACCTTCCGTCTCGACTCTCCGAACTGGGTGCATGAAAAAAGGGACGCACAGAGTAAGCAAACAAAAAGCTTAGTGATTATACGCATTTATGCCTCTAAGAGAAGACCAGGAGATCAGGTTTGATGATAAGGATAAGTCCGAGTGTCAGCATCAGAAGACCGCTTACGAGTTTGAGTTTTTTCGCATGTTTTTCCTCAAATCTGTGCTTACCCATCGTAACTACGAAAACAAGGACGATTATCGCAAGCGGAACGACATAGTAGACATTGTAAAGCGCCATGAAGAGGTATTTTTTCAGGGTCGAGACATTCTGGATCGAGAGGACTCTCGTGTAGATCGCCGGAAGTCCGATCGTGCAGCCGAGCTCGATCAGGTTTACGAAGAATGCGAGAGCTATCGTCCCGAGGATCGAAAGGAACATGTTTTTGTTGTTGATGACCTTTCTCATTTTTTCGAAAAGTTTGGGTTTTACCTTGTCGGGGATCATCAGGCTGACACCCTTTTTGAAGAAGAAGAACTCCTTCATGTTGATGAGTCCCATGACGAGCGCGACGACTCCGAGGGCGATCGTGACGTATGTTGTCATGCCCATGAAGGTGAAAATGTTGAGCCACGCTGTCATGAAAAGGAAGTAGACGACACCCGACGAAAGAACGAAAACGGAGCCGATCATTACGACTTTTTTCCTGTCTTTTGCCGCCACAAGAAGCGTTAGCAGGAACATCAGGACCCACATCGCGCATGGGTTCACGCCGTCCAGAAGGCCGATTATGAAGGTAAAGCTCGGAAGTTTGACAAGCTGCGCGTCGATTTTTCCCAGCACGGGGACATCGATCACGTTTTCCTTGCACTCCTTGCACTGCTCGCCGCAGGACTCTCCGTCTGCCTTGTTCATCTCGATCATTTCGCGGATAAGCGCATCGTGGTGCCCTGACTGGAAACCGACGATGAATTTTCCGTTGAAGATGAATGTCGGAACGCCGCCGCCCTGAATGCCGAGTTTTTGAGTCATCTCTCTGAAAAGCTTCATGTTTTCAGGGACTTTCAGGACCTCCAGCTTTTTGAAGGTTATATCCTTGTACTCTGTTTCGATCTTTGAGATGAAAGGCTGCGCCTCGTGGCAGTGAGGACACTTGTAAGAGTAAAAAAAGTAGAACGTGTTGGTTTCGCCGACCTGTTCGGCAAAGAGAAAAGCCGAGAAGAAAAGCGAAATTATGAGTAAAATCAACTTTTTCATAAAACCTCCTAAAAAAAGCGCGACATTATACGAATGCAGCGCCCAAAAAACAAAAAAATGTTGGATTTTATTTCGGGGTTTGCCCGATTTTTTTCTTGAAATTCTTGATTTCGTCGCGGGTGCCGGCGGAAATCAGAATGTCTCCGGCCTCAAGGATTTTAGTCGCGGCCGCAACTCCCCTGCCGCTTTTCTTTTCTCGAACGGCGAGGACCAGTATGTTATATTTTTCGCGCAGCTTGAGATCGACGAGGCTCTTCCCGAAGAAGCCTGCCGGGCAGGGTATCGCTTCGATTTTGTACTCGTCCTCGAACAGGATCGAGCACTGCTCTTCGTCCTCGGCGCACCAGACGGTCTTGAGCATACTGCTTTTCGCAATGATTTCGCGGTGATAAAAGTTGATCAGGTCGTGCTCGTGGATGCAGCCTGCGACTTTTCCGTCCTCACCGATGACCGGAAGCTCGATGACTTCGCGCCGGATCATGCAGCGCATCGCCTGAGATAGCGGAGTGTCGAGCCGGACAGTCGGGAAACTGGTGTCAATAAGATCTTCTGCCAGAACCAAGTTGCTGATTTCACTGTATTTTATTTTTGCCTCTGCTCCGAAGACCCCGTTGATAGCCCCGATATAGATGCCGTTTTCGTCGACGACATAAGCCTCAAAACGCTCGAGTTCACGCATCTTGTCGAGAAGCTCCGAAAGAGTCGTCTGCGTGCCGACGACGACGCACTCCCTGCGCAGACAGAGCTCGACATGGTTTTCATTCATGATGGCGGCTTCTTCGTTTTCGTCGACCTCGATCCCCTCTTTAAAGAGCTGGTAGTTGTAGATCGAGAAGCTGCTGAGTTTTTTCGAGATCATGGTCGCGACGACCGTTGCCAGCATCAGCGAGGGGAGTAGCCGGTAGTTGCGGGTTATCTCGAAGACAAGGATGAGCGAAGAGATCGGTTCCTGCGTCGCCGCGCCGAAGAGCGCACCGATCCCGACGGGGCCGAAGCTGAAGCCGATCGACTGGTCTATGCCGGGGATCAGCCGGACGACCACCTCGCCGAAACCCATTCCGAAGATGTATCCTATAAAAAGTGTCGGCAGGAAAATGCCGCCCGAGGCTCCGCTTGCGGTCGCGATCGAGAGGAAGAGCATTTTTAAAAGCGCAATCATGATCAGAAAATAGGGCGGAAGGGTGCTTGCCGAGAGCATGACATCCTGGCCGAGACCGAAAATTTCGGGGATGAAGGGTGCCGTCAGCGCGAACGGAAGTATCAGAAGCGGCGTGTGGATGTATTCGGGAAGCCTCTTTTTGAACCTGTCGAAGAGGTTCGAGTTCGCGTAGGTCAGCTTGATGAGACCGACTCCGAGGAGCGCGTTGATGAGTCCGAAGCCGATGAAGAGCGCAACTTCGGCGGGAGAGCTGCTTACCGCCGTCGTTGCGAGCGCTGCGCTAGGGATAGCCTCGTGTCCGGGCAGGAAGTAGGCTCCGAAGAAGCTTGCCGTCGCTGCGGAGACGACTATCGGCGTGAGCGTCCCGATGGCATAGCTGCCGAGGATTGTCTCGACCGCAAAGATCGTTCCGGCGATCGGCGCGTTGAAGGCGACTGCAAGTCCTGCCGCAGCTCCGCAGCCGACAAAGAGCTTGATCCGCGAGATCGGCATCGCAAGGAACTGTCCGAGTGTCGAGCCGATCGACGAACCGATGACGATGATGGGGCCTTCGCTGCCGAGCGGGATGCCCGTCGCGATCGAAAGTGACGCTGTGATGATCTTGAAGACCGCCAGCAGCGGGGGCATGATGCCGTTTTTGAGTTTCAAAGTCTTCAGCAGGAAGCCGATCCCGGAGCCGCCGCTCTCTTTGCAGAGGTAGCGGATGATGAATCCGCCGGCAGTGACGCCGCTAAGCGGCAGGATGACTTTGATGAAAAACGGAAGTTTTCGGTAGCCGGCAACGCTGTTCGAGGCCGCTTCGCCGACGCACAGGTGAGACAGCCAGTCGATGAGGTGGCTGAAGCAGAGGAATGCCGCTCCGGTTATGATCCCGATCAGAACGGCGGCGAAGATCAGGAAGGTCTCCTCCTTCAGCTTCGCCTTTTCAAGCAGATTATCAAAGTTGATGCGTAGGATTTTTGCGCGCATTTCTGGAATCAGTCGATTTCTATGCTCTCTTCGATTTTGTAAAACTCTCTCTCGGAGTTGACTTCACGCTCCAGGGTGCCGATGATCCTTGCCAGCCTGTTCAGGATGCTGCTCAGTCTGCCGAACCTTGACCCGACGGAGGTCGCGTCGTCTTCGTCACCCCGGAAGACAAGTGCGAAAATATCGCTTTCGAGCGGATATTTCACAAGTCTGGCTTCAGTTGCGCCGATCTTGTTTTTCATGAAGTCGAAGGCATCCATGAAGCCGCCGATCTCGTCGATAAGACCGTGCTTTTTGGCGAGTTCGCCCGACCAGACGCGGCCTTTTGCATATTTTTCGAGTTCCGCTTTTTCGATCCCGCGGCCCTGTGCTGCACGTGAAACAAACGAGTCGTATGTCTCATCCATCATCTTTTCGAAGTATTCCATCTGCTCCGGAGTCGGACGGTCGAGAGCCGAGAAGATGTTCGGCGTTTCAGCGGTTGATGCCGTGTCGAAGGTGATCCCGAGCATGTTGAAAAAATCGCGGGTGTAGGTCTTTCCCATAACGACGCCGATCGAACCCGTGATCGTGCAGTGGTCGGCGAAGATCTTTTCCGCCCCCATTGAGACGTAGTAGCCGCCGGAAGCCGCGACACCGCCCATCGAGACGATTATCGGCTTTTTGTTCTCCTTGCGCATCGCGCCGATCTGGTTCCAGATGGTTTCGGAGGCAACGACAGAGCCGCCGGGCGAGTTGACGCGGAGAATGATCCCCTTGACGTTTTCGTTTTTCCAGGCCTTTTTGAGAAGCGAAACGATCGTTGCCGAGCCGCTGGATTCAGGATTCCCGGAGGGCGAAATGTCGCTCTCTCCGCGGTGGATCCCGCCCGGGATCTCGATCACGGCGATCTGCGGCTGAGCCGTCGGAAGGTTGCCGAGCTCGTTGATGTCGATGAAGTTCGTGTTGCTTTTGCTGTAGCGTATAAGTGACATTTTGTTCATGAATTTTGTGGTCGTCTTCATCTCGCCGACAGCCTCGTCCAGATATTTGATCCCGTCTACAAAATTTGCCTCCAGCGCCTGTCTGGAGGAGAGCGGAGGCAGGTTCGCGATCCGGTAGACCTCGTTGATCGGGATCTTCCTGGACTCCGAGACCTCAGCCGCGATCTTTGAGAAGAGCGAGTTCAGCAGCGATTCCGCCGACTCTTTGTGCGCTTCAGTGAACTTATCCTCGGTGTAGGTGTTCCAGTAGGTCTTGTACTCCTTGCGCTTGCCGCCGATCATCTCGATTTTGAGCTTTTCAAGGGCGTTTTTGAAAAAGACCGAGGTCGATTCAAGCCCGTTGAAGGCGATGGCGCCGGCCTCCTGGATGTAGATTTTGTCTGCAACCGAGGCAAGGAAGTAGCTCTTTGTGCCGCTTGCGATCTCGCCGTAGCTGTCGCTCCAGACGTAGACCGGTTTGCCGCTTTTCTTGAACTCAGCGAGCCCTTTCCTGAGTTCCTCTGTCTGCGCATAGTTCAGCTTGAGCGAGTTCATGTTGATAAAAATGCCTAATATTTTCGGATCGTTAGCCGCTTTTTGGATCGTTGAGAGCGTGTCGATCAGAGAGATCTGCGTCGTGAAGAAGGAGTTCAGCACCATGTAGTCGGTCTTGGCAAAAACATCGCCGGAGATCGCCGAAGTGCTGATGGTCAGCAGAGTGTTTTCAAAGACTTCGTCCTTGAAGCCGCCGCTTTTTGAAATTTTCTCCGAAATGGTGACGGCAAGCATGACGATGCTGACGACAGTTATCACAGTCAAAATGCCTATCACTACGAAAACATTGCGGAAAAAGGTGATGATCTTTTTCATTTAAGCCTCCCTTCCGTTGTCAGCGGCAGAATCCGAGAATCGTTTCGATATCGTTCTGGGCAAACGTTTTCTGCTCACCTGTTTCCATATTTTTTACAAGGATCAGGTGCTCCTTAGCCTCGTCCTCGCCGATGATGAAGGTGAATGCCGCAGCGACGCGGTCAGCCTTCTGAAGGGCCTTTTTCAGTTTTTTGGGCTTGTAGTCGGCAAAAAAGTTGAGGGGTTGCCCTGCCATGTTTTTCGCAAAGGCGACGAGCTGGTCGACGGCATCCTCGGAGAGCGCGTAGCCGACAGAGACCTGCGGAAGCTCGAAAAAATCCTCCGGAATGAGGTCAAAGAGGCGTTCAAGCCCCATTGCGAATCCGGTCGCCGGCATCTGTGCACCGCCGATATCGTGGATCAGGTTGTCGTAGCGCCCTCCTCCGGCAACAGCGTTCTGGGAGCCGCCTGTGATCGCGGTGATCTCGAAAGCTGTCTTTGTGTAGTAGTCAAGCCCGCGGACGATAAAGGGATCGACAACAAACGGAACGCCGAAGATCGTGAGCGATCTCTGAAGCTGCTCGAAGTGCCCGCGGCAGTCGTCGCAGAGGCATTCGGTGATCTTCGGAATGTCCGCACAGCGTGTTTTCGGATCGCAGACCTTGCAGTCCAGAAGGCGCAGCGGGTTGATTTCCAGACGGTTCCTGCAGTCCTCGCAGAGCCCCTCTTTTTTTGTCGAGAAGTATGAAATCAGTTTTTCGCGGTAGTCGGCGCGGCACTTCTGGCAGCCGATGGAGTTGACGTGGACCTCTGCCTGGATCCCGAAGCTCGTCAGGACCCGCATCGCCGTGAATATGAGTTCTGCGTCGATTTGAGGAGTCTCGTCGCCGAAGACCTCGATCCCGAACTGGTGGAACTGGCGGTATCTGCCCTTCTGCGGACGCTCGTACCGGAAAAAAGGTCCTATATAAAAGGTTTTAAGGGGAAGCGGCTCGTTGAGCCCCAGGCCGTGTTCGACGAACGCTCTGGCTACGCCTGCCGTCCCCTCCGGACGCATCGCGATGTGGCGCCCCTTCTTGTCGAGAAAGTCGTACATCTCTTTCTGGACGACATCAGTGCTTTCGCCGACCCCCCTTTTGAAAAGGGCAAGCTCCTCGACTATCGGAGTCCTGATCTCGGTGAAGTTGGACGA
Source organism: bacterium UBP6_UBA1209 (assembly GCA_002309575.1). Lineage (GTDB taxonomy): Bacteria > UBP6 > UBA1177 > UBA1177 > UBA1177 > UBA1177. Next base: position 728 of record DBXP01000018.1, on the reverse strand, counting down.
CGCGACTATTTTTTTGATGGTCTCTTCCATTTTTGTCCAGCGGATCGCGCGGGATCCGTACAGATCGCTCATTCCTTTGACTGCGGAAAGAATCATTAAGTCCTCTCTAAAGACAAATAATAAAAACAAAAACATCCTAAGAAAAAAACTCTTTTTGACAAAAAAAAGCGCCTTCTTTATTTTGTTGGTATACAAGAGCGCGAAATTTCTCTCTTTTTTTGTTTTTTTTTCGGTTGGATCACAAAAAAACCTTGACACGGAAAAAAAAGTGTGTATGTTCCCCCTGCTTTTTTCTGCTACTTGAAATTTGATTTACCAGGCTAGCGTAGCTCAATTGGCAGAGCTCCCGACTTGTAATCGGAAGGTTGCGGGTTCAAGTCCCATCGCTAGCTCCACATGGAGGGGTTCCCGAGCGGTCAAAGGGATCAGACTGTAAATCTGCCGTCTAATGACTTCGGAGGTTCGAATCCTCCCCCCTCCACCACCTCGGGCGGGAATAGCTCAGCTGGCTAGAGCATTAGCCTTCCAAGCTAAGGGTCGCGGGTTCGAATCCCGTTTCCCGCTCCATTTGTGATGCCCTTGTAGCTCAGTCGGCTAGAGTGCGTCCTTGGTAAGGACGAGGTCATCGGTTCGATTCCGATCAAGGGCTCCACTAGGTCTTATGTCGGGATGTTTTTAATAAAAACAATCAAACTCATCGAAAGAGGGAGGAAGGAATGGCAAAAGCG
>DBXP01000038.1 GCA_002309575.1 bacterium UBP6_UBA1209 | reverse complement strand
GTCTGAGCATTGACAAGCGCAAACTTCTGAAGTTCGCCTTTCTGCTCCATGCTTCCTTTGTAAATTCCGGTAGCTGCAAAATAGTCATCGTCATCATACATCTGGCACGGAGCTTCGTATGAGTCACCGAACGGATTAGTTGAACCAGCCGGTGCATTGTTGGCAGTTTTCTGCTGTTCCGATCCGCACGCAGCAATAAAGAAACAAAGCGCAAACATTGATACGAACATGATTTTTTTCATTTTCTTCTCCCTAGAAACAAAATTAATAAAATGACATCCTTTCCTGCTGAAACCATATTTGTCTCAAATTTAAAGAACGAATGTCGATGATAGCCTATAAAAACGAGTTCTTTATTATATTTTTGTTGTCCAATGTCAACATTTTTGGATATATACTACATAATTAGATTATTTTGCGGATTTTATTAAAGAAATTTCAGATTGAATTTTATCTGCAGCACCTGACGCAGCCGCAGTTTTCGTTTTTGCTCCCGTGGCTGTTTTTTCCTTTGAAAAAGCCGATAAAACTTGCCGATTCCGGATCTCCTTTTGATGGTGACAACGACCAGAACCATGCATCGTCCGACTTGTCGATTCCGCATATTTTCTGTATTTTGTAAATTGCCTTAAGTTCTTCGATTGTCGGGACATGCCAGTCGGTGAATCCGCCCAAATTAAGATTTTTTGCATAATCCATGGCCTCGTGCCAGTTCATTGCGTTCTGAGCCATCCCTTTCTGGATCATCCTGATTGTGCCAATGGGGCGAACTAGTTCAATGTAGTCGCCTCTGTCGATGAAATTTGATGCGAGTTCGGATGTTTTAACATTACTTTTGCACATTGTCATAATTCAACCTCCATTTTTTCACTTTTTAACCATCAAAAATCATTCCATATATACCCTTTCTGTAGTATTTATCCAACAAAATCTGCAAAAAAATTCATATCTTATCTTGTCAAACTCTTTGACACGTCACGTCAAATAAATATAATGCCGCCGGTTCTGGTGCTTTTTAAGGAGTCAGATTTTGACAAATATCGACATACGCGAAGAATTCGGGAAACGGACCAAATTTTTGAGAAAAAACCGGAAAATGTGCCAGTGGGATCTTTCCCGTCTGAGCGGTATAGACCGCGGATATATTTCCGAAGTCGAAAACGGCAGATCTGCCGCGACAATCGACCTTATCAACCGTATGGCAAAAGCTATGGATCTTCACCCCGCGGAGTTTTTCGTTTTCGGCAAAGAGACCCCGAAAATTTCATATGACGGCAAGGATCTTGCAGATTCAGTTGCGGCAAAACTGAAAAAATAATTTCTGCTTTATTTCTGATATTTATCGATCACACTTTTTTCGAAAATTGCTAGAGGGAGTTACGACGATCCTAGTTTGCGAATTCCTTGATTATCTCCTCAGCGGCTTTTCTGCCGGATGAGATGGCTTCGACGATCGTGGAGCCGCCGGTTTTGCAGTCGCCTGCATAGACAAGTTTTGCGTTGTTGTCGCTCTTCGTGTCGGAGCGGCTGCCTACTGCGCGGATTATGAGGTCGAAGTAGGGGAGTGCGACCGAGGAGTTTTCAAGCGGGATCCATTTTTCGCCGTCAAAGAAGTTGCGTCTCACGGTGAGGCAGAGTTTGTTCCCGATCTTTTCGATCTTTTCGGGGCTCGTCATGCCGTTGAGGTCGATTCTGTGGTTGACGAGGTCAAGGTATTCTACTTTGGAGATGCGCATGTCCGAGATGCGGCGCCTGACGAACATTTCGACTGATGCCGCGCCGTTTCTCATGGCTGTCTGGGCACAGTCTGCCGCGACGTTCCCTCCGCCGATTACCGCAACGTGACCGTTCGTCTGGAAATCTTCGGGNNAGGAAATCGGTGTATGAAACGCTGAGTTCTTCTCCCGGTATCTTCAGTTCAAGGCAGTTGGGCTCGCCGGTCGAGACGATGACCGCGTCAAATCGGTTGAGAAGTTCGACCGTGTGGCTTACCTTTGCGTTGAGTTTGAGCGTAACCAAATCGTTGTTGCTGATGAATTCCCAGTCGCGTTCGATGACTTCGTGCGGAAGTCTGTTCTCGGGGATCATGCAGAGCGCTCCGCCGATTTCGTGGCGGCCCTCGAAGATCGTGACTTTGAAGCCGTGCTTCGTAAGCAGCGCGGTTGCCGCAAGCCCGGCGGGACCGGCTCCGACGATGGCAACTGTGTGCCCGTTCTGCGGGAGCGTGACCTTTTCCGGTTTTTCGCTTCTGAAGTTGTGAAGGATCGTTGCCTGGACCTTCGGAATGTTGATCGGGAAGTCGATCCCGGAGCGCGTGCAGGCCTTCATGCAGAACTTGTCGGGGCAGATGAGGCCGCAGGTCTGGCCCATCGGGTTGGTGCGGGTGATCGTCGCGACCGCGTCGTCCCACTGCTCGGCTTTCGAGTGCTGGATAAATTCACGCGGGTTGCAGTTGACGGGGCAGGCTGTCATGCAGGGCTGCGATTTGCAGTCGAGACAGCGTTTTATCTCCTCGCGAAGCTGCAGCTTGGTTAGATAAAGAGATTTTTCGGGCATGGCATGCAGAATAAAAAGGTGAATAAAGTCAAATTGTTATCTGAGTGCGTTCTTGAGAACTTCCTCTGCGACCTCGAGTGTCTTTGCTGTTCCGCCGAGATCGTAGGTTACGACTTTGCGTTCCTGAACGGTGAGCTCTACGCCTCTCTGGATCTTCGCCGCAATGTCGTGCTCGCCGAGGTATGTGCACATCATTTTTGCTGCAAGCAGTGTCGCCATCGGGTTGACTTTGTAGAGTCCTGCATACTTCGGTGCGCTGCCGTGAACGGGCTCGAAGACTGCATAGTTTGAACCGATGTTGCCGCTGTGAGCGAAGCCCAAGCCGCCGACAAGCTGGCCGCAGAGGTCGCTGATGATGTCGCCGAAGAGGTTTTCCGCAACGAGGACTTCATACTTCTCGGGCGATTTTACGAGCCACATGCAGATCGCGTCGATGTTGTCGAACCAAGCCTGGATCTCGGGATATTCGGCTGCGACCTTCTCGAAAACGTCGACCATGAGTCCGCCGGTCTTTCTCAGAACGTTCGGCTTCTCTACGAGCGTTACCTTCTGGCGGTTGAACTTGCGGGCATGTTCGAAAGCTGCGCGGATGATCCTCTCTGCGCCCTTTCTGGTGATGACTCTTGCCGAAACAGCCAGATCTTCACTCGGGGTGTCCATGAAATTTTTCATTTTGGGTGCGCCCTTGAGCATCTCCTGCTTGAGCTCCTCGCTCGTCGGCCAGAACTCTACGCCGGCATAGCTGCCTTCGGTGTTTTCTCTGAAGACCGTGATGTTGATGTCGTCCCTGTGGTTGAGCGGGTTGCCCTTGATCGCGAAATTCGGTCTCTCGTTGCAGTAAAGGTCGAATTCCTGACGAAGTCTTACGATCGGTGAAAAATATGTGAGATTTTTATCGCGAAGCGACGGGATAAGCTCGTTTTTCGCCTCCTTCTGCGGCTTGGAGGTGATTGCGCCGAAGAGTGCGCAGTCCGTGGTTTTCATCATGTCCGTTGTTCTTTTGGGAAGCGGATCGCCCTCGTTGCACCAGAATTCCCAGCCGATGTCTCCGTGGATGTATTCAGCGTTGAGTTTCAAGCCGTCAAGAACGATCCTTGCAGCTTCCATAACCTCTTTTCCCGTGCCGTCACCCGGCAGCCATGCGATACGGTAAGTCATAATTTCCTCCAAAAAAAGTTGTTAGAAAAACCAAAAAACAGGAGATTCTATATATTGTTTCAGGGTAGTCAACGGGAAAAAAAATTAATCCTCGTCTGCGTCGGCGGATGAAAACTCTTCAACGCTCTGACCGAGCAGAAGGGCGTTCTGGTAGTGGATGAGCGGCTCGATGATCATGTCGAGCGAACCCTGCATGATCTCTTCGATCCGGTAGAGCGTCAGCTTGATCCTGTGGTCCGTGACTCTGCCCTGCGGGAAGTTGTATGTGCGGATCTTTTCGGAACGGTCTCCGCTTCCGACGAGGCTTCTGCGCTGCGAGCTGACCTCCTGTTCGCGCTTCTCCTGCTGGAGCTTGAGCAGCTTCGATTCGAGGAGCTTCATCGCTCTTGCACGGTTCTGGATCTGGCTTCGCTCGTCCTGCATCGCGATGACGATCCCGGTCGGGATGTGAGTGATCCTGACGGCGCTGTCCGTCTTGTTGACATGCTGACCGCCTGCGCCGCTTGAACGGTAGACGTCGATTTTGAGATCCTTTTCGTCGATAACGACTTCATCGATCTCCTCGGCCTGCGGGAGCACCGCTACCGTGATCGCGGAGGTGTGGACCCTGCCCTGCGACTCGGTGACTGGAACGCGCTGGACACGGTGGACGCCGCCTTCGTACTTGAGCCGGCCGTAGACGTCGTCGCCGGAAATTTCGGAGATGACCTCCTTGATCCCGCCGCCCTCGGATTCGCTGATCGACATGATTTCGACCTTCCACTTGTTGATTTCGGCGTATCTGCAGTACATCCGGTAGATCTCTTCGGCGAAAAGCGCCGCCTCGTCGCCGCCTGTCCCTGCCCTGATCTCGAGGATCGCTCCCTTCTCGTCAAGCGGATCGTGCGGCAGCAGAAGAACGTTGAGCTCCTCCGTGATTTTGTCGTACTTCTCTTCGAGTTCCGGCAGCTCCAGACGGATAAGCTCGATCAGCTCGGGATCCTTTTCGATGGTCAGCATTTCCTTCTGGTCGGCTATCTCGTGTTCGAGCTTGTCCCACTCAAGATAGTTGTCGACGATGTTTTTGAGGCGTTTGTATTCGCGCATCAGCTTCGTATATTTTTTGATGTCAGCGACAGTTTCGGGTTTCGCGATCTCCTTTTCCAGATTCAGGAAGCTCTTGTGGATCTCGGCGAGTTTGTCTTTGATTTCGAGCATTGTCGTTACCCCGTGAATAAAAAAATCCCGCCAACCTCAAAATCTTGAAATTGACGGGAGAAAAACCAAAAAAGCTACATTTATTTCTTGCCGGTGTAAGTATCTCTTTTGTACTTAGCGTTGAATTTTTCAATTCTGCCGGCGGTATCGACGATTTTTGTCTTACCGGTGTAGAAAGGATGACAATTTGAGCAGATTTCTACGTTGTAGCCTTCTTTTTTGGTGGAGCGGGTGAGAAATTCTGCCCCACAAGAACACTTGACCGTAATAACTTCAAGATTCGGATGCGTTTTTTCTTTCATAACTTTCTCCTTCACTTCAAAAAAACGGGGCATGCTAGTCTCAATTTCAGAAAAAGCAATTTTTTCGTAAGACAATGGAGTCTTAAGAGCCGCGAAACTGGCAAAACAACGGGAAGAGCCATCAATTTGCTAATTTGTTTTATTTGTATATCGTATGAAGAACTTTTTTTAGGGAGGTTAGAAAAATGCGTAAATTAATGCTTGCGGCATTTGTTGCATTTATCGCGATGTCTCTGTATGCACAGGACAACTCAAACAACTATCAGGACATTTACCAGCAGTATTTGAACAACCAGCAGCCGGCTCAACCGGCACAGCCCGCTCAGGAAGAGAAGAAGGAGGAGGCTCCTGCGCCGCAGCCTGCAGCTCAACCGGCACAGCCCGCTCAGGAAGAGAAGAAGGAAGAGGCTAAAGAGGAGGAGAAAAAGGAGGAACCGGCTCAGGAACAACCCGCCGAGCAGGCTCAACCCGCAGAGGAACAGCCTCAGGAAGCCGCTCTGGCTGAAGAGAAACCTGCAGAGCCCGGAAATATCCCCGGACTTGCAAGAAAGCCCTATTTCTTGGTTGCTGCTTACGGCGGCGTTTCGAACGGCATCAACTGGTTCGGCAACGACGCTCTGAATAAATCAAGCTACAGATTCGGCATGGATGACGCCATTCTCGACCTTCAGGGCGGAGACAGGATGTTCAACGGCAGGATAGTCCTTAACTTTGCGAAGGGGCTTGTCACGGAGAAGAGTATCGATATAAACTATGAGCATGACGACACTCTCCCGACCGACTACACGAATCCGCTTGAACTTGAAAAAAACGGCGACGCGCCGAATGCGCTCGATGTTCTTGAGAACGTTTCGTTCCGCTTCGAACATCCTTCGTTCAGAAACGCAAACAACACTTTCGGACTTAACGTAAATCTTGAAGTCGGTCTCTTTTCGATGCCGTTCGGGATCGAAAGCGGTTACAATCACGAGATAATTTTCTCCAACTCTCCGATCAAGAACAACTTCCTCGGCGGCGGGTTCAACGAGCTCGGTCTTTCATTCGGTCTCGATTTCCTCTTTGCAAGCGATATGGATCTCGCGTTTAACATTTTCGCTTTCAACGGAAACAACGAGGTCATGCTCGACGGCAGCGACAAATTCGCTGATCCGGCGTTCGGATTCGACCTCAGGTTCCGTTACGACAAGAAGTTCTTTGCTACTGCGGCATTCTCTCTCATTGTCGGAAGTGCTTACCACGCTTACGATGAAGAGACCGAGAACGGCATATTCAACACCGTAAACAACACCTATCTTGACGAGAAAAACAAGATCGAAGAGAATCTTGTCCTTAAAGATGATGCAACAGGAAGGAACGACTTCGAGAGAAACAAAAAGAACATTATCCTCTCGATCGGCACTGACCTTGGTTATCATATTAATGATAAAGTCACTCTCGGCTTCCTTGCCGAATTTGTATACTCGAACAGAGCTATCTTCAATCCGAAGGCGAATATTTTTGTAGACGGTAAGTATTATGAAGGCGTCAGATTCCTCAGAGACGGCAGCAACGATACGATCTGGAACGGCAACACCTATGACACATGGGGCGTTTTCGGCGGTCTTTACGGAAATGTCTATTGGTTCGATATCCTTGCAAGAGTCAGCTACTACAAGGCTCCGTACCTTTTCACCTATGTTAAGGACAGCGACAACTCCGTTCTCGGCTTCGACTTCGAGTTCAACTACAATTTCTGCGATTATGCGGCAGTCGGTCTTGCCTACAGCTTTGCTAAAGAGGACATTTACAAATTTGATTCGGCGATAGATGCGAAAAATTACTTCAAGAACACATACTATCATCAATCTCTGTCGCTTGTCTTTACGTTCTACTACGACCACCTCTGGGAAGAGGCAGGCAAGTAGTTTTTACGAAAGCTGAATCTTTGTATATGACTTTTTCCCCTCTTTTTTCTACGGATCCTCAACCGCTTACTCTTAAAAACCTGCCCGGGGGCCGCGCATGAGATATGTTCCGATGGCGATTTTTGTAATTGCGTTTACGTTTTTGATCACGGGATATCTCAGGTTCAACTTGAACAGGGCTTTCCCGCAGACAGCAAAGAGCAGGTGGCCCTTTTGGCTGCTTGACGTCGTTGTTCTCGGGCTGGTCTTTCTCGGGAGAGAGCGTACTATCGTCGGAACCCTGAGCCAGAGATATCTCAGCTATGCGGTCTACCTGCTTTATGTCTTTCTGCTGGTATTCTTTGCTTACGGAGTTTTTGTGGAGTTTTTTATCCTGCTGCGCAGATTATTCCCTGAAACTTATGAAAGGGAGCTTTCGTCCGTCAGGCGCAGGATGATCTTTTTTGTCCTTCTGGCGATCGGATTATTCACTGTCTGTGTCGGGATGTATTCGATGCAGGATGTCGCTGTCACTACTTTTGAGCTTCACTCTCCCAAAATCTCCCGGCCGACCAGAGTCGTTCAGCTTTCCGATCTTCACTTCAGCAGCATTATCGACGAGAGATTTGCCCGCAAGATCGTGAGGCTGACCAATTCGCAAAACCCCGATCTGATCGTGATGACAGGAGATTACGTCGATCCGGGAGTCATTTCACCCGACAAGGTCACAGAGGAGATGAACAAACTCGAGGCGCCTCTCGGGAAGTACGCGATTTCCGGCAACCATGAATTTTATACAGGTTACCTGGCGGCGATGGAATTTATTGAGAAAAACGGTTTTATCACGCTCAGAAACGAAAAGGCGGAGGTCGGCCGGAATATTGTCCTGTTCGGAGTTGACGACAAACTTGCCGAAGATTTCCCCGTTGACCATTTTGTGCCCGAAGCGGCTTTGCTTAGTGAATCAAGATCCGAGAATTACAACATTTTTTTGAAGCACAGGCCCGAGATCGAAGGCGGCAGCGAGAGGCGTTTCGATCTGATGCTTTCTGGACACACTCACGGCGGGCAGATCTTTCCGCTTGCGATAGCCGCTGCAATTGTCAACGAATATTTTATCGGCAGATATACCCTGGATAACGGCTCAACGGTTTTTGTCTCCAAAGGTGCCGGGGCGTGGGGGCCTCCGATCAGATTTGCCGCCTCTCCGGAGATAATAGTCATCGATCTTCTTCCGTGAGGCATCATGACTTTTTTTACAGATAACATTTTGAATTCACTTGGATTTTTTGCGAAAACGGAGCAGAACGAGGCTTTTTTGCAGCTTTTGAAAAACATCGGTGAGATTTCGGCAGGTAAGATCGCCGCAAATGCCGCCGCGGTTGATAAAAAAGGGTGCTCTCTCGAAAACGGGAGGGTGAAGCTGTGCAAAGAAACAGTTGAAAATATTAAGCTTTTGAGAGACACCGGCTATCTTGGCTCCTCATTGCCTGTCGGGTTCGGCGGCAAAAATCTGCCGAGACTTTTCGCTATGGCGGCGGTCGAGATGATTTCCCGTGCCGACGCTTCGCTGATGACTCTGGTTTCGCTTCAGGATATCGCGCTGACAATCGAAAAATACGGCACCGAGGATCAGAAAAGGCGCCTGCTGCCCGGAATTTCAAGCGGAGAGACAAGCTGTGCGATGGCGCTCAGCGAGCCGGGGGCAGGGAGCGATCTTCAGGCTGTCAGACTAGAGGCCCAGGAATCGGACGGAGTCTGGCTGCTTAACGGCACGAAGCACTTCATTACAAACGGAGACGCCGATCTTCTTTTAGTTCTGGCGAGAAGCGAGGCAGGTTCAAAAGACGGCCGCGGGCTTTCGCTCTTCATCCTTGAAAACCCGCATGACTCGACTGTGACGGTGACGAGACTTGAGCAAAAAACCGGCATCAACGGCTCTCCGACCTGTTCGATCAGCTTTCAGAACGCCAGGTGCGAGCTGCTCGGAAGAAGGCGTTTCGGCTTGATCAGGTATGTCTTGGAGCTTTTGACGGGAGCCAGGCTCTCTGTGGCGGCGCAGGCTCTGGGAATTGCCGAAGCAGCACGTCACGAGGCTTTGCGGTATACGTCGACCAGAGAACAGTTCGGTAACAAAATCAATAACTTTGCCCAGGTCAGGCGGATGCTTGACAACATGGGATACGAGATCGGTTCCACGAGGATCATGCTCTACTTCGCGGCAAATTTGATCGATGTGTCGGCTGCCGGATCTGAAACAGAGCGTGAAACGGCGTCCGAAACAGAGCTTCTTTCTTCAATATTAAAATATGGAGCTTCTGAACTGGCGAACCGGATCGTCTACGATGCCGTACAGCTTTTCGGCGGTGTCGGTTATCTTAAAGATATCGTGGTCGGAAGGCTCTCGCGTGACGTGCGTGTCACGACAATTTATGAGGGGACTTCCCAAATTCAGGTTTTGTCCGCGCTTTCAAAGATTAAAAACGGCGTATTTTCGAACATTATGGACCGCGAACTTGAAAAACTGCCGTGCGACGGTGAAATAGCCAGGATCAAAGAGATCTCGGAGACACTTTCCAGGATTTCGGATCTTGATCCCGCAAAATGTGATTTTTTTGCGCCCGAGCTGGTCGAGGCTTCCTTCATTCTGCTGCGGCTTGTCCTTCTCAAAAAATTTTCCATCTCGCAAAATTACGCTCAGTTTGTGGATCTGGACCTTCTGAAATCAGATTTTCTGGTGAAAAATATCCTGCTCTGACAATAAAAAAAGAGCGCTTTTTGACTTGCAAAAATATTTGATGTTCTTAATTGGCAATGATTTCAGTGCGTTGCTTTAAGAATTATTGTTGCAGTTATTTCTTGACAAAAAGTTGAGTTTTTACTACTCTCGCCCGATTTTCTTGGTGGGTTATAAATTCTATCTAGGTAGGGTATCATGAAACACATTAACGTTTTCGCTTTGACGATGGCTTTTTTGGCACTTTTTTCGTTCCAGGTTTTTGCTGATGATCTTTTTGATCTTGACAGCGGCGCGGCAGCTCCGGAAGAGGCTGCAGCTGAGGAAGAAAACGGCGGAGAGGCCGCTTCTGCAGAGGAAGCTGCTCCTGCTGATGCTCCGAAAACCGCAAAACTTGAGGTCGGAGAAGCTGCTGCTGACTCTGAGGCTGAAAAAGAGCTCAGAGATCTCAATGTAGAGAAGAAAAAACAGATTAAGGTTGTCCAGAAGAAGGATTTCACGAAGGACAAACGTTTTGAGCTTGGTATCGATGTCGGCTTTGTATGCGGCGACTGGGAAGACCTTCTTGCTGTCGGTATCAGAGCTGCTTACCACTTCAACGAATACATCGCTCTTCAGGCTCGTTTCCTCTATGGTGCGGTTTCCTGGGAGAACGAAACGCTCAAACAGGCTTCAGAGGCTGACGCTTACGTTGCAAAAAGCAATATGATGCTTACTGCAGGTGCAAGCGTTATGTTCACTCCCTTCTACGGCAAGATCAGCATCTTCGGAGACATCATCCCGAAGTATGATATCAATGTTTCTGTCGGTGGTTATTACTACAGAACAGTTGCCCAGGATAAGAACAAAAGCGTAAAGAAGATGGAAAACAACGACGGCGCATTCCAGATCGGTTTTGCACCGAGAATTTTCCTTGGCAAGAGCGCAAGCCTTAGCCTTAACTTCGATTGGTTCATTATGAAGGATAAACGTCCGAAACAGGAAGGCGGAAGTTCTGCATATCTTAAATCAGACTTTTTGTTCACAATCAACGCAAGTATGTTCCTTCCCTTTGCTAAGTAGTGGGGTGGTACTATGAAAAGATTACTTACGTTAATTATAGCCTGCGTGGCTTTGTCGGTCCTCGTCTCCTGCGCGACTCAGCTTACTGTCCGCGAGAAGGAGATGAAAAAGTACGAAAAGATCGACGCATCGCTCGTTGAGGGTATGCCTGAGCCGATCGTTAAGGTCGTCGAGGCTTACAACAATGAAGACTACTTTACTTCGGCTGTCGGTTTTTACGCAATCATGAAAAACAAGGAGTGGGACAGACTCCACGAGACCGCGAGATACTACTACGCGGAATCTCTTTTCAGAATGGGTCTTTATCAGGCATCCGAGTATCAGCTTGCCGAGATCCTTTTCGAAGGTCCTGATTCTCACTACTTCGTATCGAGTCTTCTCAAGCTTCTTGCCGTAACCTATCAGACAGAGGATGAGAAGGTTCTTTTTGCTGTTCTTTCCAACGTCGATTATTCGGTCCTTCCCAAGAAGTTCGCCAATGAGTTGACCTATTACCTTGGCAAAATCAACTTCTACAACGGTCAGGATGATCAGGCTGTCAAAATGTTCTCTCAGGTCAAGGATTACAGCTCCTTCTATCCGAAGGCGAAGTACTTCCTCGGCGTCATCCAGGTCAGACAGCAGCAGTTCGCTGAGGCTATGAAGAGCTTTAACGAAATTAAAGAGATGCCGGATGACAAATACATCGGCACTGACATCAAAAAGCTGAAAGGAATGTCGGAACTTGCACTTGGTGAGCTTTACTACGCAGCTGCATGGAAGGCTCAGAACAAGCTCGCAATGTTCAACGTCGCTCTCAACTANNGGAAGAGACAACGCTCAGTGGTTCGAATCACTTTTCGCAAGAACATGGGCTTCACTCATGATCGGAAGGTTCGATTCGACTCTCGGAACGGTTGTAACGCTCAGATCGCCCTTCTTTACCGATATTTACTTCCCTGAGGTAAACATTGTTGAGGCGGTTACCTATTACAACCTTTGCCAGTACGATGAAGTCAACAATGTTATCGATTACTTCTTCAGCGTATATCCGGCTTATTCACAGAAGATGAACACCTGGCTCGAGAATGTTTCGACCAAGACGGGCCTTGATGTCTACAAAGAACTCCTTGTCATGTACAAGGATGCTCAGGCAGGCAAGCAGACCGAACTTCCCGAGGCTGTTCTTCGCAATATCCTCACGGAGAATCTCTTTATAAGAAAGTATAACCATATTAAAGAGATAGAGAGAGAGTTCGGTGTTATCGAAAAATCACCTGAAACTTTTGCGAACAGCGTAATTGCTCAGGATGTTTCCAAGAAGATGGCTTACCAGCTTACGAACCTTAGAAATGAAGCAGGAATCTGGCTGGTTCAGCGTGTACAGAATCTCAATGCAGATCTTTCGCAGCTTATTGCCGACATGAGAGCGATCCGCTTCGAGATGACCGATAGTATGAAGTCGGCTCTCGAAAAGGAAGAGCTTTACGGCAAAGAGGTTAAGGAAGAGGAAGAGACCGTCGAGAAGAAGGCTGAGATGAACCCGTCGGTTCCGCAGAATTCTTACTACTATCCGTTTGACGGCGAGTATTGGGAAGATGAGCTCGGTTACTATTTCTTTAACGTCGAGAATTTGTGCAAAGAGTAGTTTTAATTACGAAGAATAGGGGTTTCCAGAAATGATAAGCAACAAAAAATTTCGTTTTATCGTAGCGATTTTGCTGGTTCTGTCGTTTACTCTGACTCTTTCTGCTCAGAGAAAGAAAAGAGAGGAAGACGAAACCGTCAGCACGGGTCCGGCTAAAACGCGTGTCGAGACCGGTGAAAAGGTTAAGACTGACAGTAAGGCGATGGCGGCCCGTGACGACGCTATCAAACAGTTGAACGAACTTATTAAAGATTATCCAGAAGGTCCGAGAAAGGCTGAAGTTTACAGAAGACTTGCAGAGCTCTACTGGGAGAAGGCGAGAGGAATCAAAGCTGTAATCATGGATGAGTTCAACAAGAAAACGGATAAATATTACGAGATGAACGATCCGAACGCTCCGATGCCTGAGCTTGTTCTTGATGCCGCTTGGGAATGGAACAAAAAGGCGATCGATGTCTGCGATTACATCATTAAGAAGTATCCGACCTTCCAGGGTATTGACGAGGTTTACTTCTTCATGGCTTCAAACCAGATGGAGATCGGACAGAGCCTCGCCGCGGTTCGTTACTACACACTTGTTGTTGAAAAATTCCAGAATTCAAAGTTTGCACCCGATGCATACTTCGAAATGGGCGAATATTTCTTCAACAACAACAACGTTTTCAAGGCTATGCCGAATTACAAGGCAATCATTGAAAAGCACAAAGATAATAAGTTTTACGGTTTTGCGCTTTACAAGTATGCTTGGTGTATGTACAACGTCGGCGAGTATGAAGAGTCTGTAAAGCTTTTTCAGGAAGTTGTTGTAAACGCGGAAAAAATTAAAGACCTGTCGCTTAAAGAGGATGCCATGAACGACATGGTTGCTCCTTACGCTGAGGCAGGCAATGTCGACGATGCAGAGAAATACTTTAAAAATGTCGTCAAGGAACAAAAGTACTTTATCGCAGTTCTTAAGAGACTTGCCGGCATTTACTTCGATCAGGATAAATCTGATGAAGCAATCAAAATCTATAGAAAACTTCAGCAGGAGGCTCCCGAGAGACCAGAGGCTCCGACTTGGCAGAAGCAGATTGTCGAGTGCTACAAAAAACTTAACAATAAGGATGCTGTAAGAAAGGAGATCGTTGTTCTTGTTGCAAATTATGCTGATGCGAATGCTCGCTGGGTTAAGGCAAACGAGAAGGATGAAGCTACGCTTGAAAGTGCTCAGCAGACAGCTGAGGCAGCTCTCAGGATCCTTACTGTCGATTACCACAACGAGGCAAGAAAGACAAAAACGGCTGAGACATGGAAGATTGTCGGCGAGCTTTATCCGACGTATCTCAAATATTTCCCGAAGTCCGAAGCTTCTTATGACATGCGTTTCAACTACGCAGAGTATCTTTATGATCACAAAAAGTATACAGAGGCCGGTGACCAGTATCAGGCTGTAGCAGACATGAACCCGAAGGGACATCACTTCGAGGATGCTTCCTACGGCGCAGTAAGCTGCTTCGGAGCTCTTCTCGAGTCAGAACAGGAGAAGGCAAAGAAAGAGGCTCAGAACAGAATTGCAAAGTCAAAACAGGACGGTTCCGGTGAAATTCAAAAGGATCTGGTAAAAACTGCAGACGACAAGGATGCCGGCAAGAAGGATGTTGTCGCTGACGAGTTCAAGCCGAAACAGATTCCTGAGCTTCACCAGAAGTTCATTACCGCATGTGACACCTATATTAAAAACATCCCGCGCTCCAAATATCTTGTCGACATTATCTACAGACAAGCTATTACATATTACGCTTTCAACCACTTTGACAAGGCGGTTCCTGTATTCGAGATGATTGTTCAAAAGTATCCGAGAAACGATCTTGCTGAATATTCGGCAGACCTTATCATGGACTCTTTGAACATGGCTAGAGACTGGGAACAGATCAACAACAAATCTAGAGAATTCCTCAAGAATTCTGCTCTGCTTTCCGGCAGGAACAGACTTAAGGCCGACCTTGAAAAGTTCAAAGAGATGGCAACATTCTACTCGGCAGATATTCCGCACAAAAACGGAAAGAGTCTTGAGTCTGCTGACAGATACATGGCTTTCGTAAACGAGTTCCAGAAATCTAAGTTTAACGATGTCGCGATGTACAACGCGATCGTTTACTATCAGAAAGGCGGTGACCTTTACAAGTCGATCCGTGTCCAGGAGCAGTTCTTGAGAGAAAATGACGATGTCTACAAGAAATCGCCCCACAGAGACAAAATCATGTTCGGTCTTGCGAAAAACTACGAGGCAATCGCATATTACGATAAGGCTGCTCAGCTCTATATCGATTTCGTAGAGAAGGCTCCGAACAGCACCGATGCAGGAGACGCTGTTTACAACGCTGCGGTTCTTTATGAAAGTATCGGTGAGACCGAGAAGGCGATTGACAACTACAGACTCTATGTTGAAAAATATTCAAAAGATGACAAGGAAAAGGATTCAATCGCCCTCAAGTACGGCTACATTTGGATGGCGAAGGGTCCCACCTTCTACGACAAGGCTGAAAAAGGCTTCGATAAGTTTGTTGCCGAGCATACTACAATCAATGGAATGAAGGACTTCTATTACATTGACGATGCCGGCAAGAAAAAAGCTGTAAGTGAAGCCAATAAGATCGCAGTTGAAAAGGGACACTCAAATACACTGATTGCCCTTTACGGTGCTAAGATGAAGATGTACAAGGAGAACAAGAACACGAAGGAATACTACAAAGCAGTAGATAAGGTCCTTCAGATCTTCAGAGGTGCGGAATTTAAAGAGAAAGAAGATCTTAATGAGATCTCAAGAGATATTATTGCCGAGGTTCTTCTTGAGGAGCTCAATCCTGAGTTCAAAGAGTATATGGCAGTCAATTTTGACAAGATTTCGTTCCCAAAAAAACATAAAGGATATGAGTTGATTCAGCTTGGATTTGATGTCGAAGACGGCAAAATTATCAGCCTCGGCGAAGCAAATCCGGATGAAATGTATCCAGAAGAGAAGGCAAATTTGAAGGCTGCTGTAAAAATTAAAGATGAGTTCAACAAGGTTTCTCAGGAGAGAATGACCAAGAAAATTGAGCTTGCAGCTTCTTTGTCGCAGGAATATGAGAAGGTTCTCGGTGCTACAATGTCGCCCAGATTTACTCCTGCAATCCTCTATTACATGGGTATGATTTATAAGGATCTTACCGATCAGATGTTTGATGCACCTATCGCTCCGTGGCTTAGCGATGCTCAGATTGAGCAGTACAAAACGATGCTTGATGAGCAGGCAATTAAGGCTCAGCAGAAGGCTGTAGAAGCTTTCGAGACGGCGATGAAGAAGGGCTACGAGAGCTCGGTATATAACGAGTGGGTCGCAAAGGCAAAGTACGAGCTTCGTTTCTTCCAAGAGGTAACTGGCGGTAAATACTACGATGAGAACGAAATCGTTCCTGCGTCTGACATGATCGAAACATCATCCTTGATCGGTAAAATTGATGACAACTTCAATTTCCCGAAGATTTCCGATGAGGAGAGAGCGAAGCTCAAAAGAACCTTGAATGCTCCGAAGGCTGCGCCTGCTGCACCGGCAGAACAATCCGAACCGGCTGCTGCTCCTGCTGCTATTCAAGAAGAGCCAAAAGCTGATGCTGAACCGGCTGAAGAGGCAGAGAGCTCGAAACCGACCGAAAACGAAGGTGAGGGAGAGTAAAGATGAAAAAAATAATAATTTCTATTGCATTAGTTCTTTCTATGGTCCTTGTTTCCTGCGGAACCACTCAGGAAAAGGCTCCGGAAAAGAAGACCGAAGAGAAGAAAGAGGCAACGACTGCTGTAAAGCAAGAGGCGCCGAAGGAGCCCGAGGATTGGGTTAAATTCTACACGAAGGCTGGCATGGAGGCGCTCGAGGTAAAGGACGGAAAGGTCAACTTCGACAAGGCTATCAAGAATTTCGAGATGGCTGTTGAAGCTTATCCGACAGCACCCATTGTTTATTACAACCTTGGTTTGGCTTATCAGCGCAAGGGCGATGACCAAAACGCAGTTAAAAACTATAACAAGGCACTTGAGCTTGATTCAAAGTATGCGCTTCCTGTAATCAATAAGGCGGCTATTTATGCCAACAAGCTTGAGTACAACAGAGCTATCGAAGTTTGCGAGAAGTTCCTTGAAAAAGAGAATGACAAGGATAAGGGCGTTCTTTCCGCTGTTGCCGGTTTCTATCTTTTGAAAGGAGACTACATCAACGCCATTCAGTCAGTTAGAAAGATTCTCATTCAGGATCAGGCTGATGTCGACGCACTTAAAAACCTCGGCATGATTTATTTCAAGAAGAACGATTCTGGTCTTGCTTCGATGGTAACGACCAACTCCTACAACTTGAAGCCGGATGATTCAGGTATCGCTAACAATCGTGGCGTTTTGTATTCGTCGCAGAACGATGATTCGCTTGCAATGCTCTATTTCTCACGTGCAATCGCAAACGATCCGAAGAACAAGAGTGCAAACTTCAATGTCGGCTCGATCGCGATGAAGTACGGCGACGCTGAGACGGCATACGAAAGATTCTCTGTCGTTCTTGCGCAGGATCCGGATAATTTGAATGCAAGAATCGGTTTGGCTATGGCCCTTAGAGGTCTTGGCAGGTTCGAGGATGCCGAGAAGGAGTATATGAATGTTCTCCAGAAGGATCCGAACAACGCAATTGCAACATTCGACCTTGCAGTTCTTCACTATGACCACATGGATAAGAAGGTTGATGCAAAGCGCGAATTCAGAAAGTATCTCTCGCTTGTTTCAGATGTTCCGAAGGACCACATAATCAACCTTTATCTCGAGGACAAGGTTAATATCCGCCCGACTGGGAAAACTGAATGAGAGAAAAGTTGATATTTTTTAACTAAAGACTATTTTTTCACGCTTGGTGAAGTGGAGGATGATATGAAAAAGTTACTCGTTATGTTGCTTTTGCTTTCGTTATTTACGTTTGTTTTTGCCCAGGAAGGGCAGGATACAGATGATGAAGGCCGTCTCATCAAATACAGGGAGAAGACGGTCATCGACTTCGAAGACGTAATGCTTGAAGGACAGATTAAGAAACCCTCAGGATCGTTTCTGATGGATAGATCAAAGACGAAATTCAACTCCCTTATCAACCTGAAGCAGGACTTCAACAAGGAGTTGGTAAAGTCTGTTGACCTGTTGAATTAGAGTGTATTGTTAACCCATAATTAATGAGGCCGGAAATTATGCCTGAAAAAACAAAAATGAGAAAACGTTTGTTGTACGATTTGTCTCCGATTCCGGAGGTTCCCGTAAACCAGGATGCCAAGGGGAAACTGGAGCCTGAGGTAAGAGTCGTATACGAAAATGATGTCCTGCTCGATTTGCAGCGCGTACGCGGAAAATTCACGGTCGGCACAGAAAATAACGCTGATTGCGTTGTTGATGAGGCGAGCATCGATGAAAAGGCTTTTGAGTTTGCTACCGTCTCCGGTAAACAATTTACAGTTAATTTGAAGAACGGCTTCAAAGGTGCGATCTATCGGGGAACTGAAAAGACTGACCTTGAAAAGTATATCTCTTCAGGAAATACTACAATAACGATCGAAGACCAGACACTGGTCGTCGCAGAGTTCGGCAAAATCTCTCTCTGTGCATCGAAGTCGCCTGCTGAGAAGTTTATCGGCGCCGGTTTCAGCAAACAGTTCGATTTTGCTTTTATAGCGATTCTTCTTCTCGTTTTCGTCCTCGGCGGTTTTGCTCTCAACATGGTTATTGAGACTCCGCCTATCGAGGTCGATATTTTTGAGCTTGACAACAGATTTGCAAAGTTGATTGTTGAGACCAAAGAGGAAGAGGTTAAGGTCGAAGAGATCGAAGAGGAAAAGAAGGTTAAGCTCGAAAAGCCGAAAGAGGGTCTTGTCGAAGCGACTCAGCAGAGAAAGTCTCTCGGCGAAGAGGGCAGAGTCGGTGATAAGAAGAGCCGTGTTGCAAACGCTCAGGGTTCTGCAAGAAGAGGTCTTGATGCAAAGGTCGCTCAGAGCTCAGGTATTATGGGCGCTCTTTCGTCAGGTGCTGCAAGCTTCGACAGAGTATTCGGCGGCGGCGGTTTAGGAGCCGGCATGGAGAAGACTCTTGGTTCAGTAACAGGTCTTGCCGGTGTTGACCAGTTCGGTTCCGGTGGTCTTGGAACCAGAGGTTTCGGTACAGGCGGCGGCGGTAACGCTCTCGGCATCGGCGGTCTTGGAACCAGAGGTCGTGGCGGCGGCGGCGCAAGCGGCAAATACGGTATGGCAGCAGGTCAGATCGGCAGAAAGGGGCGTTCGGACATTTCTGCTGGCGGCGGTCAGGCTGTCATCATGGGTGCTCTTGATAGATCCGTCATTGATGCTTATGTAAGAAGAAACCTTGCAAAGATCAGATGGTGCTATGAAAAAGAGCTTAACAAGGATCCTAAAATCTTTGGTAGAATCGTTATTAACTTCATCATCACGAAGGACGGTTCGGTAAACAGCTCGAAGGTTCAGCGTACGACAATGGGCAATGCAACAGTTGAAAGCTGTGTCGCAGACCAGATCAAGAAGATTCGTTTCCCAGCTCCTAAGGGCGGCGGTATCGTTATTGTAAACTACCCGTTCGTATTTAAACACTCTGAAGGTTAGGAGGGTACACAATGAAGAAAGGCTTATTATTAATTCTGGTTTTTCTGTTCGGCTTTACCCTCTTTGCTGCGGAGTCCGGGGAGGAGATCGGAGATGTTTCCGGCAACGATCTCAATCCTATAATCAGAGGACTTCACTTGCAGGTTTCAGGCGGTATTCTGGCTTATGTCGGCAAGGCTGGCGGAGACAACGCAGGCAGCCCGATCGGTTCGGCATTGAGGCTGAATCTCGGTTATGACATTCCGGTAAAGAATGTTGTAAACATTGGTATCGGTCTTTCAGTCGGTATGCTTCAGTTCAATGCGAATGAAAACGATGCAGACCTTGACCAGAACTACAAGAATTCACCTTGGTACGAAGATTATAACCCGCTGACTGTCGGTCTTGACTTCGATGTTACATGGATGATCAACCCGAGGTGGGAATTCGGCGTTCTTGTAAACTTCGATTACTATGCGCTTGCAAAGACCTACAAGTCCGGCAGTGATGCAGCCGAGGGCAAAACCAACAACGGAAATATCGCTGTAGGCGGCGGACTTATTTTTGAATATTACACTTTCGCGAGACACTTCTCGATCGGCGCTTCAGCTGAATTCAACTATGTTGTTGACTTCGACGGAATGAACATCATTGTTACCCCCTTCATGAAGTACTCGTTCTTCTAATTTCTACCCAAAGTGATTCCCGACAGCAAAAATCCAATCGGCATCTTTGACAGCGGTGTCGGGGGACTAACCGTTTTTAAGGAGGTCAAGAAGGTTCTTCCGAACGAAAGCCTCATCTATCTCGGTGATACGGCGCGTGTCCCGTACGGTACAAAATCGGCGGCCGTTGTAACGAAATATTCCCTTACAAATGTGAATCTTCTCCTCTCAATGGGGGCAAAAGCCGTTGTTGTTGCGTGTAACACTGCATCGTCGGCTGCTGTTTCATATTTGGAGAAAGTCTTTCCGAACTGTATGATAATCGGTGTTATAGAACCGGTCGTAGAGTATCTTCTGCACCATTCGGAGTTCAAAAAAATTGCTGTGATAGGGACCAACACGACGATCGCGTCCGAAGCGTACCAAAATGCCCTGAAACGCGGTTCGGCGGATCTGGAGATCGTGGCAAAGGGCTGTCCTCTCTTTGTTCCGCTGGTGGAGGAGGGGCTCTTCAGCTCAAAGATAACGGAGCTGACAGTCGATATGTATCTATCGGAGATCAAACGCAAGAAGCCGGATGCTCTGATTTTGGGATGTACGCACTATCCGATGCTGAAAGAGATTATTTCGGACTATTTCGGCGGTTCCGTGCAGATTTTTGATACCGGCTACTTCACTGCGAAAAAACTGGCGGCGGTCCTTGCAGGAAAACATGCTGAAAATACCTCTCCAAGAGTGGATGACGACTCATTTTTTGTAACGGATGACGCCGATTCCTTCTGCCGGACAGCTGAACTATTTTTGGGGTATAGGATATTTAATGTAAGTAGAGTTTGATTTTTTTATTTTTTTCCTATAAAAGCCAACCGTGAGATTATTTTTTGGGAGTTAGAAATGAAAATTTTATCTGAAGTGATGTTTTGTGTACTAATTGCTGTTTCCTCATTTATCTACGCAGATGATACTACAAATGCACCGGCACCAGAGGCTGAGAAGGTTCAGGAACAAGCTCAAACCCCGGCTCCGGCAGAGACTCAGACAGCTCCGGCAGAAAAAACTGAACCGGTAACTCCCTCTGTTCAGCCGAAACAGGAGAGCGAGAAGGATAAGGCCGCTGCAGAGTATGATATAAAGTTGCGCTCGCTTGAAGAGAAGATCAACTCTCTTAAGGACAAGATCTTCAGGTCCAAGCAGCGTCTTGCGATCCTTCAGGAGACTGTTCTGACCGGTTCGATCGCTGGTTCAAGTGTCGCAGTTATCCACAAAAACTCGGTCGGCTCGATCTTTAAGCTCATTTCGGCGGTCTACTACCTTGATGATGCCGTTATTTACAAAAAGATCGATGCACCGGACGAGCTTGCCAAAAAAGAGATCCGGATTTATGACGCAGCCGTTATTCCAGGACCGCATCACCTCTCTGTTTACTACATTTTCCGCGGTGCCGGTTTCGGATTCTTCTCCTATATGAAGGGTTATTCCTATCAGCTTAAATCCGGCTATTCCTTCAGTGTCGACGAAGGAAACCTTGTTGAAATCGTTGCTTCGCCGATGGATAACGGTGCAACGTTTAATATCGATGACAGACTCTATGTTTCATTTACTATGAGCAGAAGGATGTTTGAAAGCACGAACGAGATGGAAAATAAATAGTAGTATAGGATGGCTATTATGAAATATTCGTTACTTTGGCTTCTGCTGCTGGTTTCATTACCGCTTGCAGCCGAGAATGTCGACATTTCGGAGGAGCTGAATTCTGTTCAGCAGTCCCTGCGCGACATCGATGCAGCCTGCGCGGCAAATTCAGCCAAATATAACTCCAACCTTTCACTGGCTGAGACGGAAAAAACAGTCAAGGAGAAGATGGAGAAGGGAAATTTTTACTTCGGAAGAGGTGATTACATAACTTCGTCCAATATCTTCTACTCGATTTTTGTTTCATACGAAAAAAAGGACCAGATTTGGGACGAGGCGGTTTACAAGCTTGCCGAGTCGCTTTTCAGAGCTGGGAATTTTGTCTCCGCGACGCGTTACTTCGAGATGCTTATTCCGGCAACGACCAATTCCAGCTACAAGCATGAGAGCCTCAAAGGCTTGATCATGTCGGCTTATCTGCTTGGACGCTATGAACTGGTCAAGGGCTACTACAATAAGTTCCTTGAGATCGGCTTCGATGCCGGCAACGATCCGGAGCTGCTCTATTTCATGGGCAAAAGTCTCTATATCGACGGACATTACGCTGATTCGTCAAAGATTTTGGACATGGTCCCGGAGACCTCGAGATTTTATCCGCAAGCCCGTTACCTGCTTGGCGCAAACGCTATCAAGCTGGGAAATCTGGATGAGGCTGTAGCGTTTTTTGACGGCAACGTGAATCTTTCTGACCCGGAAAAAAAATATTATCAGTTCAATAAGGTCCATGACCTTTCGATTATTGCTGCGGCAAGAGTCCTGCTCGAAAAGAATGATATCGAGCAGTCGATCCAATACTACATCACGGTTGACAAAAATTCGCCCTACTTCGCCGACTCATTCTTTGAACTCGGTTGGGCATACACTAAAAACGAGCAGTACGATCGTGCGATCGAGACTCTCAGACTTATCAAGTATCTTGCTCCGAATTCGCTTCTTTCGATGAAGGCTGAAGCTCTGGAGGGCTCGCTCCTCATTAAAATGAGGAAATACGGCGACGCGATGGTTCACTTCAACACCGTGATCAACAAGTATACGGAAATTCAGAAAGAGCTTTCACCGTCGAAAAACAGCTCGACCTTCGTAAAGAACAGCACTTCAGGTGCGGTCGCTGATTCGCTTCTGCCCTATTCGCCGATAATCCAGTCACTTTTGAAGGACAACAGAAACTTTTCGGCATCTATCAAGCTGAACGAACAGATAGTTGAACTGGAAAAGGAGATTTACGAAATCAATATTCTCGATGAGAAGATCAACTCTTTCCTGAACAACGAAAATATAGCTTCCGTCTACTCGCCGCTAAAGGCAGGCTTCGACTCGGCGCTCTTCCTTTCCAACAGGATTTCAGCGCTTAAGAACAAGCTGATGAATCTTCGCAAGACGCTGGCATGGAAGGATCTCAACGAGGAACAGAGAAGGGAGTTCGAGGAACTCGAGGTCCAGAGACAGAGTATGGTCGAAGAACTTGAATTTATCCAGACTAATCCGAACCATGCAGGCGATGAGGAGCCGTCAGCTGTCATCGGCAAGTTTGTCGCGCTTGAGGGCGAACTTGTACGTGCCCAGATGCAGACAAAGGCCCTTACCGAGGAGCTCGAGGCGATAATCTCGATGAATGTCGCAATCAAAAAGATCCCTGAAAAATATTCTCAGAAGTTTTTCAGCCGCGTTCACGAGGAGAGAGACGAGATCAAGGAGATTTCTGACGCTCTTGCAGAATCGCGCACTGAGATCAGCAATATGAAAAACAAGCTTCTGGTCGGCGGAGCGCTTGTCGAACGTGAGCTTGAGCTGCATGTCGCGCTCGGCGAGATTATCGATAAGCAGAATGCGCTTTTGGGTGACAACGGCTCAAGAGCCGATTATGCGCGGATCTCCGATTTGCTCAGACAGGCGAAGATGATTGAGACCAGGCTTTCTGAATTTTCAGCATACCTTAACAATGTGGGGCGTGATGTAGTTGCCCAGGTACGTGTCGCTCATGAAAAGGAGCGTGCAAATCTTGAGAGCTACAAGAGCGAGCTTCTTGTTATGAAAAAAGAGATTGAGGAGATTGCGATAATTACGATGAACTCAGATTTCAGCCTCATAAAGAGTACATTCGAAGATGTTATGCTCGAGGCGAATCTTGGTCTTATCGATGTCGCCTGGGAGAAAAAGGACGAGAGCTCCGATGAAATAATGTCTCTCAGGACTCAGAGAGCTCAGGAAATTCAACAACTTTATCTGAATGCAGATGGTGACTAGACTTATGAGACATTTTATTTTTACATTAATAGCACTTCTTGCCGTTCCGATAGCTGCGCAGGAGACGACTGCGCAGGCGCAGACACCGGCCGAAGGAGAGCAGCCTGCAAAGCAGGAGGCTTCCGAAATAGAAAAGGCTTCGGCTTCGGGAGAGCAGGTCGTTGTTGACAAGGAGCTCTTCGAAAAGGGCTACTATGAACGTGAAGTTTTCAACTATCAGAACCACATCAAGGATTACCAGAAGGAGCTGAGAGCTCTTATCAACAAAAACCTTGACGAGAAAAAGCGTTCGATCGAAGGCAAATACGCGACGGCAATCGAGCGTGAGGAGCTTAGAGAGGCTCAGAGCCGCATCGACGCGATCGCACTTTTCGAAACCTTCCTTTCAAAGTATCCGAACAACCCGAAATACTCGGCCAGCGCGCTATACAGATTGGCAGAGCTGTACTACGAAAATTCGATGCTCGAATACAACCGCAGAACGGCTGATTACGAGCGCGATATGGTCCGCTTCGAAAACCATGAAATCAATGTCGAGCCGGCTATGCCTCAGGTCGATTTTTCAAGATCGATCAATCTTTACAACGAACTTATCAGAAAATTCCCGGATTATACCTATATCGGCGTCGCTCACTACATGCTGGGCTACTGTTACTATGAAATCGGCGAAGAGGATCTGGCTGTAAAGGAGTGGCTTGTTCTTCTTGAAAAAGAGTATCCGACAATCAACTATCCGGAGCTTTATCTTCGTCTGGGCGATTACTATTTCTCGACCAACGACCTCAAGTCCGCTGAGAAATATTACGAAATCGGCATGAAGTACCGCGAGAGCGACTTCTTTGATAAAAACCTCTATAAGCTTGCGTGGACCTACTATCGTCAAAGCCGTCTGGAGGATGCTGTCAAGGCGTTTACAGATCTTCTTTTCTTCTCTGACGAGATGAAAAACAAGGGGCTTGACAGAGGTCAGGATCTCAGAAAAGAGGCTATTCAGTACATCGCGATCAGCTTTGCGGATGACGACTGGGGCAATGCCGACAAGGCTATGAACTATTTCTCAGGAATCGAGGCAAAAGAGACTTTCGAACGTGATGTCCTGACGCAGCTTGCAAAATACTTCGTGGAAAACAACAAATACGTCGAAGCTGAAAAGATTTACAGATACATTCTCGGGCGTCACCCGTACTGCGAGGAGGCTCCCAGGATCCACCACAGCCTGATCCAGCTCTGCAACAAGGCTAGAGAGTTCGACAAGGCTTCTCAGGAGACGGAAATTTTTGCCAAACTTTACGATTCATCCGCCGAGTGGGCGAGAATCAACCGCGGAAACGCAACGGTCGTCCGCGAGGCTGCGGAACTTGCCAAGGTAGCTTTGCTTGATACCGCCGCTTTCCACCACCGTCAGGCTCAGATCCTCAAGGAAAAGGGTCAGCAGGACGAGGCAGTTGCTGAATACCGTACGGCTTCGGGGCTTTACGAGGACTATCTTACGAAGTTCCCGTATACTTCAGAGAGCTACGATATTACTTACAGCTATGCCGATACGCTTTACTATGCCGGCGATATCCGTGCCGCGGTTGTCGCATACGAACGCGTCCGTGACGACAAAAACCAGGACAAGTACAGAGATGACGCTGCATTCCAGGTGTTTTTCTGTTACAATACCCTTTGGGAAGAATCGGCTGACAAACAGATCCCGGCATCCGAAAAGCTCGGAAAGCCGCTTACTACGCTCGAGACAAAGCTTGTCGAGTCCAGTGATTCTTATTTTGTGCTCGCAAAGGAGGTCGAGGACAAGCCGGTTGTCGCTTACAATGTAGCGAGAATCTACTACGATCACGGTTTCTACGATGAGGCTGAAAAGAGATATCTGCGTATCATCAGTGAGTTCCCCGAGAGCCAGCCTGCTGTGATGGCGGCAAAGGATATCATTGCTGCCTATATCGACAAACAGGATTGGGTAAATGTTGCTAAATGGTCGAAAATATTGACTGAAAGGCTTGCGGATAAGGAAAAGGTCGACAGAAAGATCAAGACTGAATTCGCGACTTACCGTTCAAGCGCTCTCTTCAAATACGCCCAGCAGCTCGAGGAGGAGAAAAAGCATGTCGAGGCTGCTACCGAATATCTGCGCATGGTCGAGGAGAACCCGTATACGCCTGATGCAGACAAAGCGATCTACAATGCGGCTGTAAACTATCAGCGTGCGACGATGTTCGAGTCGGCTTTGAAGCTCCACGAACGGATCTACACCGAGTATCCTAACTCAGAGCTCGCTCCGCAGTCGCTTTATCTCGTTGCCTACAACGCCGAAATGAGCTATGACCACGAAAAGGCGATCAACGCGTACAAACAGCTTTACGACAAATATCCGACCTACAAGGAGAAGTCGAATGCTGTCTTCAACGCAGGCTTCCTTCTGGAGAAGCTCCAGCGCTACAAAGAGGCTGCTACGTACTACAGGCTCTATTACTCCGAAGAACGCAGCAAGATCGAGGGTAAGGAGGCAATGTACGATGCCGGCAGGATGTACCAGAAGGCCGAGGACTGGAAGGGTGCGATTAAAAACTACGAGAGCTTTATAGCGACCTTCAGAAGCGATTCCGAGGTTTCGCATCTTGTCGCAAGGGCTTACTATCAGATTGCGAAGATTTACGAGGATAAGCTCAACAACTGGAAGGCGGCCAAGAGGACATACAACGATATTTTGACCTATTTGAACGAAAAAAAGGTTACATCCGATGAGTCTCTGCTCTACGCTGCGGAGGCGAAATTCAAGCTTCTCGATGACGATTTCGATGCATACCTTAAGCTGAAAATCAACGGCAAAAACGATAAGCAGCTCTCTGAAAACCTGAAAAAGAAGGTCGCGACCATGAAGGAGCTTGAGGCGAAATACAACGAGGTCCCGAAGTTTCAGGTCTTCGAATGGACAATGGCGACGATGTACCGTATCGGCTACCTCTACCAGAGCTTCTCCGATGCGCTTTTCGAGGCTGAACCGCCGGCTGGTCTGACAGACGAGGAGCAGGAAATTTACACCGACATGCTTCGTCAGCAGGCAGAGCCGATTGAGGAGCAGGCGGTATCTTATTACTCAAAGGCTCTAGAAAAGGCCAGAGAGGACAAGGTCTTCAATAAATGGACACAGCTGATCACCGAAAAGCTTTCGGTAATGCGTCCGGCAGAGTATAAGGTCGGCAAAGCACCGATGTTCTCGACAGATGACAAGCTGAATTCCGGCTATATGCCTGTTTCGACGCTCGACAAGGCGGAAAAGAAGGTCTACAAAAAGGCCGGACTCGGTAATGAAAAGCAGGAAACTGCTCCGGCAAAGGAGGAGGCTGCGCCTTCAAACGGAGAGGCTGCACCGGAAAAGAGTGAGGCGGAGGGTGAAAATGAAAAATCTGAATAATCTTATATTCGCCGTTTTGGTTGTTTTCTTTGCCGCATGCGGAACCGCCCAAAAGGAGGCAGAGCAGACAAAACCGGAGCAGAATGCGGTCGAACAGGAAAGTGCACCTCAGGCTGAGGCTGAGCAGGAGGCAGCAAAACCTGTTCAGGAGGAGGCAGAAGAACCGAAAGGACAGGAAGAGCCCACGAACTATGATGGTTTGAGGTATGTCGGTCCGTCGATTACTGATTTTGTCGAAGGGTGGCAGAAGTATGCTTCCGAAGGATGTGAGGCTGCGAACAGATCTTGGAGCGCCGCGTTTGAAAAGGATCCGAAGAATGCTCAGATCGCTTTTAATATTGCTGTCTGCTTTGCGAGACTGAAAAAAGTCGACGAGAGCCGCATCTGGTATGAAAAGGCCTACTCGCTTGAGCCTGATACGACAAAGCCGCTTTACAATCTCGCGCTTTCTTACGGTGACGATCTTAAAAACCAGCAGTCCCGCCTTCTTGAGCTGGTAGAAAAGACCACGGATGTTGTCGAAAAGAACAATTTTGTAGCTTGGGTTTACCTCCAGGTGGGAAATCTTCCGGAGGCGGAAAAACATGCAAAAATGGTTCTGAAAGAGGACGAGCAGAACTCCGAAGCCGTTATTTCGCTTGCTACGTCATACTTCCACAAGGGAATGTACGAGCTTGCGGCATCCGCTCTTGACACTGCTGAGAAGTGGGATCCGGACAACTTCCGTCTTCACAGGATTTACGGTTTTTTGCTTTACAAAATGGAAGACACCAAGGGGGCACAGTCGCATCTTCTGAAAGCTGTCAAAAACAACCCCGATCTGCCGGAGGTTCGCAACATTCTCGCAGTTTTGGCTATGAAGATCGAGGACTTCGCTACGGCGAAAGAGCAGCTGGAACAGGCTCTTCGCATCAACAGCGATTTCCTTTCGGCAAAGCTCAATCTGGCGCTTGCCTACAAGGGGTTGGAGGAGTACAAAAAATCGGATGAGATCCTGACAGAACTCGAGGCGATCGAGGATCTGCCGGCTGACCTCAAGAAGGGTGTTCTCTTCAATAAGGGGCTTTTGCATCTTGACGCCGATGTTGAAGGAAAACAGGATCCGAACCACTTCGTTGTTGCGGTGAACTACTTCAATAGCTATCTTAAGCTGATAGCAAAGGATAAAAACTACAAGGCCGAAAAGGAACTTGTTGACGGTTACATCAAAGAGGCCGGAGTAGAGAAGAAAAAACTCGAGTTCGCGTTGGCTGCAAAAGCTAAAGCCGAGAAGAAGAGAAAGGCCCAGGAGGAGGAGGCAAGGCTTTACAAGGAGCACAAAGAGGCTGCTTTCAAGGCTGCAGAAGAGGCAAATACTGTCGAGGCCTGGCAAAAATTTGTTGATGAGTATCCGTCGACCGGCGAGGATGACGAACTTGGCAACACTGCGAAGAGCCGTCTCGATGCCATGAAGCCAGCGGAACCGGCTCCAGAGGCTCAACCCGCGGAACAACCGTCTGAGGCAGCTCCGTCAGAGGCACAGCCGTCTGAGCAATCCGCTGAACAGACGGCCCAGGAAACCCCATCAGAGGCTCAGCCAGTGGAACAACCTGCAGAACAACCGGCCCAGGAAACCACGTCAGAGGTTCAGCCGGCGGAACAGCCTGCCGCAGAGGGGCAGAACGGGTAGTTTTTGAGGATTAACGAATGTTTTGTAACAAAAAAATTGTTTTATTTGATTGCTTGCGTATATTGCCGCCATGTGTGATTTTATGATGAAAAAATTTACTGTCGTTTTTGCGGTTTTTGTATGTGCTCTGATGTTGCTTTTGCCCTCTACTGTAGAGGCTCAGAAAAAGAAGACGATTGTTATCGAGGAGATAAAAATCGAAGGTACGATCCAAAAACCAGAGGTTATGACGTTTTTGTCAAGAGCGAGATTTACGTACCGCTCGCTGGAGTTGAATGTTAGTTTTATTAATAAGGTTGAGGAAGTCATCTTATCGGAAGATGCCTTCTAGTTTATTACTTTTTTAAATCGGAGGATTTTAAAAATGGAATGGTTCGCAAAATTTTACCGTGAAGGTGGAACATTCATGCACTTCATCGCAATCTGTGGTCTCTATGTATTTGGTTGCTCCATTTACAAGTTCATTTTCCTTCTTGGAAAATTCAACACAAATGGTCCAAACCTTATGAAACAGATCCAGAAACTTGTTATGGCAAACAACATCGACAAGGCAATCAAACTTTGCTCCGCTGCCGGTGACGCTGCTCTTGCAAACGTTATGAAGGCTGGTCTTTCCAGAGCAAACAGAGGCGAGCTTGAGATCCAGAACGCAATGGAAGAGGCAACTCTTGAAGTTACCCCGAAAATCACAAAGCTTCTTGACTCGATTTTCGCAATTTCAAGTACAGCAACAATGTTTGGTCTTCTTGGAACCGTATTCGGACTTATCGACGCATTCGACGCCGTTGCACACGCAGCTCCTGAGCAGAAGTCAGCAATGCTTGCAAGCGGTATCGCTATCGCGATGAACACGACCGGTTGGGGACTTCTTATCGCTATTCCTGGTACCCTTCTTAACGTCGTTCTTAAGGGTGTTGCCGGCGGTATCATGGATGACCTTGATCTTTATTCTGTAAAACTTGTAAACTTACTTGTTAGCAGAGAAAAAGGAGCAGCAGCTGAATAGTTCGCTAATTTACACGAGCATGGAGGAAAACTAAATGGCTAAGAAACGTGCAGAAAGTTCACTTCCCGAGTTGGATATGACCCCTGCAATGAACCTTATTCTTATCCTTATCCCGTTGTTGTTGACCTCAATGGAATCTGTAAAGATAGCTGTCGTCAATGTTGCTACACCTCAGATCGGTCCATCTTCTGAGGCAAATCCGCCTGCTGACAGACCGGATGACAAACCTCTTAAACTTACTGTCGCTTTGACAGACAGAGGAATCACCGTATTTGTAAGAGATCAGGTAATTGAAAACAAAGATGATCCATTGGCACCAACGATTCTCAAAATCGACGGCAAGGAAGAAGATGCGGAAGGCAGAGAAGTAGACGCAAAAGTCTACGATCTTGACAAGCTGGTAGAGATTATCTCCGACTTGAAAGATGCAAATCCTGCGGAAGAGAACATCATTATTACAGCAGAACCAAACATTAAGTATAAGCAGATCATGAAAATCATGGATGCTACGCGTGAAAAGAAAGACGGTGAAAAGAAAAAGACCCTCTTCCCGAACGTTGTACTTAGTGCAGGCATAGCTTAGGAGGAGAAAATGGCAGAAGATAAAAGAACTTACGAGTATCTCCCCGATAACTACGAAGAAGAAGTCCTGATGGCCAAGAAAAGGGCCAATAAAGGACACAAAGGTGGTGGCGGTCCTCAGCGTGTTAATATTAACTCGCTCATGGATATTCTTACCATCATGCTTGTTTTCCTGCTTAAGAGCTATGCTACAGACCCGATTAACATTACTCCGGGTCCGGACTTGGATATTCCAAGATCTACATCAATGCTGCAGCCGGCAGCAACTGTTACAGTTACGGTTGCGAAGTCGTCAATCGTTGTTGACAACGAGCCGGTTACAGTCGTTAAGGATGGAAAGGTCGAGGCGTCTCAAAAGCGCGGCGGCGAAGATGCTTATTTCATTATCCCTTTGAATAAGATTTTGGTCGAGGCTGTTGAGAAGAAAAGAAGGCTTGAGGCAATTAACCCGACCGTTAAGTTTGACGGTGTCTGCACAATCGTTATGGATAAAGAGATTCCGTATCGTCTGCTGACTGAGGTTATGTACACTGCAGGTCAGGCTGAGTTCTCGAACTTTAAGTTTGCGACTGTAAGCAGTGCTGGTTAGTTTTTTAGGGCGGTCGGAATCCGACCGCCCGAGAATTTTATGAACTTTGGTTAATTATTGTTGCATTTTTAAGAGGTCATTATGCCCCAGAAGATAACTGAAAGGGTTTTACGAGTAGGAATTATACAAAACGGAAGGCTTCTTGATAATCAGGTGTTCAGACAACCTGAAACCGTTTATATGGGAGATTCCACGAAATCGCACTTTGTTATCCCGTCATCATCTCTTCCAGGCAAGTTCCCTGTTTTTGCATACAAAGGGAATCACTATGAGCTTACCTTAACTAGAGAAATGACAGGTAAGGTTTATAACGGTGACGGTCGTGAGCTGGATGTTTCCGACGCACTGAAAAACGGAACCTTCAAAAAGAGCGGCGGTGTCTTTGTTTATCCTATTTCCAAGGAGATGAAGGGAAAGATCTCAATCGGAGATGTAACAATAGTTTTCCAATTTGTTATGCCCTCGCCGCAACCACCGAAATTGAGGTTGCCGAAGTCAATTAAGGGTTCGTGGACAGAGCGTTTTGACTGGGTCTTTGTTTCGATTATGGTCGGAATGATGATTATCGGTTACTTCTTCTTCGGAGTTTACATCGCGAACGTCCCGGATCCGGAGCCGACAGAGCTTACGGAAGTTCCTAACCGTTTTGCGAAACTTATTGCTCCGGACATCGAGGAGGTTAAGGCAGAAGAGGAACTTAATCTGAAAGAAAAAGAGGAGACTCCGAAAGAGGAGCCGCTTGAGAATGCAAGCGGTGCAGCAACAGCGAAAAAGCAAAAGCAGCCTGAGCAGGAAGCTCCGGCTCAGGCTCAGAAGACCCATGAAAAACCGAGAGATGCTTCGACAATTCAGCGTGAGGAGTCGATTCGTACAGCTGAAATGCAGAAAAAAGTCGCAGGAATGGGACTTCTTAAAATGATCGGTACAGTCGGTGAAGGCGGAACGGGCGGCGTTATTGCCGATGTTCTTGGAGACGGCGGTAAGGATAGAGATATCGATTCAGCTCTTGCCGGCGTAAAACAGATAGGTGTCGCAACAAGCTCCTCTCAGCGTAGCAGAAAGGGCGATGCTGGTGCTGTTGAAACTGCTAAAATTGATGATCTTAAAGTTGAAAAATCATCTGGTTCTGTAGCAGTAAAAGGCAGAACAGAGAAGGCTGTTGTCGGAAAGACATCTGTCGGTGCACCTGAGGTCGACGGCGAAGTCGATTCTGCAAGTGTAGCAAAAACAATTAAAAACAGCAGCAAGGCTGTTAAGAGATGTTACGATAAGGCATTGCTTGCAAATCCTACCCTAAAGGGTAAAGTATCTGTAACAATCGTAATCGGAACTTCCGGTCGTGTTGAAAGTGTTGATATTACCGAAGATACGATTAAAGATCCCGAGGTTGCGAAGTGTATTAAGGGAATTGTCAGCAGGCTTCGTTTCCCGAAACCGGACGGCGGTCCTGCTAGCGTTACATTCCCGTTTGTATTTACTAATTAATTTGTTGATGAGAGATTTTGATTATGCGTAAATTAACAGTTTTGTTTTTTGGCTTTCTTTTTGTTCTGCCTGTTTGGGCGGAAGAGGGAGATGTGGTCGATCCGAATTCGCTGATGGGAGAGGTAGACGGCTTTTTGGCGTCTATTGCTGCTGCGGAACAGAACATTGCCAGCTTGAGCAAAGAGGCAGAGAAGGCTAAAGACACCAAGTGGCTCAGTTGTGTTAAGGGGCAGGCAAGCAGGGTTTCCGGTTATTCACAAAGTGCTACGCAGATGGCAGGTGAAATTTCCTCAGCAGTAAGCGCCGGCAATATCAGGGAAGCGCAGGGGAAGATGATTAATCTGCGTCAATTCTCTGAAGTTGCGGATGAGGCATATGCTCAGGCTCAGGCATGTGAGAGAAGCAATCCGAACGCAGCCAACACATCTTCGGTCGCAAGAGTTCCTGCTGATGCGGTTAATCCCTCTCCGGTAGATGAAAATACTGTCTCTTCAGATTCTAAAGAAGAGAGTGTTACTGCTGCTATGACATCTGACAACACTGATGGCATGGTTACAGAGTTGGATACATCATCAGTCTCCGGTTCGGATATGGCTGATGCAGCCGGTCAGGACGGATCTGATATGACAGAGGCTCCGTCAAATTCCAATTCTTCAGATCCTATAACTGCATCAGTTGGAGAAACAACGGAGACTCCTGAGGAGCGTCCTAGTTGGGAAGCGGTAAGTCGTACTGAATAAATTATTGCTTAGGTTTATATCTCATGTTTAACAAAAGATTTTCAAAGGTTACGATCATTGTTCTTATCTTGTTTTTTGTTGCTGGTCTGCAGCTTGTTGCTGACGAGGCTCCGCAAAAGGGTTTCAAAATAACCAAAGATACGATGCTGGATCTTGGTATTACGCTTACCCCTGAGTTTGAGTCAAACACAACAAAGGCTTCCGAAGATACTGTAACGGTAACTGAAGATGCTGATGGAACAACTACAGAAAAGAAGGCAGAGATTATCTCTGATTTGATTCTCCACTATGCTCCTTCTATCAGGATCAAACTCGATGATTCTGACAAGACAGTCGGTTTCGGTGTTTACTTCGATTATAACCATTATCTTGGTCTTGAAGATTCCAAAACATCAAAGAAGCTCTCTGAGCTCGATCTCAAGGCAACGATCCTTGGAGAATTCAACAAGAGCGGTCTGGTGATTTTTGAGTTCAAGGACACTCTTTCAAGATCATCATCTCCGGACGGTCAGGAGCTTTCAGGCAAGCACAGAAATCTGCTGAATGCGTTTGAAACAGCTGTTTCGTTTAAAAATCCGGCTGATACTCTTTTCGGTAAAGTCACGCTTGGAGTTGATTTGAACTATTACGAGGATTCAAAAGACCGTGACGCCATGAAGGACTACAACTATGTATCTGCAATGGCTAATTTCTTCGGAAGATGGAAATTCCTCCCGCGTACAATGGCATTTACCACTGTGGCGGTCAGATATCAGGATTACTACGAATCTTCTATCCGCAGCGCAGCAAGATCAATTCCTTTCAACATCCATGTAGGTCTTATGGGACAGGTTTCCCAGCATATCTCAACGAAGATTTCAGCTGGTTACACGGGAGTCTTCGGGGATGAGGCTAGACACGACTACAATGCAAACCTTGAGATGGTTTTCAAACATGAAAAGGGAACATATCTTGCACTTGGTTACCTCAGAAATGTAAAGCCCTCGGCAACATATTCCTGGTCAGGTACCCACAAGGTCTACCTTAATTTCAACCAGAAGTTTGCCAAGGTATTTCTTGCTGCACTCAATTTCAGTTACTCCTATCTGAATTACGGCAAGTCAATTGAATATTCAGGAAAGGATGAGTGGACTGCACAGAACGATGGTTCTTATACCAACGAGATAAAGGATGATACAGATACTGTTGTAACGAAGTATGAGGTTGTAATGCCTTCAGGCAGACGTGCTGACCATTTAATTCAGCTTACTCCGTCATTCTCATACAATATTCTTGCATGGCTCGGTCTCAAGCTCAGCTACAGCTTCGAGTATAAGGACACGGACTACTACAAGAAAACAGTGGTTGATTATCTCTCTGAAGGAAGCAAGGTAACAACTACATCCCATTACAACTATATTGACCACAGAGTTCTTCTTTCGGTAGTTCTTGACTACTAATTAAATGAAAATTTCCCTTTCTCTTCTTTTTGCAGCTTTTTCGACTCTTATATTGTTTTCTTCTTGTGCAATAAGAGTGGGAGAATCCGATGATTCAAAAGCAAAACAGGGTGTCTCTCTTGCAGTTTCCGACAGCAACGAAGAGGAGGACGACGATTTTGCAATGATTGGTCCAGGTGACCGCCTGGTTATTCAGGTTTATAACGAAAAGGAGCTTTCTGGTTCTTATCAGGTAAGTCCAGGCGGTTTAATCATGTTCCCGTTTATTGGCGAGATCAACGTCAATGGTCTCAATAATTTTACCCTTGCAGCAAAAATTTCAGATCTTTTACGTGACGGATATATAAAAAATCCAAGTGTTACGGTTCTTGTTGATGATGTTATCAGTAAGAGGATCTTTGTCCTTGGACAGGTAAAAAATTCAGGAAGCTTTCCTATCAAAGCGAGAATGAGCGTTGTCGAGGCGATCACTCTTTCAGGAGGATTCACCCAGACGGCAGATCTGAACAATGTCGTTGTTACAAGGAAAGAGGCCGACGGGAGAGAGAAGCGCTATGTTATTAACATCCAGTCGATAGTAAACGGCTCAAAAGAGAATTTTTACCTTAGAGCCGGTGATATTATTTTTGTCGGAGAACGTTTCTTCTGATGAATGAGCAGGAAATTGATATCAGGCAGCTGCTGGTAGCCTTTAGACGGCACCTGTATTTCTTTATAGCTGTTGTTATCGTTGTTGTTACTTTTACGATAGTCTACCTTAATCGCCTGCCCAAGATATACGATGCTACAGCCACTATAGAGCTTGATGTGAAGTCATCTGATGTGCTTGGAAAGCAGATTGACTTTATGCAGAATCAGGGTGCGCCTAATTCTCGTTTAGCTGAGTTATATTACAACACTCAGTACGAAATCATTCAAAGCCGCGCAGTGGCGCAGAAGGTTCTTGAAATGATTCCCGGCGATAACGTTTTGGAATATCTTGGGGTCGATCTTACGGAAATTCCTCCGGAAAAAGTTGCTGATATTGATCCGATCGCTATTTTTTTGAAGCGTCTTTCAGTAAACAGCAAAAAAGAGACAAGCATTATAGAGATAACGGTAGAGGATCGTGATCCGGAAAAGGCTCAGTTCTTTGCCAACGCGGTTGCAGAGGCATACATAGAGTTCAATCTTGAAAAAAAATATGTTGAAACAAAGGATGCGGCACGCTGGCTCACTGACCAGAGTATAAGCTTGAAAAAGAGTCTGGAGGATTCGGAGGTCTCTCTTTTCGAGTTCAAACAGGACAACAATGTTCTTGCAACAACCTTTGAGGCAAAACAGCAGCTTCTGACAACCAAAATCGTAAAGCTGACCGATATCCTGACAACGCAGGAGATTGCCAAAAACGCTCTTGATGCCAAGATAGAGGAGTATTCAAAGCTGAATCTCGACAATCCTGAGGATGCTTTTTTGAAAGAGATCAGCAACGACAACAAGATGGTCGATGCACTCAAGAACAAATATTTCGAGATCAATTCGCAGATCCGCGAAATGGAGCAGTTCTATGGCGAAAAGCACCCGAAATATATGGCTCTTGTTGCCGAGAGGGATTCGCTGAAAGAGGCTCTGAGAAAGGAGGTCGAGCTTGTAATCAGAAGCTACAATCTTGAACTCAGTACCCTTGAAAGCGAGATAAAAAAGAACAGAAGTATGCTCAGCACGGCGCAAAAGGATGCTCTTGAGCTTAATAAGCTTGATATAAACTACAGCAAACTGCTTCGCGAGGTAGAGACGAACAAAAAGCTTTACGATATCGTCCTGGAGCGCTCGAAACAGGCTGATTTGAGCTCGCTTCTGAAGAATAACAATGTCCGTCTGATAGATAAGGCGCTCAAAGCGAAGAACCCTGTAAAGCCGAACAGACCAAGATTTATTATTGTTGGTTTTGCTATCGCAATTATTCTCGGCTTCGGTTCGATCTTTGTTATCGAGTTCTTTGACACTAAATTCAGAAGTTTCAGCGAACTGGAAAAGGCGTCAGAACTGCCGATTCTTGCGGTCGTTCCTAAGTTCAAGCCTCCAGAGGATGCCAAATTCCCGGAAATCTCTTTTGAGGAGAAAAGCAAACAGTCCCTGGCTACCGAGGCATTCAGAACGCTTAGGACAAATATCAAGCTGGGCAACTACGACAAAAATATCAAAACCATGCTTGTTTCAAGCTGCCTGCCTCACGAGGGAAAAACGACGGTCTCGTCAAACATCGGTGTCGGCTATTCCATTGCCGGGAAACGCGTTCTGCTGATTGATGCCGACCTTAGAAAACCCAGACTTCACAAGGTTTTCGGACTTGAACACGAGGTCGGGCTTTCAACTCTTATAATAGGCGACTGCACGGTGGATCAGGCTATCAACAAAAATGTCTACGAGGGCATTGATGTCATAACTGCCGGTGAAATTCCGCCAAATCCAGCAGAGCTTCTTGAAAGCTCTCGTTTTGCCGATATAATCAAGCAGCTTTCGTCGATGTATGATATCGTGATCCTCGATACTCCGCCTGTTGTGCCGGTATCGGACGCGGCAACGATTGCATCGCTGGTGGACGGAGTTGTTCTGGTCGTTAATATTGCCAAAACGCCGAAGGATATTCTCAGATCAGCTATTGCCGGTCTGAAGAAACCGACAATCCACCTGCTTGGAATCGCAGTCAACAACTTTGATGTAAGGCAGGAGAAGGGTTATAATTCCTACTACGGCTACTCGTACTCGAGGTCGTCGTACAGGACGCACTATTATTATTACTATTCGGAAGAGAATGGTGAAAGGGTCAAAAAGAAAAAACATAAGTAGTTTCCTGATAGTTTTGCTGTTCGGAATTCTGTTTGCGGCTTGCGAATCGCCGTACATGGTCAAACACCCTGTAGCTGTAGGTGATGTTTACTATCTTTATGCGACATACTACAGCGATGAATACAACGGCAAAGGTATGGCGAACGGCGAGGCTTTTTCAAACAGTGCCATGACCTGTGCGGCCCGAGGTTTTCCGTTCGGTACGGTTCTTGAGGTCTATTCCATTGACACGGGCGATTCTGTCGAGGTCGTCGTTACAGACAGACCCGGCAAGAATGTTGTTGACCTGACAAAGTCTGCATTCGAGAGGATCGCGCCTCTGCAGTCAGGTAAGATCCGCGCAAAAATCAAGGTCGTTTCGCTCTCCTCTGACACAAAGCAGGCGGAGAGTAAGCCTGTGGTGCAGAAGAGCGAGCCTGAAAAGCAGGATGAGACCGTGCAGGAGGAGCTGGAAAACAAAGAGCCTGAACAGGAAAATAAGGCTGAGGAAGAGACTCAGGAGGCCGGCTTTTATACGATTTCACTTAACTCGTTCGGCAGCCTGAACGAGGCAAAAAATTTCCAAAACGTACTTGACGAGGATACTTTTATATACACTGAAGGTTCATCGTTCGAGGTGCGTTACGGTAAGTACGACTCGAAAGAGAAGGCCGACGAAGATTTGAAGAGCAAGTTTTCTGAGGTTAAAACTGCAAAGGTGGTTCCGCTGAAGGAACTGTGATAATTTACTGTCCGGAGGATAAAATGAAGTTCAAGATTTTGATTTCGCTGTTTGTTTTGTTGATGATCACACCGGTTTACGCTCAAAAGATCGCCTTTATCGACGTTAAAAAGGTTTGGTCATCGTCCAAAGAGGTCGAGGTAGAAAGAAAGAAAGTCGAGGCGATGCTCAAGCAGAGCCAGGATGCCCTGAAGGCTAAAGAGGCTGAACTCATGAAGCTTCAGGAGAAGATAAAGAAAGAGGGAAAGCTCGCGACCGAAGAGGCTCAGCAGGCGATGCTCGAGGAGTACCAGAAGAAGGCTTACGAGCTTCAGACAATGGCTCAGCAGGAAGAGAAAAAGCTTGCGGCCAAAG
This sequence comes from bacterium UBP6_UBA1209, assembly GCA_002309575.1. GTDB lineage: Bacteria > UBP6 > UBA1177 > UBA1177 > UBA1177 > UBA1177. The sequence goes on along the minus strand of DBXP01000038.1, from coordinate 17,042 downwards.
ATGCTGCCGCTCAGGAGGAGTTTGTCGAGAAAGTTAAAAAAATCGCGATGAAAATCGCTCTGCAAAAGGGTTACGACATTGTCCTTCCGAAGGAGCAGACACTCTATTCGGATGACAAATATGATATTACAAAGCTGGTAATCGAGCAGATAAACAAGTAATTCAGTCACTTTATTTTTCTTCCCAACATTTTTTTTGTTTTTTCCGCAATAATTTACAGAATCATATAGCTTTTTGTTTCGATATGGTTTCAAGTCGGCACGGAGGGTATTTATGCTTGAAAGGTATGACAACTACCAGCTGGTTTCAAAGATTGCTTCAGGCGGTATGGCTGATATTTTTCTTGCCAAGCATGTCAATTCGCCTGCAAATTCGATGCCGATTGCCATTAAAAAAATCAAAAAGCAGCATTCGTCGGATCCTGTATTTATCGAAATGTTCCTTGCCGAGGCAAAAAATATATGTAACCTGAATCACGAGAATATCGTTAAAATTTACGATTTCGGCAAGTTCGATGAACAGTATTTCATCGCCATGGAGTTCGTTTTCGGCCAGGATCTCGGCTCAATTCTGAAAAAGCTTGCCGAAAAGGGCGAGAAAATGCCTCTCAGCCTTACGCTTGAGGTCATGCTCGGTGTCCTGGCGGGGCTGGATCATGCCCACAATGCCTGCGGAATTGACGGAGAACCGCTGAATATCATCCATATGGATATGAACCCTAACAACATTCTGATCTCCTACGACGGTAAGATCAAAATCGTGGATTTCGGTATTTCTCAAACGCATTCCGGTTCAAAGGGGGCAAAGCAGTCGGCCGGGATACGCGGGACATATGCCTATCTTTCCCCGGAACAGTGCAGAGAGGAGCAGGTAGACCGCCGCAGCGATATCTTTTCGGTCGGAATAATCCTTTACGAGATGCTGACGGGAAAACCTCTTTTCAAGCAGCTTGAAAGTGATGCGGCGATCATAAATGCCATTGTCAATTCAGAAATTACGCCTATCGAGTGGCTTTTGCCGGATATAGATCCGCGTCTTAGCGCGATCGTTTCGAAGGCGCTGGCCCAGGATCCGGATCTGCGCTATTCAACTGCAGCCGAGATGCGTGATGATATAATGCAGATTTACAATTCTCTTGAATTCGATCCTTCGAAGGAGATGCTCTATTCCTATGTGAAAAAGCTCTTCCCCGCGCACTTTATCAAGATCACAAAGCTTATCGAGCAGGCTCAGACTGAGTATCTGATGGATGAACTTTTCAACGATATCGGCGAATTCGAAGAGCTCGACCAGAAACAGAAAAAGAAGAGTCAGGAGGAGGTCGAGCATAAGGAAAACAACGAAAAAAAGAGGAAAAACACCTTTCTGATTCTGCTCGGAAGCGGCATCTTTGTAGGGCTTCTCGCAATACTGGCTTTGGTCAAATTCTCCTTTATCGATCCTGATGTAAAAACGGTTACAGTTGCGATCTTTTCGGATCCGGCCGGCGCCGAGATCTATCTGGACGGCGAATTTACCGGTAAAGTGACCAGCACAGAGCTTCTGCTTGAAATAGGCAAGGAGTACATCATCGAGTTCAAAAAGGGGGATCTCAACGGCGGTGTAAAATTCACGCCGACTCTCGAAAACAGGTATGTCAACATGGTTTTGCAGAAGCGGGACGAATAATGGCAAAGCCATGCGTTACGATAGGACTCAGTTCCGGAGAGATCCTCTATTCAAGCGTCAATACGGTCGATTTGATGGGTGCGTTTCTCGATTTTTATGTGGAACATCCGGTCGAAACAATTCCAAAAGAGTTTTTTGACGACGTCAAGCTGCTGATTTCATTGGGAGCGCTTTATATGGCGTTTATGCCTGACGACGGCTTTTTTGCATGGACGCTCTCTCTCCCGGAGAGTTTTCGTAAAGTCTTTGCCGCCTTCGACGCCTCGACCAGGAGCTTTGTTGCGAGGTCTCACTTATGGCAGCCTGATGTTTATGAGAAAACACCGCGTCTGGCCCTCCAGAGCGTTTCTCAAAGGCTTAATCTGAACGCTGTTTCAACTTTTGACTGTATTGAAAACCTTTCTTCTGGCGATATGATCAGGCACCTTTTTGTAAAGCATCTGCACGATAACGGCTTTTCCGATTACCGCATCGAGGCTTCGGGAGAAGAGCTTCGGCTGAAATATTCCGGCGAAGATGCGGGCGAATGCGATGATATGTTCAGGATCCCGCTGACCTTCAGATGCGGCTGTACAAAGGAGCGTGTAGCCTCTGTTTTTTCGGGGATTTCGAAGGCTGACAGGGATTTTTTGTTCGAAAAAAGCAAAACTGTAATGGTAGAGTGTCCGCGCTGCGGGATGAAATATGAATTGAGGAAAAATGAAATCAAATGAAATTTCAAAAGTTTTTCTCTATTTCCGGAATGACGGCAAGCGTGTCTCCGAGCAGGCTGAGATCCGTGATTTTATCATTGAAGAGTGCGGGAAACGCGGGGGCTCCGTTACCGGGGATGTGCAGGATATAGATCCCGGGACTCTTGCAGTTGCCGTCGGCGGTGACGGTACTTTTCTCTCATGTGCAGCTATAGCCTTTGCGCACCGGATCCCGATCGCCGGGATAAATGTCGGTCACCTCGGCTTCCTTGCGGAGATCAATCCAGATGAACGGGAACTGATATCTTCGGTTTTAAGGGGAAATTTCGATGTGAGAGAAAGGATGATGATGGATGTCTCTGTTTTTCGCTCTGAGGCCGAAATCTTTCGTTTTACGGCATTGAATGAAGTGACGATCCACCGAGACATGCGGAACCCGATGCTCCTTCTCGGAATAGAGTACGACAGCGAGGAGATGCCGTTCTGGAAGGGTGACGGGCTGATCGTCGCCACTCCGACAGGGTCTACAGCCTACAATCTCTCCTGCAACGGACCGATCATATACCCGACTGATGCGGCTTTTGTCATCAATGCGATCTCCCCGCACGCTCTGACGCATCGTCCGATTGTCGTGCCGGCGGAGGGCGAGATCAGGGTCACTGCGAAGGAGTGCGTGAAGGGTGTCCTGACATGTGACGGAAACAATACGATCGAGGTTTTTGAAAACGATGTGGTCGTTATCCGCAAGAATCCTGTTCCGCTCGAAACGGTTATAAACCCGAAACGGAACTTTTTTAATATCCTTTCCGAAAGACTGCATCTCGGGAAGAGACTTTAGGAGAAAAATGTCTAAAAAATCAAACAAGTTACCTAATATCGATCCCAGTGAGTTCGAGAGGCTTTTCTGCCAGTCGCAAAAGAAAGCGCCTGAACCAGGGGAGGATTTTGCATCTCTTCTGGACGAATATTCCGACATAGATTTTGATGTCCATCTGCACGAGAAGGAGTCTTCTCCGGAGGCTCAGAAGGAGCTTTTCGCCAAACCAAAAATCAAAGAGATCGATCTCCACGGGCTTTTAAAGGAGGAGGCGGAGGATCTTGTCAAATCGGCGGTCCGCGATATGTTCCGCCTGAATATTTCGATGCTGAAGATCATTACGGGGAAGGGGATCCACTCTAAATTCGGGGCGGTCCTTCCGCTTGCCGTCAACGATCTTCTGGCTGAATTCAAGGCGGCGCACGCGATTTCCAAATTCACGTGGGAAAAGAGCAGGATCGAGGATTCCGGGTATGTGTATGTCTTCAGATAACGCTACTCCCGCCACCTTGCAGCGGATCGGGCTGAAATCCAGGCTGGTCAAATCCTACCTTAAGATCGAAAGCGACGCTCAGATCGAAGATTGTTGCAGAAAATGGTCCGGCCTGAGCGAGATAGCTGTCGATACCGAATATGACTGCAATTTTCACAGCTACGGAAGTCATCTCGGGCTGATCCAGATCCATGACGGAACCGATTTTTACATAATTGACCCTTTGAGCAGCCAGGTCACGCCGGACGGGCTGCGTCTTTTCTTTGAGAGTCCTGTCGAAAAGGTGTGGTTCGATGCCAGGGGAGATTATTCCATTGTAAAAAAGATGTACGGCTTCGAGATCAGCAATGTCTTTGACCTGTTCCTGTTCGCAGGCCAGCTCGGATTCATCGGTAATCTCTACAAAATGATCGAAAACTACCTCGGGATCATAGTCGAAATAAACAAGAAGAAAAACCAGCGTACAAACTGGCTTAAGCGTCCGGTCGCTCCGGAGAATCTTGAGTACGCGCTTCTGGATGTCTGCTATCTGATCGAACTGAAACAGCTGCTGTGCGAAGAGTTTCTCGGAAAGAACCCGAATGGAAATATCGGGGAGTTCAAAAGAGCCTGCGCACAGTCCCGTGAGAAGACGAGAGTCGACAAAGTCCACCGTCCGCCGTTCTGGTCGATGCTCAGCTCCACCGAAAAAAGATATGCCGCCGCGCTTTGGAAGCTTCGCGATGAGCTGGCAAGATCGCTGAATATCCCGGTCGGCTTTTTCCTGCAGAAACAGGTCGTCACTGATCTGGCAAAGAGGCGTCCTAAGACGAAAGAGGAGCTTTGCATCCGTCTGCGCCGTGCAAACAAAAAGATTTCCAATGCTGCTGTCGACAGGTTCTGGGCTGTTTTTGAAAGACAGAAGCCGGAAGGCGGATCCGATTAAGAGTCCCTCACCTCTGTGGTTTCTTCTTTTCTTTCCGGTACAAGACTTTCACCCTTAAAAAACTCGGAATCCTTGTATTTCTTGGCAATTTCGGAGGCTACGAGACAAATTATCGCGAAGGTCGGAACCGCGGTCAAAACACCGAGGATCCCGCCTATTTCGGCACTTCCGAAAATTGCGATGATCACCAGGACAGGGTGCATACCGACCTTTTTGCCTACGATGTTCGGAGTGATGAAGATCGTGTCGCAGATCTGGATTATCGTGAAGACGATGAGAACTTTGAGAGCTGCAAAGGCTCCCGAAGTCAGAGCCGCAAGAACAAGCGTAACCGAGATCCCGGTAAAGAGTCCGACATAGGGGACAAAGCAGAGGATCCCTATCATCATTCCCAGACTGAAGGCGTTTTCGATGCCGGCAATCGTAAGACCGAGCGCGTAGAGCGAGCCCAGAATGAAGCAGACGATCAGCTGCCCGCGGATAAAGCCTGCAAGGACTCTGTCGATCTTATCGAGCCAGAAATCGACGCTTTTCTTTTTGTTCGGCGGTATGAACTGGGCTATTTTTGCCTTCATCTCCGAGTATCGGGAGCTGATGAAGAAGGTCACGACAACCAGAATCAGCAGGTCGAGGGCGAGTGAAGCAAGCGAAAACGTCTGTTCCACAAGGCTGCCAACAACCGATGACGCCGATGAAAAAATCTCCTTGCCGTGTGATTCAACGATGCTCAGGAGCTCTTCCTTTTTGTAGTATTGCTGGAGATCGATGTCGAACCTTGCCGCCTGGCCGTTGATCCAATCCCAAAGCGAGGCGATGCTTGCGCTCCAGTCGAAGCGCATCAGCTGCTCGATTATGCCCGGCACGATGATCAGCCCGAGAAGCAAGAGGGCAAGAACGAGCAAAAACAGGACGAAGGCGGTCATTATCGCTCTGGGTAGCTTTACTTTCGATGAGAAGAAGTTGACCAGAGGCTCGATGGCGTAGGCGATGAAGAACGAGAGGATCAAAATCGTCATGACGGTCGGCGCAGCCTTCAGCAGGAAGAAGAAGAGCGCCAGGACCATCAGGGGGATCCACCCCTTTTTGTCGAAAAAGAAGTAGAAGAACTTTTCTCTCAGCGTGATTTTGTCCATTTTAGAACTTTGTCGTTCTCATAACATTCTTTACAAGGCACTTGAAGGTGTCAAAGACGCCTATACCCTTCGACGCTGTTGCAAAAAATTCGGGGTAAAGCTGCTTGGGGTTGAAGATCTCCCGAAGTTCTGCCGGCTGCAGGATATTCTGCAGGTCGCTTTTGTTGTACTGCAGGACAAGCGGGGTCTTGCTTAGCGTGAGCGAGTTCAGAAGCATATTCTGCTTGAGATTCTCCATACTTTCCAAATTCGCGTCCATGCACTCTCTTTGCGAATCGACGACAAAAACGATGCCGTCGCAGCCGCTCAGGACAAGCTTTCTTGAGGCGTCGTAAAAGACCTGGCCTGCGACCGAGTAGAGATGTATGCGCAGCCTCATGCCGCGGATCGTTCCAAGATCGAGCGGCAGAAAGTCAAAAAAGAGCGTTCTGTCGGTATCTGTCTTTATTGAGACCAGCTTGCCGCGGATCTCCGGCAGCGTGTGGTTGTAAATGTACTCGACATTCGTTGTCTTTCCCGATAATCCTGCCCCGTAGTAAACCAGTTTTAGGTTGATTTCTTTGAGGATCTTGTCTACCTGAACCATAAATTATCTCCGAAATCAGTTAAAATCAGAATCTTCCCTCAACAAGGAACATGAGCGAGTGGATGTGAGTTACATTGTCGTCGTCGAATTCGCTTTTGTATGTTCCGTCATCCTGTGCGACCATCTTCTGCCTGTTGTGGTCGTAGGTGTAGCCGTACTCGAGCATCGCCGTGAAGGAGCTGCTGAACTGGTACTTGAGGTTGGCCTTGATGAAGTAAATATTTGAAGCGCTCTCTCCGGCCGGAAGCATCTCACGCGTTCTGTCGAAGGCGTCGCTGACAGCGTCCGTCGAGAGTCTTTCGCGGATGACCATCGTATTTTTGTGACCGTTTGCATCGTAAACCGTGTAGGTCGCCGGGATTTTGTAGCCGAAGCTCGCGCCGATCCAAAAGTTGTAGAAGAAGTAGTCTGCGGTGAGCATGAAAAGGTGCTCCGGGCTCTGGTCGGCATCCTTCGGAATGGTGTTCCACGGCGTTACGCCGGGAGCGTCGAACGACATGAAGGCGAGGTTCCTGAAGCTGTACATGAAGAGTGCGCGGAGCCCTTTCCAGCGGAAGCCGAGGTCAACAGCAGCACCGTGACCGAAGTAGTCAGCCGTGATCGAGGTGTTGTCATCTTCCGTCAGGACAGAGAGGTAGTCCGCATTCTGAAGTCTTTCGTTCTGGAAGAGGTATTCTGCTCTGATCCTCCATGAAAAATCCGATGTATAGTCGGGCGAGACCCACGTTCCGTCAGCATACGAGTTGATCCCGAGCGGGTCGCCGAACCTCGAACCGTAGTTGTAGTCGATGAAGGCGTCGATGCCGTAAGAGATGATCGAGTCGTCTGCTCCGTTACTGAGCAGGTGCTCGGCGATGTTCACGTTGTCGCCCTTGTCGATGAAGGCGCCTTGGATGCTTGCGCGGACGTTGTGTTTGGTATTGTTGATGTGCTTCGCGTTGTAGGTGAGACCTCCGAAATATCCGTAAACCGTCTCCTTGGGTACGATCTCGGTCGAAAGCTTATCGGTTTTCGACTGCGCGTGGGCCTTGAAGCCGAAGTAGACCGAAAAGTCGCTGTAGCCGTAAAGGACCTGGAATCCGGGCACCGGCGAAGAGTCGCTCTGCGGCCATACCGATGCGTTTGCTCCCCATCTGAGTCCGCGGAAGGTGCCTATCGCGATGTTGTCCGCGTTGTATGGATAGAGCGTGATGTTGAATCTGTTTTTCGACGGGTGGCGGAAGTCGATCTCAAGGAAGGATCTGTCCTCCTTGAGTGAGGTGATCAGCTTGTCGGAAAGCGAATCGACCGAGTTGTACATTGCGAACGAAAGCGACATCCTTGCCGTCAGGTAGGGGAGAAAGCCCTTCTCTTCGTGGAAAAGCGAAAGCTTTGTCGAGCTTTTTACGTTGTTGGAGTACCCGTAGACCCTGTCGGCAAAATCTTCGTACTCGTAGCGCGAGCCGATATCCCACTTCGGTGAATACTGCGAATTGTCGCGAAGGTTGTCATCGCCCATGATGAAGGAGATGCTGCTTTTCGTGTAGCTTGTCTGGATGAGGCCGTTGCCGTCGTACCTGTCTTCGGGCTCGGCTTCCTGTTTTCCATCTTTTTCTGTCTCTTCCGCCGGTTTCTCAGCCTCGGCTTTTTGAGCCTCTTCCGCCTTTTGAGCCTCTTCCGCCATGCGGGCCTCCTCGGCCTTTTTCGCTTCGGCGTCACGTTTTGCGAGCTCCTCGTCAACCGTTTGACGGATGAGTTTCGAGAGCTCCTCCTTCGACATCACGATCTTGTCGCTGTCGTTCTGGACAGGCGCGGGTTCGGCAGTTCCTGCAGCCTCAGGATTTTCTGCGGTCTGACCGGCATCGGATTCGGGAGCCTCCTGCGCCGCAAGTGCAAAACTCGTTAAAAAGAGCACAAAGATAGAGATTATCTTTTTCATAGCAAGCCTCACTGTTGTTCACAATTTAAGCATTTGATATCGTTTTGGTCTCGCGGGACGATGATCCAAGTCGGCCGTGCGCTGGTGTGCTGTTTGAGTATCCCTGTGAAGTCGAAACGGTGGTCGGTGCTTTTCTCCTTGACCGGATCGAAGGAGGGGGCGGTGTAGATCGTCTGAGCCAGCACTTTGCCGTATTTCGTCGCAAGCGGGAACTGCGAATATTCGGTGTATGCCGAGTCGTTTTCGTTGAAGTCAGAAACAGTCACATTCTTGATCGTGACTATCGAAGCCTCATACTTTTCCATCTCGTCGGAATCAGTAACAAACGACGAAATATCTATCGGATCAGGGATAAGCGAAGTATCTATTTTTATTGTCTTTTTTCCGTCTTTTTCTTCGTAGACCGGAGTGTATGTCGGGAAGCTCATCTCGGTGTAACCGAAGAACTCCGAAACCGATCCGTTGGCGCTTTCGACAAGTGTTCCTACCGGCAGCGTGACTACATCGCTGTCATCCTCGACAAACGGGGTCGAGTGCGAGTAGAGGTAGATCGACGCGTATTCCTTTGCATCGACCTGCGTGACGTAAAAACCTCCCTCGATGACTGCGGTTACAACCATCGGATGGCCGCTGATCGTCAGATTCCGTTTGTCGAAGCGGCTTGGAGAACCCTTTCCTTTGTCGATAGTGCTCTGGATCGCAACGATCGAAGCGGCTTCGGCATAAAATTCGGGTGAAACGCCGAGTTTGCCTGTCGGAACGGGTTGCGAACTGTCATCTGTCTTTATGACCTCCTGAACGACGACGCGGTCTTTGTCGAGGCAGTCAGTCATCTTTACCTCGTGGTTGGAGAGGAGACCGTTTTTAAGCTCGGTTCTGGCTACTCCGCGGTTTATGCCGTAGCGCAGACCGATCGAGACCGTTCCGTTGTAGTCTTCAAGCCTTTTTTTGTCATAGCCGATAGCCGTGACATTGATTTTTGCAATAATGTTTCCGTCGACGATTTCACGGCTGGCCGGAGTCCTGTCCTCTTCAGAGCCGAGATCAAAATCATCACTGAATTCGACGATAAAGCCTGCAAGACCGGTGCGCTCGGGATTAGGATTCCCCGTATCGCCGCAGGAGACGAGAAGCATCGCTGCAAGCAATGCCGGTATGAAAGAGACGGTAAAAAAACGCATGACACTCACCCAAAGCAAAATAAAGCGTTCAATTCTAGTCAAACAATAATTTTATGCAAAAAAGCGGCTTTTTTTTGACACTCTTTTTGCTTTATGGTTTGAAACGGCTGTTTCCAGGAGGAAAAAATGTGGAAAAAAACTCTCTTCGCGCTTTCGGTTCCGCTATTTCTGATTTCATGTGAGGACGCTCTCCTGCCAGATCTGCCTGATATGGAGGGGACAGTTGATGTCGATGCGTGGGTCGTCGATGAAGATTCGGCTGAAACAGGGTCCGACACAGATCTTCCGGAGCCGGAGGATGCCGATAGCGAGCCTCAGGGCGGCGACATCGAACCGTCCGATGCTGACGGCGATACGGAGCTTCCGGCAGAGCCTGCTGAGCCTCTTGATCTGGCTATCGTGATGATCGGCGGCTACGAGGTGCCGTACAGCGGAAAGGTCTACTACGCAGCCGGTGAGAACATATCGGATCTGCGGGAGGTTCCGCTTGAAACCGGCATCGGCAGCGGGACAGGGACCGACCCGAACCTTGCTCTGTGGCGTGACGGTTTTGCTGTGATCGAGCGCTACTATTCGGACGATATCTACCTCTTTTCGCCGGCAGACGGCGCCTATTCGCTTGTCCGGACTGTTGTACTCTCTGACGCGATGACGAACCTTCAGGATGCGGCCTACGACAAGGCGCATGAGCGGCTTTTCGTCTCCGCGCTCAACACTAATTCGCTCTTTGTTCTCGATAACGGCGGGATTTCAGAGCTCGTTTTGACCGAAGATCCGTCGCCTAACCCTGCAAAGATGCGGATTATCGGCGATAAGCTTTATGTCGTGCTCCAGCACCTCAATGACCAGTGGTATTCGACAAAGAGCGAGCTTGCGATGGTCGATCTTGAAACGCTTGAAACGGAGCTTGTCGAAGTCCCGACAAAAAATATCGTGAGCAAGATCGAATATAACCCGGAATTTGACAGGAACCACTGCTATTTTCTGGCGACAGGCAAGTGGCAGAAGCGTGACGGCGCGCTGCTCCGTTTCGATCTGGAGACCCGCAAATCAGAGGTCGTTCTGAGTGAATCGCCGGAGGAGAACAACCTTCTTGACGGCGATTTTGTCGACCTCTCCATTGCTGACAACGGCGATTTTTACATCATCTTTTCGAATAACCGCGACCGCTGGATAAACAAACTTCTGAGGTATGTCCCGTCTGAGGGGAAGGTCTACGAAATCGAGTCAGGCGCTGTCAACGCCTTTGCGGCTAACCCGATCGATTACAGCCGCGCTACCGGAAAAATCTACTATTTTATCGATATTCAGGCGGACACTTTTTTGCGCTCGCTCGACACAAGAACAGGTGAAACCAAGACGGTTCCGGTCGAAAACGCACCCGCGGCATTGAAACTGATCTAGTCGATAATCTTTAAGCAAATTAATAGGTTAAAGTTCTGTCTCGTTTTTTTTGGCAAAAATCGCCTTTTTATGGTTTTATGCGGAAGAATGAGATTCATTTTTCAGGTTAATTTTGTTATGGAGGACTCATGAAAAAGTTTTTGTTGCTTCTGATTTTCCTGCTTCCCTCTCTTCTTTTTGCCGTGATCGGTCAGAACGGCATTTCCATCGCTCCCGACGGCACTCTGCTGAAATGGGAGGAGGGCGCCTGGGACTTCTTCATCATGCACAAGTCATCACTTGAAAGAAGCCCGGAGAACAAGGCTGCAGCCCTTGACGCCGACCTGCATGAAATCGCCGGCAACCCGCAGGGGGACACGCTGATCGACCAGACGATTGGCACGACTTACACGCTTACTTCAAAGCACATTCCGGCAGACGCCGATGTCAGCAGAGCTTTCCTCATCTGGCAGGCAGACCAGGATCCCGACAATATCGACGGCAGCACCGACAATTCCGTGATCCTCACTTTCATCAACTCGACGGATCCGACACTCACTTACTCGCAGGAAATCACTGCTTCGATCCAGGGCAACCTCGCACAGGACAGCAAGGGAACGTTTGAATACGAAGCTGTCAGACTTGAAGTCGACAAGAACTACTATGACGTAAAAAACAGTGACAAGCCCTATTACTGCGCGGTCGATGACCAGAGCAAGAAAAGATATACAGGCTACTACACCTACAGGGTCGAAGTTTCCGACTTCATGAAAAAGATCATCAAGATGGGTGAAGAAAAGGGGATGCAGCCCGGCGAAGCCCTTTACGGCGACTACAATGTGAAAGGAATGACGTCGTCCGACCACTGCTTTTATATGAAACAAAGCGCAATGGTAGGCGGCTGGGCGCTTCCTTTCGTCTACACCTCGTCGAATATCCGTGCGAAAAAGATCTACTTCTACCACGGCCTTGAAGCTTACCAGCACAAAAACGCATTCATAACCGTCAACGGTTTCGAGCTCCCGGCAGAGGCGGTCATCAGACTCGGTCTCGTCGTTTTTGAAGGCGATCCCGGTATGGCGAAAATGACCAACGGCATCGCAGGACTTCCGCCGGAAGGTCTCTCGATAAGCGGTTTTGCGACCCCGAACGACTACAAGATCCTTTTCAACAGCTGCAACCCGCTGAAAGACAAGGATCAGAACGGCAACAACTTCCAGTATTCGGAAATATACAACTCTATTTCATCCGTTTTCGGCTGGGAAGATCAGGTTGAAACGTGCATCGGCGATCCTGACAATCCTGAATCGACGGAAAAACCGATCGAATACGCGATCGACGCAGACACTTTTCTTGTAGATTCGAGATTTTCGCCTTTTGACACGATGTTCAACAAAGGCGATATGCAGTTCGGCCTTAAAATCGGCTCCAACCAGGATCAGATCTTCACGAATTTCCTCATCGTCAGCGTAGATACAAGACCTCCGCAGTTCGATATTCCCGACGCAAGAGAAAAAAACTACTGTTCGTGCGCAAAGGAGGCTGATGCGATCTGCGCCGACAGACCTTTCTACTACACGATAAAGGTTCAGAACTGGGGCGAAAATTTTGCATACAATGTAAAGGTCCAGGACAAACTTCCGGTCCAGGTCGACTATGTCCCGGGAAGTACGGAGATCGCTACCAAAATCAACGAGCAGGGGCTAGGCACGGACTGGGAGCCCGTTCCCGATGTCGACGGGAAGTTCCCGTTCGAAGAACCCCGGACAGTCGCGGAATCGCTTCGTTACTGTAATTCAGGCTCCGGCACATGCGACGAGAGCGTATGGATCAGGTTTGCGGTAAAACCTAAATCAGACCTTCCCAAGAACGAAGTCATTAAAAACTCGGCGACGATTCTTTCCGAAGACGGTCCGACAACTTATTCATACTATACGAACACCAGCATCCCGCTCCGCCTCAAACAGGGAACATGCCCTGCGATCACGGAATGCGAGCTTCCTCCTAAGATGGAGTGCGGCGGCGTCAAGGTTGACGATCCGGACTTCTGCAACGACGACGATGAGTGCCAGGGCGGCAAAAAATGTATCGACAACAAATGTCAGGATGAACCTGTCAGCAACCTTACATCCGGTGCGGATGTGACATTCGGCGAAGGCGTGAACTCCCCTTCAAACGAAGGTTCGGCGATACTCATCGAATCTCCGGCCGAAGGAGTTGTCCTGGGTCAGTTCTATCTTTTTGCCGAGGGCAATAAAGACAAATCCTACAACTTCAACGTGATCGACCTCAAATTCAATGCAGAGACCGACATCGAGGCAAAAAACTTCAAACTTTACAAAGACGTGAACGGTGACGGCAAAGTCGACGGCGGCGACAAGGAGATAGCTTCGGCGGAGGCACCGAAAAATTCTTACGTAAAGTTTACGGTGTCCGATCCGGCAGACAGGCTCACAGCCTCTGGTATCAGGAATCACTTTATCGTCACGGCGGACGCTTCGACAAATTCGGAGTCTCATCCTGGCAGATTCAACCTGGTGATCGAAGGAGGCGAGTCGTTCAACATTTCAGATTCAGGTACCGCCAAAGTCAGCGGCACGGCTGTAGACTTTGTAGAATACAGGTTCGAACCGGCTGAGGGCTTCATCATCACAAAAGGCGAGAAGGATCCCAAAGTTCCTTCCTACAAGGATTTCAACGGCGAGCACGAGATGCTTCAGGTCAGAACAAAGTCGAAAGGCTCAGCAGACGAGGTGCTTTCGATATCGGTCAGGACTCCCGGCAACTACGTCAAATTCGGTGAAGGCATCAAATCGCTCTCCATCATAATCGACAAAAATCAGGACGGTCTGCACTCCGCCGGAGAAGAGGTCATCGCAAAGATCACCGATTTCGCGAATCCGACTTCGATCCAGATAAATGACCTTCAGGACCTTCTCAAGTACGAGAAAGATGAAGAGAAATTCCTGCTCTTCAAGGTGGAATTCAAAATGTCGGCAGGCGAAAAGGCAAAGATCCAGGTATCGAGCGTAAAGGTAAAGAGCGGTCATCCGGTAGTCGAAGTGCCGGTCTCATCGAACGAATTTGCCTACGAATGCGATGAAAGCGATCCTAATTCCTGCGCTCAAGACGAAGACGAAGGCGGCTGCACTGTCTCGGCGGTCCCGGAAGGCGGCAGCAGAGCGCTTTATGCGCTGATAACGCTTCTGGCTGCGGTTTCAGCTCTTTTTGCTTTCAGATTTTTCACTTCGAAAAAATAACCTTTTGATCTAATCCTCGATACAGGTCCCGTCCCAGCCCTTCCAGTGGTATCCTTCGGCGCAGACGCATTTTTGCTCATAAGGCCCGGGCTGGAGACATTCGCCTGTCGAATTTTCCACTTCCAGACAGGGATTCGGGTCGCAGCGGTCTGTCTTGAAAACACACTTGATTTTTGCAGCGTCCCATACATATCCGTCGTCGCAGGTGCAGTAAAACCCGGTTTCAGAACCGCTGTCCATCAGACATCCGCCGGAAGAGTTCTTTTCTTCATCCTCGCAGGGATTCGGAACACAAACAGTGTCGACGCACTTCCCGTGATCCCAGAGTTTGTCGTCATCGCAGGGATTTTCTCTCACGCAGAGATAGAAGTTGTCTCTATCGTCTTTGTATGAACCATCGGCGAAATGCTCTGCCGGATGCCACGGCATAGTTGTAGATGATGAACCGTAGCGGAGCCAGCGTCCGTCGAGACTGATCGAGTTGAGCTCGTGTATGTTCGGGAGCCTCCAGTCGGAAAACCCTGCGAAATCGAGATCTTCGCAGTATTTCATGCGTTCCTGCCACGTGTTTGTTTCGTAGTAATATTCAGGTGTAAAGATTGTCCATATCAGATCCGTTGTGCTGTTGGTGTATAAAATTTCCTCCTCGTAGGAAACAGCGAGGACACTCCCTCGGTTTTCTTCAAAAAATTCACCGCGTACGCAGCGGATCGAGCTCATAAGCCGGTTTGTCTCTCCTGTTATGAAATCGCTCAGCATCATTTCACCCAGATCGGCATCTTCAAAATTCACGACATAGGCGCTATCGTAGGAACCGTACTGAGTTATAGTCGATGACCAGAAATTTTCAGGCGGCGTATCGGGAAAATATTTCGCCTCTATTGTCGGACTGCTGTTGTAACTGATTAGAGTCTGCAGTTCGTAGAATGTCGGAAGCCGCCAGTCATGGTAACCGCCGTAATCAAGTTTGTCACAGTAATTCTGCACGTCATACCACGAAATGTTGTCGGCAGGCATAACTTTCTGCTGCCACTCAAGCCCTGTGTTTTTGTCGATGACAATCGGTTCGTTTTCGTAGTAATAGTCCATGACAAGATTCTGCGGTGCACAGGATCCGAGAGCGGCATACTGTGCATCCTGGCCGTAAAAATCCTCGCCCTCGGCAGGGCACTCGATCTCTTTTTCATTATCGTAGCACTTCGTCTGGCCTGTGCAGACCCTTGCCTGGTGGGGCCTGTCTTTCATGCAGCCCTTCTCTTTCCCCCACCACCAGTAGCCTTCGTCGCAGCTGCATATAAAGGTGAAACTGTTCGGGGCGCTGCACTCTCCGGTCGTGTGCCCGTAATCTCCGCAAGGGTCGGGGGAACACGGGTTTTTGGCACACTGTCCGCCGTCCCAGAAATAGTTTTCGTCGCAACCGCAGTAATAGCTTTTGAAATCATCAGTTCCGCATGTCCCGTCGGAATGTTCCATATCTTTGCACGGATCCTCCTCACACGGGTTCCTGACGCACTTTTCGCCGTTCCACCAGAAGCCCTCTTTGCACGGATCGTTACGAATGCACAAAGCTCTGGCCTTAACAACGTTCGAATCCTTCTCCAGGCTTGAAAGCTCGCCTGTTTTAAAATCAACGGTGTATGCGTGCGGCGATGATGTGTTGTAGGAATTTGTCGTAGACGACCAGAAGAGAGAGTTCACCTCCAGTATATCTTCCGGGATCTGAAAGTCGGAGACTGTTTCGCTCTGATGGTCTATCAGCGAAGTAAGTTCATGGATGTTCGGCAGCCGCCAGTCGGAAAATCCGGCAAATGTCGACCTCTCGCAGAAAGAGAGCGCCTCCGACCATCGGTAACCCTTGGAAAAATTTTTCTGCCATAAGGTCCCGCTGCCTGTATCTTCAATGATTGTAGAACTGTTTATCTCGATAGTCCTGAATTCCGGTGCGCCTTCGGAGTCTCCTCTGATACAGTGGATCCCGGCGTAACTATCCTTGCTTCTTTTCTGGAGGGTGTGTGTCTTTGTCATGATCCAAACCATAGAAGTCTCCTCTCCCGGAGAGACGGCTGACCAGAAAGAGACGTCGTAATCTTTGCTGTTGTTCTCGCCCAGCAGTTCTTTCGGCGACGGCAGCCTCCAGTCGTTATGCCCGCCCAGTTTTAGGTTTTCGCAGTATTCCTCGGCCTTGCTCCACACGAAAGTCGATGCCGCGGCCTCTTCAGTCCATTCGATTTCCATGTTTTTGTCGGTAACAGTCCCGTCGTCATTGTGGTGGAATCTTCTCGGTGCGCAAAATCCGAGCTGGGCGTACTGATAGTCCTGGCCGTAAATGATGCTCTCTTCCGCCGGACATTTCTGCATTGCGCTCGTATCGTAGTAATCTCCGTAATAGCATTTGTTCTGCCCCGTGCAGATGTTTGCGAAGGTGAGCTTTTTACATCCCAGATGCCCCCAGAAATAGCCTTCAAGGCAGCCGCACTCGAAAGCGTCATCCTCTTTATTGATGCACGTTCCGTCAGTATTGGCAAAATTTTCGCACTGATCGCACGGAGCCGCTGCGGCAGTTGCGTCTTCATCAGGCGTATCGTCGTTATCGCCGGTTTCTCCAGGCTCGTCTTTGTCGTCATCAGGTGCATCCTCATCCGGCAGAATATCGGTGTCTGTATCTGTCTCCGTATTTTTCGATCCGCCGCATGAAACGGCTAAAAATATCAGAGCGATAAGCAAAAGAATGAGTTTTTTCATTAGGTTTCACCTCTCTTTCTCACTTCAAAATATCCGAATCTATTTTGTAGACGAAATCTTTATCGACTTCTGCATTTTTGACAAACATCAGCATATAAACGGGGTAATATGCTATTTTTCCGTTCTGTTCCACATTGCCGTTGTGGAAAACAAAGGCGTTTCTGATTCCGTAATCAGGATTTTTGCACACATTGCTGAGGGCTGCGTGTTTTGCGTAATCTTTGCCCGATTTTATCTCTACCGG
>DBXP01000006.1:1016-4418 GCA_002309575.1 bacterium UBP6_UBA1209 | reverse complement strand
TTCATGACAGCCGACTGGTTCGAATTTGACCCTAAATTCCTCAAAAAAGTAAGTTCCCGCATAATCAACGAAGTCAAAAGGATAAACCGCGTCGTCATGGACATCAGCTCGAAACCGCCGGCTACGATCGAGTGGGAATAGATTCCCTTTTTCACACTCAAAATTGCAACATTTTTTTTCAAACATACAATGCGCCGCAAAACGTTGAAACTGGTATTTTTTACAAATAATGGAAGGAGAACAAAATGGCAAAAATCGATTTGACAAAGTACGGGATCACAGGAACTACCGAGATCGTCTACAACCCGGATTTCGACTCTCTCTTCAGGGATGAGACGGATCCGTCGCTTACCGGCTACGACAAAGGAGAGCTTACCGAGCTCGGCGCGGTAAACGTTATGACGGGTGTATTCACCGGCAGATCGCCCAAAGACAAGTTCATCGTCATGGACGAGAACTCGAAGAATACGGTCTGGTGGACGACTCCCGAATATCCGAACGACAACCATCCGGCAAGCGAGAAGACCTGGGAAACTGTCAAAAAGCTCGCTCTGAAGGAGCTTTCAAACAAAAAACTTTATGTCATGGATGCCTTCTGCGGCGCGAACAAGGATTCAAGAATGGCGATCCGTTTCATCGTAGAGGTCGCATGGCAGGCTCACTTCGTCAAAAACATGTTCATTCAGCCTACAGCCGAAGAGCTTGCGGACTTTGAGCCCGATTTCGTCATTTTCAACGCGTCAAAGGCGAAGGTCGACAACTACAAGGAGCTCGGTCTCAACTCCGACACAGCCGTTGTCTTCAACATCACGAGCCGCGAGCAGGTCATCCTGAACACATGGTACGGCGGCGAGATGAANNTCGATGATGAACTACTATCTGCCGCTCAAGGGTATCGCTTCGATGCACTGTTCGGCAAACACCGACATGAACGGCGAAAATACGGCGATCTTCTTCGGTCTCTCCGGAACCGGCAAAACCACGCTTTCGACCGATCCCAAGAGGCTTCTGATCGGCGACGACGAGCACGGCTGGGACGACGAGGGCATCTTCAACTACGAGGGCGGCTGCTACGCCAAGGTCATCAACCTCGACAAGGAGTCCGAACCCGATATCTACAACGCTATCAGAAGGGATGCACTTCTCGAGAACGTAACTGTCGGCAAGGACGGCAAAATCGACTTCGCGGACAAGAGCGTCACTGAAAATACGCGTGTCTCCTATCCGATAGAGCACATCGAAAAGATCGTCAAGAAGGTCCGCCCGATCTCCGCAGGCCCGGCAGCTGAAAACGTGATCTTCCTGAGTGCCGACGCGTTCGGCGTTCTGCCGCCTGTCTCGATCCTGACCCCCGAGCAGACAAAATACTACTTCCTCTCAGGCTTTACGGCCAAGCTTGCAGGCACGGAGAGGGGGATCGTCGAACCGACTCCGACCTTCTCGGCATGTTTCGGCCAGGCGTTTTTGGAGCTCCACCCGACGAAATACGGCGAAGAGCTTGTCAAGAGAATGGAGCGCAGCGGCGCGAAGGCTTATCTCGTAAACACAGGCTGGAACGGCACAGGAAAGCGTATCTCCATCAAGGATACCCGCGGAATTATCGACGCGATACTGAGCGGTGATGTCCTCAAGGCTCCGACAAAGAGGATCCCTTTCTTCAATTTCGAGGTCCCGACGGCACTTCCGGGTGTCGATCCGGCGATCCTCGATCCGCGTGACACCTACGCAGATCCCGCCGAGTGGGATGCAAAGGCGAAAGACCTTGCCGCACGCTTCATCAAAAACTTCAAAAAATACGAAGGCAACGAAGCCGGAAAGGCTCTTGTCGCGGCAGGTCCGCAGCTCTAGGATCGGCTGACTTCGGAATAACGGCGTCGGCTGTTGTTCCTGCTTCTTCTCAAATTTTATAGTTCACTTTAAAGTCTGCCTTACTTCCCGCATGACCCGCAGTTGCTGCAGCCGTTGCAGTTCAGCCTCATTCCGCATGTCTGGCAGCGTTCGCGGAACTGGGGGATGTAAAGGCGTTCCTGCGGGATCGGGTTCCCCCAGCTGTCGCGGAGGTCGAAGATGATCGGTTTACCCTGGAAGCTCATGCCGGAAAGGTAGGCCTGAGAGCTCTGAAGTGCGTTGCTTTCGATTTTGTAGAGCCTTCCGTCCTTGATAAAGCGGCGTCCGGTGCCGCAGAAGATGAATGTCACGTTGAATTCAAAGCATTCGTCGCGGAGGGACTTCACCCAGTCGAAGTTGCACGGGCGGGCCCCGTCGTAGTTTTCACCGTCGCATAAAACCTGCTCTATCCGGCCCGTTTCAAGGTATTTCCGGATCGTCACGGGGCCGATGAAGGGTGCGCACATGATGCCTTTGTGCCTGAACGGCAGGTCAAGAAGGATCGGTATCCGCTCGTCTGCGCGCCTCTGGTTTTCCGTCGTGACGTTGAAAAAGACGTTTTCCCAGCCATCTCCCCAGTTTTTCGGAAGATGCTCCGCAACGCGTTCGGGCCGCTTGGTCAGAAGGTAAAATTTAACGTCTCTCCGCATCGAAATGATTTCCCAAGCCTCGTCCCGCCATGCGTCGGCCTCCTCCAGAAAGAAGTCCGAAGTCATGCAGACACGCACCGTTTCGCCGCTTTTTATTTTGTAAGCGCCTTTTCTGTCGCGCTGGATCGGGTATCTGAACCGGTTTTTTGTCCTGTAGATATCGTTTCCGTTCTGGTCGCGCAGCCTGTCGAGAAAAAACATGTAGCAGTTGTCGCATCCTTCGCTCTTTTTCCGGCAGCCGTGCCACGGATTCCAGATGTCGTGCATATCCTCACCTCTTTTTACGGTTTCTCAGGAGCTGCCTTACCCTGTTGATGTGACGCTCGAACTCGCCGCTTTCGAGCAGCTCCGCAAGTATCAGCTGGATGTAGCTCGGAACGGTGCAGGAGTAGAAGCCGAGCCTCTTTTCGAAACGTGAGGCAAGTTTCGGCGGCAGGACCATATAGCCGACGCGCAGAGCGGGGGAGACGGTCTTTGAAAAGGTGTTCAGGTATATCACGTTGTTTCGCCGCGCCAGAACGAACAGCGTCTCTTCGGGCCTCCCCGAAACCGAAAACTCGGATTCAAAGTCGTCCTCAACGATGAAGCGGCCCCTTTTGTCCGACCAGTTGATGTATTCGTGGCGCTTCGAGGCTGTTGCTGAAACTCCGCTCGGAAAACTGCGGTAAGGAGTTACGTGAAGCACCGATGCCCGCGATGACCAGAGCGCCGCACTTGAAATCCCGTCATTTTCAAGCGGAAGCATTTCGCAGCTGACATTCGATGCGGAGTAAACTTTCCCGATTTTGTTGTAAGACGGCGATTCTATTGCGAATTTTCTTTCCCTGCCTAAAAGTTCCACTATCAGCGAATAAAGATATTCCGC
>DBXP01000006.1:0-881 GCA_002309575.1 bacterium UBP6_UBA1209 | reverse complement strand
ACTTTTCTCGCTCTTTTTGCAAAAACCGAAAATGGAAACGGAGAAACGGGCAGAACGGAGCTGTCTTTCCGCCGTTTTTGATTTTTTTCAGGTCTGTGCTCCTGCTCTGAATGATTGAAAAGGGCAGCGTGTGTTCCAAGAAACCCCTTTTCCGGAGCGAAAATGACGAAATATCCGCTTTTCTCCCTCGATTCGATGTAGCCCTCCTCCTCGAGCAGCGAGCAGGCGTGTTCCACCGTGATGACGCTCAAGTCCGTCTCGGCAGCCGTCACCCGTTTTGACGGGAGTTTCGTCCCCGGTGCGTAGAATCCCGATACGATGTCGCTTTTCAGCTCTTCGTAAAGCTGCACGTAGGCGGGTTTCCGCGTATTTTTATCGATTTTGTAGCGCATCTCCTGATCTGGTTATATAAAAAATAACAAAACTGGTTATTTTAATATATTCAGTTCTATATATCCTGCACCGTTTTTTTGTCAACTGACCAAAGGAGGAAAAGATGGGAAAAAGTCAGTATGAGCTGAATAAGGAGCTGGCGCAGATGCTGAAGGGCGGCGTCATCATGGACGTTACGACACCGGAACAGGCGAAGATCGCGGAGGCGGCGGGAGCCTGTGCTGTCATGGCACTCGAACGTATCCCTGCGGATATCCGCGCTGCTGGCGGAGTTTCGAGAATGAGCGACCCTAAGATGATAAAAGGCATCCAGGCTGCGGTTTCGATCCCGGTAATGGCAAAATGCAGGATCGGTCACTTCGCCGAGGCTCAGATCCTTGAAGCGATCGAGATCGACTATATTGACGAGAGCGAGGTCCTTTCGCCGGCTGACGACAGGTATCATATCGACAAAACGAAGTTCAGAGTCCCGTTCGTCTGCGGTGCGA
>DBXP01000042.1:8582-39761 GCA_002309575.1 bacterium UBP6_UBA1209 | reverse complement strand
AATTCGAACCAGTCGGCTGTCATGAAGTCGTCCGTTTTGACGGCGCGGAGCGCGACGACGTATTCGTAAGTGCGGCAGTCGCCCATGACTCCGACGGTTTTGACAGGAAGGAGGACAACGAATGCCTGCGAAATTTCGTCGTAAAGGCCTGCGTTTCTGATCTCTTCGATGAAAATATGGTCTGCTTCCTTGAGGATATCGCATTTTTCGCCCGTAACTTCGCCCAAAATCCTGACTGCAAGGCCCGGTCCGGGGAAGGGATGTCGTTTGATGAGCTTTTCGGGAAGTCCGAGTTTGAGCCCGAGTTCGCGCACTTCGTCCTTGAAGAGGTCACGCAGCGGTTCCACCAGTTTCAGCTTCATGTTTTCTGGAAGACCGCCGACATTGTGGTGGCTTTTTATCGTGGTCGAAGCGCCTTTTTTGTTGACGGAACTTTCGATCACGTCGGGATAGATCGTTCCCTGAGCCAGAAAATCGGCGTCTTTGATTTTGTTCGCCTCGCGCTCGAAAACTTCGATGAAGGTGTTGCCGATGATCTTTCTCTTCTTTTCAGGCTCGGTAACGCCTGCCAGTTTGGTAAGGAATTCGTCGCGGGCATCAACAACGATGAGGTTGAGCATGTCCTTGAAGTTCGCTTCGACTTCTTCCCGCTCGTTCTTGCGGAGAAGACCGTTGTCAACGAAGATCGCGGTGAGGTTTTTGCCGATCGCCCTGGCCAAAAGCGCCGCGGTGACCGATGAATCGACTCCGCCCGAAAGACCGAGGACCACTTTTTTGTCCTGGATCGTGTTTTTGAGGTTTTCAGTCGCGATTTTAATGTAGTTTTCCATCTTCCACTCAGCTTTTGCGCCGCAGACTTCAAAAAGGAAGTTGGAAAGCATCTTGCGCCCTTCGAGAGAGTGGTTCACTTCGGGATGAAACTGCACCGCGTAGATCTTTTTCTCGTCGTTTCCTATCGCTGCGAACGGGATTGTATCAGTCTTCGCGATAGGATAAAATCCCTTGGGAATTTCCGAAACATAGTCGCTGTGGCTCATCCAGACCTGCGTTTTGAGCGATATCCCCTTGAAAAAAGGCGATTCCGGAGCGAGGTTTTCGATGTAAGCGCGGCCGTATTCGCGGCTGTTCCCGCTGCCCAGCTTTCCGCCGAGGCGCGACGCCGTGAGCTGCATACCGTAGCAGATACCGAGGATCGGGATACCGAGCTCGAATATTTTCGGATCGACATCGGGAGAGCCTTCATCGTTGACAGAAGAGGGACCGCCCGAGAAAATTATGCCGGCAGGCGCATATTTTTTGATAAAATCAATCGTAATATCAAAAGGATGCAGTTCGCAATAGACATTCATTTCCCTGATCCTTCTCGCGATCAGCTGATTGTACTGGGAACCGAAATCGAGAATCAAAATCTTATCCATCCCTACCCCCTTAGTATGAAAAAACGCCTTCTTACAGAAAAAACACGTTGTTTTAGTCAAATACCGAAAAATATCAAAATTTCAGCCCGGATAGATCTTTTTCACAGAAGCGGTAAGCGGACAGCGTTACAATTAAAACCCTTTATTTTTCAAATACGAACGTATAGGTCACGATAACGACACCGCCGCCTTTAGGAGCAGGAAATTGGATCTTTTTGATCTGATCTGCGACGCAGCTTTCGGCAGTTTCGTTTTCCAGAGTAGTTTTCTGCACTTTGGAACTTTTTACACCACCTGTTTCAGAAATGACGAAGTTGACAGCTATTCTTCCGTGAAGTTCCGGATCATTTTTAAGTTCATTTTCATAACACGATCTGATCTCCTGCAGCTGTTTTTCGATTGCATTGTCAATGTCGGATCTGGTAAGAGTACCCATGATGACCGGATGATCGAAACCGAAATCAGCTGCAGGGTTTGCCTTTTGAGAGTTTTGAGTGCTGCCGTCCCTCACGCAACGGACATAGTGACGTTCTGACAACTTATCGTTTTCTACCACAGCCCCTCTTCTGAAATAGACGCCCCATGCTTTAGTTGTCATAAACGAATCGGTAGAGTAAGACCAAAGCAAGTCGTCATCTCCCAATCTGCTGTAATATCCTCTGTTGTTTTCTACTTCTTCACAAAAGCAGGGGGTATCAACAGGGAAACATCGTTTTTCAGCTAAAATGCCGTTTTTCTCGCTCCACTTACATTCTCCACCCGTTTCTGTTTTCGGACAGTTTTTTATAAGCGTCCTGAGTTCGTCAATATCAGGCAGTCTCCAGTCGCTGTGACCGCCTTCATTCAGGTTGCGGCAATAATCTATCGCCTTTGGCCAGTCCATTTTGTCTGGAGAACGGTTTGACCACTCAATTTTGGTAACCTGATCAAAAATATAGAATCCTGCACCTGCAAGCAGCAGAATCAGAATAGTCAGTATTATTGCTGTCTTAAACTTTTTTCCGGAAAATATCATACTCTGCCGAGACCTATAAAAAATAAAAAATTTTAGGGGATTTCAATAAAGAATGCAAAATTCCAGGCGCCAGCTTTTCCGGAACTAAAGAAGCTCCTTGAGCTGGTGAAGCTTTTCGACGAACATCTTTTCGATTAGTTTGTAGGGCTCGATGCTCATCATGTCGACGCCTGCGTCCTTGAGGATCTCCAGAGGCGGTTTCGAGCAGCCTGCCTTCAGGAAGCCGTTGATGTACTGCTCAGCCGGGATCTTGCCGCTTCTGACACCCTCAGCGAGCGAAAGCGCCCCGATAAAGCCGACAACATACTTGTAAACATAGTAATTGTAGTAGAAATGCGGAACAAACGCCCACTCGTTTTTGTAGAGCTCGTCGATCTTCATCAGACCGTACTCCTCGCCGTAGTAGCGGCTGAGCGTCTTGCCGTAGGTGTCGTTCAGAAATTCGGGTGTCAGGACCTCGCCGGATTCGACCTTTTTGTAGATCGCGTCCTCGAACTCGGCGAACTGCATCTGTCTGAAGACCGTCGAACGGACCATCTCGATGAAGTGGTTGAGGAGGAACCTCTTCTCCTCCTTGTCGTCAGTGGTGTCGAGAAGACGGTTGATCAGCATGATCTCGTTGAATGTGCTTGCTACCTCGGCGACAAAAATCGTATACTGCGACTTCTCAAATGGCTGGAATTTGTTCGAATAGTACGAATGGATCGCGTGTCCCATCTCGTGGGCAAGCGTCGATGCCGAATTGTAGTCGTCGATGTGGTTGAGCAGGACGTAGGGATGCGTGTCGTAAGCCATGCCCTCCATGTAGGCGCCGCTGACCTTTCCCTCGTTCGGATAGATATCGACCCAGCCGTTTTCCGGTTCCATCGCTTTGGCGATTGCTTCGCGGTATTCCGGAGTCATGCACGACATCGCCTCGTTGACTAGCCTCTTCGAGTCGTCGTAGGTGAAGACGCGGCTGTTCCCGCTCTTTACCATAGTCGCGTAGACATCAAAGTATCTCTGTTCGTCGAGCTTCAAAACCTTTTTTTTGAGGTCGAGGTACTCGTGAAGTGCCGGCAGGATGGCTCTGACGTTGTCTCTGAGCGTGTAATAGAAGTCAAACGGAAGTTCGTTGGCCTTCATTTCGGCATCGAGCGCATCGGAATAGTTCCTGATTTTCGCTACCGTTGCATAATATTTTGTCTGATAGTGGAGCATCTTCGCTATCGAGTTTTTGTAGCTGTCGTATGTCGACCAGAAGGCGTCAAAAACTTTCTTTCTCGTCTCGCGGTCATCGCTTTGGCGATATTTAGCGTAGGTCTGGATGTTCGCCTCCATCTTTTCGCCGTCGATCTCGATTTCGGGGAACTTCATATCGGTCGAAGAGAAGGTCGAGTAGGTTTCGTACTCCCCGAGGCTGATCCCGCCGAAGTGAGCCATGATCTTCTCCTCGTTCGGCGAAAGCGTGTGGGGCTTGTTCAGCAGGATCGCGTCGAAGTAGCGTGAAAAATCGCTGAAATCGGGGTCGTTCCTGAACTGAAGCAGCAGTTTTTCGTCGTAGGAGAGAAGCTCCGGCTCCATGAACGATCCTGCCGCCGCCATCTTGGTCTGTGCAGCCGTTACGACTCCACAGAGCTCGTGCCACTTGCCGACGCTCATGTCGACATCGCGGTTCCTGTCAGCGTAGCACTGAAGCTTCATCAGTCTGCGCATCGCGTCGCTTGAAAGCCTGAGCGCCTTCAGAAGCTCGGATTTTTCGTTAAGTCTGCCCGCGAATTTCGCTATTTCGGCTGTCGCCTTCTCTACAAGCGAAAAGTCGTTCGCGATCTCCTCATCGTTTTTGTAAAGGTGCTCTGTCTGCCAGAAATTCCTGCTGTCGATCTCTTCTCTTTTTTTCATTCTCATCTCCCAAAAATTAACGTTACTTATTGATCACAATGATGATGTCGTCACGCCCTCCTCTTGCGACACGGAACAGAAGCTTTTTGCTCGAAGCGATGATCCTCATAGCCTCTTTGAGTGATTTCACGCGTTTGCGGTTCACATCAAGAATCACGTCATCCTTTCTGAAACCCGCCGACTGAGCAAGCGAACCCGGTTCGACGCTCTCGACAACGACTTTGCCGCCCTTTTCGGAGAGGCTGAAACCGAGGTTGTCCGCCGGATCGCCCTGCATCTTTGCGCCGCCCTCGTTTTTTAGCAAAAAATCCTTCGTAAGTACAACAGAAACGTTAATTTTTTTGCCGTCACGTATCAATTCGACCGGCAGTTTTTTATTGTAGGGGCTGAAACCGACCGTAGTCCTGAGCTGCGAGCTGTTTTCCGTCGGCTTGCCGTTGAACGACGTGATGACATCGTAACGCTGGATCCCGGCCTTGTCGGCTGGGCTGCCGGGCTCGACTCCGGCAATGAATACTCCCTTGACGTCATCAGCCAGCTCGAGATTTTTGCGCAGCTCGTCATGCAGATCCATGATGACGACACCCATCATCGCACGCTGGATCCCCTTGCCGCTCTTGAGCTGGGAGACGATCTCCTTAGCCATGTTCGACGGGACAGCCAGACCGATCCCCATGTAGCCGCCGGAACGCGAAAGGATCGCCGTGTTGACGCCGATCACCTCTCCGTCGATGTTGAGCAGAGGCCCGCCGGAGTTGCCTGGGTTGATCGCCGCATCGGTCTGGATGAAATCCTCGTAATCCGAGACCTGCATACCGGAACGGCCGGTCGCAGAGACGATACCGAGCGTTACGCTGTGCGAAAGCCCGAAGGGGTT
Organism: bacterium UBP6_UBA1209; assembly: GCA_002309575.1. Taxonomy (GTDB): domain Bacteria; phylum UBP6; class UBA1177; order UBA1177; family UBA1177; genus UBA1177. The sequence goes on along the minus strand of DBXP01000042.1, from coordinate 34,570 downwards.
GCCGATCGCGATGGCGAAGCTTCCGACCTTGATTTTATCCGAATCAGCGAGCTTCAGCGCCTTGATGTCGCCGTTTGCAAAGCCCTCGATCTTGATGAGTCCGATATCGGTCTGCGGATCGGAACCGACTGTTTTCGCCTTGAACTTTTTGCCGTCGATCGTCACCTCGATGGAGTCGGCCTTCTCGATGACATGGTTGTTCGTGATGAGGTATCCATCGCGCTCGTCGATAACGAAACCGCTGCCGAGCGCCTCGCTCTTCTGGGGCTGTCTGCCGCCGAAATTCCTGAAAAACATATCAAAAAACGGGTCTCCGCTGCCGACCGTTTCTGTGCGCTGGGTCTTGATGAGAGCGACACTTTTCTTGGCCTTCTCAGAAATTTTTATCAGCTCCTCCTCGAAGCCGTGCATGTCCGCAGCACCTGCCGCCACAAACGAAAACAACAGTGCAAAAACAACAAAAATTTTTGAAAATCTTCTCATGGTTTCCTCCCTAAAAATTACGGAAAAGTAACAAAGTCAGCGGAAAAATTATTTCAGAAATTTCGGATTTCAGGAATTTTTCAGGCTCTCGGTGTACTCTTTGCCGCGGATCGCGTGGCGCAGCGCCGCCGAAAGCACCGACTTGCGGAGCCTGAGGGATGTCGGAGTGACCTCGACAAGCTCGTCCTCGTTGATGAAATGGATAGCGCGTTCGAGCGTCATCGGCTTGACCGGCGTCAGCGTAACGGCGTCGTCCTTGCCGGCTGCACGCATGTTGGTGAGCTTTTTCGCCTTGCACGGGTTGACGTCGATGTCGAGATCCTTCGAGTGCTCGCCGATGATCATCCCCTCGTAGACCGGCATACCCGGAACGATGAAGAGCTCGCCTCTCGGCTCAAGGTTGAAGAGCGCGTAGGCGATCGCCTCGCCCTGCCTGTCGGCCACGATCGAGCCCGTGAAGCGGACCGGGAAGTTGCCGCGATACTCCTCGTAGCCTTCAAACATCGAGTTGAGCGTACCGGTGCCCTTCGTGTCGGTCAGGAACTGGTCGCGGTAGCCTATCAGCCCGCGGGACGGCACGGAAAACTCCATGTATGCCCGCTCGCCGGCAGCGCTTGCAAGGTTCAGCATCCTGCCCTTGCGCATCGAAAGTTTCTCCGTGACGATGCCGGTAAACATCTCGTGGCACTCGATGTAGACATGCTCGATCGGCTCGTAGGTCTTGCCGTCGATCTCCTTGTAAATGACTGTCGGACGGCCTACGCAGAGCTCGAAGCCCTCGCGCCGCATCTGCTCGATGATTATCGCCATCTGCAGCTCGCCGCGTCCCTTGACGACGACATATTCGTTGTTTTCGGGCTCCTCCAGCTTGATGGAGACATTCATCAGCGTCTCCTTGTGGAGCCTCTCCTTGATTTTGCGGAGCTGGACATACTTGCCTTCACGGCCTGCCAGAGGCCCGTTGTTGATCGTGAAGATCATGCTGACCGTCGGCTCGTCGACCTTGATCCTCGGAAGCGCGACCGGAGCATCGATCGTCGCAACCGTATCGCCGATGTTGACATCCTCGATGCCCGCCAGAATGATGATGTCGCCCGGCTCGACTCTGTCCGCCTCGGCCAGCTTTACACCCTGATACTGCTGGAGCCGCGTGACCTTCAGCCTGACCTGGCGGTCGTTTTCCTTGATGCAGACAAGCGACTGGTTGCAGTGGACGCTGCCGTTGATGACTTTTCCGATCGCCAGTCTGCCGAGGTAATCGTTGTAACTGAGATCCGTCACGAGCATCTGGAACGGCTTCTCAGGATCATACTCCGGCCCCTTCGTGCACTCGACGATCTTATCCATCAGGATGTGCAGATCCTTGCCCTGCTCAGTCAGCGTCTCCTGGGCGATCCCGTCCCTGCCGATGGCGTAAAGCACAGGAAATTCGAGCTGATCCTCGTCAGCTCCAAGATCGATGAAAAGGTTGTATATCTCGTCAAGGACCTCATTCGGACGCGCATCCTTCCTGTCGATTTTGTTGATGACGACCATAAGCTGAAGCTTGGCCTCAAGCGCCTTCCGAAGAACAAAACGCGTCTGCGGGAGCGGCCCTTCCGAAGCGTCGACCAGCAGGATCGCACTGTCAGCCATCGAGAGCGCCCGCTCGACCTCGCCGCCGAAATCGGCGTGCCCGGGAGTGTCGATTATGTTGATTTTGACCCCTTTCCAGACAATCGAACAGTTCTTCGCCGCAATCGTGATACCGCGTTCGCGCTCAAGATCCATGTTGTCCATAACCCTTTCGTTCACAATTTCGTCGTCGCGGAAAACGCCGCTCTGCTTGAACATCGCGTCAACAAGAGTCGTTTTTCCGTGGTCAACGTGGGCAATAATTGCCACATTTCTGATTTTGTCGTTTCTTACAAAGCTCATTTTTCCCTTCAATCAAAATAAAAAAAACGTGGTAATCTAATTATGAAGCATCTATTTTCAAGAAAAAAGTGGAATAAAAACAACGCATTAACATTTTTTATCTAACATTAAAGCCCATTTTATCGATCGTATCCCTGACATCGGGGTTTCCCGGGTCCAGATCACGCATCGATTTCACGGCTGCTTCCGCCTTGCCGGTATCCCTTGCCTCTATCGCCTGCCTCAGCGCGATAAAACCGACATGAGGGAAGAGGATCTTACCGTTTTCCACCCTGAGATTTTCAATGTTGTCCGTAATGTAATAGGTGTAGAGCTCGGTGCTCTCCTTTTTGTATTTTTTGTCGTAAAAGGTGTATTTTACAGGGATATAGCCGTCCTTTCCCGCCGAAGTTTCAAACTCGACCACCTTATAGATAAAGCAGTACTCCTTGAACTGCGCATCCGAGTAGAGCCTCTTCGTGGATTCGCTCAGCATACCGTAGGCGGCATCGGCATTCCCTGAGACCCGCGCCTCAAAGAATTCCCTGACGATCCGGGTCTCTGGGTCACTTTCAGCCTTGTCTGCGCTGCACGCGGCAACAATCAGGCAAATAAGCGCAAAAACCGTGATTTTGAGAACTTTTCCAGCCATTTTACCAGTTTTCCATAATCGAAACCGAGCTGCTGCAGCCTATTCTGTCGGCTCCGGCCCGCATCATCGCAAGCAGAGTCTCCTTGTCGCGGATCCCGCCGGCTGCCTTGACTCCGAGACTCTTCCCGGCGACCGCTCTCAGGAGCCTGACATCGTCGACTGCTGCCTTTCCGTTGACACCCGTCGAAGTCTTGAGCATCTTCGCCCCCGCAAAAAAGGCAAGAAGCGCCGCATCGACCTTTTCGGAATCGGTAAGAGCCGAAGCCTCGAGAATGACCTTCAGAAAGCACTTTACCCCGGCGACCGCCCTCATCGATTCGTATGTTTCGCGAAGTTTTCCGCTCTTCAGAAGGCCGATACCGATAACAAGATCAAGCTCGTCGGCGCCGTCCGCGACCGCCTTTTCAGCCTCGGCGACTCTGGCTTCGACAGTCGATGCTCCGAGCGGGAAGTCGATGACCGTGGCGATCCTGAACCCGGCGCCGCTTTCCTTCCTGAACTCCGCTACTCTCTTCACCCAGACAGGATTGACGCAGACAGCCGCAAAACCGTACCTTGCCGCCTCTTCGCAGATCCTGAGCACATCGCCCTCCGTCGCGTTGAAGGAGAGTATGGTGTGGTCTATCGCTTTCGCCGCAAGATCCTTTGTTATTTCAAGCTGTTCAGCATACTCAAAAGCCAGATTCCGTCTGAGTTCCTCCATTTTGGTACAATCGAAGCCGATAAGCGCGTCAAGCGCGTAAGCCCGCTTTAATATCAGATCTTTCATCTCCCTTTTCCTCCAAAAAAAAAGGGAGCCGAAGCCCCCTTTTGAAATGTCGCCAAACTGTGAGTCTAGTAACGTGATACGTAGTAAGGTGCCAAACCAAGATTATCAACTGCGAAGGAGTTCATCTGGTCAAGAGTCGTCTCCATGATGACCAGTCTGGTGTAGCCCTCTTTACCCTCTGACATATCATCAAGCTCGCTCTGCTTGAGGATGCCTGCGCTCTGAACAAGTCTGAACGACGGAGCAAGTCTCGAATATTTGTCAGACAGATACTTTCTGAAGCCTTCAACAGAGGGGAAACGTGGATCGCCTGTATGGATACATCTTTCAACCTCAACTTCTGCTCCAGTCTCGACATGTATGCATTTCTCCGGATTTGCACTATCCTCTTTATTACCCTCATTAAACAATGCAAGACCAAGTTCTGCGTTTGCTGCAGCTGCACCGGACTTTGAGTAGCCGACCTTAGCAAGGCAGTCTGTGAAGTCATTCTCGCCTGCTCTGATCTTAGCCTCTCTGCAGGTCTTCCAAGCGGTAAGACCAGCACCGTCCTGCGAGTCAAGAGCGGATGTCGGAAGAACAGCTCTGTAGTAGTTGTTTCCGTCTTTGTTGAGGAACTGAGCCTCGTTTACATCCGGCTCCGGATATGTGGTGATCTCGTAAGCAGGGATCTTGTAAGCGATAAATCTCTCGTATACCGAAGTATCAGCAGACATATTCGCTACGTTGCCCATTGCCCAGTACATCGGCCACATCTTGTCGAAGTAGGTCCAGCCAGCGTGGATCGGAAGCCATTTTTCGCCGACCTGCGAGCAGAGGTTCTTTTTGAAGTTGTAAATCGAACCCTGCTGAACAAGCTGGTTGCCGTTTTCGTCAACAGCTGCGAACTCAGGGAATGCACCCCAGTTGGTAAGGATGTTTACAGGAACGTCGACCTTTGCGATCGCCTTCGTCTCTGAATTTACACAATACGGAGAGAAGGAGAAGAGTGCCTCTTCGTCCATGACATCGGAAAGCATTGTGAACTTGACGTTCTCAAGACCGGTGAACATCTGGTCCGGAGTGTTTGCACGGCTCTCTCTTCTGTACTTCGCATCGAACCAGCCGCTGTTTGCGATAGCGTAAATAGCGACCATCTTCTCTTCTGCATAAGCTCTTCTGAGGACTTTGTCGTAGTAGATCTGCTCGTTGTCCTGAATGTCGTAACGATCCTTCTGGAAACGTCCGAGAAGAGGAGTGATCTGGATTACGCCAGGAGCGATATCTGCATATCCGTCGATGTAGTTGTCCATTGACTGATAGTAACCGCCCTGATTGCCTTCCATCTTATCATTGATATCAGGATCGTTTCCGCCGCTGATCTGCATGTAAGCACCGACAGCAGGTCTGTAAAGAACATCGTAGTAGAAGTAGTTTGCACCTTCCATACCTGCGATTACGTGGTCAGCCGGACCCATCGGGGTGTTGGTCCTGAAGTTGCCGTAATCGTCAATCCAGTACTCTTCGCCTCTGAATGCTCTCTGGAGCTCCTCGCAGAGGTAGTTCTTGACTTTCTTTTCGGTTCCGGGCTCTTCCGAGGTCGGGATCGGGAATGTTTCCGTGCAGTTTCCGGGCTCATAGAGACCAAGGATGTACGGACCCCACTTGCCGTATGCATAGAAGTTGTAATCAAGCAGGAAGTGGATGTATTTATACTTCGAGAAGAGTGTGTCGTAGATCATCTTCATGGATGTTCTGCCGCGGAACTCTCTGAACTTCGGGTTACCTCTTCTGAAGAATCTCAGGAAGTAGTAAGCGTCATCCATATCAGCCATGCCTCTGATGATATCGGAAGCCATGTAGCCGGCATCGAATGTGTTAGCCTTAGGATCGTCGGATGATTTTTCATCTGTAACGAAGGTGTACTCATAGTGGCTGCCGTCGTTGACAAGATATGTTATGTCGGACATGCACTGAGCAAGCTCTTTGTCACAGTCGAAGTCGTAAGCGTACTCGTACTCACCTTTATCTTCGTTGTAGGTCTTCTTGAGACCTTCGTTCATTACGTCAAGCGACATTTTTACGTTCGGAGCAAGTGCTTCGACCTTTTTGCCTTCGTTGTCGTAGTAAACATAAAGTTTCGTCGGAACCTTAACCTTGATGAGTTCGCCGTTATTGTCAAGATACTGCTCGTTTGTTCTGATGTAATCCGGATATCTCGGATCTCTTATCGGGTTGACCCAGCCGTACTCGTCGCCTGCCTCCCCCTGGTGAATGAGCTCGCCGTATGCGCCGCCGCCTTTGACAGCGACCTTTTCAAATGATCTGCCGTATACGAACTTAAGAGCTGCAAGGTCATACTTACCAAGGCCGAGAGAGTGGATATAAAGCTCTCTCTGATAATCCATTACAGATGTATATGTGTGGTAAGTAAGCGGAGAGTTCTGGATTTCATTGTCGCCACTGGACATGAAAGCCTTTTTGAATCTGTAAGCCTTTCTGCCGAATGTTGCCGGCTGGAAGCCTGATTTTGCCGATTCTTCTTTGTAAAGCTTCTCAAGACCTTCCATCATCTCAGGATAGTTCTCGGGAGCATAGTAGGAGTCTGCGTAGTTCCTTACGTCGGTGGAACCTGCGAAGTTGTGTCTGAGACCGAGTGTGTGACCCATTTCGTGCTCAGCTACGCCCTTGTACTGAAGTTTTTCAAGTTCATCATAGATAGCGTACATAAGCTTCTTAGCGTATGCGTCTTTGACCTCGTCACCGACCTTGCTCCAGTCCTGATCCTCATCCAATCCCATTTCTTTGCGGATAATTCTCTGCTTATCCTTTATGAACTGAAGAATCGAACCATCCATGAACGATTCATCGAAGTCGAAGTCAAGCGCTTTCGCCTTGAGGTATCTGATGATCTGAGCTTCCATCGCTGCAGGACCTACATACCAGGGCTGCATGATCTCTTTCTGCTCATCGGTGTAAGCCGGATTGTCAGCCGGATTCATCCACGGGAAGAGGTTCTTCTTGATGGAATAAGGAATCATCTTTGTTTCCCACTTTGAGTTGCCGATCAGCGACGTGAAGTCGAATCTGTCGTACTTGCGGGTCTTCATCTGATATTCTTCGTTGAATCTTGCGACTCTCTCTTCAACGGTCTCCTGCGGACGAGCCTCTTTGATCATTCTCATAAGGTTTGTCTTCTTGTTGTAAAGAGAGATTTCATCCTTCTTGTTGGATGTTGTTGCGTTGTTGTCCCAAATTACCGACGGAGTGTTCTGATAATCCGGGTTGATAAGATCTTTCCAGTCCCAAGCAGCGGGATCATCCTGGTCGATGATCATCTTTGCAAGCTCGATACCTCTTGTGTTGCACCATGCAAGAACTGAACCGGCGATATTTGAACCGCCGCCGAGAGACATACCTGTCTCCGGGTTTACGTTCCACTGCGAAACACCGAGAATACCGTACTCTGTGGGTTTCTCGACCCAGTTGATGAGTGCAGCATAGGGGTTACCGTTGTCATATTTGTGACGAAGGACAGGAAGTCCTGCTTCGACCTGGCAGGTTCTCTCTGCTGTGAGAACACATGCAGCCTTTGCTTCGACATAGCCTTCGGGGCAGGATTCGTTTTCAGCATAGATCTGGCAGTCCCAGCGGTCGCCTCTCCATGTTGCACCGTACTCGCCGATTCCTGCTTCCATGTAAAGCTCGGACATCTTGTCATTGTTGGTTTTGCATGTCGAGAAGTAGGAAACTTTCTCTTCATCATACTGATCAGCCTCTTCCGGAAGAACGCAGATCTTTACAGCGTTGCTGGTGTCCTCGGAGGAGAAGTTGTAGTAGTTGCCGAAGCCGTAAAGAGCCTTTCCGTCTCTTGCAGGGACATAAGACTCAACCGGGTTTTCAACAAGAACAACGATATCGTTTACGCGGGAAGCGAGATCCTCTGCAGAAACATCGCCGGTCTCGTCAACAAATGAACCGTCCCAATTCTGGATCCATGCCTGTTTGTCAGGAACAAAGCATTTTTCCTTCCATGTTGCGGAGTGCGGGTTATTAGGATCGTTAAGGTCCTTTACATACCAGTCGGTATCTCTGACGATAGCGGTGCCGCCGTCAGCGGTTTTGATCTCTTTGAAGAAATCGTTCTTGTAGTTTTCATAGTACCATTTTTCGAACATACGGGTATCGCTGCCCGGGTTCATAGCTGCGAATCTTGCGCCAAGCATTGCATAGTTGTAATCCTTTGCGATCGCGCAGTTTGCGGGGATCATGCGAAGAGGAGTCTTCGGTGATGAAACGAAAACGATCTTCTGCTGGTATTTGATCTTTTTGAGACACTCGTTGTAGTTCTCGGGAGACTCGGTGCAGGTGAAGTTCCATTTCTTGTTGGAATCAGCCCAAGCCATATTCCAATAGTTTGCAAGTGTATGGAAGTTGTCCTCTCTGTAGCCGTGGTAGTTGTCATAACCTTTGAACTTGTTGGTGAAGAAGCCGTATTCACGGAACATCTCATCCGGATATTCAAGCGGTCTGAAACCGTTGTCTTTTGAACCCTTCGTCCATGTGAACTTTTTGGTTGCAAGGTCGTAGTCTCTCTTACCGACAACGTCTCTGTTGACCTTCGAGAATACGAAACGGTAAGTTACAGCTGCGGGCTCGTTGCCGATGAACTCATCGATATCGTCCCAGTTGTAAATCGTGCTCCAGTCGCCGATCGGCTCGAAGTATTCAGTTGATGTGAACTGGAACCACTCGACCTCTTTGTTGAAACGCTCCTGATCGTTTGTGAGCGCAGTGTAGTCACGATACTTTTTGGGCTGGATATACGTACCGTCGTGTGCATAGAATTCGAAATCCGTTGCGGTCGTAAGCGCACCCTTGAAGAACGGAGCACCCCATTCAACTGTAAGATTGAGGTACTGAAGCTCGCGGTTGGTTACTCCGCTGATGGAGTTCGTAACCAGCGAGAAGTAACGTCTCTCGTTCCAGGGTCTGTCCGTGTTTGCAACGAGGACAGGAAGAGCCTCGCCCGTTGTCGGATTTTCCGAAGGAACGATGTCGTAGTGCATTGCGATCGGGTAAGCAACAACCGGAGTTTCGTTTACGTCGATGATCTCGTTGGAGTCGATCGATGTAAGCTTATCCCAGATGCTGTAGCCGATAAGCCAGTTTTCAGTGATTTTCCATTTTATGATCTTGCCGTTGTTCGATTCGCCGATGAAAGCGTAATCAGCGGTGTACGGAAGATCGATAATGGTCTGACGTACAAAGAACTCGCCTTCGAACAACCTTTTGTCGAGAGCAAGCTCGTCGGTCTTGTCAACTGCGCTCCTCTCTGTCGTGCAGGATACTGCTACCAGCACTGCAAAAACAGCGAGAAGAAGTGACGAAAGTCTTTTTTTCCACATAGTAAAACACCTCCCTAGTTTTTAAAAGCTGTATGTGTAACCAACGTTTGCAAATATTGTGGTATATTTTGCCTTGAAAGGATAGTTCGTCGAGCCGTTCTTGACTTCGGGATCGCCCGGAAGCTCCGTGTATCCGGAGTAGTTTCCGTTGTCGAATTCCGGTGCGTTCGTCTTTACGCCGAGAGCGAAGTTCCAGCCTTTGATCGAGTAGGATGCCGTCGCTCCGAACGAGAAGAGATAGTACCACTTGGAATCTTTGATAGCACCGTGTTTCGACCAGTCGTCGTAATAGTAGTCGCCCGAGCTGAGTTTGAAATCCGACCCGAAGCTGTAGCCGCCGGTGAGTTTGAAGCCGAAGCCTTTGTAGCCGATACCGAGCCCGAGAACGAGTCCGATGTCATGGTTCTGGAGATAACCCAAAGGCTCGTTTCCGTACTTGTCCCAAGCGCAGTCGTAATCAGCGAAAGTCTTTGCATAGCTGAATCCGAACGAGAGACCGAGCATAACATCCTGCGGAAGCTTGAAGTTCTTGGAAAGACCAAAATCAACGCCAAGGATAGTTCTTACGTTATAGACGTCCCAAAGCTCCTTCGAGGTGAAGGGCAGGGAGACGCCGATACCGAGAGAAGCCATCACGCCGGAGCCTTTTCCAAGTTCGAAACCCTTTGAAAGACCGACATTGAGCGGAGTTCCGTCGAATTTGGAATAACTCAGACTGTCCGTAGAAAAATCACCGCTTTCCGTTGAATAAGCGACATCCATTCCGTATCTATAGGATGCTCTGAGACCTACATCAGCCGAAAGAGCAAGCTCCCACGGAAGCATATAGGATACAAAAACGTTCAGCGTGTAGCCGAAACTCTTGCGCTCCTTTGCGAATCCGTGAGAAAAACCGTTGTTGAGACCGATCGCGAACTTCGGAGCCGCTTCGGCAGGTTTGTCACCCTCTTTACCGCCAGCGACCGGAGCTTCAGCCGCAACAGCCTGATCCGCCGGTGCCTCTTCAGCAGCCTTGGTTTCTGCCGCGAGATCTCCTTCTGCCGGAGCCGGTTCTGCAGCAGGTGCAGCCTCTGCCTGTGCTTCCTCGGCAGCTGGTTCAGCGGGTGCCTGTTCTGCAGCGGGAGCCGCTTCCGCCGGTGCCTCTCCGGCTGCGGGTTCTGCGGGTGCCTGCTCTGCAGCGGGAGCCGCCTCTGCCGGTGCAGGTTCAGCCGCGGGTGCAGCCTCTGCCGGTGCCTCTTCAGCTGCCGGAGCCGCCTCCGCCGGAGCATCTGCCGATTCCGGCTGCGCTTCCTGCGCCACGAGTGCGAAAGCGCCTGCAATCAGCAGCACAAGAAGGTAAATTTTGAAAACTTTCAATGCCTCCTCCTATTATTCAAAAAACTCAAATTTCCAAAAATGCTAAAGCACTAAAGTGTGAAATTGTAGCACAAAAAAGCACCTAATCAATAAAAAAGCACCTAATCGGCAAACATAAAAAAAGCAAAATGAAATCAGGTTGTTAAAATTCGAAAAAAAATTCGTCACTCAAAAATTTCGACATCGGAAGCAAGAATGCTGTTCAGAAAAAGCTGGCCCTTCACCTCGTCCGGTCCGAAAAAAAGTCTTCCCGTGACCGCGGCGAGCGTGACCTTTTTAAAGAGCGTCTCGCGGTCGAACTTGAAGGGTGCCTCGCCCTCGTTGCGGTAGATGTAGACAAGATCGGCAAGTGTCGGCGGATTGCAGAAGACGCACCCCTCGGCGACGATCCTCGGATTTGCAAGCCAGAACTCGTTGACCTCGCCGTTCTCGGGGATCGATTCGAAAGGCATGACCGCACCGACGATCACGACTCTCGAGCCGTTCAGCGCGTCAACGACCTCCTGAGGCAGACGCTCCTTGATCCTGAAGTAGGTGTAAATTTTGCGCAGCCCCTTGAATTCAAGCGGAGTAGCAGGCTTTTCCGAATCGGCGCTGTTGACGTTGTAGGCCAAGTGGCGCTTCTCGTTTTCGGTAAGTTTGTCGCCCGATCTGACGACAGCGCCCCTGCCGTGTTCCGAAAAACTGTCGGCAACCGACTCGTTTACCTTTTCCAGGGTCTCCTCGCTCTTGGTTTTAGGCCTCTTCAGCCCCTCTTCCTCACCGTTTTTAGCCGCGCCCGGCTCCTTGACTTGTTTGATTTCTTCTGTTTTTTCATCAAGTTGAGTCCTTTCAGGTGTCTTTTCAGCCGCTACTGTGTCTGATCCAGGGTCAAGAGCAGGTTTTGGTTCCGCTACCGGCTCTTCAGCTCCTCTGCTGCATGACGCCAAACTCATAAGCAACACTAATATAGGTATAAGCCTTTTAGCCATTTTTCCTCCGAAATCATCAGCTAAAATCAATCTCTCGAAATCTCCTCGGTCAGGTTCATTCTGTAAATTTTAACAAGCGCCGCAAAGGAAATCAAAAGCGCCGTTGCCGCCGTCACCGCGATCCCGTTGAGCTCGACCTCCGTGAAGAAGAGGGGCTCAAGACTGATCCCGAGCGCGACATCTATCCTCGGTTTCAGGAGCGCAAGCGCCGCGTGACCTGCCGCAGAGCCTGCAAAAACGCCGCAGAAGGCGGTGAAAAGCGATTCCAAAACGATCATCATCGCGATCGGGAAGCGGCCTATTCCGAGCGTCCGCATCAGCGCCATCTCCTTTTTCCGCTCGTTGACCGACATAAGGATCGTGACGAAAATCATCAGCATGACCAGAACGAGCGTCCCGTAGCTGAAAAACCCGGCTGCGGTCTCGGCCTTGTTCATGTACTGGACTATCTGACGGACGGTTTTGGCGACGTTCGCCGCGTTGGTCCTGCCGTTTTCCGAGTATTCACGCTCCAGCGCCGCAGTCGCCGCTGGATTTACGGTTTTGACCAGGACCGCTGTGATTTTTCCTTCGTGTTCATGTTCACCTTCGTGTTCATGTTCACCTTCGTGTTCATGCTCACCTTCGTGTTCATGCTCACCTTCGTGTTCATGTTCGTGTCCGTGCTCAGCCTCCTCTTCGTGATGATGGTGCGCATGGATCGCCCAGGCAGAGCGCAGATCGACAAAAATCGAGAAGTCCTCAACGCTGTTCGTAGGTTCCAGGATCCCGCAGACCCTGTAGGCAAAACCGCGGTGCTCGTGAGCATCCTCGTCGCCGACGTGTCCGTGACTCCCGAAAAATTCATCACCGGTCTCAAGCTCGTGCCTTGCCGCGATTTTCGAGCCGATGACCGCGCAGTGAAGAGCGCCTTCGCCGAAGATGTCGTCAGCCTTCACATTTTGCATAAGCGACGAAAATCCTTTTGAAATTTCATTGATATAAGCCGAGTTTACTCCCGTGATCGGAACACCAAGATAGCTGTCCGAGCGGATCACCGGGAAGGCGGCACGGACACGTTTGTCGGCGGAAAGCTCCTCGAAAATTCCGTAATCGAGAGTTCCGTTCGGCTTGTCGACGTTGAAGACCGATGACATCACGAGCGAAGTATCGCTGGAACCGACCGGGCCTACGACGAGCGGGAAGGCGAGCGAGCGGTTGACCGTCGCGGCTGCGATCCCGAAAGAAATGTTACCGATCGCACAGAGCATCAGGAACGAGACCGAGATGGAAAAAACAGAGATCATAAACGCGCTCTTACGGTGTTTTATGCTGTGAGCGGCAGCCTTGAAAATATAACGGATCCTCATGATATCACCCCCGTTTCGAGGTTGAACGTCATGTCGGTCCGGAAGAGGTCGAAGGTGGTATCGTGCGACGAAAAGACGAGGATCGCCCCCTGTCTGCTCAGCTCGTGCAGGACCTCGCGGACAAGCCCGGACGAGTGTCCGTCAAGGCTCGCTGTCGGCTCGTCGGCAAGGATCAGCCTCTGTCCGGCGAAAATCACCCTGGCGATCGCAACGCGCTGGCGCTGACCGACCGAAAGATGATAGGGGAGCTTGTCTGCAAAATCAGCCATCCCGACCCGTCCGAGCGCCGCCATTGCCCTGCTGCGGTAGTCACTACCGAGCCTTCCGGCAAACGCAAGCGGCGCATAGACGTTTTCGATCACCGAATAGGGCGAAAGCAGGTTGAAAGTCTGGAAGATGTAGCCGACGTTCCCGGCGCGGTAGAGGTCTTTTCCGCTCTCGCCAAGGCGCGTGACGTCGGTCCCGTTGAAAATGACAGAACCGGAATCTGGCTGGATCAGTGCGGAAACGATGTTCATGAAGGTCGTCTTTCCGCTTCCGCTGGAGCCCGCCAGACGCAGGACATCGCCCGATTCAAGGGTGAGCGAGACATCCTTCAAAACTTCGAGTCTGCCGCCTGTTCCGGCCGGGAACGACTTGGATACGCTCTTCAGCTCGAGCTTAGCTGCTGAATCCATTTTTTTCACCTCTACTGTTTTTCTACAAATATTACCGAAGCAAAACAACAAAAGGTCTATTTTTATTCCTGGCTTTTCAAAAATTTGTCTATACCCTTTGCCGCTGTCTTGCCGTTCGACATCGCCATGATGACGGTCGACGATGAGCTGATCGAGTCGCCTCCGGCAAAGATTTTCGGGATGCTGGTCTGCATCGTCTCCGGGTTGACGACGACGCCGCCGTACTTGTCGAGCTCGAGGCCGAGGCAGTTGGAGGTGAGCGTCGGGTTCGGGCTTGTTCCGGTCGCGAAAATTATGACGTCGTTGGTGATCAGGAAGGTCTCGTCGGTCTCGAAAATTTTGTTCCTGCCGCCCTGGGGATCCTTCTCGATGCGCATCCGGCGGAAGACTGTGCCGCCGATCCTGCCGTTTTCGTCCTCCAGGATCTCGACCGGAGAGATGAGAAACTTGAACTCGATCCCCTCCTCCTTCGCGTGGCTGACCTCCTCGATCTTGGCGGGCATATCGCTTTCGAGCCGCCGGTAGGCGACGATGACACGCTTGCTGCCGAGCCTGAGAGCCGTTCTCGCCGCGTCCATCGCGACGTTTCCGCCGCCGACGACGATCGTGGTCTTCCCGACCGTGACAGGTGTGCGTGCATCCTTTTCCCAAGCCCGCATGAGGTTGACGCGGGTCAGGTATTCATTCGCCGAATAGGCGCCGGGAAGGTCCTCGCCCTTGATGCCGGGGAAGGTCGGAACGCCTGCGCCGGTGCCGATGAAGAGCGCGTCGTAGTCACGCAGGATCTCCTCGACCGTGATCGTTTTGCCGATGATCGTGTTCATTTTGAACTCGACACCCATCTTTTTCAGCGAATCGATCTCCTTTTTTAATATGGTTTTAGGAAGCCTGAATTCGGGGATCCCGTAGGCCAGAACGCCGCCCGGCTCGTGAAGAGCCTCGAAAATCGTCACGCTGTGACCGGACTTGACGAGGTCGCTCGCGCAGGTCAGTCCGCCCGGTCCGCTGCCGGCGACCGCGATCTTCCTGCCGGTTTTGGGCGGGATCACGACACCCGGGAGCTCATCGGAAAAGTTGTCGGCAAGGAAGCGCTCGATATTGCCGATCGAGATCGGGTGCGAGGTTATCCTGCCGATCGTGCACTCCTTCTGGCACTGGCTCTCCTGAGGGCAGACCCTGCCGCAGATCGAGGGCAGGTAGTTGCTTTCGCGGATCACCCCGACCGCCTCGACGAAGTTGCGCTCCATCGTCAGGTTGAGGAACTTCGGGATGTTGATGTTGATCGGGCAGCCGCGGACGCAGGGCAGCGTGTTGCAGTTGAGACAGCGGCTTGCCTCGGCGACCGCCATCTCCTCGGTATAGCCGAGCGGGACTTCGTCGAAGCACTTCGCTCTCTCCTTCGGATCCCTTGTCGGCATGATCTGTGCCGGAATCGCGATTTTTTCCTTTGAATTCATTCTTCTCTCCTATTTTTCCCGTTTCAGAGCCTTTAGCAAAAAGTAGCACAAAACCGCAATCAGCGAGTATAGGAACCAGTTCCCGAACATCCGGTAGATCGTCTTTCCGGTGTAAAGCGGGACCTTCCTGTTGATCGTCGCCGCCTTGAAAAATTCGGTCGAATCCTCGACCTCTCCGTTCGGAAGAACGACCTCGCTGATGCCGACATTCGCCGCCCGGATGATCGTCCGGCCGCTCTCGACTGCGCGGAAGCGGTAGAAACTGCCGTGCTGGAAGGTCTCGCTCGACGCGCCGAACCATGCGTCATTGGAGATATTCACCAGCAGTTCCGCGCCGTTACGCACGAACTCGGCGACGCTTTCGGCCGATGTCCCGTCGTAGCAGATGAGTATCGACGCCTTGAAGCCGCCGAAGTCGTAGACCGTGTGCTCCTTGCCGCGTCCGAAGTCTCCGACCATCTCGGGAATAAGCGTCCGGAAACCTATCGAGCGCAGGAATTCGCTCCACGGCAGGTATTCGCCGAAGGGCGCCAGCTTGATTTTGCGGTATATTTTTTTGATCTCGCCGTCCTGGATGAAACCGGCGGCGTTGTAGTATTCCGACTGGAACTCGTTGTTCACCATGTCCATCCCGACGATGTGGTTGCGGAAGTTTTTCGCGTCGGGGAAGTACTTGTCCATGATGTACTGGAAATCGGTGAAGCCGACCGGGATCCTGAAGGGCATCGCCGCCTCGTGCCAGACGACAAGCTCGGAGTCGTCGTCGAAGGTGTTGAGCTGCGAAGTCAGCGAGCCGATGATGTTAAAAACGTTCACCTCGCGCTGGTTGATGTCGAACTGGTTGATCGCAGGCTGCATGATGGCAACCTTGACCTCCTTTTCCGGCTTTTCGTTCCTGAAAATATGAAGCTGTACAGCCGAGTAGATGCACAAAACCGCAAGAACGATCGTCAGGACTACGCCTTCGCGGACCGGATGTTCCTTTTTTATCAGCGTATAAACGTAGGCAGAAAGCCAGACTATCATGAAGGAAATCAGGTAGACAGATCCTATTGAAGCCCACTGGAGCGTGACCGGATTGTTGTACTGCGAGTGTCCCAGGACCGACCAGAAAAAGTCGACCGGGAAGAGCCCGCGGACCGACTCGTTGACCGTCCATGCGACCGCGACAAGCCACGGAGCGACCCTGCCGCGCCTCGAGAGGAACCGGCAGATCAGGAAGAAGACGACCCAGAAGGTGCTGAGCGCCGAATACATCAGAAGAAGGATCAAAACCGTCAGAACTGTGTCGATCTCGCCGTAGGTGTTCAGCGCAAAGTAGCACCAGTAAAACACCATCGCGTTTGCCGGAAGCGTTATCGCGTAGATCGCGGCGATCTGCCTTTTCAGCGTTGGACCAGCGTGTTCGACGACGTAGAAAAAAAGCGGGATCACAAGAAGGATCAGGAATCTCCCGAGCAGCTTGTGCAGAAGCATCGGTTCGGTGCCGCCGGGAATGACTATCGGAAAGCTGAAGGCATAGCTCAGGACAAAGGCAAGTCCCGCCGCAACAAGCTTCAGGCTACTCCTCACCGCGGCCTCTCCAGTCGGGGCAAAGCGCCGTCATCAGCTCGTTTTCGGCCTGCCGCATCGCTTCGCGCTCACCCTTTTTGTGGTGGTCGAAGCCAAGAAGGTGAAGCATCCCGTGGACCACCATGAAGAGCATCTCCGTCTCAAGGCTGTTGCCGTAGCGGGCGGCATGGTCAGCCACCACATCGCTGCAGATGTAGAGGTCGCCGAGCACAAACGGCGTGAACTCGGCGCCTTCGCCCTCGCGGAGCGCGAACGAAATCACGTCGGTGGCACGGTCGATACCGCGGTAGTCGCGGTTGATCCCGCGGATCCTCTCCTTCTCGACAAAGATCACCGACACCTCGTAAGGATCTGTTGGCTTCAGTTTTTTGTATTTAAGTGCCGCCGAGACCGCCTTTCTCGCGCCGTTTTTAAGCTCGCCCGGCTCGAAACCGCACTCTGAAAAAAATGCAACTTTCACGTTAAACCCCTGATATCGTTATTTATATTGCACACGCTGGTGATAAAAGCTCTGGAGAGTCGAAACAATGCTCTGACGCGCTTTTTCTATGTCGCTCGTCGTCATCGGACACTCCGAGAACTGATTCTCGGCGTTTTTGCCGTTCAGGATCGCGTCGACCATCTTTTCGATCTTTTCCGCGTTCCTCTCTGCATCCGGGATGCTCCTGACCGCGGCCTCGCAGCTGTCAGCAAGCATCAGAAGCGCCGTCTCCTTTGACCTCGGCTTCGGCCCTTTGTACCTGAAATCGATCTGGTTGACGTCGATCCCCTCTTTCTTCGCCTTGAAGTAGAAGTAGGTCGTCGTTGTCCCGTGGTGTTCGATGACCGCACTCTCTATCTCCTCGCCGAGATGCTCGCGGCGCGCCATCTCAAGCCCGGTGTCGCGGTGCTGCATAATGATCTTCGCCGAAAGTGAGAGACTCTTGCCGTCATGCGGGTTCGTACCGTGCTGGTTCTCGGTGAAGTACTTGGGATCCTTCAGTTTTCCGATGTCGTGGAAGTATGCCATGACCTTGCACTGAAGCGGGTTTATGCCAAGCACACGCGCTGCGATCTCAACGATGTTGGCGACGTTCAGGCTGTGCTGATAGGTGCCGTTCGCCTCGACCGCAAGCCTCTTCAGAAGCGGATTGTTCATCGTGGAGTAGTTGATGTACTTCATATTCGTGACGTACTCGAGAGCAAACTCGTAGAACATCACCACCGGTACCATGAAAAGTGATGAAAAGGCGGCGTTGCCGATCGCACAGAAGATCGAAGCCAGAAGGTTCGACCGCTCGATTGTGCTGTCCATCCAGACGATGATCATCGCCAAAAACGCCATGAAGGGAATGCTCCAGAGGAAGCGCTTGAAAATATCGGTGTAGCTCTCGACATGCCTCATGATAAGGATGTAAAAGAGCGATGAAACGGTGTAGTAGACAGGGAAATAGTAGTTGTTTTTGAAAATCGGCAGCATAAGGGCGCTGAGCACGATCAGAAAGAAGCACGAGGTCTCGACATTCGTCAGGATCCTGACCGTCGCCACGACGAACGGGATCGGGATAAGGAAGTAAAGGACTCTCGTATCAGTCGCGTATTTCCACTGGATAAAGGGCTCGAAGAAAGGAATGATCTTTTTGAAAAGCACCATCGCAAGAACAAGCTGTATGGACATCAGCAGGATATCCTTGTTGCGGAACTTGAATCTGCTGACAGATCTCTGGAAAACGAGGAACGCGATAGCCACAACTGCCCAGATAAAAAATAGATTCTGCGTCCAGATCTCCATCCTTGAAACTGTCGCCGTCTGCTCCTTGATAGCACGGAAGATCTCGATATCCTCCTTGGTCAGCTGCGAACCCGAAGCCTTTATCAGCTCGCCGTTACGTATGATCTTCTCAACATTCGGCACGGAATTCTGCGCGTTTATCTTTTCGTTTTCGGTCGTTTCGCCGTCAAAGGAGATGTTGTCCTTAATCGCGAAGGTCGCCAGTTTCGCAACAAGTTCGATGCCCTGCGGCGTAAACTCGTTGCCGATCTCGGTTTTCTTCATGATGTGGATGATCTCAGGCTGCAGAGACGAGGCCGAAATGACCTTCGAGCGCGGACTCTTCATAACAAAATCTTTTTTGACCGCTATGTCCTGCGGCTTGTAATCCTCCGGCAGCCCCTTGCGGAAAACGAAGTAGTTGTTGTCGTTGATATAGTTCGCGATCGACTCGACGGCGCTGTCGATCGAAGCAGGGAAAAGGTTTTCGGAAAGCAGCTTGAAGGTCGTGTCGTCGACCCAGCTGTTCAAAGTCGTCTGGAACTCTTCACGGCGGGCGGCGAAAGCAGCCGGCAGCCCGGCCTTCAGGCCTGCGTAGAGAGAGCTCTTCCCGAGACTTAGGATGTAGTCGGCGACGATCTCGCGGAACTCCGGTTCGACCGGCGAATTCGTGGAGATCATCGTCTGGATGATGCTCTCCTTTGCCGTCGACCTCATCAGTTTGAAGGCCTTCGGGACCTGAGTCTGGTCGCTGTCCTGAGGCGCGATGAAGTTATATCTGTTGAGAACGCCTTTCTGCGCGTTGAGCCTGTTTTCCAGAGTCTTTTCGCGCTGAAGGATCGTATAGTCGCGGTCTGCGTGGATCGGATGGTCCAAAGGCATCCCGACGTAACGCTCGTCTGTCGGATAGCTGGTCTCGACCGAGTTCGGGATCGTCAGATATGCCACTATCAGCGAACAGATGAAGAAGACGACGAAATTCGAACGCGTCGAATGCCTTTTCCTGAGCCACTCGACCCAGACATCGTACCATTTGTAGAGATACTTCTTGTTTATTTCGACCTGAAATCTTTTGAACCTTTCATCCAGCTCGCGGAAGTTCTTTTTGAATTCTTCAATAAATTTCATTACTTAGTCTCTCGTTCACCCTCCAAAGAGGTCTCAAGCAGCTGTCCCTGGAAGACACTTGAGTTCTTTATAAAAAAGACGGTTTTAAGGTTCTTCGCAAAGCGCCTGAGCTGTTCTGCGTAATCAGCCTCCTCGCCGTCCGACGGAGTCTTCAGACCGAGGAAGACGACATCCGCCTCAGCGCTCGTTCTGTCAAGAATGTCGGGAAACGCCTCGCCCTGTTTCCTGACGATGACCTCAGGCTCGACAGCGATCCTGGAATCGACCGAAAGCCTGTTTATCGCCTGGCGCGCCGACTCGGCATCCTCCTCCCGCGGGACGACGCTTATCAGCCGGATGACCGAATTTTTCCACGGGTGCGAGCACTTCAGCAGGTATGCGAGAAGAAGCATAAGGTCTCCGTTGCGCTGCAGACCGCCCCACCAGACGTGGATCAGATGCCTGCTCCCGTCACGCGGCTGCTCGAAGTCGGGGTCTACCCTGCCGATCATGGCCGAAAGCTTGAGAGCTGCGAATTTCCGGAGCAGGACGAGGAATCTCGAAAGATATTCCGGCTTGTCTGGCCAGCACATCATAACAAGATTCGAACGAAGACCAGCCATGCCGTTCGCCTGTACAGCCGTCAGCAGACTGCTCTCGAACAGATGGTTCTCGACAATATAACTCTCCGGAAATACTACCAGATTTGCATCGCTGTAGAATTTGTCGATCGCCGCCGTGTTTGCATCACGGTCAAAGTTCGTCGTTCCGTTCAGATCGCCGAAAATCAGCTCCGAGACCGTAACTATCCCGGAGTTCTGGCCGAAATAGGAAGCGAAACGGACCAGGTTGAGCTGTTTTTTGTGGTCGTTGACGATCAGCTGGATGTACGGGCGCCAGTTTCTCGGCGTCATCTTGAGCGAGCGGAGGTTCGAAAGCGAAGTCTTCACAAGAAATTCGTAGACTCCGCGTCTCGCGTCGCCGGAGGTCGCCTGGACCGTCCTGCGCTGAAGGATGAAGTAAAATATCAGCTCAAGAAAGATGCAGATGACGCAGTATTTCTTGTCGATAAGGAACATTACGATAACGCAGCAGACAGCTCCTATCATGCTGAGGATCCACGGGATCTGGAAGGATGGGCGCCACGACGTCTCGTGGATAATATTCTCAAGCGCCGAAGTGACGTTGACAATGGCGTAGATCGTCAGGAAGAACATCGAAGCAATCGTTGCTACGGTGTTGAGATCGCCCAGGAAAATCGCCGAAAAAGCGACCGCTAGCGAAACCCCGAAAGCGGCGAACATACCCTTTCTGCTGTTGACGAACTCGATGAGTTTATGGCTCCTGACGTGGTCGTTGACCATCGCGGCGAGGGTCCTGGGAGCACCGAGCATCGAACCTACGGCACTCGAAAATATCGCGCCGACAAGTCCCGGAATGATGACCCACTTACCGAGCGGCGAAATCGTCGACCAGATCATCCTGTCGTTTAGAAGCATATCCTGACTGCCGCCGGAACCCATTACAAGAAGCACCGGAAGCGACAGATAGATCGCGAATCCGGTAAGGACCGCGCCGATGGAGCCCCGCGGGATCGAACGCTTCGGATCCTCGAGGTCGCCGGAGAGTCCGAGCCCCGCCATGATCCCGGTAACCGCCGGGAAAAAGATAGCCAGCGCCTGGAAGAAGCCCGGCTTGCCGGCAGGCTCGGGGAAGGTCATCGGCATCATCGCCCCGTCGCTCCCGAAAAAGTTTATCCCGGCACCTATCGCGAGGAAAAGTATCGATACCGCGACCAGCACCATTACCGGGATCTGCGTCTTCATCGCAAAACCGGCCCCGACGATCGAAACAGCCGCGACGATCACGATGATCCCGAAAGTCGTCAGCGGGATCGAAAGCCCCGGCACGAAACCCGCCAGCACCTCGGCAAGACCGAAAGCGTAAAGCGTTATCGAGAAGGCCTGCGAAAGAAAGAGCGGGAGCCCGACAGCCCCGCCTATCGAAAATCCGAGACTCCGCGAAACTATGTAGTACGCTCCGCCGGCACCGACCTTTTTGTTGGTGGCGATCGACGAAAACGAAAGCGTCGTTATCAGCGTGATCGAGTTTGAAAGGAGAACGATGAAGAGCATATTGCGCAGACCGACGTTTCCTATGATCCAGCCGGCACGCATATACATGATTACACCGAGGATCGTCAGGATCGTCGGAGTGTAAACACCTAAAAACGCTCCCAATTTCTTACTGTTATCTGCCGTCAAAACCCCAAGTCCTCCTCAAAGCAGCCGTAAAGCAGAGAGTGCTCCGCAAGCGGAGACAAAAAACATTGGAGTATAGTCAAAAAATTTATTATTGAAAGTAGAACCGGTATTATTCCAACAGATATAAAATAAAGCGGCCGCAGAGCCAAATTTCTTGATTTTTTGAAGATAAGTACCTATGTATCATCTTTTTTCCGATGTTGTGTCAACAATGAAGTTTTCACAGCGTCCTTGTTGAAAATTTGAAACTTTTGTGAGGTAAAGGATGAACATTCAGGGCCTTATGCAGCAAGCTCAGAGAATGCAGAAGAAGATGATCGAGATCGAGACCGAGTTCAAAAAGGAGATTTTTGAAACAGAAGCCGGCGGCGGAGCTGTCAAGGTCACGATGAACGGCAACATGGAGGTCGTAAAGATAGAGGTTTCGCCCGATGTAAAATCTGAGGATATCGAGACGATCACCGATCTTCTGATCGCGGCTGTAAACCAGAGCATCACGACCGTAAGAAAGGCGAAGGAGACGCGCCTTTCCAAAATAATCGGCAAGGCCGGCAGCACTATACCCGGTCTTTTTTAATTTGTTTACCGAATAGAATCAACAATGATTTCAGACGGTTTGCACTCAGGCTCACACACAGCGGTCAGAGAGCTCGTTGAGGAGTTCAAGAAGTTTCCCGGCATTTCGTTAAGATCAGCCCAGAGGCTTGCCTACTCCCTTTTAAACGACGAGGCTCTCAAAAAATCGCTCGAAAAGATGCTCGCGCTCGCAAGGAGCGTAGAGGTCTGCAAAAGCTGCGGGTGCTTCCGCGAGGTCGGCGGCAGGTGCGAAAACTGCGACAATCCCGGCGAAACGATATGCGTCGTCGCGAACATCAGCGACATGACAGCCATCAAACGCGTCGGCTGTTTCGACGGTTCCTTCCACATTCTCGGCGGGCTTATCGCGCCGCTAGAGAACTCTCTTCCGGAAAACCTCAGGATCGGCGAGCTGAAAAAACGCGCCGAGGCGCATCCGGGAGTCGAGGTCCTTCTCGCCCTTCCATTTTCGATCGAGGGCGACGCCACCGCACTCTATATTAAAGATGTGTTAAACAGTTGTAACGTTAAGCTTTCCCGGATCGCCAGAGGACTTCCGGCAGGTACTGCACCCGATGTCGTTGACCATCGGACGGTCTCCGAGGCTTTCAGCGGGAAAACGATCTATTAATCCATTTCAAGCGGAGGGTTTTTATGGCGAAAAAAACTATGAAGTGTGTCGATGGTAACACCGCGGTCGCATACGCAAGTTTCCCGATGACGGAAGTTGCGGCGATCTACCCGATTACTCCCAGCTCACCCATGGCAGAGGTTACCGACGAGTGGAGCGCTTTCGGAAAGAAGAACATCTTCGGAAACGACCTCATCGTCGCTGAGCTTCAGTCAGAAGGCGGCGCAAGCGGTGCAGTTCACGGATCTTTGAGCGCAGGTGCTCTGACAACGACCTACACTGCGTCCCAGGGACTTCTTTTAATGATTCCGAACCTTTACAAGATCGCAGGCGAGCTTCTTCCCGGCGTTTTCCACGTAACGGCAAGAGCTCTTGCAAGCCACGCTCTTTCGATCTTCGGTGATCACAGCGACGTTATGGCCTGCCGCCAGACAGGCGTTTGTATGCTCTCCAGCACGTCGGTCCAGGAGGCTTACGACCTTGCGCTCGCGACTCACGTCTCCGCGCTCAAGGCAAGACTTCCGTTCATCCACTTCTTCGACGGCTTCAGAACAAGCCACGAGATCTCAAAGATCGAGATACTCGATGACGAGGATATCAAAAAGCTCGTTCCGTACGATGCGATCGCAGATTTCAAAGACCGCGCACTTCGTCCGGAGAGACCTGTTCTCAAGGGAACCGCTCAGAACCCGGATATATTCTTCCAGGCAAGAGAGGCTTGCAACTCCTACTACGACAACGCTCCGATGATCGTTCAGGGCGTTCTCGACGAAGTTTCGAAGCTCACAGGCAGAAGCTATCACCTCTTCGATTACTATGGTGATCCCGAGGCTGAGAGAGTCATCGTCTCCATGGGCAGCTCCTGCGACACGATCGAAGAGACGATCGATTACCTCCTTGCAAGAGGAGAGAAAGTCGGTCTCGTCAAGGTCAGACTCTTCAGACCGTTCAGCGCAGAACACCTGATGAGAGCGCTTCCGGCAACCGTCAAGGCTGTCGCAGTTCTCGACAGGACCAAAGAGCCCGGCAGCGAAGGCGAGCCGCTTTACAAGGATGTTGCGACCGCACTTTACCAGAGAAACGAGACGATCAAGGTCGTCGGCGGCAGATACGGTCTCTCCTCGAAAGAGTTCACGCCCGGCATGGTCAAGGCGATCTACGACAACCTTAAATCAAGAGAGCCCCTCAACGGCTTCACGGTAGGCATCGAGGACGATGTGACCTTCAAGTCGCTCAAATACGGGATCCTTGACACAGTTCCGGAGGGAACCGTTCAGTGTATGCTTTACGGTCTCGGCTCGGACGGTACAGTCGGCGCTTCCAAGAACGCAATCAAGATCATCGGCGACGAAACAGAGCAGTACGCTCAGGGCTACTTCTCGTACGACTCGAAGAAATCGGGCGGTCTCACAGTCAGCCACCTGAGATTCGGACATGCGAAGATCAAATCGCCCTACCTCATCACGACTGCAGACTACATCGCATGCCACAACCAGGCTTACGTCAACCTTTATGACCTCAGCAAGAACCTGAAGGACGGCGGGATCTTCGTTCTCAATACGGCATGGAACGCTGAAGAGACCGAAAAGAACCTTCCCGCAGCCCTCAAAAAGGATATCGCGAAGAAGAACGGCAAAGTCTACATCATCGACGCTGTAAAGATCGCCGAAAAGCTCGGACTCGGCCAGAGGATCAACATGATCATGCTCACCGCATTCTTCAAACTTTCCAAGGTCATTCCTTTCGAGCAGGCTGTCGCAAGCCTCAAGAAGGCGAACCAGAAATCCTACGGAAAGAAGGGCCAGAACATCGTTGACATGAACAATGCCGCTGTCGATGCTGCAGGCACCGAGATCCAGGAAATCAAATACAACAAGGATGCATGGCTCAACTCCGAGACCGTCGAACTCGACATCCAGAAGGTCCACGAGCCCTATGCAAGCGAAGCAGAGCAGCTTATGGTCGAAAAGATCATCGCTCCGATCGCAAGACAGAACGGCGACGACCTTCCTGTCAGCACCTTCGCATGGGACGCTCACGGAGAGCTTCCTGGCCCGGACGGCACATTCCCGACCGGCACGACCAAGTTCGAAAAACGCGGCGTAGCGATCAGCATCCCGAAGTGGAATTCCGAAAACTGCATCCAGTGCAACAAGTGCTCGTTCGTCTGCCCGCACGCTGCGATCAGACCTGTTCTCGTAACCGACGAGGAGCTTGAGGGCGCGCCCGAATCCTTCACAACAAAGAAGGCGATCGGCAAAGGCCTTGAGGGAATGCACTTCAGGATGCAGGTTTACCCGATGGACTGCCTCGGCTGCGGCAACTGCGTAGACGTCTGCCCCGCTAAGACCAAGGCACTCGAGATGGTCCACCTCAGCAGCATCGTTGAGGAAGAGGCTGCAAACAACAACTTCTCGATCACGATCCCGGTAAAGGACGACCTCCTTCCGAAGAACACAGTAAAAGGCAGCCAGCTCCAGCAGCCGCTCTTTGAATTCAGCGGCGCGTGCTCGGGCTGCGGCGAGACTCCGTACGTCAAGCTCATCACTCAGCTTTTCGGCGACAGAATGATCGTTTCCAACGCGACAGGCTGCTCCTCGATCTACGGCGGAACCGCTCCGACGATCCCATACTGCAAGAACAAATTCGGCATGGGTCCGGCTTGGGCAAACAGCCTCTTCGAGGACAACGCAGAGCACGGCTTCGGTATGGCACTTGCAGTCAAACAGAAGAGAAACACCCTGACATCACTCATGGTTCAGGCGATCAACGAAACTCCTCACTGCGAGGACTGCGCGATCTCCGACGAGACCAAGAAGATCTTCCAGGAGTGGATCGACAACAAGGATGATGCTGACAAGACCAAGGAGCTTTACGACAAGATCATGGAGCGCCTTGCTCACGAGAGCCCGGAAAACGAGACACTCGACAAGATCTTCGAACTCAGCGACTACATCGTCAAGAAGTCGATCTGGATCTTCGGCGGCGACGGCTGGGCTTACGATATCGGTTACGGCGGACTTGACCACGTTCTTGCAAGCGGCGAGGATGTCAACGTTCTCGTTCTCGACACCGAAGTTTACTCCAACAC
>DBXP01000042.1:5375-8447 GCA_002309575.1 bacterium UBP6_UBA1209 | reverse complement strand
GAAGCTGAGAAATACAACGGACCGTCACTCATCATCGCTTACGCTCCGTGCATCAACCACGGCATCAACATGTCGCACAGCCAGAACGAAGAGAAGCTTGCGGTCGAAGCAGGCTACTGGCCGCTTTACAGATTCAACCCCGACCTCAGAAAGGAAGGAAAGAATCCGTTCCAGCTCGACAGCAAAGAGCCGACGAAGGATCCTCAGGAGCTGCTTGACAACGAAGTACGCTTCAACTGCCTGAAGAAGCTCTTCTCACCCGAAGCTGCAGCAACACTCCAGGGAAGACTCAAAGAGGACCTCAAGGAGCGTTACGCAAGACTCAAAAAGCTCAACGACAACGAGATCCTTTAATCGTTGACCCCTCAGCAGCAGACCCCTCAGTCTGTTGAACAGGGGAGCCCAAAAAAGGAACTTTACACGGGGGCTTCGGCCCCCGTTTTTTTAGATTTAAGTTATTGGAAATTATTTTTTATATAATATAATGTGGCGTTTTTTTGATAGAGGAAAAATGACTCCACAGACAGAAATGGACAAAAATCTTTTGGTCGTAACGGCAATTCAGGGTTATGCCGCAAACCACAACATTTCAGAATCTGCAACTTACGAAAAATTCGAGCAGCACGATATGATCTCTCTCATTCGTGAACAATATGACGCCCTTCACACGCAAGACCTAGAAGAAACCGTCGCTTTTGCCGAAGATGTGATGAAACGCTACGAGAGCCAAGAGGCATAGAATGCTTTTATACCACGGAACAAACACAAGATTCACGAAAATAGATTTTTCTCACTCAAAAGACAAGCGTGATTTCGGCAAAGGCTTTTATCTCACAACTATCTTTGAACAAGCTGAAAAATGGGCAAAAAACCAGTTCATCAGATATGGCGGTGACGGCAGTTTTGTTAAAATTTACGAATACACCCCCAGTTCAGATTTAAAAATTCTCTCATTCGATTCAATGAATAAAGAATGGCTTGAATTTGTGAAAGAAAACCGCATAAAAGGCGGCATTGCGCATGAATACGACATCGTTCGTGGTCCTGTCGCGAACGACAACACGATGAGGACTATCGCACTTTATATTTCAGGCATCTACAATGCGGAACAGGCTTTGGAAAAACTCGCCTTTTTTAAAGTGAATGATCAGATTTCATTTCATACGGAAAAGGCAATTTCGCATTTAAACTGGAAAGAAGACAAAGAGGTTTAAATGCCGCATTACACCTACAAAAATCAAGATATAACCATTGATATTCTTATGAAAATCGAGCATATTGTCCGCATTCTCGCAGAAAAGCACGGTAAATCTTTCGATGAAATGCTCCAACAGTTTTATGCCTCAAAAACATTCGCGGCACTGAAAAACACCGAATCCTGCATGTGGGCTGAAAGCGCAGAATTTATCGCGGATGATTTTGAGAGAGAAAAAAACTAGAGAGCTTAGGTTGCTGAGCGTAGTCGAAGCACAAAAAACTTGTTTTTACCTCTACATTCCGTATTATAACATGTTTTCGTATTTTCGAGAGGCTTATTTTGTTATTATTAAGTGAAAATTTTGCGAATCAAGAATCAAGAATCCGCGTTTAATTATATCTAATTCAACATTAAAGTCAAGTTTTTCAACCGAAAAAATTCAGAATTTTTTAACAATTTTAGCAATTTTTTTGTTTTAGGAGGTTTAAAATGAAGAAGATTTGTCTCGTTTTCATGTTATTTTTGCTATCATTTCAGTTGTTTGCAGACAAACCAAGACTTGCAGTTATGGATTTTATTGACGACACTGACGGAGAATTATCCGAACGAGTAATAAAAGGTGGATCGAAACTAATCCGTTCGCGCATCAACAGAAAAGCAAAACAATATTTTGAAATGGTCACAGATGAAGAAAACGAAGAAGCTCTCGCCGCGATGAAGAAAAAATCTTACAGACTTGACCGCGACAAAGCTTATCAGATTGAACTCGGTCGTCAGGTTTCCGCATCAAAAATCATCATCCCTACAATAACCTACATTGATGAAGAAAAATTCCTTATTACAGTACAACTTATTGATATCAGGCGCGGAGTCAATGACAACTCGGCAGAAGAATTTTTTGATGGGACAACCGACAGTTTAATAGATGCTGTCGACACAACAATAAGCCAACTTCTGGAGACAGCTGAGGCAGAATTGGAAGAGAATGCATATAGAGAAGCTGTTGAAGAAGATTCTATTCCTAGTTGGAATCAATACCTTCTTGCTTATAGAGGTGTAAACAAAAGACATTCCAATAATGCAGAAAGCAGATTGTCATATTTGAGAGAACGTGAAGATATGCGGGAAAGCAAAAAAGAAAGAATAAATATGCAAAAAATGGAATGGGAGGAAAGAAGTAGAAGAGAAGCAGAAGCATACGAAAGAGAGGAAGCCAGAGAAGAAAAACGTGAAGCAAGGATAAAAAGTGAACGCAGGGGAAAAGCTGAAGCAAAAGATAGATTGCGTTCCGGAATAGCCATGAAAAAAGGCGGCGGAGCTCTGATAGGAATAGGCGGCGGTCTTATGGCTATGGGTGGAATGTTTATGGCTTTAGATGGTGAAGATGGAGATTCCACTTTTGTGGACACAGGAGTTGCAATGCTATCCATCGGAGCCGTCGCTCTTGCGACAGGACTTGTTCTTACTCCATGGGGAGCAGTCAGAGAAAAAAAAGCTAGGGTCGACTTAGAAAGTTTCGCCGTAGCTCCCACAAAAGGCGGAATGTACGCATCTGTTGGGTTTAACTTCTAAAAATTTTCGTGCCCCAAATTCTCATTTAACAAAAAATATCTCTTTTACCACCGTTTCGCAAGCGGAGAAAACGTCAACATCCTCGTTCTCGATACAGAAGTTTACTCCAACACAGGCGGTCAGGCTTCCAAGGCATCCCAGTTCGGCCAGACGGCTAAGTTCGCTACCAGCGGCAAGAAAGTAAGAAAGAAAGATCTCGGAATGATCTCGATGACCTACGGCTACATCTACGTTGCAAGCGTTGCAATGGGTGCAAACCACGACCAGCTTGTAAAGGCTATGACCGAAGCTGAGAAATACAA
>DBXP01000042.1:725-5232 GCA_002309575.1 bacterium UBP6_UBA1209 | reverse complement strand
AAGAGCCGACCCGCGATCCGCAGGAATTTACAGCGCAACCCCGAGCACAAATCAATGCTACTATAAATGCGCATCGGGCTACACCCGTGAAAACGGCAGCTGCATCAACCAGAAAACTGCAAGTTGCACTGATTTGCCTGACAATGCTCTGTGGAACACTGCTTCAACTATCACGCAGAACTGGGATGGAAATACTTGGACACCCACCACAACAGGCAGTTTCAGCTCAACTCCAAGCGCAACAGAGTGCAAGTTCAAATGCAAAACTAACTACACTTGGAATCAAGAAACATCCACCTGCAAAGCAGATTCAAAAGTTTCAAACTGCACCGGTCTTCCGGCGAATGCAGAGTGGAATACCGCTTCAACCATCTCTCAGACATGGAACGGCTCGAGCTGGCAACCTTCGACTACAGGCGTTTTCAGCGCAATGGCAAGCACAAAGAACTGCTACTTCAAATGCAAAACTAACTACACATGGAATACTTCAACTTCGGCATGCGTAGCCGATACGCAGCCTGCAAACTGCACTGGACTTCCGTCAAATGCTCAGTGGGACACTGTTTCTGAAATAACGCAGACTTGGAACGGCGAAAACTGGCAACCTTCGACTGAGGGAAGTTACAACGAGACATCAAGCACGACAGAGTGTCACTACAAGTGCAAATCCGGTTACTTTTGGAATGGTTCTGTATGCAAAATGATTCGCAAGCTGGGAGAAATCTGCACAGGTCAGACAAAGTGTTATAATAATTCTTCATCAATCACTTGTCCGACTTCCACAAGTGCCGATTTTTACGGACAGGACGCGCAATATCGGAGCAAATGCATTGCTCAGAGCTTCACAGTTCAGACACTTTCAAGCCAGAAAGTGATTCTTGACAACAACACTGGTCTTATGTGGCAGCAGACAATGCCAACTTCAACTTACACTTGGGAAGATGCCGGTTCATACTGCAGCGACCTGACTTATGCTGGATACAGTGACTGGAGGCTGCCCACGCCACAGGAACTTCTAACCATTGTTGCTAACAATATATATGATCCTGCAATTAACACATCCTATTTTCCTGACACACCGAGCCAAGCGTTCTGGTCTTCTGCGCCTTCGTTGAACGATACGAGCGGCAACAGCGCATGGAGCGTGGTGTTCAAGGAAGGAAAAACTGATGGGCACTATAATCATATTGACTTAAATATCCGTTGTGTAAGGGGAACAATTTTACCTACCAGCTCGTTCAATTCCTCAACCGTGAACGGTGATGTAATCGTCACTGACACAAAAACCGGACTTATATGGCAGAAAACTTATGCAAAGTACAAAACCTGGAAAGAAGCATTGAAATACTGCGAAAGTCTGACCTACGCCGGATATTCAGACTGGCGGCTCCCGAACAAAAACGAATTAGCTTCACTCATTAATTATGCAAAATCTCCGGCATCGAATTTCCCTGACTTTGTAAAATATACTTGGTTTTGGTCTTCCTCTACCTACACGGGCAACACAAAACAAGCATGGAAATTATCTCACGCAGGGCACATCTTCATTTCTGACAAGACTTCGGGCGATGACAGCAACACCGACGGCACAAGTGTCCGTTGTGTGAGGTAGCGCTTATACAAAACGAAGCAAAAATTTCATAAGCACTAAAAAATCTCGATTCATAAATCTTCAAGTTCTCAAAAAAAACATCAAAATAATCAATTTTTTTTCGAATTACATCTTGACTCTATGATTCGGCGCTTATAAAGAAATGCAGATTTTCACAAAAGTGGAGTCTGATATGTTTTTGCGGAAAGAACTAAATATGAATCGAATGATTTTGTTTACATAAAGATGGAGGCTTAAAAATGACTTACAGAAATGCAAATTACACAGCATTTTATGTTGATGAACCCTACAGTGATTCTAATCTAAGAGCAAATGCTACGAAAGATTTTTGCTACTACAACATGCTTCGTGCGTGGAAAGAAAAAGATCCTTCATTCCCTTTTATTGATGCTCATGACAAAACTTACAATGTGAGGGATGGTAGTGACTGGGAAAAAACCTTGAAACCGAGATTGCATGAACGATTGGGGCATTCAAAGAACATAATTCTGATTTTGAGCAGCATAACGGCTAGCAGCCGACCATTACGGGAAGAGATAGACTATGGTATAAATACTCTTAGATTGCCTGTAATTGTGGTTTATCCTGATTGCGAAACTGTTGACGATATAGTGGATTCTTCCGGAAATTTTAAGTCATATATTAAAAAATTGTGGGATAAACTACCAGTATTCAGAGATTCTAAAGATAAGGTGGCCGTAATGCATATACCATTCGACAAACGCTGTATCAAAAACGCTTTGAAGGATAAGGATTTCCAAGTGCAAACCAAGATCTCTTCAGGGGATTATTTTTTTCAACATTCTTGAAAATTCGGAGAAGTCTATGAACATTTATGATAAATGGCATGGCTTGCGAGCTAGATTTAAAAATAGTATGTCGATAGCGGAACATCTTTTTACTTTTGCTTTAGTTATTTTAGGAGTAGCAGATTTTCCGTTAAAAGTGAATGATATTACGTTAAGCATTTCAGGATATTTAATCACTATCCCAACTTGGGGAGTGCGTTTAATTCTTATGCTTGTACTATTTGTGGTATTGCTTGTCTTGGTTTATCTGCTTATAGGTATGACGTACAAATCTGCAGTCTCGCTTAATATTCGTGGCATTAAGGTAAACATAGTTGAGGGGAATTTGTTTGATCAGCAAGGGTTGAAAATAATACCGTTCAATGAGCATTATGACACTCTCGTCGATGAAAAAGTGATCGCAAGCAACACGTTAAATGGAGTGTTTATCAAAAAACATGTGAAAAATTTGAAAAAACTGAATCAAGTTATTGAAGCCAATGCAGAGAAAAGTAGAGTAGAAAAAGACTCTGGCGGTAAGTTTTGTTTTGAACTTGGTCATCTTATTTGTTTCGATGATTATTTGCTTCTGGCGTTCTCAAAATTTGATGAACAAAATCGCGCTCATATTTCCATGCAAGAATATGAACAGTGCATGTTCCATATGTGGTCGGAAGTACGAAGATTGTATCAGAATAAACCTGTCGCACTTCCTTTAATTGGTTCGGGTATTACATCTTTTGATGGTATTTCTGAAAAATCTACGGCTAATTTACTGAGATGCATTCTTTGCACATTGCATGCAAGCGGTGAGTATATCAATCAGCCAGTCACGATTGTGGTTAGAAAAGAAGCATTAGAAGGACTCGATTTATACGAATTAAAGTGGAAGCTGAAAATTTAAAAACACAAAAAGCGATTTGTGTTTAACATCGTTTCAGGTTTTTTAAATAACAATACATTCCTTGGCTATTGTAGTGAATTCTGAAAAATAAAATCAGTTATTGTACAACAGAACCTTGCTTTTTTTCTCTAAAAACACTTAAATCTTATGGTTTTTGCAGAGGTGTTTCATGAACGGCTCCTTATTAAGGAGTGAATATAAAAATCCTAAAGAAAAATGATGTCCAGGATGCAACAATAGAGAGTAATATGAATGAAAATCAAGACAGTATTCAGTATGGTATTCAGGATCAAATCGATTTTAAATTAATAGATCAATTCCATAATGCAACCTTGAATTTTTCAAAAGCAAGTATTCAGATTAAGCAGATGATGCTTGCTCTGGCAGCTATTATGGGACCAATACTCGTGAAACTAGCAGGAGATGCACTCGATATGTCTTTGTTTATTTGTATGTATATAATTATTATAATTTTCTGGATTCTTGACTCTTACACATATTATTATCAAGAAAAATTGAGAATTCAAATGAATAAAAAGTTTAAAGAAATTAATGAGAGGCATCATAGCGATAAGATAGTTTATCCTTCAGGATTTTATACTATATCAGAGGAACGAGAAAAGAAAAGCACTCTTTGTTCAATTATTCATGCTTTTATTAATTGGACGACATTACTTTATTTCTTTTTATGCGTAATCAATACTGTTGGGGTAATCTTGTTCTGCAAGGGAATAATAGGGTGAAAGTATTTGTAAGTTACACGCTTAAAGGGAACGAGCTTTCAGTTGGAAAGCTTATTAAAATAAGAGATTATTTTTTTTCTCAAGGAATAGCTCCTTATATTGATTATTTTGTGGAAAAAACAACACAGGAAAATGTTGAGTCAGAACTCAAGCAAAGCGATTTGTTGATTTTGGTAAAAACAAATAGTGTATATCAATCTAATTGGGTAAGAAAAGAACTAGAACTTGCTAAAACAAATCATATTCCTATATATGAAAAAACGTATGAAGAAATTATGCGCTTGAGATTTACGAATCAGATAAGTAGCTGATTTTTCACAACTAACGGGGGTTGAAAAGGCAGCTCTTGAAACCCATTAAAAAAAAGAATTTTCTGTAATTAAAGCAGAATAATCAGATCATTTTATTGACGTCAATAAGATGATCGTTGCAAAACAAAAGCTGACTTGAAGTCGGAAAT
>DBXP01000042.1:0-618 GCA_002309575.1 bacterium UBP6_UBA1209 | reverse complement strand
GTCTTCCAACATCTTTTTATCAGGCAGAGAAAGCATATATGAGGATACGAACAGTTTGTTATCTAAGCCTGCTAGTGCGTAATCTACCATTTTCTTCCCTTTTTTTGTGCAAAGCAGAATTCCGACAGGCGGATTGTCCCCATCTCGCATTTCATTTTCTTTGAAATAAGACACATAGGCATTCAGTTGACTAAGATCGGAATGTTTGAATTCGTCATCTTTTAATTCCACAATCACATTGCAATGCAATATTCTGTTATAAAAAACGAGGTCGGCATAATAATACTCATCGTCGATAATCATGCGTTTTTGACGCGCTTCCAGACAAAAACCTTTCCCGAGTTCCAGCATAAATTCCTGCAAATGCGTTATAAGTGCGTTTTCCAGATCCGATTCAGTCAATGATTCCGGCCTCAAATCAAGAAATTCAAAAGAAAAAGGATCTTTTATCGTCATTGCAGGTTCAGTTAGCGTCTGACTCCGCTTCAAAAGCAATTCCGGCTTTTTGCTCAAACCTGATCGAAAATAGAGATTGGTAGCAATCTGCCGCCTGAGCTCCTTTACGCTCCAACAGCATTTTATGCACTCAATCTCATAGAAAAATCGGGCTAGAGGATT
>DBXP01000052.1 GCA_002309575.1 bacterium UBP6_UBA1209 | reverse complement strand
CAGGATTTCTCGATGCGCTACACTCTCGTTGACGGACAGGGCAACTTCGGCTCAGTCGACGGCGACGGCGCGGCTGCAATGAGGTACACCGAGGCGAGAATGGCAAAGATCGCGGGCGAGATCATGGCCGATCTCGACAAGGACACCGTCAACATGCGCGACAACTACGACGGCAGCTTGCAGGAACCCGAAGTCATGCCGACGAAGATCCCGGAACTGCTTGTCAACGGAACGAGCGGTATAGCGGTCGGTATGGCGAGCAACATCCCGCCGCACAACATCACCGAGGCGATAAACGCGACGATTCACCTTATCGACAACCCGGATGCCGACATTTCCGAACTCATGCAGTTCATCACCGGCCCTGATTTCCCGACAGGCGGCTCGATCCTCGGCAAAGCCGGCATCAGAGCGGCTTACGAAACGGGTAAAGGCATCATAAAGATCCGTTCGAAAGCGACGATCGAGATCGGAGAAAACGGTGCTCGTGACCGCATAATCATCCACGAGATCCCTTACCAGGTAAACAAGGCAAACATGATCATCCAGATCGCCGACCTCGTTAAGGAGAAGAAACTCGAAGGGATCCACGACATCCGCGACGAATCGGGCAGACGCGAGAAAATCAGAGTCGTCATCGAGCTCAAGAAGGACGCAGATCCGAACATCCTCCTCAACCAGCTCTTCAAAATGACGCAGCTCCAGGTCTCCTTCGGCATCAACATGCTAGCGATCTGCAACGGGATCCCGAAGACGATAAACCTCAAGGACGCGCTCCACTACTTCATTCTTCACAGAAAGGATGTCGTAACGAGAAGGACACGTTTCGAGCTTGCCGAAGCCGAAAAACGCGCTCACATTCTGGAAGGTCTGAAGATCGCGATCGACAACATCGACGAAGTTGTCCACATCATCAGATCGTCCGCATCAACTGATGATGCAAGAATCAATTTGATGGAGAGGTTCGGTCTCTCGAAGCTTCAGGCAAACGCCATCCTCGATATGAAACTGAGCAGACTCACCGGACTCGAAAGAGACAAGATCATCGCCGAACTCGAAGAACTCTACAAGAAGATCGAATGGTACAAAGAGATCCTTGCAAATGAAAGCGTTCTTTTCGGCGTAATCAAGGACGAGCTCAAGGAAATCAAGGAAAAATACGGCGACGAGAGAAAGACCGACATCGTCAACTACGACGGCGACATCGACATCGAAGACCTTATCGCGGACGATGACATGGTCGTTACCCTCACGACCGAAAATTACATCAAACGCACTCCGCTTGACCTCTACCGCAAGCAGAAACGCGGCGGCAAAGGCATCAACGCGATAAATCCTAAGGAAAACGACTACGTCAAGGATATTTTTGTTGCAAGCAGCCACACGCTGCTTCTGCTCTTCACATCTTACGGCAAGGTCTACTGGACAAAGGTCCACCAGCTTCCAGAGGCTAACCGTAACAGCCGCGGCAAACCGATCATCAACCTGATCAACGTCGAAAAGGACGAAAAGATCGCCGCGATCCTGCCGATAAAGGAGTTCATCGAGGGTCACTACATCCTCATGGGCACCAAAAACGGAACCGTCAAGAAGACCGATATCAAAGAGTACGAGATCCAGCGCAGTAACGGCAAGAAGGCTATCAAGCTGGCTGACGGCGACGAACTGGTCGATGTCAAGCTGACAAACGGCAGCAACGATGTCGTGCTTGCAACGAGATCTGGTCTCAGTATCCGCTTCAATGAAAACGATGTCCGTGCAATGGGACGCGATACAACAGGTGTCCGCGGGATAAATCTGGTAAGCGGTGACGAGGTCGTAACGATGGATATCATCGAAGACGGAACGACGCTTCTTTCGATCACCGACAAAGGTATCGGAAAACGTACTCCGGTCGAGGATTACAGGCTTCAGTCCCGTGGCGGCAAGGGCATCATCACCATCAAGACCTCCGAGGAAAACGGCAATGTCGTCGGCGTCCTGAAGGTCGTTGACGGCGACGAGGCGATGTTGATAACATCGAACGGGCAGGCGATCCGCATCCCGGTAAGCGGCATCAGCGTTATCGGCAGGAACACGAAGGGCGTCCGTCTCTTCAGAGTCGAGGGCGAGGAGCGTGTCGTCTCCGTCACCAAGATCGCTGAGCCTGACGAAGAGGCTGCAGACGAGTCCGAGACCATTCAGAACGATGAACCGGAGACTCCGGAAATCACAGAAAATCAGGAAGATAACTAATCAGGAAATAAACCGCCGCCGTCGCCTTCTTGCCGTAATATCGATATTTCGAGATATCGAGAAATCGACGGAGGCAAAAAGCAGCGGCGGCGGCAAGAATTAATAATTTTTGGCTTTTTCAACACCGTCAACGACTCTGAATGCGCCTTCCGCAAGCGCTGCAAGCTCGTCTTCACCGGGATAAACGAAGAATTCTCCCATCCAGCCGGTGTACTCCTTGAGATCTTCGACAAACTTTTTGAAGTATGCGCAGCCGCCGGTAACGATGATCCCGTCGATTTTTCCTTTCAGAGCCGCGGCATAGGCACCTATCTCTTTCGCGACCTGATACTCGAAAGCGTCGAACACTTTCAAAGTTTCTGGGTCGCCTGCTTTGACGCGGTCTTCGATGTCGCGGAAGTCTTCAGTCCCGATGTATGCCTTGAATCCGCTCTCACGCGAGAAAATGCGGATCACTTCTTCTTTCGGCATCGAGTAGCACATGTTGATTATGCCGATCAAAGGCATCGCACCTGCTCTGTTCATGCTGAAAGGTCCCATTCCGAGCAGTCCGTCGTTGACATCGACCACTTTGCCTCCTTCGAGTGCAGCTATCGAAATTCCGCCGCCCAAGTGAGCGACAACATAGTTCGCTTTGTAGAAATCCTTGCCCTGTTTTTCGGCGATTTTTCTGGCTACAGCCTTGATGTTGAGCGCGTGGACACGGCAGATCCTCGTGATCCCCGGAAGTCCGCTGAGACGCGCCTTGTCCCACATGTTGTCGGTCGTTACCGGGTCAACGATGTAGCTCTCTTTCAAACCGAAATCCTTCGCTAATCTGTCTGCGATTATTCCGCCGAGGTTGGAGGCGTGGTTTGCGAATTTGCAGCTGTTCAAATCGTCCAGAAGCGCCTGATTGACGAGGTATGTACCGCCTTCGAGCGGTTTTACCGGACCGCCTCTGCCGACAGATGCGACGACCTGAAAGCCCTTTTCGGCAACGACTTTGTCAACGGCTTTTTTTATCATCGAATACCTGAAATCGAACTGCTCCGAAACAAGTTTGAACTTAGCGAGTTCCTCCTGAGGATGTCTCACAGTCTCTTCATAAAGCGAGCCCTCGCGGCTGAAAACGGCGAATTTCGTCGATGTCGAGCCGGGATTTACAACGATTGCGACTTCTGTTTTTGTCATTTTTCTCTCCTCATAAAAAATTAAAAATCCTTTTTTATATTAAAATATCACATCCACCTGTCTTCTTCAACTTCAGCGGTGCCGGCTTCCGATTTGTGGAGTGTCAAACTAAAAACCTGCGGGATCCAGTCTGTCATTTCTTTTTCGTCAGCTTTTCATACATTTTGAACAGCTCGGCAACTATCTCAGATTCACTCATTTTCGGGTCGAAGTCGTAAGCAGCCATAACTGCTTTGTCATTTTCTTTGTGGGCTTTGCGAAGTTCAGGCGGCATAAATGTTTCATCGTACAAATCTGCAAGCGAGGAATCTGGATATTTTGCCCTTGCATCAAGGATTGCCTGAGCTGTCTCTTCGATTTTATCTCTATATTCCTTGCCTCGCCTGTCAGAGAGGTCCGGCCACGGAAAGTTATTGTAAACTATACTTCCAGAATACTGGTAATCACTTTTCATTCTTCCAGCGACGACACGCATCCATGCATTATGTACACTGCTCATAAGAACGCCGAATTCATACAAAGCGGCTTCAGGAACAATGAGCGCACTTCCGTTAACAATGATTTCCGGCGGAACAAATACTATAGGGATATATCTT
Source organism: bacterium UBP6_UBA1209 (assembly GCA_002309575.1). GTDB lineage: Bacteria > UBP6 > UBA1177 > UBA1177 > UBA1177 > UBA1177. Next base: position 6,376 of record DBXP01000052.1, on the reverse strand, counting down.
CTTCGCTCTGAAGAAACTTTCGGAATTACAAGCATTTTGTTTTTCGGTTGCCTTATTTCACCGAAAAGCCATGGGGTATCAGCAAGTTTCAAAGTCTGAGGTCTCGAAGATTTGTTACGGAATTCCTTTGTTTTCTGCACTCGTTGAGAGATTGTTTTTGAGTCTCTCAGTTCTTTCGCTGAGGCATTTTGGAGCCATAGGCAGAAACGTTCTTCTCCGTTCAGAAGTTCATCTCCGCCTACATACTTTCTCACAAATTTTGCGTTTACAGGATTTTCCGCAAGGACATCTTTTACATCTTTTTTTGTCAGGATCAGATGGTTTTGATCTATTGGCATACTTCCGTAAACGATTTTCGGTACATTGCACAATGATTTAACTCGACTCTCAATGAAAATGTCAGCAGCATCGAGAAGATAACCGTTGATTTTTGCTGCTTCAACAATGGTTTTGTCTGCATTAAAAATATGGCGGACGGCAGTTGACTCACTTGCTTCGGTACAGCAGGAAAAACCAATAATTACACAGTGGACATGAGCCTTTTCTGTGCTTTCGCTATCCCAACGGAAGGTCCGCCATGCAAAATCTATTGAAAGACCTTGTCTTGAAAGATATTTCCATAATATCGGGACTTGTTCGCCCTGTGTGATAGAGTTTGTTGAGACGAATGCACATTTTGTCTGCGTGCCCTTCATGAGCTCTGTCGCCTTGACATACCAGCCTGCAACATAGTCGAGGTTTCCTGTACCTCTGACTGTTTTTGGAAATAGAAAAACAAGTTCCTCTTTTTGTGTTTTGGACTGTTCTTTTTTACCGACAAACGGCGGGTTTCCCATGATATAGTCGTAATGATTCGCCTCTTGTTTCCGCAGCGGTTTTCCGACATTTATCTCATTTGTGATCAGATTTATTTCACCGTATTCGACCTCTTTTTCCTTTACCATCATCGGGTATATCAGATTCGTTTTTTTAGCCTTTATTGTCGGGACTTCAGCTTCTTCGCGCAGATATCTCCAATCCACCCGGAGGGCGTTTCCTTCAACAATCGTCGCGCTCGTAGAAAGCGGCAGGAAATCGATATCCTCATTGACGATCTCCTCTGTCTCCTTCATCATCTGGCTTTCGGCGATCCAAAGCGCTGTTTTGGCTACCGTAACGGCAAAATCGTTGATTTCAATGCCGTAGAACTGCGAAATCTTTACCTTGATGGGAGACGCGCCGTGACCGACAAACATCTGGCTGCCGTAGATGATTTTCAGGATCTCATTTTCCAGACGGCGCAACGAAATGTAGGTTTCCGTCAGAAAGTTTCCGCTTCCGCAGGCCGGGTCAAGAAAGGTCAATGATGCCAGTTTGTTACGGAACTGCTCAAGACGTTTTTTTGTTTTCGCCGAGACTTTGCACGAGCGAAATTGCTCCCCTAAGTTAGGGGAGCTGTCGCGTAGCGACTGTGGAGTGTGTGAAAAACCGCACACGCCCCCGTCTGCTTTCGCAGACACCCCCTCTATCTTAGATGGGGAATAAATGCCCATAATCTCACAAAATTCACTCCGCAGATCATCCAAAAACAGCGGATCGATCACCTTGTGGATGTTTTCGATCGAAGTGTAGTGCATCCCGCCTTTGCGCCGCGTTTCGGGGTTTAAAGTCGATTCAAAAACAGCTCCGAAAATCGTGGGACTGATTTCCGACCAGTCGAAAGGAGCACAAAAGTTCACAATGACATCGACGATTTCTTTAGTGAAATTAGGAATTTCTATCGTATCATCGGCAAAAAGTCCGCCGTTCACATAAGGAAATGAATTGATTCTCGTGTCATATTTGTCTCGGTTTTCAGGCTTCGTATTCAGGATTTTGAACAAATCCATAATGCCGCGCCTCAGGTTTTCTGCGGAAAACGATTTTATGTAGTCTTCAAAAGCCGTTCTGGTCTCGAAAAGCCCTGCATCTTCGGCATAAAGGCAGAAAACGATCCGGACGCACAGAATATTGAGACTCCGCAAACTGTTTTCGTCGGGATTGATGTACTCTTTGTAGAGTGCGTCATAAAGCTTTCCGACAAGCTCGCCGGCTTTCAAGGAAATTTTCTCTTCGCGGCTGACATCTGCGTTTTTCTGATCTACTAAAAACTGCAACAGTTCGAAATCTTTGTCCAAATCTTTCAAAAGTATATGTTCTGGCTCAGATCCACGGTGATCCATGTCGTAAATGAAAAACTCTTTGAAGTTGCATGTCACGATCCAGCGAGCAGCTTCCGAATAATTCTGTTCCTTTCTGTATCTGTCTGCCTGCTGGTAAGGCGTGAGAAGAGTTCCGTCCGACTGCTTTGCCGGTTTTAACAAATCAACATCAATGCTTTTCTGCTCAATCAGCACTTTTGTTGACGGAATGTAGGCATCGATAAAACTCGTGTGCCCAAGCTTGATCCTTTTCTCAAATTGAATCGAATCTTCGGGATTCGCGACACCGAAAACATCGCGTAAAAGCGAAGTCCAAAATACCTGAGTATCCTGCTTTTCATCGCCCCTACCGCACCATTTTACTACGAATTCCTTTGCCGCTTTTCTGTGGTTTAACAGCCCCTTTGCCATACCTTGCCCCGATAATCAAAATTAAAGCAAAAAGATCATAGCAATAGAAAAGTTAAAAACAAGTTTTGGATTATTATTTGTTCAAAATTATTTCTTTTCCTTCACCCCTTGGTTGATCACTGTCGCAACATCATACTGTTCCTGGCAAAGATAGAAGGGTAAAAATTATAAAAATCAGATGTTTTTGATATGTGTCGATCCAGTCTCAGGCTAGTCGGGTCACAGTGCGAATTTTACACGCGGATGGGCTTTGAGCAGAGCAAAAAGGTCAACCATCTTTTCATGGGAAAGTATGAAGACTGTGCCGGTGTAGGCTGTATACTTCCCGCCGGAACTCTTTTCGGTCTTCCATGATGAATTGAGCGGAATATCCAGATCTTTCAATATCTTATCCAGTTCCGATTCATTGCGGCTTTCGCCAGGCTCAGAGATCATGATGACCTTGAGGTCCATCGTGACCGGATATTTTACCTCCTGTTTTTCCGTCATCAGTAGGATACCGCGATTCCGAGAACGAGCGAGTTGATTTTTGCCTGTGCGTCGTCGGCGCGGGAGCTGAGAAGTACCGGGACCTTGGCTCCGACGATGACGTGGCCTGTCTGAGCGCCGCCCCAGTAGTGGACGAGCTTGCCGAGAACGTTTCCGCTTTCGATGTTCGGGAAAATGAGGATGTCGGCGCATCCCGCCATGACGGAGTTGATGTTCTTGACCTTCGCCGCGTATTCAGAAATGACATTGTCGATCGCGTAAGGTCCTTCGAGGTAGGCGTTGATGTCGTCAAGTTCGCCTTCGGCCTTCATTCTCTGGATCTCGGCTGCGTCAACGGTCGACTGGATTTTCGGCGAGACTGTCTCGATCGCCGAAATGTATGCGACTTTCGGTTTCGCGAAGCCGAGTTTGTGGAAGACCTGGACCGCGCCGCGTGTCATCTCGATCTTCTGCTCGAGCGTCGGAAGAGGGATTATGCCGCCGTCCATAAGACCGACGAGACGTTTGTTGTCCTTCGGTGCGAGCGGATCTTCGTAAATCAGGATGTCGCTTACGACCGGTGCGGCTTTGAGGCCGTTCTCTTTTCTGAAGACGGCTTTCATGATCTGTGCAGTCTCGACGCTTCCCTTGAGAAGGATGCCGACTCTGCCGTCTGCCGCGTAATCTGCAGCTTTCGAGCAGCTTTCAACGTTGTCTGCGCACGGAACGATCTCGACTTTTCCTTCGAGGACCGTTCCCTCGATGAGGTGATTTATCTTTTCAGCGTTTCCGAAAAGGACCGGGACCGCCAGATTTTCGGTGACCATGTCGACTGCCGCCTCGACTGCGACCGGCTTGTCTGCACCGACAACGGCAACTCTCGGCTTGTTTTCCATCTTCTGTACATACCTGATAATTTCATCGAATGTCCTGAACATTGTATCCTCCGGTAAAAATTGCAAATGAACGCCTTTTTTGCGCGAACTTACCCATAGTTGCATTTTGCAAGTGCGAAATCAAGTATTTTGACCCTTGAATATGATGTTTCGATTCGTATAATCTCGCAGTTTTATTTTGAAACTTGGAGGTAAATATGCCCGGAATAATTATCAAAACCCCGGAGCAGATCGAGAAGATACGTGCTGCAGGGAAGGTCCTGGCCGAGCTTTTTCAGGAGCTGAGATCCTACATAAAACCAGGGGTTTCGACGCTTCAGATCGACAGCTTCGCCGATAAATACATCAAAAAACACGGAGGGACTCCGACCTTTAAATCGGTCGAGGATTACCACTACGCGACCTGCATCGCCGTCAACAACGAGGTCGTTCACGGCATCCCGCACAAGACGAAGATCATCCAGCGGGGCGACATCCTTTCCGTCGACTGCGGCGTTACGCTTCACGGCTTTATCGGCGACAGCACGATGACATATGTCATGCCAGGCGCGAGCGAAGAGGCTAAGAGGCTCGTAGATGTCACGCACCACTGCCTTGAGCTCGGGATCGAGCAGTGCCTTGTCGGGAACCGGCTCGGCGACATCGGGGCAGTCATTCAGGAGTACGCCGAGAGCAACGGTTACTCGGTCGTCGAGGATTATGTAGGCCACGGCACGGGGATCCATCTTCACGAGGATCCGGCGATCCCGCACTACGGCAAGCACGGGCACGGTCTCGAGCTGAAGGAGGGGATGGTCGTTGCGATCGAGCCGATGATCAACGAGGGGACTTACAAATGCAGGACTCTGAACGACGGCTGGACGGTCGTTACGCTTGACGGCAAACTCAGCTGCCAGTTCGAGCACACGGTCGCAATTACCAAAGATGGTCCGAAGGTGCTTACGGCACTTTAAATATATGATGTTGACAAAGGTATATTTTTAACTGGGAGGTTGAAATGCTGCGCACTCACACTTGCGGAGAGCTCACTCTCGACAATCTGGGACAAAAGGTCGTCATTTCGGGATGGCTGACCCAGAAAAGAGAGATGGGGCCCATGGTTTTCTTAATACTTTCAGACCGTTACGGGATGACTCAGGTTTTTGTCAGCGACCCGGTCCTTGCGGAATCGGCAAAAAAACTGACGCTTGAATCGGTCGTTTCGGTAAGCGGAACAGTCATCGACCGCAAAGAAAACAGAACTGACAAATATTCGACCGGCGCGATCGAAGTCGAAGCTGATAAAATCACGCTCATGAACCCGTCGAAGCCGTTACCCTTCGATTTCAGGAAGGATGCCGCCGACACGATCAAGCTGAAATACCGCTACATCGACATCCGCAAATCGGACATCCGGAAGAACCTGATTTCACGCTCGAAAGTTAGCGCACTTGTTCACGAATACTTTGATTCGCTCGACTTTGTCGAAGTCGAAACTCCTTTCCTCATCAAAAGCAGCCCGGGCGGCGCAAGAGATTTCCTCGTTCCGAGCAGGCTCTGGCCGGGTTCTTTCTACGCACTTCCGCAGTCGCCGCAGGTCTTCAAGCAGATACTCATGGTTGCGGGAATGGACAAATACTATCAGGTCGCGAAGTGCTTTCGTGACGAGGCTCTCCGCGCCGACAGACAGCCTGAATTCACCCAGATCGACTTCGAGATGAGTTTTGTCGAAGAGGAAGACGTCATGGGTGTCACCGAAGGTCTGCTCTGCAAGATCTTCAAGGCGGTCAAAAACCTCGATATCAAGCGTCCTTTCAGAAAAATGTCCTTCAACGAGGCGATGGATAAATACGGAAGCGACAAACCCGATCTGAGATTCGGCATGGAACTCAAGACTCTTGACGCGATCTTTGCAAATTCGGAGTTTGCCGCTTTCAAAAACGCCGCAAACGACCCGAAAACGGTTGTGAAAGGTGTCGTTCTCGAAGGCCATGCGAAAGAACTTTCCAAAAACCAGATCAAAAAAATCGAGAAGGACGTTCAGGGCGACGGAGCGAAGGCTCTTGCCTGGATAAAGAAGGAAGAGGGAGTTCTTGATTCACCTCTGATGAAATTCTTCAACGATTCTGAAAAGGCGCAGCTTGCCGAAATCATTCCTGAAAACGGGATCATGTTTATTGTTGCCGATAAAACGGGAGTTGCGCTTACGGCACTCGGAAATTTGAGAAAAAGACTCGCTGCGGAATACGATCTTTACGACAAAAATTCCTACGAATTTGTCTGGATCACCAATTTCCCGGCATTCGAAGTCGACGAAGAGACGGGCGAATGGGTCGCAAAACACCACGCTTTCACCGATTTCGATTTCGAGGCGGCAAAACGCGGTGACGACCTCGGCACGATCAATTCGCGTGCATACGATATCGTCATCAACGGCTACGA
>DBXP01000044.1 GCA_002309575.1 bacterium UBP6_UBA1209 | reverse complement strand
CGCTTTTGCCATTCCTTCCTCCCTCTAGAGTAGTTAAAAAGTTATACCGAATTTCTGTTTTTTTATTGCCTCGGGAATCTCCTTGTAGTGCGAGAAGCTCATCGTGAAGGTTCCTCTGCCCTGCGTTTGCGATCTAAGGCTTGTCATGTAGCCGAACATCTCGGCAAGCGGCACGGAGACCTTTACGATCCTCATCCCGCCGGCAGCGTCTTCAAATCCGATTATCTCGGACCTTTTTGACTGAAGATTTCCCATAACATCACCCATGTACTGTTCCGGAACCGTGATCTCGACATTCATGACCGGTTCCAGGATCCTCGGCCTGGACTTCTCTTCGGCCTCGCGGAAGCAGTTGACCGTCGCGACCTTGAAAGCCATTTCAGAGGAGTCGACCTCGTGGAACGAACCGTCAACAAGCGCGACACTGACATCTACAACCGGGAAGCCGTAGCGTCCGCCGAACGAAGCCGTCTCGACGCCCTTTTCGATAGCGCCGACAAAAAGCTTCGGAATGATTCCGCCCTTCGTCCTGTCCTCGAAAACGATACCCGAACCGGCAGGAAGCGGCTCAAACTCCATAACAACGTGAGCGTACTGACCCTTTCCGCCCGTCTGTTTGACAAGTTTGTGTTCCATCCTGACCGGAATCGAGAAGGTTTCGCGGTAGCTGACCATCGGGCTGCCGACATGCGCATCAACCTTGAATTCCCTGCGGAGACGCTCGACAAGGACCTCCAGATGGAGCTCGCCCATTCCGGAGATGATCGTCTGGCCGGTCTCGGCGTCGGTGTTGACGCGGAAGCTCGGATCCTCCTTCGCCAGCTTTTCAAGCGAGTAGGAGAGCTTCTCCTCGTCTGCCTTGGTCTTAGGCTCGATCGCGATGCTGATAACCGGCTCCGGGAAGGCTATCTTCTCGAAGACGAACGCCTTCTGCTTTTCGCAGAGCGTCGAACCGGTCGTCGCGAACTTCAGACCGACAACTGCGCCGATATTGCCCGACGGGATAAAATCGACATCCTCGCGCTTGTTGGCGTGCATCCTGAGCAGTCTGCCGATCCTCTCGACCTTGCCGGAGAGCGAGTTGTAATACTGCTGACCGACTCTGAGTTCACCGCTGTAGACCCTGACGAAATCAAGCTCGCCGACATAAGGATCGGACATGATCTTGAAAATCAGGGCGCCGGGGAAGGTATCGGTCGCGCAAACCGTGCCGGCATCCTTTCCGTCGACCGTGTGAACCTTTACAGGCGGAACGTCGATAGGCGACGGAAGGTAGTCAACGACCGCGTCGAGCAGAAGCTGAACACCCTTGTTTTTGAACGAGCTGCCGCAGAAGACCGGGAAGATCGCGTTTTTGATCACAGCCTTTCTCAAAGCGCTGCGGATCTTGGCGGGTTCTATCGGTTCGCCCTCAAGGAACTTCGCCATGATCTCCTCGTCGTAGTCCGAGAGAACTTCAAAGAGTCTCTCGCGGCACTCGTCGACCGTTGCCTTGTACTCTTCAGGGATCGACTCTTCGACACGGTAAACCGCTCCGAGGACATCGCTGTCGTAGTAGCAGGTTTTCATGTCGATGATGTCGATTATTCCGCGGAAATCCTCCTCCTTGCCTACCGGGACCTGAACCGCAACCGCGTTGGCTCCGAGGCGTGTCTTCATCATGTCGATGACGTGGAAGAAATCCGCGCCGATCCTGTCCATCTTGTTGACGAACGCGAGTCTCGGAACGGAATATTTGTCAGCCTGTCTCCAGACCGTCTCCGACTGAGGCTCGACACCGCCGACAGCACAGAAGACAGCGATCGCGCCGTCAAGCACCCTCAGCGACCTTTCGACTTCGATCGTGAAGTCTACGTGTCCGGGAGTGTCGATGATGTTGATGCGTTTTTCTCTCCAGTAGCAGGTGGTTGCAGCCGATGTGATCGTAATGCCGCGCTCCTGCTCCTGATCCATCCAATCCATAACGGCCGTTCCTTCGTGTACCTCACCCATCTTGCGGGATACACCCGTGTAGAAAAGAATACGCTCTGTCGTGGTAGTCTTACCGGCATCGATGTGCGCCATAATGCCGATATTCCTGATATCTTCAAGAGCTACGTTTCTTTCCTGAGTCGTCATCGTAAGTCAGCCGTTACCTTGTTTTTACCATTTAAAGTGAGCGAAAGCCTTGTTTGCTTCTGCCATTCTGAGGGTCTCCTCTTTTCTCTTGAAGGAGTTTCCTCTCTTGTTGAATGCATCGTCAAGCTCCGCAGCGAGCTTCTGAGCCATTCCCTTTTCAGCTCTTTTGCGCGAGAAGGTGATGATCCATTTCATTCCGATCGCCTGGCTGTTCTCGAGAGAAACCTCGGTAGGAACCTGATAGGTCGCGCCGCCGAGTCTTGTCGATTTTACCATGACCTGCGGTCTGATGTTGTCGAGCGCAAGCTTGAAAACCTCGACCGGGCCCTCTTTTTTACCTTGAGCTGCAGTTTCGATTGCCGAGTAGACGATCGTCTCTGCAACGCTTTTCTTTCCTTGAAGCATTATCTTGTTGATAAACTTCTGAAGAAGAACATCTCCGTATTTCGGATCTACGGAAACCTCTCTTTTTGCTACACATTTTCTTCTTGGCATTTGTTTACCCCCTGCTACTTCGGTCTCTTAGCGCCGTACTTTGAACGACTTTGCTTTCTGTTATTTACTCCGGAGGTATCGTTTGTGCCTCTGACGATGTGATAACGGACACCCGGCAAATCCTTGACCCTGCCGCCTCTGACAAGAACAACGCTGTGCTCCTGAAGATTGTGGCCTTCACCGGGGATATAACAAGTCACTTCAAAACCGCTTGTTAAACGAACCCTTGCGACCTTTCTGAGAGCCGAATTCGGCTTCTTCGGCGTTGTCGTGTAAACACGGACACATACGCCTTTTCTCTGCGGACACGAAACAAGTGCAGGACACTTGCTTTTGTTTTGCTGGTCTTTGCGACCTTTTCTGATTAACTGATTAATGGTTGGCATTTTCTACTCCTAAAAATATGTACCATTCCCAAGAAACGGGCGGCATTATAAGGAGGGACCTCGAACTGTCAAAGATTTGGCTGTTTTTTATTTTAATGGGTTGGAATTATTGGAGAATTACACCAAGTTGTTTTTACGCTATTTTTCTTTTTTTTATTTTTTAGGTTTTTCGGCACCAGAAACGGAAAGATTTTTCGACATAACGACAGCGTTTTCACGCGGGTTTTCGTAGTAGTCTCTCCTGAGGCCCGCCTCTTCGAATTCGAATTTTTTGTAAAGCAACCTTGCCGGGAAATTACCTTCGCGAACCTCGAGAAAAATTTTAGAGATCCCGCTCTTCCTGCAAAAATCGAAGACCTCGTCAAGCAGGGCAGCGGCAAGACCGCATCTCTGGCACTCTTTTTTTACAGCGACCTGAAGGATTTCCGACTCGTCGAGCACCGTCGAAAGGATCAGAAAGGCGACGACACGGCTCCCGGCAGTTCTGACAAAAACCCGGCGATGAGATTCGCTATTATTTGTATTTGTATTACCTATTATATATTTAATAAAGGATGCGGTAGCATCCCCGAAAAAGGCCTCTCCTACCGCCTCGATCTCCGCCTGATATCCAGAGATTTCATCCCGATTCAGAAGCATAGGCTACTCTTCCGCCTTTTTTTTCCTTCCGCGTTTTTTCGGAGCGGACTCCTCTTCTCCGAAAAGGGTCGCCTGTTCGAAATCGCTGTTCTGGTGTTTTTCGGCAGGTTCGGTTTTGGCTGCAGGGAGCTCCGGTTCAGGCTCGATGATTTTCGGTTCATCCAGAGGCTTGACCGGCTCCGCCACCTCCCTAGGCTTCGGTTCAGGATCAGAATCCTTAATCTTTACAACACGATAAGTCTTCTGCGGAACAAGGATCTTCTCGGGGATGACGGCGCTTTCACCGACAGACGCCTTTTCGAACCACTCCTGAAATTCGACAAGCCCCCCGTTTGTTACGACCTCTCCGGTATACTTTTCTTTGAAGCCTGCGATCGTTTCGTTCATCTTCGCCTGCTCCTCTCCGAGCGGGACCAGTTCGGAAACGACACGGACCTCGTAGTTTCCGGGATAGACCCTCTCCACTTTTTCGATGTCGACATTGACGAAATCATTGCGGTTTACAATCTCCGATGTGCCATCCAGATACATTACGTAATAAATCATCTCTCTCCTCCACCTTATTGACCTTATAAACTCTGCGCCTTCACGTTTCTGATTGACTCCGCAAATCTGGTTGTATTTGCAGAAAACACTCCTCGCTGAACAGCTTGAAACCTGCTTTTTTTTGGGGCAGCAAAGCTGCGAGAGTGACATCTTCCTGCGCTGAAACTTTTTGTTCAGCTCGATTATTTTGGCATTCAGCCTGGCTTCGCTCAGCGGGATCCACTCGGGGAAGCAAACAGCGAAAATCTCTGATTTTACAGGACAAAACCTGTTTTTGCAGGCAAGGCACTGCGTCAGACGCACCTTTGTTCCGGGCAAAAGATCGCAAAATTCTGAGTCGAGGCAGGTAATCCAACCGTTTCGTGAGTCTATCATATCTTTTTCACTTCACTTTGCTGGCACAGTTTAGTTTTCGCCAGTCCGATTTCAAGGATTATTAAAAAATCTTTCTATTGTTTTGACAAAAAAAGCATTGCACCTATGATTTACGCGTAATTTTGTCCGTTTTTTAACATTTTATTGAGGCTAAAGATGAAAAAATTCAGATTTTTCTTGGTTTTACTTCTTTGCGTACTGCCTCTGGCTCTCTCCGCAAAGGCTATCGGCCCCTCTGTTTCGAACTACAGGGGTACAGAGCTCAAGTGGGAGGACGGAGCTTACGGTTACCACGTTATGTTCAAGTCGCTTCTTTCAAACACAGAGGCTGATTCAGACATCAACAACCCTCAGGGCGACACATGTCTTGATTCAAGCACCTACGTTCTGGATGCGACATACCTTCCGCTGGATGCAATAATCGAAGATGCATACCTCGTATGGACAGGTGCGGTACCGGTCGTCGAAAAGGACGATCCGACCGACAACGAAGTCACCCTCTCGTTCCAGCACGAAAGCAACGCCGGGATCTCTTCGACCCAGACGATCAAAGGCAAAAAGGCATACAAAGTCTCGGAAGCAGGTTTCGTAGACTTCGAATTCGATGCATTCAAGGATGCCAGCGAGCCCAACAAAAGCTGGTTCACCTACAGAGTAAAAGTCGTTGATTTCTTTAAGGCTTTGCAGCAGAAAGGACGTGAGCTCGAGACAGACCAGAGCGGTTCTTTCGACGGTTCGTACCTTTATGGTTCCTACACTCTTTCAGGCCTTAAATGCGCAAGCGACGCCATCTACAAAGGGTCGACAGAGATGGTATCCGGCTGGTCGATCATTTTGATCTACACATCGGCCACGATCAGCCCGAAGAAAGTTTATCTCTATGACGGTTTCAAACCCTACTACCATGAGCTCAGCGAAATTTCGGTATCCGGCTTCGAATTCCCGACCGACCCCGAGATCAGACTGACACTTGCATCCCATGAAGGCGACCCGGGACTTGCGACCCTCAACCCCGAAACAGGAATGCTCTACGAAGAGGGCATCCAGGTCCAGGGCGACGGCGTTGACTGGCTTTTGATCAGCAACGAGTGCAACCCGCCGGCATACCTCAGCGACAACTTCGCTACCCTTAACTACACCGAGATCTTCAACTCGATTTCATCGGTTTACGACTACACCGGAACGAACCTTCAGTGCATCGGCGGAGTTCCCGGAGCTCTCAACTACGATGAAATCGAATACGGCATGGATATGGATACCTTCGTTCTCGACACAGCGAACGACGGAGGAATGGCTGCGCACTTCCACAAAGGCGGCACAAACATCAAACTTCGTATCGGAGCAAACCAGGACCAGGCCATCACGAACTTCATGCTTGTCAGCGTTGATACCAAGACTCCGCAGTTCGATATTCCCGGTCAGCCCGAAAAGGTTGCCTGCACACCCGCGAACACTCCTGTTTCGGCAGGCGAGCAATACGAAGGAAAGTGGTGCCAGAACAACATCGAGCACACCTTCGCGATGAGGATCCAGAACTGGGGAACAGACCTTACCAAAAACATCTCCGTAGTCGATACGATCCCGGCCGGAATGGAATATGTCCCCGGATCGACCGAATATGCAAACGATTTCGTCGTCGAGAACGGCAAAAAGATCGCTAAAAAATGGATCCCGATCCCTGACGATGCAGGCGGATTCCCGCTTGTCAACGGCGTCAAGGTCGCTGATTCGCTCAACTTCTGCAAAGAGGGCGAAGATTACCTCTCCTGCAACGACCTTGTAATCGTCAGATTCAGAGCAAAAGTAAGACAAGATACCGCTAAGAACCACGTAATCGAAAACACCGCGCTTTACAGAACACCCGGCGTCGTCGACTACAAAACGAACCTCGGCATCTCCTCGAAGCTCAGAATGATCTCGACCGGCTGCGTAACATCTCAGGACGCGGTCGACCTCTCTGACTGCGGCGGTGTCGGAGCTGCTTCCTGCACCTCGAACGACGAGTGCGGCGCAGGCAAAATCTGCGACAAGGACTCAGGCTCCTGCATCGACGACCCGAAAATCGTCAAATGCCAGAACGCGTCAGTCAGCGTCGCTGCCGGCAAAAACAGCCAGAGCTCGGACAACATCATCATTATCCCGAATCCGTCAAACGAGCTTGTTCTCGGTCAGATCGACATCATTGCGGCAGAAACAAGCGACTGCTTCTTCAACCTTGATTCAGTCCGTCTGAGAGTCGATGTAAACGACTCTTCGATCGCGATCACCGACCTCAAGATGTACAACGATATGAACAACGACGGCAAACTTGATTCCGGCGACGTTCTTCTCGGCTCGGCAGACGCACTTTCGTCAGGCTACGCAGGATTCACCTCCTCCGACCCGACCAACAGACTCTGGGCGAACAAGAGAAACAGCATCATCTTCGTTGCAAACGCAAACTTCAACGGTGCCAACATCACAAACAGCACCACATTCTCGCCCATGATAGAGAGCGAAGGCATCAATATCAACGGCGGAAACGCAACTGTTGACGGTCTTCCCGTCGAGTTCGCGAAATACCAGTTCATGCCGACAGAGGGCTTTGTCGTAACGACCGGCGAGCACGACCCGGCAGTTCCTGCGAAATCAAAGATGAACGGAACACACGATGTCTTCCAGATCAAGCTCCTCTCCATAGGTGAGGCAGACACTATCACTAGGATCACCATCATAGTTCCGAAATCAAGCCAGGCTCAGTTCGGATCGGCGATCACAAGCCTTGCACTCTATGAAGATACGAACAACGACGGTATCGGCGATGTCGAACTCGCGAAGACCAGCTCTTTCGACGCCAATATGTCTCACCGCTTCAACCTGAATTACGATGTTCCGGCTGATACAGAGAAGTATCTCACCATCAGAGCAAATCTCTCCCTGACAAACGGTCAGGAATTCCAGGTACAGGTCAAGAACCTCAACCTGAAAAACACCGACAAGGTCATCGGAACTCCTCTCAACTCGAGAAAATATATCTACGAGGATGATATCGCTGCCGACGGCGATGACAGCGGATGTGCGCTCACCGTTGTTGAGGATTCTCAAAATATCTTCGTCATGCTTCTTGCTGCGGCAGGTCTTCTTGCTGCGATGGCTTTGAGACGTTTCGCTTCCAAATAAGCTCCCGATAATTTCAAAAAAGGATCTCTTTTGACTCCATTCACCTCTTTTTCTTGATTTAGCATCGCTTGCTCTCCATAATCCTCATGCTGGGGGTTGATTTGACTAACTTTTTTGCAAAATTTTTTAAATTTTCAGGCCGTGCAATTGCAGTTCTCTTTATTGTTTCGATTCCTGCTTCGCTGATCTTCTGGCACTTTTTAAGTAATTCCGGTGAGCTTGATCCCGCGACGGAAGAGGGATTTGCAAAGGTCCTGAACGAAAACTTCAGGGATGGGGACATAATATTCCCGGAAAACGACTGGGACCTCGACTTCACAAAAATGCTCAACGATAAAGTCCTTCCTCTGTACCTGACTCTGAAGGAGCTGAAAAGTGAAGATCTGGATCGTCTCAGGGATGACGACACGGGCAGGATATTCTTTCTTCTTAACGACCCTGAAAAAGCAGGCACTCTGCTTGAGGAGCTGAAGCTCCGCGAAATCCAAAGGTTCAGCGTACCGGGAGGTGTCGTCCTGCTTTCCGAAAAGACAACCCCCTCTCCTTCCAAGCTTCTGCTTTTCGCCCGCGACATCGACAAGGCCCGTGAAGTCTACTTTTCGGGAAAAGACAAAAAGCGCGAATGCCGTCTGAACTCCGGCGGAGACTGGATCTGCGCGAAAAACAGCTGGAATTACGTCGGCAGGACTACCGCCAGATTCAACGGGAAGATCCCTGAAAGAGCTGTCTGGGCCCATCCGACCGCAAAGGAAAAGCTCACGATCGTCTTTGACCTGCCGGCAGAGAGCGGACATTTGGTCTTCAACTCGGTTTTCCGCGAAGCCGGCTGGATGTCTCAGAACAAGGCACCCGTCAATGTCGCGGTTTTTGCCGACGAAACTAAAATTTTAGAGTACAAAAACCTCTCTGTCAGAAACTCGTTCCGCAAAGAGACAGATATCCCTAAAGGAGCCGGAACTCTCCGGATCGAGATAACTACAAAGGACGACAGGCAGAGGCACTTCACCTTCAACGGATATATAACGCGATGAATTTTAAAAATAAAATCACAAAGTTAGACGTAGCAATCGCATCGATCGTCTCCCTTTTCGTTTTCTTGATGATTTTTTGTACACGTGACGCGATCGGCTTTGTACGCGACGAAGGCTTCTACATGAAGGCTGCCAACGAGATGGCAGACTGGTACGAGTCTATCGAGCGCAGCTTTGCCGAAGGCGAGTTCGCGAAACCTTTTTCGCAGAACCAGACCGACAGATATTTCAGCTTCAACCATGAGCATCCGCCGTTTATGAAAGAGCTCTTCGGGCTTTCAAACTACATTTTTCACCGGAAACTGAAAATTTTGGAGACGGGATCATCGGCAAGGCTCGTTGCCGCCTTTTTCGCCGCGCTGACAGCCCTGATGATCTACCTTTTCGGGCAGATTTTCTTCGACCGCATCACCGCGGTCACCGCGCCGATCCTGTTTTTCATGATGCCGCACCTCTTTTTTCACTCACACCTCGCCTGCTTCGACGTGCCGATCCTCTTCTTCTGGAGCACGACATTCATTCTCTACCTTTTTTGCATTAAAACCAGCAGACTCTTGGTTCATATAGTCACGGCAATCTTTTTCGCACTTGCGATGGCAACAAAGCACAACGTTCTCTTCATCCCGATTATCCTCTTTGCATCGTGGCTCTGCTTCTACTTTTTTTCATACCGGAAGGAGAACGGCAGCTTTTCAATAAAACATTTTTTCACATCAGTCCCCAAGGTTTTCTACTTCATGGTCCTGATTTCGATACCGCTCTATTTCCTGCTCTGGCCCTGGATGTGGCACGATACAGTCAACCGGGTCGGCGAATATATGGCCTTCCACACACAACACGTAAACTACACGAACTACTACTTCGGACAGGAGCTTGCGACAGGTCCCTTCCCGTTCAGCTTTCCGTGGGCGATGACCCTTTTCACGACTCCGCTCCCCCAGCTTCTTTGTTTCTTCGCAGGTATTATCTGGTTCTGCAGGGAATTTAAGAATGCTGCATCAACAAGGGATAAGGAGAGTTCGCTTGCCATGATTTCAGGATCGCTCTTCCCGATTTTTCTGATCGCTTTGCCATCTGTACCGATTTTCGGCGGTATCAAACATTGGTTCACCGGCTATCCGCTCATGCTCACGGCGGGAGTCTTTTTTATCGGAGAAAACTTGAAATTTTTAGTAAAAACAGATAGATACAAAGAAGCTTTTGTTGCACTGGTCTTTTTTGCTGCTACGATATCCCTCGTTCAGCCGAATGTAAAATTCGCAAAACGCGGCCCTGCGTTTTATAATCTGCTGATAGGGGGAGCAGAGGGAGCCGCTGAGCTCAGGATGCAGCGGAATTTTTGGGGATACGACATGATTGACTTGGCAGAAACATTGAATAAAAACGCACCCTTAAAATCAAAGGTCTACATCATGGGAGCCTACGAGGGCCTGAACTACAACTCCTTCAACTTCATGAAAGAGGAGGGGCTTGTCAGAGAAGATCTTATCGGTGTAAACAACATTCACGACGCAGATTTCGCCTTTTTCTTTTTTGAAAAACAGAACGAAAACCTGCTCAACGAAATAGCCTATGAATTCGGCACAGCCGCTCCGATTGCAATATCGTCAGTCGATTCTGTCTTATATTCCGCACTTTTCAGGAGGACAAAATGAATTATCAGCCGCTTTTTACCGACCCTCAGCTAAAAAAGTGGAAGACACTTTTCAGAGTATCTTTTGTCATCAATCTCCTCCTTCTGGCATTCATTATTTTTTACAAATTTCCGGGCAGCGAAGAAAAAAAGCCAGAAAACAAGAGTGCATCCACGGAACAGGTCTCCGCAACAGCGGAAGCCGCATCCGGTTCAACGCAGACAGAGGCTTCTTCCACGGCTGCAAACGGAGATCAGCCGGCTGCAGCGACCCCAGCGCCCGCACCTTCGCAGACCACGAACCGGACATACACCGCCGGCGAGCCTATCGCTTCGTCCGTTGTAATTTCCGACAATTTCTACAACGCGTTCAACCACAGCGAAGAGATCCAGAAAATGTCGCAGGCACTTAACACCGCAAAGCTTGCCGACATTTTGAGCGCACACATAGCAAGGCTTCTTATCTGGGATGTATCGCTGAGAAGCGATGCCCGCAAGGAGGACACGATAGACTTTGTTTTCCGCATAATTCCAACCGACGAGAGAAAGCAGCGCAACGATCTGCCTGACGACCTGGAGATCCTGGCAGTAAAATATTATTCGCACAAACTGAGCAAAACGATAAGCATTTATAAATACACAGCTAAAGATTCCAGCTCAAGATATTATTATTCCGACGGCACGATGATCGAAAAAAAGATAACTCCAAATCCTCCGATCAAGAATTACATTCAGATCACAAGCACGATCGGCGACAGAGCACCCAAGCACGAAGGCATAGACTTCAAGGCTCAGGTCGGAACTCCGGTCTATTCGACCGTCAACGGCAGAGTTGCGCGCATAAACTGGAAGACGAAATACAATGGCTACTGCATCGAGATCGAAGAGAAGGGGAAACCGTTTGTTTTCAAATACTTGCACCTGAGCGAGGTCCTTGTCGATGTCGGGCAGTCAGTAACTGCCGGACAACACATCGCCAACTCGGGCAACACCGGCAAAAGCACGGCGCCGCACCTGCACTATCAGATAAACATCGGTCAGAAGGGCAAGGTGCAGGATCCGTTTGTTTTCCACAAAACGACAGTAACCTCCGTTCCGGCGGCAGAGCTTACCGAGTTCAAAAACAAAGTCGCCGAGCTCGACACGCTGATGGATTAAACTTTTTTGCGCCTGAACTCCTCTCCCCGCCAAAATTTAACCGCAAATTCTTGACCTATTCAGGTTGACAATAACTTTGAGATTTCGTAACATATCAGTTGCCTTGAGTATTAAAAATTATGGATGTGAGGACAACATGAGAAAATTCACAAAGTTATTGACATTTATTTCGCTCACACTGATTTCCGCGGCGATTTTTGCGCAGAATTCTGTCGCTCTTACACCGACAGTAGCCACCTCCGACTCGGAAAAAAAGATTGCCAAGGAAATTGATGAAAACCTCTCTCTTCTGCTTTCAACCATCAAGACAGCGAAGGTCGAGGTCTATTCATCGGGTCTCGCGCGGTGCAAGGCAGACCTCAAGTGTATCGCACAGGCTGTTGCCAAGAGTGATGAATATGACTTTGTTTTGATTCCCAAAATCTCCAAGCATAAAGAGACAAAGGTCTCTATCACACTCTTCGACAAATCCTCTTCCAAAAAAGGATCGAGATCCATTACCGCGGAGGGCGGGACCGACAGCGAAGACATCGCTTCCGATATGATCAACGCGATGAAGACGCTTCTCGCGTCGATTGCCGAAAAGAGTGAACCCAAGGCTGCAAAGGCTGCTCCGGCCAAGACCTTCTCGTACAGCGAAGTAAAAGAGGAGATCAAAAAAGGATTTGCCGCATACGACAAGGGCAACATCGAAGAGGCTGAGGAGATCTTCGACCGCGCCGCAAACGAAATGAACTGCAAATGCGCGCAGAACGATACAGCGAAAACTCTTTTGTCTAATATCAAAAAAATCCAGAAGGGTCTTGCGAACGCAACAGATTCGCTCGATTCAGGCGACTACAAAGCGGCATTGAGGACACTTGATTCCGTAAGAGCCGCAGACAACGAGTTCAGAGAGCTCGGTTACAAAAATATGGCCTACAAGAAAGACAAAAATATGCGCAAACGCTACCTTGAACCCAACCCAGGCGATGCGCAGGCCGTAGAACAGATCCACAAGAGCTTCAAGGCAAAGATCGAAGAGGTCAGAAAATGGAGAGCAAAACAGCTTGCCGACATCGACAAGTGGCTGAACGACAACATCAAGGCTCGCGAAAAGGCAATTGCCGACCTCAAGACCCAGCAGAAAGAGAACCAGAAAAAACAAAAGGCAGATGAAGCCGAGCTGAAAAAAAGAATCCAGGAGATGAAGTATCAGTGGGAAAAGGATGATACCTCCATCGAACAGGAGATCGTAAACCTCGAAAGCCAGATCACACAGATCGAGCAGCGCGAAAAGGGCATCATCAAGGTCTCCAACAAGAGCCGCGAACAGGCTAAGGAAAAGGAACTTCAAGCTCATACAAAGGCATACAACGACTGGAAATCGGCTCAGCAGAAAGAGAAGGACAAATACTACGAAAAGCAGAAAACCTTCGAAAACGTAGAGGGCGCAAAGGTAACAGCAAAGATCGCAGCTCTCGAGAAGAAAAAACAGGAGCTTGAGAAGAAGAACAGAGAGCTCGACGAAAAGATCCAGAAACAGAACGACGAGTTCGAAGCAAATGAACGCAAAATCATGTCCGACAACGAGGCAATAAGAATGAAAAACGAGGACGAGGACAGAAAATACAGCGTTCAGCTTGAAAAAGAATACCAGAAGAAATTCGATACTTACAACCAGGATCTTGCAAAATTCGACGACCAGGAATCGGCTCGAGAGAGAGAGCTCCAAAAGTATCAGCAGGAGATCGAGGAGTTCATGATGAAGAGCGCCACGACCCTCGGAAACACTCAGGAGAGCATCGAGAAGGACAGAGCCAGGATCGAGGCCGAATACGCAAAAGAGAAAGAGAGCGTGAACGCGAAGGCTGAGAAGGAGTACGAGACGACCCTCAACCAGCTTTCGGACAAGAAGACAAAGCTTGAAGACGCGATCGCAAAGCACACCGACGATACCGAAAACATGAAGGCAAAAAAAGAGGAGGAGATGATAAAGGCAAACGAGGCCGTTATTGTCGCCGCCGAGCAGAAGATTTCGGCAAACGAGGAGGCTTCGGACAAGGTCGAGCAGGAATACGAGGAGAAGATAGCAAAACTTCAGGATCTCGTAGCAAGATCTGTTGACGATGAGGAAAACCAGAAAGCCAACAAGGAAAACGAGATCCGCGCAAAGAACGAAAAGCTTATCGCCGAGATCGCGAGGATCGAAGACCAGCTTGCAAACGAAGCCGGCAAATTTGACGAATTCAAGGCAAAACTTGATGACGACTATGCCAGCAAGGAGGCGGCCATCGACGAAAAGATCATCGTCGCAAAGGAAAAACTTGTTGACGACAGAGAGAACTTCAAGGCAAACTGGGGCGACGTCGTAAACAAGGAGATCGACAAGCTTCAAAACGAAAACGAGGCTCTCAGAGCTCAAATCGACGAATCCAACGGCAAGCTTGCCGAAATAGACGCGAAATACAGCCAGCAGAAGATGGATGAGCTCAACAGGATCGACGCAAAAACAGCTGCTCTTGAAGACAACTACGCGAAGAAGACCGACGCTGTCGACGATGAGATCCAAAAGGAGATCGACAAACTCCACTCGGACACCACCGCCGAGATCCAGCAGGTAGCAGCTCAGGGCGGAAAACTTGAAAGCGAATACTCCAAGAAGGCAAATGCTCTCTCCGTTGAAGAGGGTTCGATTGCCGCATCCTACGACCAGAAGATTTCCAAAGTTCAGGAAAAGGCATCGGCTGTAGAACAGAAATACGAACAGAAGATGGCTCCCTACAACGTTGATTCCGTAGTCGACGAGATGAACCAGAAGGTTTCCGAGCTTGAAAACCAGAAAATCGAAGCAACCAACAAGCTTCAGGAGATCATCGACGCCATCACTCAGGCAAAGGACAACGAAAATCAGATCTTTGCCGACAAAAAGGAGGCTATAAAGAACAATCCGTCCGAGATGGCGAAGATCGAAAGAGACCACGCTTCGGCGATCAGAAAGATGGACAACGACAAGGCGAGCGCCGAAAGAAAGATCAAATTCGAAGAGGAGAGCGCCGAGAGAAAGATCAAAAACGAAAAGGCGAAATACGAAAGACAGATGGCAAGGAACAAATCCGAACTCGCAAAACTCGAGAAGGAAAAAAACCTTGAACTCATCTCGACAAACAAAGAGATCGCCTCTCTGAACAAAGAGAAGAACGCGGCTCTTGCAGCTCACAAAAAGAAGGTAAGCGCTCTCGAAGCAAGCCACAAAAACGAAATGAACGCAAATGCAGCCGCTGCGAAGAAGATCGCTGCGAAAGCATCGGAAAAAGAGAAGGCTATCAAGGCGAGCTCGAAGGGCAGAAAAGCCAGAGTCGCCGCAGAAAAAGCCAATGAAATCAAAAAGATAAATGCCGAGAAGGCGAATGTAAACAACAAGTTCAAAGCTGCCGCTGACAAAGAGAAGGCTTCAATCCAGTCGGATATCAACGCAAAGAAGCAGAAGATCGCGGCAAACAACAAGGAGATCAAATCCTGGGAAAAGAAGTCGAATGTAGTTGACCCGGCTAAACTCAACGCCGTGATCGCTCCCCGCGAAAAGGAGATCGCCGAACTTACAAAACAGAAGAAGGGACTCCAGGCAGAAAAGGCTGCAAAACTCAAAGCCGCTTCGGATGTCCACAAACAGAACGTTGCCAAACTCAACGCACAAAAGACAGATACGATCAACAAGACAAAGGGCGTTGAAACAGAGGTAAAGAACGCTCAGGCTGAAATCGCAAAGAAATTCGACACCATCAGAGGCAACATCAAGGCAGACATCGCCAAACTTCAGGCCGAAAAGAAACAGAAGATCGCAGCCCTCAAGGCTGACACGAACGCAAATATCCAGAAGAAGACCGTCGCAGAGAAGAACTTCAAAGCCAATCTTGCAAGCGAGCTGGCAAAGCTGACAGCGGCAAGAAACAAGGAACTCGGAGCGATGAAGGCCGAGCTCGCGAAGGTCTCCAAACAGCTTGCGGCTCATGAAAAATCTCACGACGCTTTTGTAAACAAGCAGGTCACACAGGTCGACAAGAAGTACGAAAAACAGCTCAACGACCTTGATATGAAACTTGCCAACGAGAGCATGAGACTCCAGAAGGCCAACACCGATTTCGAGAAGAAAAAGAGAGCCGAAGAGGCGGCGGCAAAACAGCAGCACAAGGCCTTCCTTGCTGAAAAGAACGCCAAGAAAAAAGGTGTAGACCAGCAGGTCAACAACGCTCAGAAAGAGAGAGACCAGAAGCTTGAGGCAAGAAGAAAAGAGAGAGCTCAGCAGCAGGACAAATGGAACAAGGACAAAGACGCCCGCGCTGCGGCGTTTGACAGAAAAGTCGCTGCCGACAAGAACAGGCTCAACGAAAACAACAAACAGATCGACGCTATTTCAGCTCAGATCGCCGTAATCAACGCTGACTGGGCACGCAGACTTGACGATGCTAAGGCTAAACAGCACTCCGATGCCAAAAAGCAGGAAACACAGTGGCAAAAGGCTGCCGACAACAAAGAAAAATGGTACGAAAACGGCAAAACCGCCATCGTTGACAAATACGACAACATGGAGGTCAAGGAGAAGGAGAACAGAGAAAAGCAGAAAGAGCAGATGATGGCAAAGAGAGACAAACTCCTTGCAGAAAAAGAGAAGAGAAAGGCCAACAGACAGACTGCTCTCGACAAAGAGAAACAAAAATGGGAAAAGGCTCAGGCAGCTTACAAGGCTCAGGACGAGAAGTTTGCCGCTTCGATCGAAGACCTGACCGCAAAGAAACCCGACAGCGCCGCAAAAGACAAGGAGACTGCAAAGGCGAAGAAAGAGGAGGTCAACAAAAAGTATCAGGCAAGCCTCGACAAGGTCAATGCAGCCGAGCTCCAGCAGGTAAAACAGAGATTTAAAAACGAGTATAAGGAAGAGGGAGTAAGAGAGGTCCAGATAACAAAGGTCACCAAGAAAATCGAATCGGCGACCGCTGAGGCTTACTCGAAATCCGGTCTTGACAAACTCAACAAGGATAAGATCGGTGAAGCCCGCAAGGATTTCGTCGAAGCGCTCTTCCTTGACAGCGACAGCAGGCCTGCAAAAGAGGGCATGAAGGCCATCTCGACGAAGGCTCAGACGATGTACTGGGAGGCATTCGGAATGAGAGACAGCAACAAGTCAAAGGCCGTCAGGATTCTTGAAAACCTTATCAAGAACCTTCTTCCGACCGATGAATTTTATCTCAAGTCAATGATGCTCCTTGAAGAACTCAAGTAACAGCGATTTCGGAAAAGATGAACTTTTTTCTTAAAAAGGGGGGGCTTCTGCTCCCCCTGTTTTTTATATTTTTTTCGCTGTCCGCAGAAGAGAGCCTATACGACTACTTTAAGATCTTTTACGACGATCCGAAGCTCTATTCGAAGTGGATAAACCAAGAAAAGAATAATATTTTCAAAGATTTGTTCATAAATATCTACCACATGCCGACGCTCAACAAAAGAGCTTTCGTTCATCCGGCGAACCTGAAAATCACAAAGGGGATGGCGGGGAAAGACTCCTTCGGATACCTTTATCTTGAATTTGACAGGCGTACCGACGTCGAAATCGTTTTTTTTGGGGTAAAGAGCGGAGAGATAACCGTAAACGGAAGCCCGCGAGGTAAAATTTCGCTAAAAAAGGAGACAGATTATGCCAGACTGAAAGGAAGTTTCGAAAAAGGTGTCTACTTCGTCTCCCTCAGAGTTTCGGAGGAGTTTTTCAGGATCCCGCTGACAGTTCTCTCCAAGGGCAAGCTGACCGACTCCAAACGCGGTTTCACCAAGAGCGCAGCATCGACCCTGCGGGTCGAAAACACCGTTTCGAAGATCGACGGGACCAGCTTTGCCACGCTTTTCAGCCGTTTCTGCTTCCCCTACCCCGAGGATTCCAGGGAGTCAGGCACACTTTATTTTGACATCCAGCAATCGAAAAATATAAGACCTGATTCCAAGGCAATGATTTCGCTTCTCTACGCGTCGGCTTTTGACGACGGCGCCGCAAAAGAGCTGAAAAAAATTGGCTTCTCCGACGAAAATCTAGCCTGGTGGAAAGATAAGTTTATCAACAAGGGTGTTTGCGGATATGAACAAAACTAACATCGTTCTTATTGTCATCATTTTGATACTGCTGGCCTTTTCATACAAGACCCATTCTGAAATAAAGTCGCTTAAAGAGTATTCCGAGAGCTGCGCCAAAGAAAACGAATCCCTGAAAATGGATCTTGATCTCCTCAAAAAAAGATTGAACAGGCAGCTGCTTGAGATGCAGGCGGCAAACAAAGCTCAGAAAAATGCCGAACTGGATCAGAAATTTTACTCGATGAAGAGCGAAATCGACAAATTAAAAAAGCAGAACGCTCCGCACAAAACCCAGGAATACAAGGAACGTGAAAATAAAATCTGGGAAGACTGGAGCAGCGTTATCAAACAGACCTGGGGGCCGGAGCTGGCAAAAAAACTCGCGGGTTTCGATTTTTCAGAGCAGGAGATCAAAACTTCAGTTGATGAGTACAACAAGATGGTCGATCACAGTCAGGATATCTTTTTAAGCTGGTACAGGAACGAAATCACTGACAACGAGGCTTCGGAAAAGGCGGTCGAGGTCGCCCGCGAATTTTTTGACGAACTCTCGGACTCCGTCGGCGCTCAAAAGGCATCGATCGCACTCTCAGTGATTTTCCCGGATCTGAATTTCCGTCAGATGATGTTCATGTTAGACCGGTAATTTTTG
Source organism: bacterium UBP6_UBA1209 (assembly GCA_002309575.1). Lineage (GTDB taxonomy): Bacteria > UBP6 > UBA1177 > UBA1177 > UBA1177 > UBA1177. Next base: position 41,996 of record DBXP01000044.1, on the reverse strand, counting down.
GAATATTTTCCTCTTCCCGCTTGTTTTTATCCTGTTTTTTGAGGTTGAAATGCTGAACGAAGAGCTGTTGCAGAAAATCAGACGTATCGAGCTTGTCGCAAAAAAGAATGTCGACAGCTACCTCCAGGGGTCGTACCACACGCTTTTCAAGGGTCAGGGGCTCGAATTTCAGGAGGTCCGGGAATACACGGAAAACGATGACGCAAGGATGATCGACTGGAATGTCACGGCGAGGAGCGGAAAACCCTTCGTAAAGCTCTACCGCGAGGAGCGTGAGCTTGTCGTAATGATCGTCGCCGACATCTCCGGCTCGACAAGTTACGGAATGCACTACGGCGTTCAGGATGTCCTGGCGACCGTCGCGGCTTCACTGACCTTCAGCGCAATAAAAAACTCGGACAAGGTCGGGCTTCTGCTCTTTTCCGACAGGATCGAGGAGTATATCCCGCCGCGCAGAGGGAAAAACCATCTTCTCACAGTCATCCGGACGCTTCTCACGACCGAACCCGAAGGCCGCAAAACCGATCCGGATGTCGCTTTCAGGTTTTTGAACAAGATCATGAAACGCAAAACGCTTCTTTTCTTCCTTTCGGACATGCTCTTTGAAGAGATCCCCGATTCGCTCGGGATCACAGCCTCGAAGCATGAAATCGTGCCGATCGGCATTATCGACGATATCCTTTTCAAGCCGGTCGTCGACGGTGCGATCAGGACCATCGACCCCGAAACAGGAGAAACCGGGATCATCGACTTCTCCTCCCCGTCACGGATGCAGGAACGATACTTCACAGCCTTAAAAGAGGAGAGTCTCAAAAAAATCGGCCTTAAACCGATGTGGATCAGAAGCTCTGAAAACTTTATGGACGATCTCGTCAACGAATTTAAGCGGCTCGCCTCAATAAAAAAGCGATAGAGCCGGGAATCAAACAATTTTAATTTGCGAAAAATCAGCTTTTATGGTAGATTCCTGCGTTTTTTTGTAACTATCTTGACAGGAGGATTTTATGTCAGGCCATAACAAATGGAGCACCATTAAACACAAAAAGGGTGCAGCAGACGCTAAAAGGGGTAAAATTTTCACGAAACTTATCAAAGAGATCACTATCGCGGCAAAAGGCGGTGGCGGAGACCCTGACGGCAATCCTCGACTGAAGACAGCGATACAGTCTGCAAAGGCTGCGAATATGCCGCTCGACAACATCACAAGAGCGATCAAAAAGGGAACCGGCGAGCTCGAAGGAGCAAACTACGAAGAGGTAACCTACGAGGGTTACGGACCGGGCGGAGTTGCTATGATGATCGACTGCCTGACCGACAACAAAAACAGAACGGTTTCCGAGATCAGAAGGATCTTCACGAAGGCAGGCGGCAACATGGGTGAAAACGGCTGCGTCAACTGGAAGTTCGAGAAAAAGGGTCAGATCATCGTTCCGAAAGAGGGCGTTGACGAAGAACAGATCATGAACGACGCACTTGAAGCAGGCGCAGACGATGTTATCGACAGAGACGATGTTTGGGAGATCCTCACAGCAATGACAGACGTTTACGCTGTTTCAGACCAGCTTACCCAGAAAGGCTATCAGTTTGAAGAGGTCAAGATCGCAAGGATCCCGCAGACCCTTACAAAGGTCGAAGGGAAGGTCGCAGAGCAGGTTTTGAAGCTCGTCGAGGCATTCGATGACAGCGACGACGTCCAGGATGTCTATGCGGATTACGACATCGACTTCTCGCAGATCCCTGATGAGGACTAACTGCTCTCTTGGATAGAACCGGTTATACCATTCTAGGAATTGACCCCGGCAGCATTAAAACGGGTTTCGGCCTGGTAAATGCTGTCGGGCGTTCTTTTTTTCACATCGAAAACGGTTTGATAATGCCTCCGAAAGGGCTTGATTTTAAAGACAGGATCGGCTTTATTTTCAGAGGCGTCTGCGATGTAATGGACGAATTCAAGCCCGATGCCGTTGCTCTGGAGGACGTCTTCATCGCGAAAAACGCCCAGAGTGCCCTGAAACTGGGTCATGTCAGGGGTGCCGTAATGAGCGCGGCGGCGATCAGGGGGCTTCCCCTTTTCGAGTACACCCCGACAAGGGTAAAACAGTCCGTTACCGGAAACGGCAGGGCGGAGAAGGTGCAGGTCCAGAGAATGATACAGATCCTTCTCAAGCTGAAGGAGGTCCCGTACGAGGATGCCGCAGACGCGCTTGCCATAGCTATAACCCACGCATTCACGGTGTATAAATGATCGGCTACATCAAAGGAACAGTTGTTGCAAACGAAGAGCGCGAGCTCACGATCCTCACGGAAGGCGGAGTCGGATACGTCGTCGGCGTAACTCCCACGCTCACGCTGAAATACCCCGAAGGCGAAGCCGTTTCACTTTTTGTCGAGACTTTTGTCCGCGAAGACGCGATCGTTCTTTTCGGATTTGAGAGGATCGGGGAAAAGCACCTTTTCAACATGCTCTGCGAAGTGAACAAAATAGGACCTAAAACAGCCCTTTCGATACTTGCGGCAGCTCCGGTCGAGGATATCGTCGCGGCGATAATTTCCGGCAACGCGCAGTTTTTCAAGAAGATAAGCGGAGTCGGTGCGAAAACCGCAGAGAAAATCATTATCGATCTGAAAGACAAAACCGACAAATTCCAGACGATCGCAGCCGCATCTCCGGAAACTGCAAAGATCGTTTCAGAGGACATGCAGGTCCGCAAAGCCTCGGATGCGCTTGTCGCTCTTGGTTTCAATCCGCTTCAGATAAAACACGCTATGGCAAAAATAGAAAACAAGGAGTCGAAGAGAGTGGAAGAAATCATCAAAGAGGCTCTCAACGCTATCAGAAACCTTTGACGGACGGTGAATGTCATGGAAGAAGAAAGAGTGCTCAATTCGCAGGAACTGCCGGAAGATTCATCGCTGGGCGGAGATCTGAGACCGAAAGACCTGAGCGGCTATATCGGTCAGAAGGCTGTTGTAGACAATCTGAAAATATTCATCGCTGCGGCGAAGAAAAACGACAGGCCCCTTGACCATCTGCTTCTCGCAGGCCCTCCCGGACTCGGGAAAACCACTCTCAGCCAGATAATCGCCAACGAAATGGGAGTAAAGATGTTTTCGACCTCAGGTCCTGTCATCGAAAAAAAGGGCGACCTGGCGGGTCTGCTGACCCCTCTTCAGAGCGGAGATGTCCTTTTTATCGATGAGATCCACCGTCTGAACCCGGCTGTCGAAGAGAGTCTCTATCCGGCGATGGAAGATTTCCGGTTCGATATCATGCTCGGCCAGGGGCGGGAGGCCAACAGCGTTCAGATCGGGATAGAACCCTTCACGCTTATCGGCGCGACCACGAAAACGGGGCTTCTCTCAAGCCCGCTGCGCGACAGGTTCCAGATCGTTTTCAGAATGGACTACTACGCCGTCGAAGACCTTGAAACGATCGTCAAACGCTCATCGAAAATACTCAACATAAAAATCGACGAAGGCGGCGCTCTCGAGATAGCAAGACGCTCCCGCGGGACACCGAGGATCGCCAACAGGATCTTGAAGCGCGTCCGCGATTTCGCACTTGTCGAGGGTAACGGCTGCATCGATACCAAAATCGCGAAATACGCCCTTGACAAGATGGAGATCGACGAGGACGGACTCGACCAGATGGACAGAACTATCCTCATGACGATCATCGACTCTTTCCGCGGAGGTCCGGTCGGAATAGAGGCAATAGCGGCAAGCGTCAGTGAAGAGAGACGCACGCTCGAGGATGTCTACGAGCCCTATCTCATCAAGTCCGGCTTTATCGCACGAACAGCAAAAGGCAGGATGGTAACTCAAAAAACGCTTGATAAATTCAACGTCAGCCCCAAAGAGCTGCAGAGGAGTCTGTTTTGAACGCATACACCAGGCAGTTAAGACAAATCCAGGAGACGTATTCTCTCAAAGGAGATGCTTTTTTCAGCTATATTCACAGACAAAAGATAGAAATTTCAGCAACATACCGGGATTTTACGCCGATATTTTTTGTCGAGCTCGATTATTACGTCTACCTTACGCGCTCGCTCCTGACTCAGCACAGGGAAAACATTTCCCAGGAGTTCGCGAAGGAGATCGATCCATTTTTAAAACGATACAACAACAAGATCCGCGACCTTAGCGAAAAGCTTGCAAACAGCAACAAGGATTTTTACTACGCCGGACGCGAGGTAAAACTCTTTTACTACATCATTTCACACATCAGCAACCTGCTTCAAAAAAGGCTGCACTACCTGATCCCGAGCTATGTCTTCATCGAATCGATCGACAGGATGCTCGTTTTGTCTCCCGTTTTGGAAAAAACCGTCGATCCGCGCTCACTTATGAAGAACAGATTCAACCTGTTGAGGCTTCGTTTTCTCCTTGGTTCGGCCAATCCGCAACTGGCGGAGCTGATGGACTATGCCGCATGGCTTGAGGTTATTTCATCCTTTGCAAACGAAAAGGACAAAAAGAGATACCACGACACTTTCAAGAAAAAAATCATCAGTTTCACAGATCTATCCCAGGCTCCGGAAAACTCTGAAAACTACACCACCGTAAATTTTGTCGAAGACCTGAGAAGGATCATCTCGACAATCGAGATAAAAAAGGCTCTCCGTGCCCTGCTGGAAAAGGATTCGGACGCCAAAGCAACGGCCGGCGAGTTTTTGCAGACCGTTGAGGAAAAGCTCTCCGCGGCACAGGAGCCGGTCACGCAGGAGCAGGAGATTTCAAGATGCGCGGCAGTCACCGCAAGCCTCTCTGAGCAGATCGCCTCTAATCTTGAAGCAAACAAGCTTTCGAAGCTTCGTGAATACATAATCACGGCAAAGGCGATGCTCCCCTACCTGATGAATGTTTTCAGGCACCTGATCCCGGCTCAGTACGCAGTTACTCTCCAGGAGTTCGAAGATGCTGTCTGCTTTGTAGACGAACTCTTCCCGGCGACAGCAGAAAAGGGAGCAGTCACCGGATCGCTAAGAGAGGCAGGAAAAACGATCTCCGGTCTGATCGACCGGAACAGCCTTCCATCGAAGGATTCAGTCAACCTCTTTGTCTCAAAAATGAGGCAGCTTTTTTAATTTGAGTGTATAAGCCTGCCCTTCGCAAAGACATTTTTGCAGTGGTTGTGGGCAAAATGATAAACAGGATACGAAACCGTTTCGGCATCCATAACGACTAGATCAGCATCCTTGCCGGGCTCGACCGAACCTTTCCGGTCGTCGCGCTTCAAAGATTTTGCGCCGTTTATAGTGATCCCCGCAACGGCCTCTTCAATCGAAAGACGGAGCTGTGTCGCACCGATGCTGGCTGCAAGCGGAAGGAAACCGCACATGCAGCTTCCGGGGTTCATGTCAGTCGCAAGAGCCACTGTCACGCCCAGATCACGCATCTTTGCCGCTGGAGCGAAGGGAAGCCTCGAAAAGAGCGACGTTATCGGCAGAACTCCGGCGACGACGCCGTTTTCGGCAAGCTTCTTCATGCCGGCTTCGCTGACCGCCTCAAGATGGTCGACCGACGCGGCACCCATCTCCGCGGCAAGCTCTGTTCCTCCGAGCGGATTGAACTCATCCGCGTGGAGCTTCAGCCTGAAACCCATATCTTTTGCAGCTGTCATAAGCTTTTCGGTCTCCTTCAGCGAAAAATAGCCCTCCTCGCAGAAAACGTCGGCGAACTCCGCAAGTCCGCGGCTCTTTATCTCCGGCAGCATCTCGTTGTTGATAAGGCTGATATACCCCTCGTGATCATTTTTAAATTCCGGCGGATAGGCGTGAGCACCGAGAAAAGTCGGAACTATTTCGATCGGATACAGCTTCTTAAGCTCCTTGATCGCAGTCAAAAGCTTCAACTCGCTTTCGGTATCGAGACCGTATCCCGACTTGATTTCGACTGTCGTTACGCCATACGAGATCAGCTGTTCGAGCCGCTTCGATGCCTGCCGCACGATCTCTTCGAGCGGTGCCGATTTTGTCTTCCTGGTGCTGTTGATTATTCCGCCGCCCGCAGCCGCGATCTCTTCGTATGTGGCTCCGCGGGACTTCATCGCGAACTCGTCTTCACGCGTCGCCGCAAAGACCAGGTGCGTATGGCTGTCGACAAGACCCGGATAGACCGCTCTGTTTCCCGCATCGAAAATCGCCTCTGCATACTTCGACCGGAAATCGGGCTCCGCCTTCAGAAAATCTGAGGTTTTACCGGCAAAAGAGATTTTTCCGTCGGGTCCGGCGGCGATACAGAGAGCTCCTCCTTTAAGTACAGGAGTATCCTTTCGAGCTGTAAAAATCTCGGAGATATTTTCGAGAATAAGAGAATAAGCCAATATTTTACGGCAGTTAGTTCTGCTCAGCCTTTGCTGCGAAGGTTCTGTTGAATTGACGTGCAAGTCTGCTGACCTTTCTAGCAGCAGTATTTTTATGAAGAACGCCTTTGCTTACAGCCTTCTGGATCTCGCTTACAGCTGTTGCAAATGTCTTCTGTGATTCTTCGCGATTTTCACTGTTTACAGCATCTTCGAAATGGTGAGAGAAGGTCTTTACGCGTGATTTGATCGAACGGTTGTAAAGGTTGCGTTTTTCACTTGTAATGATTCTCTTTTTTGCTGATTTGTGGTGAGCCAAAATATCCTCCTTTATCAATATAAAAGTAAACAGGCAATAACCCTAATAAAAGCCCGATGTTTATAGACAAAAAGTTCGCGTTGTCAAGTTTAAAGCAAAAACTTTAATAAAATCAGAAGTTTTTTTGTTTCTTTTTTTTGTTTTCCGAGTGAAAATCACAGAAAAGGAGGTGTTGAAATGCCGAAACCTGTTGTTTACATAAGCCGCTGCTTCGGGATCAGAAGATGCCGCTACGACGGAGACTGGATAATCGATGACAACATTGAGACCGTAAAAAAATATATCGATTTCAGGGATTTCTGCCCCGAAACGGGAATAGGCTTCCCCTCTCCGAGAGAGAAGATCCGCGTTGTCTGCAGAAACGGCGTCCAAGAGCTTTTTCAACCGGCGACCGGAAAATTCTTCACTGAAGAGATGGTCAGATTTTCAACTGATTTTATCAATTCGATCAGCCGTTTCGACGGATTCATCCTTAAAGGAAAAAGTCCGAGCTGCGGAGTAAAAAACACAAAGCTTTACGACTTTGCAACGGGCGAGCTGATTTCTGCCGGTGCAAGCGGTTTCTTTGCCGCGACCCTGCTGGACCATTTTCCTGATGCACCTGTAATTACTGAAAAATCATTTGAAGACACCACTGAAACCGTTCTGTTTCTGGATAAGATTTTCAAGAACTGCGGAGGGACCCCGCAGGCACTTCTTACCGAGCTTTTTTCCCGGAAGCGCTGAGGCATTCCGAGAGGATCTCGTCGCAGTTCGAGACAAGTTTGACACTGATCCCGCTTTTGATCTCTTCGGGAAGCTCGTTGTACTCCCCGGCATTTTCCCTGGGAATGAAGACCCTCTTGATCCCCGCCTGCTTGGCCGCCATGATCTTTGCCTTGAGACCGCCGATTTTCAGGATCCTGCCGCGAAGCGTGATCTCACCCGTCATAGCGAGATTCGACGGGACCGGGACCCCTGAGACCAAAGAGGCGACAGCCAGCGAGATCGCAGCACCCGCCGATGGACCGTCCTTCGGAGTAGCCCCCTCCGGGAAATGGAGGTGAAATGTCGAATTTGTCCAGATATTTTCATCGACTTCACGGTATATATTCAAGTATTTCTTGACGTAACTCACCGCGATCTCGACAGATTCCTTCATCACGTCGCCGAGGCTGCCAGTGACCTTGACCTCGCCTTTGCCCGGGTAGCGGATCGCCTCGATCTCGAGTGTCGTCCCGCCGTACGGAGTCCATGCAAGACCGTTGACGACGCCGATCTCGCCGTTTTTCCCGGTCTTGTTCTGGTAATACTTTTCGGTTCCGAGATAATCCGAAATGTTCTTTTCGGTAATCACGACGGAAGCTCTCTGTTTTTCGGGTTCGTTCACGCTCTCGAAGGCGATTTTGCGGCAGATCTCGCCGATTTTGCGCTCAAGCTCGCGGACTCCGGATTCCATCGTGTAGCTGCTGATCAGGGTCTCAAGCCCCTTCTGGGAAAATTTGAGGTCGACCCCTTCGATCCCGTTGAACTTTTTCTGCTTCGCCACAAGATAGTCAAGAGCGATATTCTTCTTCTCGAAGTTGGTGTAGCCGTCGATTTCGATGATCTCCATCCTGTCGTAAAGCGCCCGCGGAATATTGTGAGCGTCGTTTGCCGTTGCGATAAAGAGGACCTTGCTCAGGTCGAACTCCATGTCGATGTAGTGGTCAACGAAGGTGCTGTTCTGCTCCGGATCCAGGACCTCGAGCATTGCCGAAGCCGGATCGCCGCGGTAGTCGCTGCTCATTTTGTCGATCTCGTCGAGAAGGAAGAGCGGGTTGTTGACGCCTGCCTTTTTGAGCGACGAAATGATCCTGCCGGGCATCGCGCCGACGTAGGTGCTTCGGTGCCCGCGGATCTCGGCCTCGTCGTGGACTCCGCCGAGCGACTGCCGGATAAACTTTCTGCCGAGAGCCTTTGCAAGAGAACCTGCGATACTTGTTTTGCCTACTCCGGGAGGTCCGACAAGACAGACTATCGGAGACTTGACATCGCTTCCGGCAAGCTTCAGGACCGCCAGATATTCGAGGATACGCTTTTTTACGTCGTCGAGCCCGAAGTGATCCGCATCAAGCTGAGCCTTCGCCTTCTTTATGTCGATGTCGCACTCGTCGCTTTTTGCCCAGGGGAGCGAAACGACTGTCTCGATATAGTTCCTGACCACCTCCTGATCCTGCCCGAACGGGTTCGAGCGTGTCAGTTTGCGGAATTCGTCACGGAGACGGTCCTTGACGAACTGCGGTGCCTCGAGCTGCTTGATCCTGCGGAAGAGCTGGCTGTCATAGTGCTGGGGCCCGGCAAACATCTGATCCTCTTCGATATCGTCACCGACCGCATCCGGTTCCTGAGTCAAATCCTGGTCGTCGTCGGCAAAAGGATCCGGCGGCTGCGGCGAGTAGAGCTGGGAGAGTTCGTCGTTAAGCTCGCGGATCTTTTCGCTGAGGAAGGCTTCGCGCTGACGTTTGTCGAAAAGCTCCTGGACCCGGTGATCGATCTCGCTTTCATAGCTGTGGGTCTTCAGATCCATCTTCGCAAGTTCCATCAGCATATCGATTTTTTTGCTGAGATCCGTCTCGACCAGCATCTGGTAGAACGGAGTCACGCTGCCCTGCCGGATAAGAGAAGCAAAGACGTTGACAAGCTTTTTCGTATCTCGGATTGCGCTTGTGCTCTCGGCAAGGTCTCCCGGCGCATTGTAGGCCTTGAGGTATTCGCGGACCAGCAGCCTGACCGCACGGGCCTTTGCCGCAAGAGCGCCGCCGGCGTTACCGTAAGGCAGAACGGATCTGGTTTCGGCCGTAAAGCAGCCGCCTGCATCGACTTTGACGTTTCCGATCTCAACGACATTGAGCGCATTGAGAGTAAGTTTGTATTTTCCGATCGGGAGCTCAACGAAGTCTTCCATGTGGCAGAGCGTGGCATACGGCAGGAAATCGCTGCCGTCGTCCTGTGCGGAATCAGGATCCCGATAGGCCAGAAGCAGCAGATCGCCGTTCATCGTGATCGAATGCTCAGCGGCATAAAATTCCCCTGCCGACGGATAGATATCCGCCGACGTCTCAGGAAAAACAACAAAATCCTCGTTCAGCAGGACCGGAAGTCTGACATTACCTTTTTTAGGCATAAGTATTGTCCCTTATTTCAGATTTTTAATGATTTTTTTCGGCTCAGCATGGCCGGAAATCACCTCCGGAGTAATGATGAGCTCGTCGATCTGCCCCTTTTCGTCAGGGGCCTCGAACATGACGTCAAGCATTGCAGCCTCGATGATCCGCCGCAGTCCGCGGGCTCCTGTCTTGAGCCGCTCCGCCTTGTTAACGACCTCCGAAAGAGCCTCGTCCGTGAAGGTGAGTTTCATCCCGTCCATCCGGAAAAGCTGCTCGTACTGCCCGATCAGAGAATCCTTCGGTTCTGTCAGAACGCGCAGAAGCTCGTCGTGCGTCAGCTCTTCGAGATAGGCCGTGACAGGAAGTCTGCCGACCAGCTCGGGGATCAGACCGTACTTCAAAAGGTCCTCCGGCTGCAACTCTGCAAGCAGATGCTCCTCCCGGGATCTGACAGCCGAGTTGTCCGCCTCGAAGCCGACCATCTTTTTGCCGATCCGCCTGCCGATGATGCCTTCGATGCCGACAAACGCACCTCCGACGATGAAGAGGATGTTAGTGGTGTCGATCTTTATGCACTCCTGATAGGGGTGCTTGCGGCCTCCGCCCGGCGGCACGTTGGCGATCGTACCCTCGATCATCTTGAGCAGCGCCTGCTGGACGCCCTCGCCGCTTACATCACGGGTGATAGACATGTTTTCCGACTTTCTGGCGATCTTGTCGATCTCGTCAACATAGACGATCCCGCGCTCGGCAAGCTTGACATCGCCGCCGGCCGCCTGGATCAGCGAAAGCAGGATGTTCTCGACATCATCGCCGACATAACCCGCCTCCGTCAGCGCCGTCGCATCCGAAATAGCGAAGGGCACCTGCAGAAAGTTTGCCAGCGACTTGGCGAGCAGCGTCTTGCCCGATCCAGTCGGTCCGAGCAGGAGCACATTGCTCTTCTGGATGACCGCGTTGTCCGACCTGTGAGGAGAATTTATCCGCTTGTAGTGGTTGTAAACCGCGACGGAGAGCACCTTCTTGGCATAATCCTGACCGATAACATAGTCGTCGAGATGCCGCTTGATCTGCGCCGGCGTAACATCGACCGGCCTGCGCGCAGCAGGACGCCTGCTCTCCTTTTTCTGGGGCTGCTCCTCTCCGTTCATAACATCATTGCAGAGAGCAACACACTCGGTGCAGATACGGGCGTTGACACCGGCGATCAGCATTCCGACTTCGCTCTGAGGTCTTCCGCAGAAATCGCAGCAGGGCGTATTTATAGTGTTTTTCTTCGGACTCATCTTCACATCCCGCCGTTAACGATTCGTAACGACCCTGTCGATCAGACCGTAGCGGACGCCCTCCTCCGCTGACATGAAAAAGTCGCGTTCCATATCGCGCTTGAGCTCGTCGATGTCGTGACCTGTGTGCTCGTGAAGGATCTGCGTCAGCCGTTCCTTGATGAAAAGGATCTCCTTCGCATGGATCTCGATGTCGGTCGCCTGACCGCGGAATCCTCCGAGCGGCTGGTGGATCATGAGCCTCGAATTCGGCAGCGAGAGGCGCTTTCCCTTCGCTCCGCTCGCCAGAAGCACCGCCGCCATGCTGGCTGCCTGACCGATGCAGATCGTCGCGACATCCGGCTTGATGTACTGCATGGTGTCGTAAATAGCAAGCCCCGCCGTTACCGATCCTCCCGGGCTGTTGATGTAGAGTTTGATCTCCTGCTCGCTGTCCTGTCCCTCAAGCAGAAGAAGCTGCGCCACGACCGCGTTTGCGACATCGTCGGTGATCTCCTCGCCGAGGATGATGATCCTGTCCTTCAGCAGACGCGAATAGATATCGTACGACCTCTCGCCGGCGCCCTCTTTTTCAACAACAATCGGCACCAGAGAGGCTTTCGTCTTATCGTTTTCGTTCATTTTTCCTCCAATGATTTGTGTGTCTCTCTTTTAATCACAATCGCCTTTTTTTCAATAGCCTGATCGCGCACAAAAACGGCGACACGGCCTATCCCGGCATAATCATTTATAATTTCCACAAATTTTAGTTCATATTTTTTTTCTCTTGCAAACCTTTCGCCGCAATAGCCGAGCTCGGTGACAAGAAAGCCGCCCGGCTTCAGGTGCTCCTTTGCTTCGTTTATGAGTCTCTCCGTAAACTCGAAGCCGCTCTCTCCGCCGAAAAGGGCGTTCCTCGGTTCAAACTCAAGCGTTCCGTCAACAAATTCAGCCATATCTTCAGCCGAAAGATAGGGCGGATTGGCGGTTATAAGATCAAAAACCCCCGTAATTTCAGCAAAAAGGTCGCTCTCGACAAAATTTATAGCCGGATCTGACGGGAAGAGCCTCTTCGCGTTGATTTTTGAGACCTCCAGCGCTTCGGCGGAAATATCGGCAAGCGTCAGTTCGCACGGATGGACCCGAAGAAAACTCAAACCGATGCATCCGCTCCCGCAGCAGATATCTAAAACGCTAGGTTTTTCAACATGTTGAAGTAAACGCAGTGAAGTTTCCACCACAAATTCGCTCTCCGGACGCGGCACCAGAACACGCTCGTCCACATAAAAAGTGTCCTCAAAAAAATCCCGGCTTTTCGTTATATATGCGACAGGCTCCGCCTTTGCACGCCTCTCGACAAATTCGCCGAACCTCAGGCGGTCGGCCTCTTCCAGAACGCGTCCGCCGTCGACCAGAAGGTCGAAACGGGGAACACCCAGCGTGTGCGAAAGAAGGATCTCGGCATCCAGACGCGGAGATTCCGAGCAGCCCGAAAGCCTGGCCGCGGCCTCTGCCAGAGCGGTTTTTACAGTGGTTTCAGGGGACATTGCTCTTTGCTTTCAAATTTTTGTTGTAAATCAAAACCGCCGCTATCGCATCATGGATGTAGGCTGCGATATCATCAAGAAATTCAGGATTTTCTATGCACGCTCTGTCCTCCGGGGATGTCAGATATGCGATCTCAAGCAGCAGTGAAGGCGAACGCGTATCATCGAATATCATGAGGTTCTCGCGCTGCGAAACCATATTGAACGGCAGTTTCCACACCTTTTCGATATTCCGTTTCGCGTAGACATCCTGAAAGATCCCGGCATACAGGAAGGATCTGTTCGCCCGGTCGTAGTAAAAGGCAACATTTTTCGCGTCGGTGCTCAGAAAATCGGCCGGATAGTAAATCTCGAAACCACGGTTCGTAGTCAGCACCTTCTGGCTGTTGAAATGCAGAGAAACGACAAGATCCGGCTCTGTTTCGAGGATGAAATCCACCCTCTTTTTTATAGGAAAGGAGACATCCTGCTGGCGGGTGTAGAGCAGCCTCAGATTTTTGTACGGCCTCTTCCTGAAAAGCTCGCCTACCCGCTTGGCAAGATCCAGGGTCAGATCCTTCTCGACAAGCTCTCCCGAAACCGCGCCTATATTGTTTCCGCCGTGTCCGGGGTCGATAACGACAACAAACTTGTCGTCGCCCGAAACAGGAAACGCAAGCACGAGCAGGATCAGAAAAAGTGCAAAATGTTTCATGTGAAACGTCGGCTACTTGGAGGAATCTTCCAATAACTTTGAGAACTTCTCGAAATCGGCGACCGCCTTGAAATTCATCGTGACAGCCACTTCGCCGTTTCTCTTCGGCTTGACCTGGACCTTTGCGCCGACTCTTTTGCCGAGACTCTTTTCATACCTTGAAAAATCATCTGCGCTCCTTTTTGCCGGCTGTGGCTTCGAATCCGATTTTTTCGACGCCAGAAGCTGCTCGATCTGGCGGACGGCAAGCTTCCTTCTGATTATCTCGTCGGCCCAGAAGATCTGCTCCTTTTCCGTCAGAACGATGAGCGGACGCGCCTGTCCTGCCGAAAGCCGCCCTGTGCGGACAAGATCCTTGACCTCTTCGCAAAGGTTCAGCAGACGCGTAAAGTTGCTGACATCACTGCGGCTTTTCCCGACCTTTTGAGCAAGCTCCTCCTGATTGTAGCCGAAGCTGGTCATCAGCTCGTTGTATGCCTCCGCGACCTCGATCGGGTTGAGATCCTCGCGCTGCAGATTTTCGATCAGCGAAACATGATATTCGTTTTCACCCTTGAAGATCACGGCAGGGACCTTTGAGAGCCCGGCAAGCTGCGCAGCACGGTAACGCCTCTCGCCCGCTACGATCCGGTATTTGTCGCCGTCCTTTTTTACGACAAGCGGCTGGATGATCCCGTACTGCCTGATCGATTCGGCAAGCTCGGCAAGCTTCTCGTCGTCAAAATATTTTCTAGGCTGGTCCGGATTGGGAACGATCTCGGAGATATCGAGAGAAACCATCTCGTTGGTCTTTTTCGAGAGCAGCACATCCATTCCGCGTCCCAGTTTTTTCTTATCATTAGGTATAAGCATCGTCTCCTCCGTAAAATAACTTGCAATTCTATTATTCAAACTTTTTCTGTCAAACACTTTACTTGACTCACGCGCCTTTTTACCTAAAATATTTCAGCAGAATTTGGGATGTTTTTTTGATTTTGGAGTTTTTCTTTGAAAAATTCAGCAAACGGTCAGATCGAATCCAACATCCTTTTTTTCATATTTATGATTCCGCTTTTTCTCCTCTTTTTCCTGACTTCTTTTTCTCTGCAAGCCGATGAATTCGACATTGAAAACCGCGGCATAGGAGAACTTCCCAGACAGTGCGACGAAAGGATAAACGGCTACCGTGAAGACTACAAAAAGATAGACAAGGAGCTGATCCAGCTGCCCTCGAAATACAAAAAAAAGGGCAAAAAGAGTTCAATGAAGGATGAAAAAAAACCGGAAACGACGCTCGAAAAGAGCCTGACGCAAACGCCTGCCGACGAGACAAAAACCCCGGAAAACCTTCCTTTAAAAAACAAAAAACCTGAAGAAAAACCGGCATTTACAGAAAAGCCTGCCGAAGCCAACGAACCTAAAACCGCCCCCGGATACTACGGGGAGACCTTCGACGGAGTCCGGGACGGCAAGGGCAAACTCGTGCTCGCAAACGGCGATGTCTACGACGGCCACTGGAAAGAGGGGAAAAAAGATGGGCACGGAGTCTACGTCTACGCCTCCGGAGTCAAATACAACGGGACCTGGCGTTCTGACAAAATGGACGGTTACGGATCTCTGCTCTTTCCGGACGGGAGCAGCTACTACGGAGAGTTTTCAGAGGGCGAGATCAGCGGGACCGGAACATTCAACTATACCGACAAAGCTCAGTATACCGGTGAATGGTCAAAGGGAAAATGGCACGGCGAAGGCCGATTCAGACTAGCCAACGGCAGGGAATTACACGCCATTTTTGCGGAGCAGCAGATCGTTCGAATCATATCCGAGCTCCCTGAAGCGCCCGAAAAAACCGACACAGAGTTAAAAAACGGACCTGAAAATACCGGACAGGGACCGGAGAGCGGAGCAGCTTTGCAATAAAGGTTGGTTTTTTTTCGCGGATAGTGCTATCTTTAGTTCACGAAACGCGAAACGGAGAGAAGATGAACCTGTCTGAACTGAAACAATTTCTCGCAAAAAACGGAACACGCGCAAAAAAAAGCTTCTCACAGAACTTCCTGTTCAACGATGAATCGCTCGGAAAAATTGCCGGCGCGATCCCTCAAAACGCCGGTTTTTATATTGAGATCGGCGGCGGTCTCGGAGCTTTGACCGAAAAGGCGCTCGAGAGATCCCTCTCTCCGCTCACCGTGACCGATATCGACGCGACGATGCTCGGGATTTTAAAAAAGAGATTTTCAGAGCAGGCGTCCGTTGTAGAGGCAGACGGAGCAAAACTGAGACTGGAGCCCTTTTTTGAAGGAAAACGCGGTTATATTTTCGGGAATCTGCCCTACCAGGTCAGCTCTCTCATCGTGATGAACACCTGTCTCGAGAGCCGGTTCATCGACGGCGCGGTCTTTCTGCTTCAGAAAGAGGTCTCAGAACGTTTTTCCGCAGAACCACAGAACCGTGATTTCGGTCCGATCGCGGCCCTGATTCGTTTTTTAGGCCACTCAGACTATCTTTTTACTCTGCCGCCCGAAGATTTTTACCCTGCCCCCAAGGTCGAAAGCGGGCTTCTGAAGATAACCTTCGAACGCCACGATTTCGACAGAACAAGGCTTGAAAGTTTTGCAAACACTGCAAGGATCCTCTTTTCAAACCGCAGGAAAACGATGCAGAACGTCTTTAAAATCAATGGTTTAGACCAGAAAATATTAAAAATTCACGGAGATATCGCCGCCAAAAGGTCGGAAGAACTCGACTGGCAGACGATTCTTATGCTCGAGGAGGAGATTTACCGGAGGAAAAATGAATAAAATCACTCTGCCCGTCCTGAAAGGGATGAAGGAAAAGCACGATAAAATTTCGGTGGTGACCTGCTACGACGCCTCGTTCGCACGGCTGGTCGAGAAGGCTGAAATCGAAAGCGTCCTTGTCGGCGACAGCCTCGGAATGGTGATCAAGGGTGAAGAGAACACTCTCAATGTCTCGATCGAAGAGATGGAGTATCACGTCCGAGCCGTCAAAAGGGCTGTAAAAAATGCATTTATTATTGCAGACATGCCTTTTGGAAGCTACCAGGCCTCGATAGAATCAGGAGTCCGCAACGCCGTAAAGCTTTTGAAGGCAGGTGCCGAGGCAGTCAAGCTCGAGGGCGGAGAAGAGATCGCCGGACTCGTCAAAACCCTGACCAGATCTGGGATCCCGGTTTGCGGTCACGTCGGACTCACTCCGCAGTTCGTCAACAAGTTCGGCGGCTTTTTAAAGCAGGGCAAAAACGACGAAGAGAGGGAGTTCATCTTCAAATCCGCGAAATGTATCGAAGAGGCCGGTGCGGATCTCATCGTCCTGGAATCGATCCCGCATACTCTGGCGGCAGAGATCACCAGGGCTCTCAAGATCCCGACGATCGGCATCGGGGCCGGGAACGACACTGACGGTCAGGTGCTTGTGATCTACGATCTGCTCGGAATGAACCAGGATTTCAACCCGTCGTTTTTGAAAAAATACTGTGATCTTGACAAGGTCGTCTCTTCAGCGCTTGCCGCGTACAAAAAAGATGTTAAAAGCTAGGCTCCTTCTACCTTTCACGATTTTTCTGATACTTGGCTGCACGCCGAAAAGCGATGTAAGGAGCATCACCTTCTCCGGGTTGGGGACCGTCCTGAACGTCGTATATCTGGGAGATGAGGACACCGGCGTTGAAAACGAAATCAAGGCAGATACCGCGGCTGTCGAAGACGATTTCAGCTACTACAGACCCGACAGCTGGATCTCGAAACTCAACAAAAACGCGGCAAAGGAGCCGGTAGCTGTCCCCGCCCATGTCTGCAGACTCATCAGGGAGAGCCTTGAACTCGGCGAGCAGAGCGGCGGATATTTCGATATAACCTACAAAAGCCAGGGCGCCCTCTGGGAGGATAACAAGGGGACCGTTCCGACAGATTCCGAGCTTGAGGGGAAAAAGCAGTTCGTCGGCAGCGACAAAGTTGAGGCAGACTGTGAAAAAAACCTTGTAAAATTCAAGTATGACGGCGTAAAGATCGATCTCGGCGGCGTTGCCAAGGGTTACGCTATCGACAGGGCCGGAGCTATTCTGAAAAAGCACAAAATATCCGATTTTATCGTAAATTACGGCGGCGACATGCTCGTCTGCGGCAAAAAAAACGGCAAGAACTGGACTATCGGAATAAAGAATCCGGAAAATCCGCAGCAGATGCTGAAAAAGATCGAATTCGGCTCGGAAAACGAGTGCATAGGAATTGCAACAAGCGGAGATTACGAGCGTTTTTTCACGATCGACGGCAAGAATTATTCGCACATAATGAACCCTAAGACCGGGAAGCCGGTAAAAAACGTCCACTCGGTCACCGTAACCGGCAGGAACGCCACGATCACCGACCTTGCGGCGACAGCTGCAGCGGTTGCGATTTATGACGAAGCGGCTGTAAAAAAAATTATGGAAAAGTTTGCGGTCAAGATATATAGTTTAAGTGGCGATGAACGTTTTTTGATCGACTGGCAACAATAAAAATTGCGAATCAGGTACGACGAATGAAGTGTTTCTACTGCAAAAAACCTTTGACAAAACTGAATGCAGGCAAATGCGGATGCGGCAAACAGCTCGTAAGCTACTGCCCTGAGTGCAAGCTGGCTTTCGACAACACCGCAAAATTCTGCATGACCTGCGGAAAAAAACTGACGGTCCTTCAGACAAAACCGGCCGAGATCGAAGAGGAGATCCCGATCGAAACCGAAGAGACCGAAGAGCAGATCGAGATCCATTTCGACAAGCCCTCAAGATTCAATTCCGACGGCACCGCCAAAAAAAGTGATTCCTTCATCGAGATAGACTTCGGAGACAATCAGGGGAAATCATCGCTCACGATGCAGGAGCCCCAGGCGGACGAAACAGCCTTTGTCCTCGAGGAGGAGAAGCCGGTCCAGGCAGAACCGGAGCAGCCGGCAACGCGTGAAACCCACGTGACTCAGCCGAAAATCAACTCTGAATTTATCACGAAATGGACTAGCGAGCCGGTAACCGGGAAGCCGCATAGCGCAAAAAAACCGCAGGAGGCCGATCCGGGCGACATATCTATCAACTTCGACGACCTTTTTGCCGCTCTCAACTCCGTAAACGACCTCGGTCCCAGACGTCCGGCAGTCACGATCCCGCCTCAGGTGATCCCGAACCGTAGAAACACGATACCGCCGGCTCCGGGAGAATCGAACAAAACTCCCGAGGCAATAATCCGTCCCGAGGAGGGTTCGGAATACGACCAGTACGACAGCGAAGGGAACAAGATCCCGCGCTCCTTCGCCGAAGCAAGCCTTTTGAAACCGCACACGGAACAGCCAGAAAAATACACAATCGACCCGGAAGAGATACAGGTCCCGCTGACACCGGTCCGTGTAGACGCGACCTACGACGTCTCCTTCGATTCCATGCTTGACGAGATCGCGAAACCGCCGTTCGAGGACTCCTGCAAACCGATGTTCAAGGCGATCGAAGAGAACCTCCGCCACTGCAACGGCGGTCTCTACTGCCTAAGAAGCAAACAGGGACGGGGCATAAACAGGTTCATAAACGCCGTCAAGGAGTACGCCGAAACAATGAAGGTCAGCTCCGACTGCGCAGTCATCGTTGCCGATGCAAATGTTTTCGACTTCGACTTCATGATCTTCATAAACCTCGTCAAGAGTTTGATGAACATCTCCAGCAACGATGTTGCAGCTGTCCGCAAAAAATTTGATACAATCTTCGCTGAATCGCTTCCCGAGAGCAAAAAAGAGACACTCAGCGCCCTGATATGCCTTAACTTCGCGCCGATAAAAACAAGGATGCCGAAACACGACATCGAATACCTGCTCTCCTTCGTGCTCTACTGCCTCTGCCGCACAAAACCGGTCCTCTGGATCGTCAGCAATGCCGATACACTGAACGAAAGGACCCTTCATTTCATTGCAAAACTAAAGCAGGGTCTCTTTAAAACGGCACCGATGGCTATGGTCTGCGTGGCAGGCTACGAATCCAAGATCCTCAGCCATACCGATCCGGAAAACATCTATGATTTCAACGGTTTTTCAAAAGAAGGTCTCATCGAGTTCCTCTTCTCGTCGCTCAACACGACAAGGATCCCGGCCGACATCGAAAAGCTTCTTCAGGACAAGGCGGACAGCAACATGCTCTTTGCGGCGCAGCTTTGCGAGTACCTGAAGGATCTGGGTCTGATTTTCGAAATGCGGGGTTCATG
The DNA here is from genome assembly GCA_002309575.1 of bacterium UBP6_UBA1209. Lineage (GTDB taxonomy): Bacteria > UBP6 > UBA1177 > UBA1177 > UBA1177 > UBA1177. The sequence goes on along the minus strand of DBXP01000044.1, from coordinate 22,521 downwards.
GCGTTTTTCGAAGATGCCCGACGACTTTGTCTGCCCCGACAGCCTAGAGCAGCTGATTTACATGCGTGTCAATCTGCTCCCCGACGAACTGAGACAGACCCTGCACGAGTTCACCCTGCTGAACCTCTATTCAGTTCCCGAATCGCTCTTTTCGGTAGCGACTTCGACCTCTCCAGAGTGCGTCGACGCTCTTGTTTCAAAGGGCTTCCTGATACGTTCGATCGAATCGATCTCCTTCACTTCACAGACGATCTTTTCGATCCTTAAAAGCAACATCAGGATCGGCAATGAGGAACGCGCATTCTACCGCCGGATCGTAGACAAGCTCGCAGGAATGCCGTCCGAGATTTATAAACTCAACAGGCACTGGCTGATCTTGAGCTACATCAATCTCGGCGAAATCGTCGACAGCAAGCTTAACCCCTTCCTCTTTTCATCGGCTGTCTACATGGAAAAGCTGGGATTTTTCGACATCGCGCAGAGAAGTTACCAGACGATCATGTCGTCATTCTCGAACGACGATCTGGTCGACGAATTCCGCATCCTGCCCGAGATAAAGAACGCAAGGCTTTGGCAGATCGTCGAACCTTCATGGGCGCAGGTCTTCTGGCAGAGGCTCAACAATTATGCAAAAACGCGTTCCTACTACCAGCTTGAGATGCTTTCCAGATCCGAACTTCTGCTCATGCAGGAGTCAATAACCGAACTTGCAAAAATCGTGAAGGAGCTTCACGCCGCAGGCTGCTACGAGGACGAGCTCAGGCTCATAGACAAGGTCACGGACATCCTGATCGGCAAAAAACGGTTCCTTGACGCAAGCAGCTTTATCGTCCGGGCATACAAGCTCCTCCACGACATAATTATCAAATCCGAAACGCGGAACTTCAAACCGGCCGAGTTCATCTATATGCTTTACATCAGGATCGCCTGCAAAATGGCTGAGTTATGTATTATGCTGAACAATCTTGACCAGGCAGTTCAGGTTCTTGAAGAGGTTCTGGTTGCAGCCGACAGGTTCAAAGCCACCTACTTCAAGTCAAAGATCCTCTTCCTTCTCGGCAAGATCCGCTTCACGAGAAACGAGGATTGGAAAGAGATCATGAAAGACGGCTTCTACAACGCGCTGAACGGCATGGATTTCTCGATTTTGAAGCTCTTCCTGAACTTCTTTGAGGAGAACAAACTTGAAGATCAGGAGTGGATAGCGCCTTTCGTGGAATACAAAAACTGGATCAATTTCTAACTGATTTCAACTATTTAAAAGCTTTGCCACTATTTTCTATAAGTCTCTTCAACGCAGTGTGGGCGCGATGGAGACGCACCTTCAGCAGATTTTTGTCTATTCCGATAAGCTCCGCCGCACTTGTGTGATCCATCTCGTTGATATCGACCAGAGTAACGACCTCGCAGTATGTAAGCGGCAGCTTTGAAATAAGCTCGCGAAGATTTTCGGCACGCTCCTTGCGGATAAGAGCCGACTCGCCGTGTTCCGTCGTCACCGGGTCGTATCCGTTGAAATCATCCAGCAGGAGATCGCGTCCCTGAGCCGACAAAAAATCGACGTAACAGTTTTTTATGATCGTCCAGAGCCAGGTCGAAAACGACGATTCCGCCTTGAACCTCCTGATGCCGATGAACGCCTTCGTCAATGCATCCTGATAGACATCCTCGGCGATCTGGCGCACTCCTCCGCAGATCGAAAGCGCAAAGGAAAAAAGCTTTGTCTCAGACGACTTCACAAGCTCGCCGAAAGCTTCGGCATCCCCTGCGACAGCCCGTTTAAGCAGCCGTTTTTCCTCGCTTTTTTCCATCAGAAAAGTTTAAGATCGACACCAGTGTCGCTTTTGAAAAGACCGATGACCTTGCGTTTCAGATCCCTGACCTGATACTTTTTCTCCTCGAAGGGGATAAACGAAGCCTTTGCACTGTTCATCGTAAGGTCAAGGATATCCTGAGGCGAAAGCGAGAATGTCTTGTAGGCGAGCCACATCTCGTCAGTCATCGACGTGTTGGTGATCAGCCTGTTGTCCGTATTGAGCGTGACTCTTAAGCCAAGATCGAGATAAAACTTGAAGGGGTGCTCGGCGATATTTTTGACCGCGCCGGTCTGGATGTTGCTCTGAAGACACATCTCGAGCGGGATCCGGTGGTCGTTTACATAATTCAGCAGATCCCCGTCCTCGCGGAGCCTCACGCCGTGGCCGATCCTGTGCGCTCCGCAGTAGTGCAGCGCCTGGTGTATGCTGTCCGGCCCGTAAGCCTCGCCCGCATGGATCGTGACGTTGACGTTGTTCGAAAGGATCAGCGAAAAGGCCTCCAGGTGGTCGCGAGCCGGATAATTGTATTCCGCGCCGGCAAGGTCGAAGCCGACAACTCCGCGATTTTTGAAGGCGACCGCAAGCTCCGCCATCCGCAGGCTGATGTCCGGAGAGATGTTTCTGATCCCGCAGACTATCACGCCGCTCTTCACGCCGAAATCGCGCTGCCCCGCCTTAAGCCCCTCGATGACAGCCTCAAGAATCGCCGGCAGCGAAACGCCCTTCTGGACGTGGAGTATCGGCGAATAACGGACCTCGAAGTACAGGATATTCTCTTTGGCGCAGTCTTCAGCCAGCTCGTAGGCGGCACGGTAGAGGTTCTCCTCGGTCTGGAGGACCTTCAGCGTAAGCTCGAACCCCTTGAGATAGTCGTTCAGCGACTTGTGGATCTTCCCCGGGGATATTGCCTCACGGAGCTCCTCGATCGAATTCACCCCGAGATCGATCTTGTCGCGTTTTGCTATGTCCCAGACCGTTTCAAGCCTGAGCGAGCCGTCAAGATGGACGTGAAGGTCATACTTCGGAAGTTTTTCGAAAAACTCGCGGGTCAGTTCGACTTTCTGGCCGGAACGCTTTGACGTCCGGGCTAGTTCATTTTTTTGCATTCAGGGGTCTCCAAGGTGTTCATATTCGCGTAACCGTCGAGTCTGAGCTCCTCGCCGATACGGATGTTGCTCGTGTAGAGCGTGACCTTCCCCTGCGAAGACTCCGGCTCCTGAAGATAGCATATTTCGGCTATCGAATTGTCCTCTGCAAGCTTGACCTTGGTTTTGTAAAGCTTGTCGTTGTTCAGGAAATATGTCTCTGATTTCGCAAGAGAAGAGCCCTCGAGCTGAAGGACCCAGTAGAGGACGCGGCCGTCATCGTCGACAGATCCGGGATCGTCCGTGAAGAAGACCTGAAGGATCGGGATCTCGACACCGGAGTTGAGCGTTATCGACTTTTTGATGACCCACGACGCATAGTTTACAGAGATCCTGTTGCCCTCGAGATCGCGGTAGATCAGAAGTCCCTGTCCAAAATTCATATCTGCCGGTGCAGTGTTGCCGTCGTTTATCGTGCCTAAGAACTGGAACGTTACATCCCACGACTGCTCGCTCATCGGATCGTCTGAAACAACGTCTTCGTCCTGATATTCCTTATAATAGGACTCTTCGTCGGTCTGGTAGTCGATAATGTCGTACTGATCCTCGGCATCCTGGATGCAGGAGACCAGAAAAAGCGAAACAACCGCCAAAACAAGCGAAAACCAAATTTTGAATTTCATAAAATCCTCCCTGTATCAAACCACAGAACAAAGAATTATGGTCAATAATGCATTAAATTCTATTTTTTTGTCGGAGCCGCGCCCTTTGACTCAATTTTTTCAATAACTTCCTGAATCACGAGATAGCCCGCGACCCCCTCCGAAAGCTCGACCGGCTCGCCTTTGTAAAAATAGACAAGCGTCGGAACGGCCTTTATCTTCAGCGGAGCAAGGATCTTGCCCTCCGTATCCTGCATCGCGTTGAACGCTCCGACTCTGACACGTCCTTTGAAATCGGTCGCAAATTTTGTCAAAGTCTGATAAAGCTGTGCGCACGGCATGGACTTTTCGACGTAAAAATCAACAATTACCGGAACCGGAGAGTTCTTTATCGACGGATAAAAATTATCGACATTCAGCTCAACCGGGTAAACCTTCTCCTTGGGCAGCAAAAAACTCAGAAAACCCATAGATTTCTCCTGTCAAAAACAAATTAAACAAAAAAGCTGCAACGAATTTAAACAACTTCTCCGCAAATGCAACAGTTTCGGCGGAAAAGCGCCGTTCTTACCGGAATTTTTTCCTCCGTCCGGTTGTTTTTATCCCGTTTTTTGATGTTTAAACGCCAAACGGAGAGCTGCCGGGAGAAAATCGGTATATCGGAATTGATGCAAAATTGCTTTTTTTACCATTAAATGTAAAATATTGCGTTTTTTTTATTAACACGATTTTTGGAGGGTTATTAATGAAAAAATCACTCGTTGTTTTATTTGCAGCTGTTGCTGTAGCCCTGCTTGCATTCGCCGGATGCGGAAAGACGGCATCCGAGCCCGAAGCAAAGGAAAAGGTCAAACTTTCACTTCACATCATGAGCAAATGCCCCTACGGCGTTCAGGTCGCAAACGCAGTCAAACCGGTAAAGGACAAACTCGGCAATGCGCTTGACCTTGAAATCAACTTTATCGGAAACGAAAGAGACGGTTCCTGGATGCCGATGCACGGCGAAACAGAGCTCAAGGGCGACAAGATCGCTGTCTGCATGAAGAAATATGCTCCCAAACAGGCTCTTGACCTCATGTTCTGCATGAACAAAGAGTACAGAAAGATTCCCGAGACCTTCGATGCCTGCGCTGCAGAGCTCAAGGTCGACGCGGCAAAGATCAAAGGCTGCGCAGAGGGTGAAGAGGGCAAAACTCTTGTCGAAGAGAGCTACAAGTTCTCGAAGAGCAAAAACGCAAGCGGTTCTCCGACGATCTTCCTCAACGACCAGCCCTACAGAGGAGGCAGAGGAACGAATGATTTCCTGAGAGCGCTCTGCGCCGAGTACAAGACCGCAAAACCGCAGGTCTGCTCAGAGATCCCCGAGCCCAAGAAGGTCCACGCGATCCTTCTTACCGACAAACGCTGCCCGACCTGCCGTGTCGAGGGTCTTGTTCCCCAGCTGAAGTCATTCTTCCCGGGTCTTGAAGAGGAGATCCTTGATTACTCCGACCCGAAGGGCAAAGAGGAGTATGACAAGTACGCTGCTGCCGGCCACAAACTTCTCCCGCTCATCGCTCTTGATCCTGTTGCAAAGACAGACGAGGGTTACGAGAAGGTTTCACGCTGGATCGAAGAGGGCGCAGGCAAACTCTTCCTCAGAGTCGGCGGAAAATTCGACCCGACCAAAGAGATCTGCGACAACAAGATCGACGATACAGGCAACGGCAAGATCGACTGCGACGACAGTGACTGCAAAGAGGCTGTAGTCTGCAGAAAAGAGATCCCCGGAAGAGTCGACCTCTTCGTTATGAGCCAGTGTCCTTACGGCGTTCTGGCACTCAACGCAATGAAAGAGATCTTCCAGGCGTTCAAAGGCGACAAGCTCGATTTCCACGTAAACTACATCGCAAACGAAACAGGCGAAGGCAAATTCCAGTCGCTTCACGGCCAGGGCGAAGTTGACGAAAACATCAGAGAGCTCTGCGCTATCAAACACTATCCGAAGGATTACATGGACTATATCTGGTGCCGCAACGAAAACATCAGAAGCAACGAGTGGAAACAGTGCGCAAAGGGCAAGATCAAAGCTGACGTCATCGAAAAGTGTTCGACCGGCGACGAAGGTATCAAACTTCACAGCGAAAACATCAAGCTCGGAAACGCTCTCAATATCGGCGGCAGCCCGACCTGGTTCATCAACAACAAGTTCCAGGGCGGCGGCATTGCAGCTCCGGCTATCCAGAAGATGATCTGCGACCACAACCCGAACCTCAAGGGCTGCTCGGAAGCAAACAAGATCGTTCCGCCGGCTGACGGCAAACAACCGCAACCACAGGGCTCCTGCGGCTAAACAGATCTTCCCCTCTCCCTTTTGATCCCCAATAAATCCTCAACAAATCATGCTTGACGACAAAATATTCACCTTCAACAGCTATATGAAGCAGAAATTCGGTGCAAGAGTCGCCAGGATCGCGCTTCACACAGGCTTCAACTGTCCGTGGAACAGGTGCGTCTTCTGCCGCCGGGATTCGTTTTCGCCGGATATCACGGCGGACATGTCAAGACAGGGCTGGCGGGAGACGCTTGCCAAGAGCATGGATTTCCTGAAAAAACGCTACAAAAACGAGTTTTTTGCAGCCTACTTTCAAAGCGGAACGGCGACCTTCGGCGATGAAGCGGCTCTCGGCGGATTTTTCCGTCAGGCAGGAGAGATCCCTGGCGTCGTGGCTGAAATTTTTTCAACGCGCCCCGATTATCTGACTCAGAAGGAGATCGGGATGATCCTTCGCTCCGTCCCTGAAAGCATCGATGAGATCTGGATCGAGCTCGGGCTCCAGTCCACAAACGACAAGTCGTTGAAATTAATGAATAGAGGGCACGATGCCGCCAGCTATTTCAGAGCCGTTGAAAATGTCGAAAAGTACGGAAGATCAAAGATAAAGATCGCCCCCCACATAATTCTGGGGATCCCGGGAGAGACTATCGACGACATGCTGAAGACCGTTCGCGAGAGCACACAAAGCGAAGTCGTCCGCGGCATAAAGATCCACCACCTTCAGATCCATAGAGGTACAGAGCTCGAAAAAATCTATGCGGAGGCCCCCTTCAAACTCCTAAGCGTTGACGAATATATCGAAATCATCAGTAAAATCATATCGTTGACGCCCCAAGAGATCGTCTTTTTCAGGCTTTTCACAACAACTCCCGCCGAATACCTTGTCGCACCGGTCTGGCAGTTGAATACGCAGGAGGCGCTCGCTAAATTGGAAAACTATCTCGAAAAAAATAACATACACCAAAGTTCGGCACTTTAAACCCTTGCTACGGAGTGTCATGTCGGAGATTTTTAAGGATTTTGACGTCGAAACCGTTGAAATTTCAGGGAAAAATTTAGTTGAAGCCAGCGCCGGGACAGGCAAGACCTACTCCATCGCCGCACTTTTCACCAGGGCTGTCATCGAAGGAGAAGGCGTACCCGTCGACAAGATCCTTGTCGTGACCTTCACAAAAGCGGCGACAGAGGAGCTGAACGAGAGGATCCTGAAGTCCCTGAAAGAAAAGCTCGCAAATATTCAAAAAGAAAATGGAAACAGCGGGGCGGCGGAGCGGCTGAAGAGGGCGATCGACAACTTCGACAGGGTATCGGTATCGACGATCCACAGCTTCTGCTCGAAGATGATCAAAGATTTCGCCTTCGAATCGGGCTGCAGTTTCGATCTTGAAAAAACGGGAGATTCCGCTGAGATCGCCCGGCGCGCCGTGATAGACTTTTTCAGAAACAGCGCAAACAACTACCCGGATCTATTTAAAAAGGATTGGTTCAATGTGGATGAGCTCACAAAAATCGCAAAAAGGCATCTCGCGAATCCGCTTTTGAAACTAAGGACTTCCGGGCAGACGGAGACTCCGGACGCTTCCGAGCTCTTTTTCAGACACTTCTTTGAATTTATTGACAAAACCGTACAAAGCTACCGCTCAGGAGGGCTTCTCGGTTTCGACGACCAGATCGCGATCCTTTACGAAACTCTGACAAAAAACGATGGCTCGGCAGAGGCTCTTGCAAAAGCAGTCAGAGAAAAATACAAGCTTGTTTTCATTGATGAATTTCAGGACACAGATCCAGTGCAGACTGAAATTTTCAGCCGTCTTTTCGATGATCCCGGCCACACAGTCTTTTATATCGGCGACCTCAAGCAGTCGATATACTCCTTCCGTAATGCCGACATTTATGCATACCTCAAGGTCTCGAAAAACCAGCGTGATCTGAAAAAATACAAGATGGGCGTAAACTACCGCTCCTCGGCAAAGGCAGTCGAGGCGGTAAACCGGCTCTTCGCGCCGCAGGGCGTCTTTCAGATAAGCCAGCTCGAATATCAGTCTGTAGACCACAACAAGACCGACAAATTAGTTCTGGAAAACGGCGATGAATACGGCATTGAGATCTGCGACGTCACTCCGGAAAACGGCAAGTCTCTGACAAAAAAAGAGGCGGAAAAAACCATCTTTGCCGACATGATCTCGAGGATCCGCGAGATGGTCAGGCCGGATTCCCCGTGCAGGATCATCGAAGAGGGCGCAGAGCGGCAGGTAAAATATTCGGATTTCGCAGTGATCGTGCGGGCGAACAAGAGCGCCGAAAAGATAAAAAACGAGCTCGGAAAATACGGGATCCCCTCTGTCCTGAGAAGCAAAAAGGTGATCTTCGACACGGTCGAGGCGAAGGATCTCCTTATCCTTCTCGATGCGGCGGCAAACCCCGACGACAGAAGAAAGAGAAAGGCCGTAGAGCTCACGATCTTCCGCGCATCCTCATCTGACGATGCCGGGACCAACAGGGATTTCAACGATTTTTGCGAAAACTGGAGGGAGCACGGGCTCTTTTCCGCCTTTTCGGAACTCATCCGTGCTGACCACATCTCAGACAGGCTTGCCCGCGGGGAGCGCCAGAAACTGACCAACCTCGGTCAGCTCGTCGAACTTCTGAACCGATACGAGACGACAAACCGCGCTCCTATCGAGGATGTCGCCGGATATCTGCACAAAAGGCTCTGCTCCGGCGGGGTGTCAGAGGATGAAGACGAGGATTCGCGCCTTGACAACGACAGCAGCGACTCCGTAAAGATCCTGACTCTTCACACAAGCAAAGGTCTTGAATTTAATATCGTTTTTTCTCCTGACATAATGACTTCCGGAAGCACCGGCAGTGACCGTTTCGCGCTTTACCACAGCGAAGAAGACTTCGGTCAGTACCTCTCTTTGTCGCCGAACGAGGTCTCGGCTGCCGTCAAAAAGGAGGATCTCGCGGAAAACATGCGGCTGCTCTACGTCCTCACGACAAGGGCCAAATTCCTCACCCTGCTCTACTTTCAAAAAACCGCGTCACGCGGCAGGCAGACTCTTCTCAATGAGATCGTAAAATCGGATGAAATAAAGAGATTCTGCGACCAGTCCGAAGGGACGATCCGTTACAGAACAGTGTCGCAGGCGACTCCTCTCCCGCCATCCGGCAGCTTCACTCTCGACTGGGAAGAGGAGCAGCTGGGAAGAAGGGTACCCTGCCGGAGCATCTCCAGCTTCACCGGGATCAGCGCCTCCAGCTCAGCCGAAAAGGACGAAAGCACATCCTCCTTCGTGGCAGACGACGATAAAAACCAGGAGGAGCGGAAGGATGAGCCGCACAGTAAAAACACCAAATCAAATGAGGCAGTTACGCTCATTTTCCCGAGCGGCCGCGATGCCGGGACACTGCTTCACTCGATCTTTGAAAAAATCGATTTCGGAGCATCCGACGAAGAGAGAGACCGCGTTGTCGGAGAGCTTCTGAACAAAAACCCCGCCATCTTTAAAAACCGTGAAGACCTTGACGCCCTTTTCGATTCAGTCAGGGCGAACGTGAAGACCGTATGCGAAAAGCCTGTTTTCGGAGGTTTTTCCCTCTCTCAGCTGAACCGCGAACGGGATACCCTTTCGGAGTGTGAATTTTACTGCAGAGTCGAAGGCGCGGACCTCGCAAAGCTCTGCTCGATCATCCGGCAGAATGAAAAACTGGAGCTCGCCCCCCTGAAAAACTCGATCGATGGCTTCGTCGTAGGCTACATCGACCTTGTTCTGAGGGCCGGCGGCAAATACTACCTTGTTGACTGGAAATCCAACAATCTGGACTCAAAGTCCAACGATTCCGGCAACTTGCTTGACAACTACGCTAGGGAAGGACTTGAAGCGGAGATGAAAAACCACAACTATTTCCTTCAGTTTTTCCTCTACCTCGCCGCGCTTGACCTATACCTTTCAAAGGCGGATCCGGACTACAGCTACGAAAAGAGTTTCGGAGAGGTCGTCTACATCTTTCTGCGCGGAGTCAGCGACTCGCCGGGAAGCGAGACCGGTCTCTACCGGTACCGGCCGCAACATGCAACTATAAAGGCGATACAGAGACTTCTTGCAGGCAGCAAAAAAGAGGAAAATGGCTAGTATAATCAAAGAATTGTATGAAAAAAGGGTCATCTCGGCCACAGATCTGCAGATCGCCGGATACCTGTCGGGAGAGACTAATGTCAGCGATCCCGGCAGCCGGGAGAACCTTGAACTTCTGGCGGCGCTTGTTTCGCAGCAGGCCGGCGCGGGAAGCTCATGTCTTACAAAACAGGCCTACGAGCGCTTCAAGGAGGGGCTGAAAGACTACTCAAAAGATCTTTTGCTCTCTTTCGACACGGATTCTCTGCTGCCGGCATGGGAGGATTTCCAGGAGCTCAATAAATTCACCGATTTATACACAACTGATCCCTTCAATGAGTTCAAGCCGATCGTCTTTTTTATGGACCGGTACTACTTCTACAAATACTGGCATTACGAAAACATACTTGCCGAAAAGCTTTGCCGCATCGCATCCGAAAGCAGCGCCCATTCAGCAGAATTTGACAAATTTTCAAGTGTTTTCGACACCTTGTTCGACAGCGATTCCGAAGAGCAGAAAAGGGCGGCGGAGCTGTCGGTCAAAAACAGGATGACCATTATCACAGGCGGGCCCGGCACCGGAAAGACGACGATCATTTCAAAGATCATACTTGCGCTGCTTTCGATCAAGCCTGAAGCGAAGATCCTTCTTGCAGCCCCCACCGGAAAGGCGGCTTCGAGGATGAACGAGTCTCTCAAAAATTGCATCTCGAACGTGCGGAAAATGCCAGGGCAACCGATATCCGACGATACCCTCGATCTGGCCGGCACTCTTGAAGGATGTTCTCTCCACCGCCTTTTGGGTTGGAGCCACGGCGAATTTTTATTCAACAAAAACAACAAGTTGTCTGCCGACCTTATCATCGTTGACGAAGCCAGCATGGTCGACATCTCCATGATGAACGCCCTTCTCGACGCAATCGACGGGAATAGTTCGCTGATACTTCTGGGAGACAAGGATCAGCTGGCGAGCGTGGCAGTCGGCAACGTTCTTTCGGATATCTGCGCCTCGAAATCGACCGTTTTCAAAAAGAATATCGCCGAACTTACCGTGTCTTACCGCTTTGACCCGGCTATCAAGGAAATCGCGGAGGCGGTCAAAGCCGCCGATGCAGACTTGTTCAAGAACATCGCCACTGATCACAAGCCGTCGGATAGAGAAATAGAATTTACTAAAACTATTAAAGAAAAATACGGGTTTCTCTTTGAAGACGACTCTCCCGCCGGGATCCTCAAAAAGCTGGGCAGCTTCAAGATCCTCACGACAACAAACGAAAGCGTTGCCGATATCAACAAGCTGGCAGAGAAAGCTTTCGGGATCGATGCGGCTAAGGATCCGTGGTACAACGGACGCCCTGTCATGGTCACGAAAAACAACTACGGCACCGGGCTTTTTAACGGCGACTGCGGCGTCATTCTCGAACGCAACGGCACGAAAAGAGCCTACTTTCAAGGACACAGCGACGAAGGTTTTGCCATTTCCGAACTCGGGGCAGTCGAGACCGTCTATGCGATGACGATCCACAAAAGTCAGGGTAGCGAATTCATATCCGTGCTGATCTTCCTGCCGGATGACCTCAACTCCTCGGCGATGCTGACCAAAGAGATCCTCTACACTGCCGTCACAAGAGCCAAAAAGAGCGTTTCGATATACGCCTCCGCAAAAGCTGTCGAAAAATCAATAACTAACGAAAACGAGCGCAGCAGCAGTCTGAAAAAACTCCTGGAGATGAAGGGAAGACCGGCTTAAACCCGCTTCCCGGCAAGCCCTCCGGCGGTATTTCGGAAATCATTCGTATTTATTTGCAATTTTTATCACCTCCCATAGAATAGACCGCTTTTGATTTTTCGAGCGGAGATTCCAGAGGAATGGACAGAATTATCAGAAATCAGAAATCAGAAATCAGAAATCAGAAATCAGAAATAGATGTTTAATTATATCTAATCCAAAATCCAAGTCAAGTTTTTTCGCTGTTTTTTCGCGCCGCCCCCTAAACACCTTAGGCTTCCTAACTTCCTTAAATTCCCTAAGGTTTGCGCCGGAGCGAACCTAAAACCGGAGGTTTAAAATGAAGAGATTTCTTGTTGTTTTTGCACTTTTCTGTGCATTGGCTTTCACCCTCTCCTGCGGCGGCAGCAAAGAGGAGAACGTCTACAACTACCCGGACGAAGACTCCACGCAGACTACCACTTCGGACAAAGACACGGAAAACACCGTGACGCCGGACGAGGAGAGACCGGACAAAGACACGGACAAGCCAACGACACCGGACGAAGATTCGGAGCCCGGCAAAAAGCAGGGCGAGCTTTACGGCGAGTGCTATCCGAACAAGACCTGCAACGAAGGGCTGATCTGTGACAAAGATCACAACATCTGCATCAAAGACCCCGGAAACACTGAAAAACCAGACGAGGATTCCGACATCCCTACCGATCCTAACGACTCTGATAACCTAGTTCATCAGAACGACGAAGACGCTGACACCGAAGTCCCGACACCCGATAGCGATACTCCGGAGACTCCTGATAACGACACTCCCGAAGTGACGGAAAACCACAGGATCTCAGGTCTCTACCAAATCGCCGGCAGCGTTTCAGGCATCGAAGTCGCTCTTTTTGAATGCAGCGGGACGACCAGGATCGCTTCGGCAACCACAGATAACTCCGGAAAATACTCCTTCACCGCAGACATTTCTGCAACAAAGAGCTACTGCGTCAAGGCAAATGATTTCGCAAGCTGTTTCAAGGGAATGAGTGACCACGTCGCGAATATTTCAGAGATCACGAACGCGGCATATCTCGTTGATGAAAACTGCTCCGACATCCGCAAAAGCGAGACAAAAGTCAGAGCTTACGCAAAACTCGGAACAGGAGAATGGCTCGGCGAGCTTGATTACACAAAGCTTTCAGGCATAAAAAACGGACTCAACCTCCTCTCTTCATACCTTAATATAAATGATCCGCAGATACTCGCGCAAAAGATCGCTGCTGATGTCAAAAAGAGCGAAAACCGCGAGTTCCAGAAATTCTTCAAAGGCTTCAAAATTTCGGCAGACAGGCATGAAGTGGTTATCGACCCCAACAACCCGGCGAACAACGAGGTCCCCCTTTCCATCGAAGGCGGAAGCACGAAGGCGGCTCCCGGATTCAGGATCCTCTGGACGGCTATGAACCAGACTGCAGTAAATACGATTCATAAAATTTCTTCAGTAAATCCGGGCGAATACATCGTCCGCGCAAAACTTGTTTACGGCGGCGGCGATCCAATCATGGGAGGAGATCCGATAATGGCGGGGAACGACGAAGGCGGCGACCCGATCATGCTCGCGGCAGGAGGCGACCCGATAATGATCTCGGAAGATTCCTCCAACTTCCTCTATCTTCTCGCGACAATCACCGGAACGATCGATGTTTCAGATATGTCAAAGGATATTTCGCACTACATCGACAACGGTATTTATGTCGTAATACCGAAGAACACCGTCATCAAGAAAGGAAATAATAAAGTAACCAAACTGACTTACAGCATACTCTCGTCCGGTGATGGCTCGCAGGTCTCAAAGATCGAATTCGGCCCCGAGGGAACGACTTTCGATGTCGATTCGCTCTATTTCGTCTATGAACTGGGAACAGTTTTCGGCGGCGATCCCATCATGCTTTCGGCGACGAGATCAAATTCCGACGGTACGAGCGAAGTCCTGCAGTCGGCTGGCGGAGACCCGATCATGCTTGAAGCAGGCGGCGACCCGATCATGTTCTCGGCTGGCGGAGACCCGATCATGCAGATCGCAAGAAGCGCAGGCGGAGATCCCATCATGCAGTCGGCGGGCGGAGACCCGATCATGCTCTCGTCCGGCGGCGATCCCATCATGTACACAGCGGGCGGCGACCCGATCATGATCACTTCCGGCGGAGATCCCATCATGCTCGGAGATCCGATAATGTCAGGTGACCCCATCATGCTCGGCACAAGTTCCAGCGTAATGGTCGCAAAGACCGGTCACTTCTCGGGATTCCTTCTTAATTCGCGCTCTCTACCGGTTTCTGTCTCCGACCTGATCGGAAAGTGGTGCAGCAGCTACTACTACCAGGACTACTCTCCGCTTAAGTTCATCAGGCTCGGCATTGAAACATTCAAAGAAGAGGGCGAGGACAAAACCGATCTTCTGAGCTATTTCGACACCGCATCAGAATGCGCGAAACTCTACGAGCTCGAAAGCGACCTTTACGAGCTTTTCAACAAGCAGATAGGCTTCCAGCGCAACATCAACCTCATTGAAAACCTCTACTACGTCTCGGAATTCTACAACCGGATGCTTGCGAAGAGGGCTAACGGCGATGTCGCGGCTGCAAAGAACGGTCTCGAACTGCGCAGCGCGATAGCGACTCTCTTCACTTCGACGGACGCCTACAACAGAAGCTCGACCCTCTCTGACATGTTCGACTCTTCAAAGATCCCGATGACCTATTCGGGCTCGACTCCGGCCGATTATTCCGCCGACGCGCAGAAGGCTGTGACCGGTCTGAACACTATCGACAGCAGGTATGTCCTCACGAAGAAAGATGTCATGATCTTCGCGAACTACATCCTGACCTCATCGAACGGGCCTGGCTTCAGCAGCGTTTCGTCGCCTCTCAGCCCCGACAAGTTCGTCTGCGCATGGTTCGATCCTGATACCGCGCCGCAGAACTGCAACAAGGTCTACACCCTGAACAACGCGGGCCGCGTCGCCCTCAACGGTTCGGAGATCTCGCTTGCAGAGGCTGAGCAGATCTTCGCGAAGTTCTTCATGCCGATGAACAGCAGGCTTTCAGAAGCCGAAAAATTCAACCTTTTCAGGACTTATTACCTCGTTCTGAAGTATGTCGGAACGATTTTCGGCAACGATGCGAACGTCTCCGGGCTCAACGACAAGCTCCTCGAGACGGCTTACCGCGTATTTGACGGCATCAACAAAAACAAAAACGCCGTTTCGATCGTCGACACATTCGACGCTTCGGCCCACACTGTCCAGGTCCTTGAAGACGGAAGTATGAAGACGACGCCTTATCTCAACAAGCTTTCGGCTCTCACCGACAAGATCTCGCTCAAGGTGGCGGCTCCCGCGGATGTCGAAAAAGTTTTAATAAAAATCGAAGGCCACGATTACGAAAAGGTTTTCGACAACGCAAGCTTCTACTACAGACCGGGCGAAACTTTGATGGAAAAACCGATAGTTCTCGCTCCAGGAGAGCTTGCCGAAGGGCTTAAACCGCTCAAGGAACTTCTCGGCAGCGAAAATGTCGACGAGCTCGGCGACATCACCGGAAAGATGACTGTCATCGTCAATTCCAAGGTCTCGGGCAAAACATATTCGACGCAGAAGACCTACGAATTTTTGATCAACGAAGACAACGAAGGTGTCGAATCAAAGCCTGTTCCGTCGGACCTTTCCGTATTCCTTGCCGACGCTTCCGGCAATCCGCTTCAGGCAGCAAGCAACCCCGGGATCATCCTGAATCCGGGCAGCAGAGTCCTCTATCCTGATGAAGAGGGCCTGATCAACATCGAAAACCTCGCTCCGGCGGCTTACACGATAAACGCCTTTGCGGAGGGCTACTATACAAAAACCACGAATGTCTACGTTCCCGAAAATTCGACTCTGAGCGTTGAGATCAGGCTCGACGAGGAGATCTCATCCTCTGCCGGCGCGACTCTCAAAGTCAAGGTCAGGATCAATACGGCGAAACATCCGGACAAAGTCTATATCAGTATTTATGACGAAAACATCGATCTCGTCACCAAGGGCGAGGCGGTATTTGCCGGCGGCGGCTATGTAGACGCCGATTTCGAGATTCCTTCCGGCAGATACACCCTTCTTGCTACCGGCGAAGAGATGTACAACTACATGGAGGATATAACCGTTTACGGAGGAGAAAACACCAGGGAGATCACCGTTGTAGCGATGAACGCCTGCGGAAACGGAATAATCGATTCCGGCGAAGAGTGCGAGGCTGCCGGCGAGATCCAGGCAGTCCGCTGCGGAGATATCTACCCCGCTTCGATGACTCCCGACAACATGACTTCGTGCGACCCGGCGACATGCGTTTACGACAGGACGAACTGCGGCAAACGTGATCTCTGCGGCGACGGAGTGATCGATCCCAGCGAAATCTGCGATACGAAATCGAGGAACTGCTCAGATATCCCGGGCTTTGAAAACGCAAGAGGCGTGGCTCCGTGCGACGACTGCAGAAAATGGGTAACCGAAGGAAACTGCACAAGAACGACGGAATCCTGCGGCGCGAAACCCGCCAACGCGGTCTGGAACGACGGTATCGGCAAATTCACTCAGACTCATGCAGGCGGAACAAACTGGACCCCGGGAGATATGGAAGCAAATTACGGTCTTACGGCGTCGGAATGCCTCTTCTCCTGCCTGAAAGGTTACAAGTGGAACGGCAACAACTGCGTCGAGCACCCGCTTTCACTCGGAAATATCTGCACAGGCGAGATCTTCTGCTTCAACGGAACCAGCGAACTTGAAGAGTGTCCTGCTTACGGGGCCGATTTCTTCGGTCAGGATCCCCAGTATGCCGCTGCAGGGTTCTGCACGCAGAAAAGCCTCACTCCAGGCACACTTGACGGCAACCAGATAATCGTCGACGACTTCACGCGCCTCAGATGGATCAGATCCGCTTCGAATGCGGCGATGAACTGGTCGGACGCAAACGACTACTGCTCGCACCTGAACGACACCCAGAGCGGAAGCGGCATGATCTGGAGACTTCCGGCTCCTGAAGAGCTTCTTACGATCGTCAACGCAGATGAAGCATCACCTGCACTCGACGGCAGTTTCAACACAAACGGCGGATACTCTTTCTGGGCATCGCAGGATGCACGAAACAACGGCAACGCGTGGATGCTCGGCGAAAACGGCGAACTCGCAAGCGTCGCCAAATCGGCTGAAAACTTTGTCCTCTGCGTCAGCAAAAACCAGTACGACGCTCCGGCGAACCGCTTTGAAACTGCGGCTGCAACCGTCACCGACAAAGAGAGCTCGCTCATGTGGCAGAGAGAGTACGTCTCGTCGAGAACATGGCGAGAAGCGCTCTCCTACTGCGAAGAGATCGAGACCGACAACAAATACGACTGGAGACTCCCGAACAGAAACGAGCTCGCATCGCTCATCGACTTCCAAAAGACAAGCGGCGCTGCAAGCGCACTCGAGGGGCTTCCGGCACACAAATTCTGGACTTCGACGACCTCCGCGAACGCAGCTGGAGAAGCCTGGACTGTCGATTTCGCGACAGGTTCGGTCGTATCGGCGGCAAAATCGGAACCGAAATATGTCGTCTGCGTCAGGAACACCGGCGAATGCTTCGGCAACGACTGCGCAGATCCGTGCGGCATGGATCCCTGCGGCAATATAGAAAATTCGAACGGCTCCTGCTCCGTAGCGGACGGCTCCTTCGTATGCGGCTGCAAACAGGGCTTCAACTGGGATCACGCGAAATGTATGCTGACAACGACGCGCTACACCGCATGTACCGGCCTGCCCGACAACGCACACTGGAACACCGTCTTCGGCATCAGCCAGACCCTCGCAAGCAACGGCAACTGGAAACCGAGCGAAGTCGGCAAATACAACGAAACTCCGAGTTCGACAGAGTGCCGGTTCGCCTGCAACACCAACTACTATTGGGATCACGACAACGAAGAGTGCGTCGCAGAAACAAGGGTATACACCTGCCAGAACAAACCGGAAAATTCCGAATGGAACATGGGAGGATACAACAAAATAAGCCAGACATGGAACGGCGAGACCGAGGCGTTTGAACCTTCGGAGAGGCCGGTATTCAGCGAAAGTTCGTGCAGAGACAGATGCTGCTTCACCTGTCAGTACAACCACGACTGGAACGAAGAAGACTACAAATGCAAACCCCAAACAAAGGAGGATGTAGAGTGTACCGGACTGATAGACAACGCTGAATGGTGGTACGGCAGAGACAAAGTTGACCAGGAATGGAAAGCCTCCACCAACAGATGGGTCCCGACAAGCGAAGGAATCTTCAGATCAGACGTTGCCGCAGATGAAATCGGCTGCTTCTTCAAATGCAGTGAACACTACAATTGGAATCAGGGGACCGAGACATGCAGCGCGGAGGTAAAATATAACGTTGACTGCGTGATCCCCTCCCAATACGAACACGCAGTGATAAGCGGTACCGATGCGATCAACCAGACCTGGCATCCGGAAGCCGGAGAGCACGGAGAGTTCCTGCCTTCGAACATAGCGACATACAGCGAGACTGCGATCTCAGGCACCTGCACCTTCAAATGTGCGACGCACTACAACTGGAACGGCCAGAACTGCATCCCCGAAACAAAAAAACATATACATTGCACAAGCAACCCGCTTGAAAACGCAGAGTGGGTCGTCGAATACGTAGATCAGGTTTGGAACGGTCAAATGTTTGAACCTACGGAGCATGAATCCTATTTCGTCGAAGATGCTCCGAATGACAATGCATGTGCCTACAAATGCAAAGAAAACTACCACAGAGACGGTCTGCAGTGTAAAGCAGATCAGAATTATGGTGTCTCCTGCGGCAATCCGCCTGAACATTCGGAATGGTGGCCCAACAGCGACACCGTAACCCAGACCTGGAACGGTCATTACTGGTATCCGCCGACAGACGCAACTTTCAGCCTGCATGTACCGGAATCCGGCACAAACGGCTGCTTCTTCAAATGCAGTGAACACTATGCATGGAATGAGAGAACCACATCCTGCGAGCCTGAAACAAGAACCGCGAACTGTCAAATTCCAAGCCATGCCGTTTCCTCTGGCGCAGCAACAATTACTCAGACATGGGATCCGGAAGCCGGAGATCATGGAGAGTATCTGCCTTCGAACTTTGCTACATACAGCCCGACTCAGAATAATGACGGATGCCACTTTAAATGCGACGCCACCCACTTCTGGGATTCTGAGGCAGAAGAATGCACAAGCCCGTGCGATGCGGCTGATCCGTGCGGTGAACATTCGACTGGATGCACTGCTTCTTCTCTGACAGAGTATAAATGCGGCTGCGAGAACGGTTATTTCTGGAGTTTAGGCGACAAGCGCTGCAAGTCACCTTTGTCTATAGGAAACATCTGCACAGGTCAGAGCAAGTGCTACGATATTTTTAACGAAATGGAATGTCCTGAAACAGGAGATTTTGCTGGGCAGGATGCTCAATACAGAGATAAATGTACACCGCAAAATTTCACTGTTCAGACAATTTCTGGTCAGGAAGTTGTTTTTGACAACAACACCGGTCTTATGTGGCAAAGAACACCGTCCGGAGAAACATACTCTTGGGAAGGAGCAAAAACTTATTGCAACAACTCATACGCAGGATACACTAACTGGCGTCTGCCGACACCGCACGAGCTAATCTCGATTGTTGACTACGACATTTTCAATCCGGCATTAGACGCGAACTACTTCCCGAATATACCGATCTCAGATGGTCAAGCTATGTTGTGGACAAATAAAGAATATCCTGAAGACCCGAACCTGGCTTTTGCTCTTCTGCCTTACTTTGGCAGAATCTATGCGGGATCAAAGAATGACACTTCCTGGTCCTACGCAATATGTGTTCGCGGCAATGAGCGACCAAGAGCAAACCTATCTTCCATAATAACTATTAATGCAGAAGATGTCGTAAAAGACACGACAACCGGATTAATGTGGCAGAAAGAATATGCTGAAGAAAAAACATGGATGGAAGCTCTCGAATACTGCGAGAATTTAACTTATGCTGAATATTCTGACTGGAGACTCCCCAACACACATGAATTAACCTCTTTATTGAATTTTGATAAATCAAGTGCGCCCTATTCTGACTTTCCGGACATACCAACCACTTTCTTCTGGTCTTCCAGTTCTTATAGCAGAAGCCTTGCCTGGGGAACAGATTTCGGCAGAAATAATAATGATCAGGTTATTCCTGTAAATTTTAAATCAAAGGATTCTTATGGTGGTATTATAAACAACACGTATTCTGTCATGTGCGTGAGAACGGATATTATTTGCGGAGAGAATGAATTCTGGGACGGAACAAGCTGCATTCCAAATCCTTGCGATGCCGATTCCTGCGACAGTAGTGAACACTTGATATGCACGCCTCAATCCTCTGACAGCTATCTCTGCGAATGTGAAAAAGGATATTTCCGGAAAGATTCCAAATGTGAAAGATATACACATCTCGGCAACATCTGCACTGGTCAGAAAAAATGCTATGACAACGATGCAGAAATACCTTGTCCCGAAGAAGGAGAAGATTTCTTCGGTCAGGATGCTCAATACAGAGACAAATGCGCACCGCGTAATTTCACAGTTCAGACACTTGAAGGTCGAAATGTTGTTCTTGACAACAACACAGGTCTCATGTGGCAGCAGAATCCGCCAAACGGAACTTACACTTGGGATGAGGCAAGAACTTACTGCAGCCATTTGAAAAATTACGCCGGATATTCTGACTGGCGTTTGCCAAGTCCGCCGGAGTTTCTCTCGATCGCAGACATCAGGTCATACCCTGCATTCGACAAGAATTATTTCCCAGACATACTTGATCAAAACATTAAATTTTGGACAAATATGGTGGAGTCTACCAGCAATAGCCTGAGAACATATGCCCTCTGTTTTTCTACCGATTGGATGAGTTCTTTTTATGACAAAATGACAAGTGATCGCATAAGAGTAATGTGTGTCCGCGGAGACGGATTAGCATCATCTTCATTCACTCAGCAAGAAATAGATGACAAGATTGTTATCACTGATTCAGCAACCGGTTTGATGTGGCAGAAAGAGCAAACTACTGCTCTAACATGGCAGCAGTCACTGGAATACTGTGAGAATTCTGATTACGCCGGCTTTACAGACTGGAGAGTTCCCAATAGAAACGAGCTGGCTTCTTTGTTTAATCCCGACAAATCAACTAAACCGTATTCGGATTTTCCGGATATTTCTAATTATGACTATTCTATTCAAGACTATTGGTCCTCATCTACTCGTTCGTCGTCAGATTCGTCAGAGTATTCATCGGTAATAAATTTTGGTTCTTTTTTTAATGATTTTACGTCAAAGAATCCCCCCCTCGATTTATTACAATACATATCCGTTATATGTGTTAGATCTACAATCAATCCGTGCGAACCAAATCCGTGCGGCGAGCATTCAACAAAAGAATGTACTGCTTTATCATTTACACAGTATGAGTGCGGATGCGAAAACGGATATTTCTGGAACGGCACTGCTTGCGTAAAACCATGCGACCCGAATCTTTGCGAAAACGATGAAAATTCGGATGGAGTCTGCACAACAACAAGTGCAACAACTTACTCCTGCGGCTGCAACAGCGGATATGTATGGAAAGATTCTCTGTGTCAGACAAGAACCGGCTGGAGCTTTGAAGATGCCGGAGAAGATACATCTTCAGGATATATTTCTTCTGTAAACAACTCCGCATCGTATCACTGGTCAAGAATGACTGCTTCAGAAAACGGCGGTATCGGAGCGAAAAGAGGAAGTTACGCAATGTGTTCCGATAACTATAACGTCACAAGTTCGACTGCAGAAATGAGGATAACTGTCAATATGCCGAAAGCCGCCGCCCTCTCCTTCTACATAAAAGGGACCGGAGAAAACAACGACAACACCGATTGGGACACATTCAACCTTTATGTTGACGGAACAGACAATGCAAATCTCAAATTGACAAGCAAAGGAGTGAATTACAATTCAGGTACAACAGGCTGGTCAAACTGGACTAAGCAAAATATCAGCCTGACAGCAGGAACACATACATTGATATTCCAATACAAGAAAGACGGATCCAATAATAAAGGAACAGACCGCTTCTGCATCGACTATCTCGAGTATATTGATTTGCCCGAATGCAGTTCATCATCCGGCACACCGTGTTTCGATTCGACAACGAGTTTCATTTGGGTATATCCAAGGAACAATATCGCTGACTGGGAAGAAAGGGAGCAAATGGATAAAATTTGGCAGGATGCCTTTGACTATTGCGAAAACTATTCGGAAGGCGGCTTTAATGACTGGCATTTACCGACAATCGGCGAATTGAGGACACTTATTCAGAATTGTCCAGGGGTAAAGACTGGCGGCTCTTGCGGTGTTACAGACAGCAGCTTGTCGTTTCAGAGCTTGAATAATTATGAAGATTGCACGTGTAACGATTACGATAATCCTCTAGAATACAACAAATTAGGAGATCATTTCGGTAACAGCTTATGGTCTTCTTCTACTGTAGAGGATATTGAGGATGAGCAGTGGCCGTGGTATATGAACCTCTGGTTGGGATATGTAAACATTAACTACAATTCCCAGGGAGATGAAATAGATGGTAGTTTTTATTGCGTAAGGTAGCAGTGAGGAGCCGTCTCAAGGGATATGAGACGTTTAGAGATATGAGACGTTTAGAGATTGAGACGTTTCAGGAAACGTCTCTCCTACCGATAAATAA
>DBXP01000005.1 GCA_002309575.1 bacterium UBP6_UBA1209 | reverse complement strand
GCGGCGTCGAGGTCTTTTTTCGCAAGTGCCGCTTCAAGCGCATCAATCTGCTGGTCGGGAACAGCCATATTCACGAGTTTCAGGTAAAAATCGTTGAGTCCCATGCATCTTGCAACGCCTTCTTCGACATTTGCGCCGAATTCTTTCAAATTTTCGATTGTCAGCATCTCTTTTTCCCCTCTTTTTCTATCATTTCGGTAAATTGTTCGACAGGGAGCGGCTTCGAGAAGTAGTATCCCTGGATTATGTCGCAGCCGTTTTCCTTCAAAAGCCTGTACTGTTCCTCGGTCTCGACTCCTTCTGCGATAACGGGGACATTCAGGAATGCAGCGATATCTATCATAAGCTGGATCATCCTCAGATCCTTCGCGTTTTCGCAGATGCGGCGGACGAATTTCATATCGAGTTTCAGTGCGTCGATCGGCAGGGATGCAAGCATGTTGAGCGACGAATAGCCTGAACCGAAGTCGTCCATTTCAAGTTTGAAACCGCGCGCTCTCAGCGAATTGGCGATCCCGATTATGCGTTCCGAGTTTTCCGTATATGCCGATTCTGTGATTTCAAGAAGCATATCTTCGGGCTGAAGCGAGTTGTCGCGTACAAGTCCGATCATATTTTTTTCATAGTCGGGTGAAAGAAGGTCAACTCTCGAGACGTTGACCGAAACGGGAACTGTCACGCCGAGTTCATCCTTCCACTGCTTTATCTGCCGTGCCACCTCGCGCCAGATATAGTTGTCGAGCCGGCTGATGAGTCCGCTTTCCTCGAAAAGCGGTATGAAAAGTCCGGGACTTACCATGCCGAGCTCGGGATGGTTCCATCTGACCAGGGCTTCAGCGCTGCAAAGACGCGGGGTTTTGCCCTTTATGTTGAATTTCGGCTGGTATACGACTTTGAACTGCCTTTGCGCGAGTGCAGAATCCATCTCGTTGATGAGTTTCTCGGAGAAAAGCTCCTTCTCGTGCAGCTTTGAATCGTAAAGCGCGTAGTGCTCCGAAGCGCTTTTGCGAAGCGAGTTGCAGGCGATGACCGCCCTGTCGAAGCGTTCCTCCAGACCGACGGAGTGATCGACATTCTGATAGACGCCCATCCGCAGGTTTATCCTTGCTGCTCCGGCAATTTCCGCCACTGCGCCGTCTATGCCTTCAAGAAATTTCTCGTGGGATTCCCTGTGCGGCAGATAGACGAAGAAAAGATCGTCGCCGCTGCGTCCGGCAAGTCCTTCGCTCTGAGAGGCGAAATATTTGATCTCGTCTGCGACTGTGCAGAGGACCTGATCGCCGAATCCTCTGCCGCAAAGCTCGTTGACAAGGTGAAAACGCGAGATGTTGACAGCGATCGCGTCCATATCCCTTCCCGGCGTGTAGAGATCGCTTTTCGCACAGTACTGGAAAAAGAAATCCTTGTTGTAAAGCCTTGTCAGGTGGTCGGTTTCGGTGGCGAGGATTATGTCGCTGTCTTCGGCAAGCTCTATGGAGTGCTGGACACGCGCCATGATTACTTCCGGCATATTGTACGGCTTAGAGATGAAATCGGCCGCCCCGAGCTGGAGACTCTCGACCTCGGCATCTTTTTCGGAGGTGAGGACTATGACCGGGATTTTCTTCAGGTTGGCATCGGACTGAAGAGTTTTGAGAACTTCGTATCCGTTGAGTTCCGGCATCAGAAGATCAAGAAGTATGAGTGATATTTTTCCGGGCGTCGTTTTGACGATATCAAGGGCATTTTTCCCGTTTTCGGCATAGACGACATCATATTTCTGCTGAAGTATCATGCCCAGAAGCTCGCGGTTTATAAGTTCGTCGTCAACAACGAGAACGGTCCTTTTCAACTTGTGTATTCCCTCTTTTATATTCTGTAGTTCGCGCATTTATCCTCGTATTGGCATAAACAGAAGGTTAAATAATGGAGAGGGCGCAGCCTGAGGATTTTTTCTCAGGTTTCGTCGTGTCAGTGTCTGGTTCAGGCGCAGTGTCTTCGTCAGAAGCGGTTTCGTCGGAGTCGCTTCCCTGAATATCGGGATCGGTCACCGGGTCGTGATCGGGCTCGGGGGCGCTGTCCTGATCCGGAGCGGTATCGCCTGAATCACCGGAGTCGCCGGAATCTCCCGAGTCACCTGTGTCGCCGGAATCTCCCATATCGCAGGTCACGGTGTTTTCGCCGTTTTCAAGGACCTTTATTTCGCCGCCGCAGGTCGCCTGCGAGACGTCTCTGCCGGCTGTTTCAAGTGCCTTTTTGACAGCTTCGCAAGCGTTGATCCTGCCGTAGCCGTAGTAGTCGTTGAAGCCTTCGTCGTTATAAGCGCGGTCGCCGATCTTGTCGCTCGTTTCGGCAAGGAGCGTGTATACCTCGTCGCGGGTCAGGCAGGGATTCGCCTGCAGGACAAGACCGATGATCCCGGCTGCCAGAGGACATGCCGAGGATGTTCCTGCGAAGTCGTTCGTGTAGTTTCCGTTCGGGTCGCCGTAGTATATATCCTTGTCGTTGTAGCCGGCCTCTCCCGTGTTGTCGACAGTCCAGATCCCGTCGACCTGATCGTAGGTATCGTCGTCGTAATCGCTGCTGGGAGCCATGAAATCGAGCGGTGCGCCGTAATCGGAATAGCTGCAGCGCGTGGCATCGGCCCTTGAAGCGCCGATCGCGAAGACGTTAGGGTTGCTGGCGAAACCGTCGGTCTCGATCGGTTCGTCGCCGTTCCCCGCCGCAAAGGTGATGATGATGCCTCTGCCGTGCCTGCCGCCCGTCGATGTGATGTTAGCGACGAGCTCCTTCAAAGGCGCAGTCATATCCTGAGGCTCGTAATTGTCAGGGGGACCCCAGCTGTTGGAGATGATGTCCGCGCCGTTTTCAGCGGCAAATTCAAATGCATTGAGCCCCATAACGTCGAGCTCTTCATAAAAATCGAGGCGGATCGGTATGATTTTGCAGTTCGGACAGGCACCGGCCACACCTTTGTCGTTGTCAGTCACGGCAGCGGCTACACCGGCACAGCATGTCCCGTGCATATCGTAATTCCATTCGTCGTATTTAGGGGTTTCGTCGTCGTCGCAAAAGTCGTAGCCCGGCAGAAATTTGCCCTTGAAGTCTTCGTGGTCGAGGTCAAAGCCGTCGTCCGCGATCGCGAGCTTGATCCCCTTGCCGCCGATGTCGCCGGTAAAAGCCTTGAGAAGTTCCCACGCCTCCGCGACATGCGCATGGTCAGGACCTGTAAGCAGGCTGTCGGTGCCGTCGTTGTGAAGATGCCACTGCTTCGGAAAAAAGGTGTCGCTCGGGAGATAGGCGCGCTTCCGGAGCCTGATAAAGAAACTCGGTTCTGCCGCTGCAGCCATCTTTTCTTCAACAAACCTGGCCGAAAGCTTTACCGGGTTCTGCGAGCCTGTCGATGCGACGATCCAGCCCGGAGCGTACTTGTAGAGCCTGATGAATTGCAGGTCGTTGTCTTTACACCACTTTTTTGCTGAAGCTTCATCATGCTTCCCGGTGAGTTTGACGTAGATCATGCCCGTCAGATTGCGGACCTGCCCGTTCACGGTGCGGTATGCGGGAAAGAGTATCCCGTTTTTCTGAAGCTTTTCGCGAGAGGTGCTGTCCACTTTTTCAAGGATAAAAATCCCATCTTTGGACTGCCTGATCTTTACCTCGGATGGAATTTCAAAGGTCGCCTTGACTTCGGCGTTCTTGATGAAGGTGTAGCTCGAAAAATCCTCCGAAAGCTCGATCCTTTTGCCTTCGGAATAGTAGTGGAGCGTTGCCGCAAAGAGCATCGCGGGCGACAGGATGAGCAGTAAAAGAAGTATTTTTTTCATGTCTGACCTCTATAAAAGTGTTTGAATTTTCGGAAAACCCTTGAACATCCTGAGGTGTTCCGAGAGCAGGGGGGACTGCTTTTTGAAGCGTTCGACCCTGGCGTAGGCGTTGTGAGCATGGATGCTTTCGAGGTGAAGCGTCTCGACCATGAACCAGCTGATTTTGTTGTTCTGCATCATCTTTTCGGTGACGTTGCGGACTATATCTTCGGCAAAAACAGGAGTTTCGTAGGCTTTTTCCGTGACGAAGCGCTCGTCTTCGCGCTTGAGTAGCGGGTAGATCGCGCAGCTTGCGCACTCCTCGACATCGTGGACGAGATCTTCTATCCAGATGAAGTCCGAAAACTGGACGTAAAGCGTTACGAAGCTCCTCTGGTTGTGGGCGCCGTAGCTGCTGATCTCCTTCGAGCAGGGACAGAGCGAAGTGACGGGGACCCGTACTCCGAGAATGAAACTGTCGCCGCTTGCGGCATCACTGAAGCCGCTGAAGAGCACCTGTATCGCGAAGGTCGAACTGATTTGCGTCACGGGCGCTGATTTTTCGATGAAGTAGGGGAAGCGCAGCGCGATGATAGCCTGCGGAGATTCAAGAGTTTCGCGTGTTTTCTTGAGTATTTCCGGTATGTTGGACATTGTGATCTCTCCCTTGACGCTGTTCAGGACGGCGACGAAACGGCTCATGTGAGTCCCTTTGAAGCGGGGCAGGAGCTGGACCGAGATGTCTACACTTGCGACAGTGCTCTGGGTCTTGTTTGCGCGGTCTTTGACGACTACAGGGTATTCGATGTCCCAGATACCGACCTGGTCGACCGTGATATTGCGGTCGTCGGGATAGTTTTGAACGTCATGCATTGATTTTTAAACCGAGTGAAATCAGTGTGTTGGCTTTGCGCAGTCGTAAACCGCCGCGGGAACTATCGGCTCGAAGCTTATCGCCTTTTTGTTGGATTCGCCGTCGGAGACAGTGACTTTGTAGACATCCCAGCAGGTGTCGGTCTTGTTCATCAGAAGCGATACGGATTCCGCCTCTTTCGAGTGTGCGTAACCCTTGACGACAGCCGTCGCCGGACCGTGCGAGAGGTCGTAGGCGTGGACCGTGACCTTGTATGTCCCGTTGACAGGTTTGTTTATGGTGATCGTTTCCGGACCCATTCCGGTGGTGTTGTCGATGTCGAGGTTCGGGTCGTCCTTCGGTTCGCCGATTTCGCCCCAGTCGGGCTTTTCGCCGGAATACTGCGGAGAACAGTTCCAGTAATAACAGTCAGTTGCGTTGTCACCGAAGCTGCCTTCCGGTGCGATGAGGTGAAGGTCGAGATCTGCATCCTTGTTGTTCCAGAGGAGCTTCAGGGTGAGGTCGTCGTCGGATACTGCCTCGACTGTGCATTGAGCCGGCTTGCTCGTGATACCGCTTTCGTTGATGACTATCAGGCGGACGATGTAGGTGCCCTTGACGCGTGCCTGGAATGCCGTCGTCGAGATCTTGTTCGAGGAGTCGCCGTTGAGCGCGGAGCCGGCTCTGTTTGCCTCGTCAACGATATCGAGCGAGATACCGCCGGGTGTCGAAGCAAAGCTCCAGAGGTAGCGGAGACCCTCCTTGGACTGACCGTCTGAGTCGACGCTGTCGCTGCCGTCCATGACCGCCCACTGGAGTACCGAAATCTTCTCGGGTTCGCACTTGAGGAGCGCGGTCGGTGATTTTTCGGCATTCGGGCCGCACTTGAGCGTGAGCTTGTATTCGCTGTTGACGCCGTATTCGGTCGGGTCGGTGTTGGAGATCGTCAGCTCGCCGGAGAGAGGTGTAGGATACTCCTTGTCGTTGCGGCAGCCGATGTTGAGCGTGGCCGATTCGCCGGCAAGGATCTGTATCGTGGAGGTCGGCGCATCCTGAACGAAGAAGCCGAACTCGTTGGTGTTTCTGGACTGGTTTTCGGTTACCGCGACCGAAGAGAGCCTCAGCGTCGTCGTGCCGACATTTTTGACCTCGATGCGGTTGACAAGCTCGCCGGAGACATCGGAAAAGACCATGATCCCGTCGTCGGGGTCGCTGTCGTCGACCGTTTTGACAACGATCTTGCCGGAGGGTTTTGTCTGCGCCGTGATCGGCATGTCGTAGTTCGGCTTGCACTTGTCGTTGCTCTGGACGCGCAGGTAACGGACCTGGTCGCTCCATGTCGTCGCCGTGACGTAGACGCCGATCCTGAGCTCTTCGTCGTGCTGCAGCGAAACCGGGCCGTTTTCCAGCGGGTTGTCGCTGATCACGAATGAGCCTGCATCCGGAATGCCGTTTTCATCGACGATCAGGATGTTTGTGATCATGAGCGGGCTGTTGACGTTGCATTCGTAGCAGCGGTTCATGAAGTAGACATATTTCGTAAGCGACTGTTCTCCGTAAATTATGCCGGAAAAGACAAGATCCTCGTCCTTTGGCCTGATCCTGTTGTCGGTGCTGGAGTAGTTGCAGTCGCGTGCCGTGTCCTCATCGTTTCTGTGCGACGGGTCTCCGTCAGGTACGACATCCGAGTCGGAGGGGTTCCATGCGTCCTGGTCTCCGTACGGGCTGCTGTCGGAATCCGGGTAGTTGTACGGGTCATCCTTTTTGCCGCCGCATGAGATGGCAAGTATCGCGAAAAGAAAAGATAATACTGCGAAATAACTGAATTTTTTCATTTCATCCTCCTATTCGCTGACAGACTGGACGCATCTGAAACCAAGGTTGTAGTAACGATAGTTCGGGAACGCCTTGTCTCTCGCAAAGGTTGTGATTTCGTCGGTGAGCGAGACCCAGCTTCCGCCCTTGATGACCTTTTCGTTGGTCGGTGATTCGGCAGGGCTTATCGGGTCGCTGACAACTACGCCGTCTGTGCGTTTGTGGTAGTATGTGTCGATGTTGTGCCAGGTCGAGGTCCACTCCGCGACGTTTCCCGCCATGTTGTAGACTCCGTACGGCGAGGTGCCTTCGTCTCCCCAGATCGCGATCGTGACGTCTCCGAAGATCGCCGAGTAGTTCGCGATCGTGGTTTCGATGTTGTCGGTCGGTCCGGTATCGCCCCACGGGAAGATCCTGAACTCCGAGCCGCGTGCCGCCTTTTCCCACTGAGCCTCGGTCGGAAGCGTCTTCCCAGCCCACTGGCAGAAGGTCTCCGCCTGACCGTAAGTTACCCAGATCACCGGGAAACCTGCGTAGTTCGCGTTGTAGAAGTAGTTCTGGTAAAGGATCGATGTCACGTCGTAGGGCTCGGTGCAGACGCCTGCGTCCATGCAGAGGCGGTACTGGCTGTTCGTGACCTCGTACTTGTCGATGTAGTAGGAGGAGAGGTAGACCCTGTTGAAGCCTTCGGATTCCTGAAGCTCGTTCTCGGATGTCGCTCCGGTTTTGGTCCCCTCGGGTGCACCGAACTCGAATTCGCCTGCCGGGATCAGGACCATCTCGGCGATGCCGGACTGACTTGAGCCCTTGTCCTTGACGAGTTCCTTCGGGAAGCCGATGTGGAAGTTGCCGAGGAAGTTGATCTCCATCTTTATCAGGTTGTTTTCGACGTCGAGTTCATACTTTTCGACAGGCTCGAAGTTCTGGCGGTCGACCGAGAAATAGGGTTTGAGGTCGAGCTCGTCGAGCAGATTCGGGAAGTTTGCTTCCTTATAAAATATGTTGACGGTCAGATCCTTTTTGAACTGAACTGCCGCCGGAGATATCGAGTAGATGTTGGTGACCGGCTTCGAGACGTTCGTCATTGCCGGAGTATCGAGCCTGTATGCAGTGATCGTCACTGTTTCAACGTCGTCCGGCAGCGCATCCGGAGGGATAATGACTGTGACGCCGCCGTCAACGCTCCTGTAGACACCGCCGTTGTTGTCGAAATCCTCGCCTGTCTTTTTGTAGATGATGTCGCTCTCGTTGCAGGAGACGAAGAGAAAGACGATCATAAAAAAGAGAGCTGATTTATTGAAGTATCTCATTATTCACCTCCGATCAACGTTGTTGAGCAGCCGCCGATCGATCCGATCTCCCAGCGCGGCTCGTCGCCCTCGATGACCTTTGTCCACTGTGTGTCGTCCTCGCTGCTGAAGCCGAAGAGCGAAACCGTGGTTAGCGGCTCGATCGGGTCGTTGCTGTAAATTTTGATTGCGCCGGTGTGGTTGCCGGTGTCGTACGGCTTGAAGAATACCGTCACGATCCCTTTGCCGCCGGGCGCGAGGTTCAGACGGTCGGGCGTAACGATGAAGGTGCCTGCGTTGTCGGATACGACTTTCGCCTCTAGTGCCCTTTCGCCGATATTTTCGACCTCGAACTCCCAGTAGTCCTCGTCGCCGGGACGCGTGTCGGCAAACTGGTGAGTGCGGTTTTCAATGAAGATAGCCGGGAAGTAGAAGGTCGCGACTGTAGGCTCCTCATTGTCTTCGTTGTAGCGCCAGATCTTGTCTCCGCCTACGAGCGGGATGTTTATCGGGATCGGGAAATCGATGTCGATTACCTTGATCGTCAGCGTGATCGTGAGAGTGATAATAGTCTGGTAGTAGACCTTCGATTCGTAGAAAACCGGGACCTGCATGACCGTTC
Organism: bacterium UBP6_UBA1209; assembly: GCA_002309575.1. Taxonomy (GTDB): domain Bacteria; phylum UBP6; class UBA1177; order UBA1177; family UBA1177; genus UBA1177. Next base: position 17,703 of record DBXP01000005.1, on the reverse strand, counting down.
CGACAACCGGCGGGTCGATGACGATGTACTGGTTGTCCGTGAAGATGCTGCGCTCCTGCTTCTCGTCGAGGGCTATCCTGTTGCCGAAGATCTCGACATACATCTTGCCATCGAGCTCGAATCTGAACTGGATCAGGCTGCAGATGTCGCCGATTATCGGGAGCGAGAGGCCGCACGAGCCGCCGACCATGTCGGCAAGCGTTCCCTCGTAAAGTTTGAAGTGGTCGATGCTGTCCTCCATCGAAACGGGGTTGTCGATGTTGCCGTCGAGCAGGAATGGCTGGAACGTCTTTTCGTCCGAAAAGCTGAGGTCGAAGTTGAGCCACTGGCTGATTTCGTGCTCTTCGCCGTTGCTGCACTTCTTCCATTTTGCCTCCATCTCGATGCCGTAGTACATGTCGGAGTGGCCGTCGCCATCCTGTCCCTCGAAGGAGAATTTTACCGCTTCGGGCCATCTGGCGAGCGCTCTGCCCTTCATCTCGGCACCCATCTCGGCGCCGTATTCGACATTGAACTTCACGCCGAGCGGCATGATCCCGCTGCATCCCGGAAGCCATCCGTCTTCGGCCGAGCTCATGTTGTCGGTACCGTATTTTTTGTGGTCGATGAGGATATCACGGTGCGAGAAGGATATCTCGTCGGAATACTGCTCGTCGTAGACGATCCAGTCGTCGCCGTTCTGGACTATTTCAGCGGCAAGAGGAAATATTACGGTAAAAACAACTAAGAAAATCAATGGTTTTATCATATTTTTCATTCCTGCCTCCTTACTCTGCATCCTTGGCGCATCTGAATCCGATAGAATTCGAATTGTACTGCGGATTTACGCCGCGCCTGTAGGTTGTTCTGATCAGCTTTCTGGATGTGCTCCAGCTGCCGCCGCGGACCGCACGCTGGTCTCCGATCGGGAGCGGGACACCGCCCTGGAAAAGGTCGGCGTAGTAGAAGAAGCGGGTCTGGACCCACTCCTCCGCGTTGCCGGCGACGTCGTAGATCCCGTTCGGGCTGACACCGTCCTTCGAGTTGAAGTTGTCGTAGCGCTGGCCGTTGAAGTAGCCGACCGGAGTTACGTGCGGAGCCGGATAAGCGACCAGCAGATCCTCCTCGGAGAGCAGCTCCTCAAGTTCGCGGCTGGGCTCGAAGGGGTCGCCGCTGCTGTGGTAGTTTGCACGGTAGGGGGTGTACATGCTGGAGAAGAAGCTCTCCTTCCACGGCATTTCGTAGCACTCGCTGACCGAGTTGCACTCTTCGCTCCCGGCAGTGCAGGTGCAGTTGCTGTCAGCTCTCGCCGCATATTCCCACTCCTCTTCGGTCGGGAGTCTTCTGCCTGCCCACTTGCAGTATGCGTTGGCTGCGTACCAGCAGATGCTTGTTACCGGCATCAGATCCTTTGCGCCGCCTAAGTATTTGTTTTTGCTATACATTCCGAACCATTCCTCGAGGTATCTGCTGTTGCCGTAGCACTTCTCGAGGCCGAACTCGTCGTTGGTCTTGCCTGCGTTTTCGGGCAGCCACGCCTTGTTTGCCGGATCGTTGAGGAACTTTTTGTATTGAGCGACGGTGACTTCGTACTTGTCGATGTAGAAGTCCTTGTCGAGCGTGACGACATGTGTCGGTTTTTCGGTCGGAAGGGCGTCGTTCGAGTCGCTGCCCATCTTGAACCCCCTGTTCTTGGAGTTGATCTTGACCATGCAGCCGTACATGTTGCTCATCGATTCGCAGAGGCATACCTGCTTCGTGCAGACATTCTCCTGGGTCGGGTAGGGTTCCGGGGTCTCGTCCGGATTTTCGGGATCATCCGGAATCTCGGGGACCGTCTCGTTGAAGTAGTAGATGTCCTCGCCGGTGTTCTCCTGGTTGAAGATCTCGTCGGTGAAGTCAATTATCGGGCTGTCGATGCCGCGGAAGAGCTTTATCGTGTCGACGGGTGTCAGCTTTTTGAAGAAAAGGTCGGTGACCTTCTGGAGCTGGAGGATGTACGAATCACTGCCTGTATGCTCCCTGATCTCGTTCAGGAATGCCTTGCTGCTCGTCGTTTCAGCCGAGAACGAACTTACGATGACATCCATTATTTTGATGTAAAGGTCATCCTTGTAGAGCGCGGTCGAGAATGCCGATTTGCGTGATTTCATGAAATCGTTGACCCTCTGGCCGATTCCGCGTTCGCGGATACCCATCGCGACGACGTTGACCGGATGGCTGGCAAGACCCTTGCTGACGGCCTTGTCGTAGTATGTCAGCGACGAAAGGAAGTTGTCGTTGACGTCAGCGGTGATCATAACGAGCGGGAGCATGATCTGCGAGAAGTAGGTCGCCCAGATGGGATCCATTGCACGATGCAGAAGGTTTCCGCTGTTTTCTGCGGGTACGTAGCTTGCGATCAGACCCTCCTTGAGCTCATTGCCGCCGTAGCGCAGCTGCGTCTTTTCGGTTTCCGTCGTCTCTGCGAAGTAGTTAAGGATGTCCGCCTCGAGCGTGTTCGGCTGACCCTCGGCGATCAGCTTGCCGGCAAGGTAGTCGATATTCATGCGGAGGAAGGTCAGCGTGTTGTACTTCAGGGTCGGAGAGACGTAGTAGGTCGGCGGCACGATATTCGTCGGCATGGCGTTCTCGTCGATCCCGTCGTCGCCGATATCCGTCGGCAGAACGGGTTTCGTCGGCATTGCGTCGACGTATATGTAAGCCCAGCGGGGCATCGTGTTGTATGTCTTGATAGCTGAGCCGTTCTCGTTGTAATATTTTACAAAGACCTGGTCGACCTCATCGTCGCTCGCCTCGTAAGGAAGGTCGCGCAGGACCGAGTGGTGGAAGGTCTCCGTCTTGTCGTCCTGGGTGACGGAGATGTCCGCCTTCAGCGAGAAGCCGCCCTCGGAGGCTGCTGTCGGCTGCTGGTCCTGGCCGTTTGTCGTCTCGTTGCCTGTAACGATGACTTCGGGCGCGGAGTAGAGTTCGTTGACTGCAGCCGCGATGACGTTCTGGATGTCGAGGTCGCCCGAGACGATGATGCTCGGCGAGACGTTAGCCATCTTGTCCTTCAGGATCCTGGTGAGCGTTTTTGTAGCCTTGAGGTTGCGGATCCGCTCGAGCATGACTGCGTTGTACTGCGGGTTGATCGTGGTCGCGATGCCCGGCTGCAGGAAGATGAGCGCCGCCGCAGTCTCTCTTGCGCTGAACTCGATGTGTTTGCGCCTGAAGCTGTTGCTTGCCGGGTAAACCGTCAGCATGACCGGTACGTTTTTGGATTCGTCCTCGTAGTTCGTCCTGAGCTCGAAAAGCGTCGTCCCTTCTACATTCGACCTTACCCAGAAGGTTCCGTTGACCGGATCGACGCTCTGGACGATGTTGTTCCTGCCGTAACGGACCTGAAGGTTTTTGTACTGAAGGACAAAACCGTTCGGAAGGCTTACGCGGCCGTTGAAAAAGACCTTGTCGGTCTCGTAGCTGATGCCGCCGAACTCCTCCTTTTCGCGGAGCATGTTCTTGGGTTCCAGAAGGCTGTCGACGCACTGTGCGTTGTAGCATTTTTCGCCCAGCTCGCAGTCCTCGAAGGTGCTGCACTGAATATCGAAGTGGCTCATTTCAGGTGAACATGCGCCTGAAATCATTAGACATCCTAATATTAAAGCCTTAACAAAAATCTTTTTCATAGCCTACCTCATGACATTGAACATCAAACTAAGGTGAGCGCCGCCCTGATAAAATTCTTTTTCAAGGTTGAAGCTCGCTGCGGAGCCGTAGAACTTGGAATACTGAAATTCTCCGCCGACTCCGATAACGATATATTCCCAAACGCGGAAGAAGTAATCGAGCGATGTGTTGACATACGGACCGCCGAAGACTCTGTAGCTGACAAGCGATCCGGAAAGCTTCTCGACGCCGCCGATATATCCTGCCGACGCCGTGATCGCGCTCCTTGTCTTTTTGGTGCGGAGCCCGTGGATGTAGTAGCGGAGCATCAGACCGCCGCCCGCATAGAGCGAATCGTGGTCAAGCGAAAGTCCGCGCCCCTCGATCCCGATGACGAGATCCTGGATGATCGCGACGTTCATGCGCAGAGCGAAGCTTCCGATGACATCGAAGTTGTTGAAGTCGCCCTTTCCGGAACCTGCACCGCCGACAAGTTCAAGCGAGATCCGGTAGGTGTGCCATTTTTCAAGTCTGACATCCTCACGCGGGACCCAGCCCTCCTTTCCGAGGAACTTGACCTTGTAGAATTCGCCCGACTCCTCGATGACCTCAAGGTCGTCGCCCTTGTAGAGCTCGAAGAGCTTTTTGGACTGGACCGAAGCCTCGGTGTAGAGGTATGTCGCCGCGGAGACCTTGCAGATATCCGGCGATTTGTACTCATGCTTGACGCCCTTTTCACGTTTTTCAACGACGAAATCGTCCTCTTCCGGATCGGCGTAGATGCTCTTGTCGGATTTTTGGAAGAATTCATCCTTCTCGGCCGGCTTCGAGCTCTTCAAAAACTCGTCCTCTTCGGCGCGGGCCGGTTTCGAGCTCTTCAGGAACTCGTCCTCCTCGGCAGGTTCGGGCTCTTTTTCGGACTCCTCTGACTCTTCGCCGGACTCGTCTTCTGAATCTTCCTCCTCGTCTTCAAAATCGTCCGAAGCGGCGATCACCGAACCGGCGGCAGGAAGAGAGAGCGCAGTCGCGGAGAGTGCGAACGAAAAGCTCAAAAAGAGAATAATTAATGCTGTCTTTTTCACGTTGTCCTCTTTTTACACTTAATAAATTAAGTACACAAATTAGGTCATATTACGGAGATAGAACTTTTTTTCAATATGCAGGGCGCCTAAAAATGGCGATTTTCGGCAGTTTCTGACGTCGATTTGAGATATTTTCCCGCTGGAACCGGCTCTTCCCGGTGTTTTAGAGCTCGGATTTCAGGGTCTCGGCAAGGTTCTGAAGCGACGGGAAGATCGACGCTCCCGAGATCCTGAGCTTTTCCGCAGTGTTGTGTCCCCGCGAGATCAGGGCGGCGCGGCAGCCGATCTCACTGGCTGTCTCGTAGTCGTGGAAGGTGTCGCCGACAAAGAGGATCCGCTCCTTCCCGACACCTGACTGCTCAAGGATCTTCTTGCAGAGATGGGTTTTTGTACCGCCTGAAAAATCCTCGGTTCCCTGAATGAAATCAAAGTATTGAGCGATCCTGAGCGCTTTTACGTGACGGTTGAGGGTGTTGTGTTCCATGACCGAAAGGATCCCCAGCTTCAGACCCTGTTTTTTGAGCTCGTCAAGTACGGGGATCACATCCGGGAAGAGCTTGACTTTGTCGACTCCGTTTTCGTAGTTTTCGGTGAATTCCTTCACGATATCGTCCCAGTCGTTGTTGACGTCAAGCGAGATCTCCCGGTAGAAGTTTATCGCCGGGAAGCAGAAATGCTCCCTGTAAAATTCGGTAGTTATCGGTTTTAGCTTCCGCTTTTCCATGATCCCGTTGAGGGCGTTTACGCTGAGCCAGACGTCGTCGATCAGTGTGCCGTTCCAGTCAAAAATCACCATGTCGAGATTACGTGCCATTTTTTACTCCTTGTTCAAGGTGTAGCTTACAAGCTCAGTTACCGTCTGCCTGATCTTTTTGGCTTCGTTGAGATCCTCCAGGAACGTCTCGATTTTTACGATGCCTACATTGGCGACGAAGTAGTGGTAGGAGTGGAGCGCCTTCTTTTTGGGCAGAGCGACGTATGTGTGGACTTTGATCGCGCCTTCAAATGTTCCGGCAGGAACGGTGACAGACTCGTCAACGCCGACAGTCTTTCTGATCTCGCGGGACTTGTTCCTGAGGATAGCGGTCCACTCTTCGCGCTGGAGCGGGAACATCAGGAGATAGCGCTCGTCGTCGCGGATCCCGTGACGGTCGATTTTCAGCCTGCCGCCCCGGTTGTCTTCAAACCATTCTCCGTCCGAGGAGACTATCGTCACATCCATCTCTCCCGCGGAACCTAAGTACTCAACACGGTATTTCCAGGTGTTTTTGACGGCAAGCGGAAAGTACTTCGCTGCCGAGGAACTGTAGTCGGAAAGGTGGGGTGATTTCTCCTTTTTTTTGTTTTCGCCGCACGCAGCAAGGGAGAATACAAGGAGAAAAGCCAGAAAAACAAGAAGCGCTCTTTTCATAAAAACCTCCGGTTTCGGTCAATTAAAAAAAAACTGTTGAAATATACCAAAAGTTGTTAAAAAGACCACAGAAAATGATTTTTTTTTGGAGAGATATGTTTCACGATCCTGCCGGATATCTTGATTTTCTCCGCTCGCTCGAGCTCGATTTCCACGGTATAAAAAGCTGGCGTAGAGGCCGGAACGAGGCTGTCGCCGCTGTCGGAAAATCGGCGGCGTTCATGTATAAAAGATTTCTGGAATCCTGCCCTGAAATGGCTCAACTGCCTGTTTTTATTGTTCTTCCACACGGTTCCGACACCTTCGGTATCCCGGAGGAGCGGATAGTTTTTTCTACCCATCCGCATATCACTAAGGAGAGCTTTGAAGCGGCTGAGAGGCTTCTCGGATTTCTGGCCAAGATCCGTCCTGAGCGGATATATCTCCTTCTGAGCGGCGGAAGCTCGGCGCTTCTGGAAAAGAGCTGTGATCCGGAACAGACGATGAAAGTCAACGACGGGCTTCTTAAAAGCGGTCTTCCGATCACTGAAATGAACCGCATCCGCATTGAAAATTCTCTGATCAAGGGCGGAAAGCTGGCGGCGCTCTTCCCGAAGACCGAATGGCGGGTATTTGTGATGAGCGACATCCCGTTCGACCACGGGGAGAGACTTGTAGGGAGTATGCCGTTCTGGCGTGAAAACCTTGAAAATACTGAACTTTATGTCTCGGCCGATTCGGATCTGCTCCACGACGCGCTGCTTAAGATCCTTCCCCGGGAAACCAGATCTTTCCGCAGGTTCACCGGCAGTGTCGGCGGGCTCGTGCAGATTTTGAAGAGATCGCTCGAGGAGCGCTGTCCGTGCACGCTCGTCACGGGAGAGCCCCTTCTGGAGATCCCCCGTAGTGCATCCGGAACCGGAGGAAGGATGAGCCATCTCGCGCTTTCGTTTTATAAATATCTTCCTGAAAACGCTGAACTTTTTGCCATTTCGTCCGACGGGATCGACGGGAATTCTCCTTATGCCGGTGCAATTATTTCGAAGAAGGCTGCGATCCCCGACGAAAAAATTGCCGGAGCGCTCGGGGAGTTCAACTCGGCGGCACTCCTGAACGAATACGGCTTTGCAGTCGAAAGCGGCGCCACCGGGATCAACCTTAACGATTTCGTGATACTGAAGCTTAAAGATTGACAAAAAGGCATAAATCGGTAATATACCCCGTTTTTTTGCCGGAGTGGTGAAATAGGTAGACGCACTGGACTCAAAATCCAGCGGGGGCGACCCCATACCGGTTCGATTCCGGTCTCCGGCACCATCTTTTTTGTTTTATTTCCTGAAAAAACTTGAAGAAAAAAGCAGCAGAGAGAGCCCGAAGACTATTCCTGATGCGAGTGTCGCGTTTTTGTTTTCGGTCAGGCAGAAGGCCAGTGTCGAAGCCGACATCAGAAGGGATGACGAAATCCTTGTTACCAGCCGCGAGGTGAATTTCCGCTCCCCTTCGGAGAGGAAATGGAGCAGCTGGTGACGGATCTCGCCTGCCTCGAGTTTTGTGGTGATGTCGTTTACGGTCACCGGGAAGTTTTGCAGAAAATCGAGGAATTTTATCATTATCGTGAAGGAATCTCCGGCGATCCTTTCCGGTGTCATCCGCTGGATCAGGACCTTTTTCGCGAGCGATTCCGCAACGGTCAGAAGCTTGAAATCGGGGCTTAGCCGGCGGCAGAGCCCTTCGAGCAGCGTGAAGCTCCGCAAAAGCAGGGTCAGCTCTCTCGGAACGTGAAGCCTGTACTTGAAAAAGAGTGCCGCAAGTTCGCGGTATAGCCGGTTCGAATCGATCTCCGAAATGTTGTCGGGCAGCGTCCGGAAGAGCCTTGTGAGCTCCTTCACAAAGAGTTCGCGGTTCTGGATGCCGGTATTTCCGCTGAACTCGAGGTATATCCTCGCGACCCTGTCCCAATCCTTGGCTGCGAACGAAATTAGGATGTCGGCGATGCTCTCTCTCAGGTAGCGGTCGAGCTTTCCGCAGAGCCCGCAGTCGATCACGACGATACGGCCGCCCTGCTGGAAGAATAGGTTCCCCGGGTGCAGGTCAGCGTGGAAAAAGCCGTCGACAAGTATCATCTGCATCAGCATTTCGGCTCCGCGCTCCGCGATCAGCCGGCAGTCGAAGCCTCCGGCGGGGCCGGCCCCGATGACTCCGTCGAGTTTCTTGCCGGATATCCGTTCCATGACGAGCATCCGCTCTGTGCAGTACTCTTCGTACATCTTCGGGAAGGTGATCCAGCTCCACTCCTCACCCCGGAAATTTTCCCTGAGTTTGTTTGTGTTGCTCATCTCTATCAGGAGGTTGAGCTCGGTGTTCATCGACCAGAAAAACTCCTCGGCGATCCCTTTGAAATCAAAATTTTCTCCGTACGGGCTCCTTTTCAGACCTTCGGCGATCCAGAGGATTATCTCCGTGTCGGTACGGATCGTCTCGACGATACCCGGTTTTCGGACCTTGATAACGACATCCGAGCTGTCGGCGCGGAGTTTCGCGGAGTATACCTGCGATATCGACGCGGAGGCGACCGGGGTTTCGTCGAAATCCTCGAAAATTTCGTCGACCGGAGCCGAAAGCTCCTGCTCGATTATCGGTCTGATGAGGTCGAATCCGATCGGTTTTACGTCGTCCGTAAGCTTCTTCAGCTCGTTCGCGAGCGATTCAGGGATGATGTCGCTGCGAAGCGACATGAGCTGTCCGAGCTTGATGAAGGTCGTCCCCAGCTCCTCGAAGGCGAGGCGGATCTCCTCCTCGATCCTGAAGTTCTGAGTGTCGTCGCTTCCGGAGTTTTCGACTCTGAAGAGGTTGAGGAGAGATTTCGGAAAGTAGGCTGCAAGTCTGTGTTTTGCAACGATTTTCCCTATTTCGCGGATACGTCTGATTTTATCGAGTTTAGTCATTTTACTAGTGAATATAGGCTCTTACAAAAATTTTATCCCGATGGGTCTCGTTCCTCAGCTCTGTCACCATGCGTTCGAGCTGCTCGATCGAATAGCTTGTCGAAGCCTGAGCCGCCGGAAGGTAGGCGTGGTCGCTCACGAAGCGCTGCAGGAACCAGTTCGCTTTTGCCGGAACGAACTCCGCCAGGTGATATAGCCTCTCGTGGCTTTCGACTATCGGCGGATACATCGTCGTCCTGTATTCGGCGGCTACTTCACTCTTCTCGATCAGCTCCGCTGTAGTTTTCATCAGCCTTTCGACCTCCGCCGCCGGGTAGGGCGAGCCGAGCTCAGCGTACTTGTCAGGAGTCGTTTTTATGTCGATCGCGATGTATGAGATCAGCGGAAGCGCTTTTTTTATAAATTCGGGCCGAAGACCGTTCGAATCGAGTTTTATCGCCAGCCCCGTCTCGTTTCTGATCTCCTTCATGAGGTCGATCAGATCGTCGTAAAGCGAAGGTTCCCCGCCTGAAAAGACGATGCCGTCGATAAATTTCGAGCGCCTTTTTATCTCGGGGATTATCGTCTCCCGAGAAATCAGCGACTCCTTTTTTATCTCGAAAAGCGAGCTGTTGTGGCAGAAGGGGCAGCGGAGGTTACAGCCCGCAACGAAGTAGATCGAGGCGATTTTCCCCGGGAAATCGACCAGCGAGGTCGGAAGATAACCAGTAATAGGCAGCATACTTACCTCCGGAATCTGAAATGTGAAATGTCGGTTTATTTGATGTTTTCCGGGTTCAGACACTCGAGCTCGGGAAGTACGAAACGTCCGTCTTTTCTTACCAGGACATCGTCGAAGTAGATCTCACCGCCGCCGTACTCCGGAGTCTGGATCATGACCAGATCCCAGTGGATCGAGGACTGGTTGCCGTTGTCGCACTCTTCATAGCAGCGTCCGGGCGTGAAGTGGATCGATCCGCAGATCTTCTCGTCGAACAGGATGTTTATCTGAGGCTCGATGACGTACGGATTCACGCCGATCGCGAATTCGCCGACATATCTCGCCCCCGCGTCGCTGTTGAAGATCTCCTCGAGCTTTTCGGGATGGCTCCCCTCGAATTTGACGATCCTGCCGTTTTCAAAGGTCAGCACGATGTGGTCGAACCTTGTTCCGAGGTAGGCTGTAGGCGTGTTGTATTCGATGACTCCGTTGATCGAGTCGCGTACCGGCGCAGTGAAGACTTCACCGTCCGGAACATTGTATTCGCCGGCGCATTTTATTGCCGGGAGCCCCTTGATCGAGAAGCGCAGATCTGTTCTGCCGGGGCCGAGGAGACGTACCTTGTCCGTGCGCTCCATCAGCGCCTTCAGAGGATCCATAGCGCGATCCATTTTGCTGTAGTCGAGTGTCGTGACGTTGAAGAAGAAATCCTCGAAAGCCTCGATCGACATATTTGAAGCCTGGGCAAAAGCCGGGGTCGGGAACATTGTCGTGACCCACTTCTTTCCCATGATGGCTTCAACCACGTCGCGGCGGTACTTCTGCGTGACGTTCATCATCTGCTTCGGATCGACATCGTTTGTCTCGAACTTGTTTTCGATGGCGCGGATCCCGATAAAAGCGTCCATCTCCTTTACAAGTTCAAGTTCGTTTTTTCTCATAATTTCAAGCATTTTGTCGTTGGCGCCACGGAATAGTCTCCTCTGGATCGCCTGGGTCGTGAAGATTACGAACGGATTCGCCTTGGCTGCGTAGATCGCGTCGATCAGCTCTTCGATCATCGGCATTGCAGCTGAATCTACGGCGCTGATGAGGATGTTTTCTCCGGGCTGGGCCTTGACGGAATAGTTGACGAGCAGCTCGGCAAATTTCTTTATTCTCGGATCCTTCATGTTGTTCTCCCTAAAAAAGTTAATGGCATATTTTAGTGATCTCCGGCTATTAGGCAAAAAAAGTGGTTATCCGCGTATATTTTTCACCGCGTTTATCACGTCAGTCAGATCTTCGGGGCGGGAGAAGGCTTTGCCTGCCTGCGGCTGGTATGGGGCGTCTGTTTCGGTCAAAATGCGCTCCCGGGGCAGATTCCTGATACAGTTTATCGCCCTTTTGTGGCCGTTCAGGATCGCGTTGCCGAAGCTGAAATATCCGTTTACTCCGTGCCTTAAAAAGGTCTGCGCCTCCTCTGCCGTGCCGGAATAGGAGTGAAAGATCACGAAAGCGGTCTTTTTGAGCAGATATTCGAGCGAAAAGAGGGGCTGGATCGCCTTCCTGATGTGCAGGATGACCGGAAGATCATGTTCCGCCGCGATCTCGAGCTGCCTTTTGAAAAGCTCGGACTGAAGGCCGAATGTCGATCTGAACTCATCCGAAAAGAGGTCCAGCCCGATCTCTCCGACAGCTTCGATCCTCTTTTCGCCGATCAGCCTAAGAAGCGTATCCAGCTCTTTTTCCTGCGGATCCTGCGGGTGGATCCCGAACGAGATCTTCAGCTTTTCCGCGGCCCTGGGGTGTGATGCCCGGAAGGCTTCGACGAACTCGACTTCAGTGATGTTCCGGCAGGAACAGAAAGCGGAATAGTCTTCGTTTTCCTCAATAAAAAGTGCGGAATCCGGAGACTTTTCGATCGTCTGAAGCAGGTGGAGGTGAGAGTCGCGCATCAGTTCAGTTTGATAGAATAAGGGTCGTTCTGATAGGCGATGAAGGCCTTGAAATCCGCATTGCTGCTTTTCTTGAAGTCGAGGACCAGCGTTTTTACCGTGGCCGGCGTGTTGTTCTCTTCGCTGAGGTGGGCGAAGACGACGGTCTTCGGGTGCCTCTCCATCCGGCTCAGCGCATCGATGGAACTTTCATTGGACAAATGCCCGTATTTACTGTGGATCCTTCTCTTTAAGTCGGCGGGATAACGCGGGTTTTTGTAGAGCATCCCTACATCGTGGTTCGCCTCCAGAATGAGGTGTTCGCACCTGTTGAAGTAGCTCAGCATCCGGTTCGTGACCATTCCGGTGTCGGTCGCCAGGCAGAAGTTCTCCCCGCTCGGCATCTCAAGAAAGAAACCGACAGGATCTGCGGCGTCGTGCATCGTCGAAAAGGCGGTGCAGGTGAATCTTCCGATCCGTTGCGGCCTGTCGGGGATCATGCTCTTGGTGTCGACCTGATATTTTTCGCTGGCACAGATCTTCTGAAGCGTCTGCGATGTCGAAAAGACCGGGATCCCGAGTTTGCAGGCGGTGTAGACCACTCCGTGTACATGGTCCGTGTGCTCGTGGGTCACGAGGATGGCGATCGCGTCGGAAAGGTCTATCCCGAGCTCCACCGCTGCGCACTTGAACTGCTTGAAGCTGAGCCCCTGATCAATAATGATAGAGCCTTCATCCGATTGGATTATGTATGAATTCGCCTTTGAACCGCTTGAGATGATATGAAGCTTTTCAGTCATTTAGACTCCAAGGAAATCCTTGAATTCATTTATGAAATCTGTGGTGTCGCGCTCGAGGAGGAATGTGTTGAAGAGCGCTTTGACGATCAGTTCGAGCTTTGTCATCGAGAGAAGTCTCGCCGAGATCACGGTGTCTTCATCCTTTTCGCCCGAGAAGGGGAGCTTGACCGCAGTAACCTTGAACGGGACCGCCTTGATCTGGAAGAGCCACTGGAGGTCTCCGGATGTGATCTTCACTTTCGACTCAACGGGGAGCCTTCCGATCTTGATCGAATTGCGGACGGAGTCGAGTCCGCTGATGCTCATAGCCTTGATCGTTTCCGTGTAGTCTTCGCCAGTGACAGACGAAAGTGTGATCGTATCTTCGACGCTGACGGTGATTTCGCCGATCCCGAGGTTGTTGAGGGAGACGGTATTGTCCGTGCAGCTTTTGTAGTAGAGCCAGAGCAGAAATTCCGTTCCGAGGTATCCGATGCCTTGTTTTTCCTTTGTCATTTTTCATCTCCCCAAATTTTCGAGAAAATCGGTTCGAGCTTTTCGGCTCCGCCAAGCTCCTTGGCCGAATCAAGAACAGAGATTTCGTCGATCGTGGTTCCGAAGGTGCGCTCGAAGTGCTGTATGAACTTTGCGATCAGAGTCGATGACTGCGTAAAGAGGTAGATAAGCTGAGTCTCCAGATCCCACGCGACCTCGACGATCGTAGTCTTCGGGTAGGAATTGGTCTTCATGTGCTTGATCGTCTGTTCGCGAAGCTCCTTTTTCTGGTGCGCGTTGAGGTATTCAAGGTTGTTTTCGCGCTTGAAAACGAACTCCGTCTCCTCGAGATAGGGGCGCATCTGCGATGCCGAAAATGCGTATTTGTCGAGCCTGAAGCTGAAGACGAAGAAGTTGTCGTGCATCAGCGAGTCGAAATTTTCGCTGTCGAAGCTGAGTTTTGCGTCGATCCAGCCGCACGATTCGTCGCGCATGTCGAACGGATCGAGACGCTGGAAGGCGTTTGATGCGAGGTCTTCGCGGAATTTTGAGATGTCGTCAACGTTTTTTCCCGGTTTGAAGACGGTAAACGATACGTTGCCTTTGAGTAGCTTTGTCATTCAATTCTCCAATCAACTGAACTCTGTCATTTGCTCCTCAAATTTTGCCTTTTGAAATTTATGTGTCAACTCTGAGCCCTAGATTTGCATTGTTTTCAGAGAATTGCATCTCATTTATGGGGGTATTTTCTGAGTTGTCGGGGTAAAAATGATAAAAAATGCAAAATATGCCCCCATAACTTGAAAAATACCCCGATAAGTGATATGACTCTAAGGCTTTTTTGGGGGGTGTTATGGAATTTGAAATCAGAAACGATTTATATCCGAGAGAAAAATATCTGAAGAAAATCCGAGGGTTTTATCATGAATGTGAAATCATCAAGGTTCTGACAGGTGTCAGACGGTGCGGCAAGTCGTCGATAATGAATCTTGTCATTCAGGAATTGTATAATGATGGTGTAAACAGGGAGAACATCATTTATTTTAACCTCGACAGGAAGCCGTTTGATAAAATCAGAACAGCTGGGCAGCTTGATGAAATTATTGAAAACAACAAAGCAGCTGACGGCATAAATTATCTTTTTATTGATGAGATCCAGAATATCGAAGGCTTTGAAAAGGTGATCAACGCCTGGCGCGAAGAGGGCAATTTTTCAATATTTATTACAGGCTCGAATTCTTATCTGCTTTCAGGCGAGCTTGTGACAAAGCTGACCGGGCGATACATCGAATTCAATATTCTGCCGCTGTCGTTCGACGAATATCTCAATGTAAAAAAATTTTTCGGGAAGCAGGTTTCGGACGACAATTCAGCTGAGCTAAAAAACTACATCTACGAGGGCGGTTTTCCTTATCTGCTGAAACTTAATTCGATGAACGACAAAAGGAGATATGTCCAGAATCTCATCAATGAAATCTATGAAAAAGATATAAAACAAAGGGTAAAAATAAAAAACCGCTCTGTTTTTGAGACGATCATGAAGTATGTCATCAACAATTTCGGGGCAACGACAAGCATCAGAAATATTGTAGAGGATATGGCGAAAAACGGCGTAAACATAAAAAGGGAGACGGTAAACCGCTATATCGAAGCTCTTGAAAGTGCGAAAATAGTCATGCCGTGTGCGAGATTTGACATAAAATCGAGAAAATCGCTTGCCGGTGAGAAGAAATACTATCTTTCCGATCTTTCTTTTTATTATGCACTGAATACTGACAACAGGATAAACTACGGCCCGGCACTGGAAAATATTGTCTATACCTACGCTTCCGGCAAGGATTACTCGATCAGTGTCGGCAAAATAGGAAAGCTTGAGTGCGACTTTATTTTGAGAGACAACGAAATGAATTATTCTTATGTCCAGATCGCGTACACGATACTCGAAAGCCGTGAAACCGAGGATCGTGAATACCGGAGCCTGGAAAGCATTCATGGCGACAGTTATCCGCGATATCTTCTGACGATGGATACTCTTATTCAAAGGCGTAACGGCATCATTCACGATAATTTAGCTGATTTCATTAAGAGAGATAAAAATTTCTAGATTTCAGGGCGCCTTTGTCAATTTTTGTAAAAATTCATAAATAAAATCAAATCGTTATCGTTTTTTTTTTTTTGACTTCGGGCCCGCTGCCGGTATTATACATACATGGCTAAGTGCCACAGATTGTTATTACTAATGTAATGGAGGCTGTTATGAAAAAAACATTTTTATTAGTTGCTGTTTCAGCGGTTTTCATGATTTTGGGTTGCGGCGGTCCCGGTTTTGATCCGATTGATGTCGGGAAATGTATTTATGAAGATCCGGCGGAACAACCTGTTTTTTCAACAAAAGACAAAATCTATCGTGAAGGGCAGCTGGATTCTGAAAAAGATGGGTTTGTTTATCCATGCCACGACTATCTTGAAGTAACCAAAAAAGAGGGAAAAGTTCTCAATTTCGATTGGTACGGCAGTTTCCCGTGTGGTGACGACTGGGAATTCGGCTATGAAATCGAAGGAGTAAAGGGCAACATTCTTGAAGTCACCGTAAAGCAGCACGACACAGACACAAATGCAGCTGCTAAATGTTTCGGATGCTGCCATGTCATGCCGATGGTTTATGAAGGAAAATCGGAAGAAGAGGTCGCGGCGATCAAAGGCGTCAAAGTTTCTTACGAGTTCTTGGATTACGAAGCGACATTTGAATTTTAGCGCAGATCCGACGGCTGCTCGGAGCTTTTCATCTAAAAGTCTTTTTGGTCAAACAATCGCAAAAATGTCGGTATGAATGTCGGTATGAATGTCGGTATAACTTGATTTCATGTCGGTAATAAATATTCTGCGTCAGTAATGTTTTCGGGGAGGAAGCTGATGGCGGAATATATTGAATCGGATATTTTGGAACTCAAAGAAAAATTTACAGACACTATCTGCAAAGAAATAGTCGCTTTTTTGAATTCTGACGGCGGGCAGATCATTATCGGAGTAAAAGACAGCGGCGAAATAGTCGGTGTAAAAAATGTTGACGAGACATTAAGAAAACTTTCCGATGTTATTACGATGCAGATTGAGCCGAATCCGCAGGACGAAGTTCGTTCCGAACTTAAATTCGAAAACGGAAAAACACTGGTATTTCTCAATATTTCAAAAGGATCGCGCCATATTTACTGCCAGAAGAAATACGGTTTTTCTTCAAACGGATGTCTGATCCGTATCGGTACGACATGCAGGGAAATGACTCCGGAACAAATCAGGATCCGATATGAGAGGAATTTTATTGATGACGAGTATATGATTAAGAAAAAATCATCACGCAGCGACCTTTCTTTCAGGGAACTCAAGATATATTATGCTGAAAAGGGTTTTCATCTCAGCGACAATTCCATCGAAGCAAATCTGAATCTTCGGAATAAGGACGGTGAATACAATCTGCTGGCTGAACTTTTGGCTGACCGAAACAATATTCCGTTAGTCTTTGTAAAATTTAACGGCATTGACAAGTCTGCTATTTCGGAGCGCAACGATTATGGTTACGGCTGTATTCTGTCGGTATATGACAAGCTGAAAACCCGTATTCAAGCTGAAAATATATGCATTTCGGATACTGCCGTCCGACCGAGAAAGGATACTTGTCTTTTTGATTATGACTGCGTGAACGAGGCTGTCCTGAATGCGCTGGTTCATAACGACTGGACGATAACAGAGCCGCAGATTTCCATGTTCAGCGACAGAATCGAAATATTTTCTCACGGGGGATTGCCGCACGGCATGACAAAACAGCAGTTTTACGACGGGATCAGCCATCCGAGAAATGCGACGCTGATGCGAATTTTTCTGAATATGGGGCTTACGGAGCATACAGGACACGGAATCCCGAAAATAATCAGCAGATACGGTAAAGAGGTGTTCGACATCAATGACAACTATATCCGTTGTGTCATTCCTTTTGACAAAAATGTCGTCGAAGCGAACAAAAATGTCGGTATGAATGTCGGTATGAATGTCGGTTTGAATGTCGGTTTGAACAAAACTGAAAGAAAAATTCTGTCGCTGCTGATTGAAAATGCCAATTCCACAGCAGAATTTTTGTCAGCACAGATCGGTGTGACGAAAAGAACGATAGAAAGAACTTTGGCGGAATTGCAGAAGAAAGGCAAAATTGAAAGGATCGGTTCCAGGCGAGACGGTTCGTGGAGAGTGTTCTGAGATCCAAAAATGTAAAAAATCACAAATAAAATCAAATCGTTATCGTTTTTTTTTTGACTTCGGGCCCGCCGCAGGTATTATATATGTGCGGCTAAGTGCCGCGGATCATTATTCAATTATTTGATGGAGGCTATCATGAAAAAGAGATTGATTTTTGCACTTGTTGCAGTGCTTTTTCTTTTTGCTGCCTGCGGCGACAAGAAGGAGAACGGGCAGGAGCAGGAGCCGGGAAAAACCGACAGCGACATAGTGGAAAACCAGGAAACAGCGGATGAAGACAGTTCGGATTCCGAGCCGACCGGTGATGCCGATGAAAATCAGGAAACAATTGATGAAGACGCGAGTCAGGATAATCTGATCTGCACTCAGGAATCGAAGGAAACTCTCGGCGGAGAAGGATGCCGCTACCGTATAAAAGACGACCCGACAAGACATGTCGAAATCTATTGCGGATGCGACTCTTTCAAAGTTGATAACGTCGCCTGTGACGATGAAAACAAGTGTGTTCTTTCCGGAGAATG
>DBXP01000014.1:43301-54023 GCA_002309575.1 bacterium UBP6_UBA1209 | reverse complement strand
GCGGCATAACGTGACGACGAAACGACAAAATCAGGCAACAAACAGCAAAACTTGCCTTTTCACCGCTTTTCCTTAAAGTTCAGCGCGTTCTTGAGTTCTTATTATTTATATAGGAGAAAAATCATGGTGAAAACGGTTTATCTCGGAATAACAGGCGACATCATCCACCCCGGGATCATCAACATCATAAGCGAAGGGGCAAAGCTCGGTGAACTCACGATAGGTCTGCTCACTGACAGCGCGATCGTAAGCCACAAACGGCTCCCCTACCTCACTTACGAACAGCGCAGGCAGGTCGTCGAAAACATCAAAGGCGTTGCAAAAGTCGTTCCGCAGGAAGACTGGAGCTATGTGCCGAACCTCAGGAAATACAGGCCTGACATCATGATCCACGGCGATGACTGGAAAACCAACTATCTTTCAAAGATCCGCGAGGAATGCTTTGAAGTGATGAAGGAATGGGGCGGCGAAATCGTGGAGATCCCGTACACGAAAGGGATCAATTCGACCGCGCTTGCAGAAAACGCTTCAACTATCGGCACGACTCCTGACATCCGCCGCGCTACGCTCCGCCGTCTCATCGCAGCTAAACCTGTCGTCCGCATTCTCGAGGCTCACTCAGGGCTTTCGGGGCTTATCGCCGAACATGCACAGATCACGAAAGAAGACGGGATCCATCAGTTTGACGGAATGTGGTCGTCTTCGCTCACCGATTCGACTTCAAAAGGCAAGCCTGACATCGAGGCTGTCGATCTCACGACGCGTCTTCAGTCGCTCACCGACATTCTCGAATGCACGACAAAACCGATCATTTACGACGGCGATACCGGCGGCATTCCGGAACACTTCGTTTTCACTGTCCGCACGCTTGAACGCAACGGCGTGAGCGCTGTAATCATCGAGGACAAGAAAGGGCTCAAGAAAAACAGCCTCTTCGGAACCGAAGCGAAGCAGGTCCTGGCGACCGAAGAAGAGTTCTGCGAGAAGATCAGCGCAGGCAAAAGGGCGCAGGTCACGAAGGATTTCATGATCATCGCAAGGATCGAGGAAATCATCGCCGGATACAGTGTCGACGAGGCGATAAAAAAGGCTTTTGCGGCTGTCCGCGCCGGAGCTGACGGAATAATGATCCATTCCAAGGACAAAAGCGGCATGGACATCAAGAAATTCTGCCAAAAATTCCGTGCTGAATACAAAAACATCCCCATCGTCCTCGTTCCGACTACATACAACCAGTTCACCGAAAGCGAACTCGGCGAATGGGGCGCGAACATCATCATCTATGCAAACCACATGCTGCGCGCAAGCTACCCGGCAATGCGCCGATGCGCCGAAAAGATCCTCGAGGCCGAACGTTCGCTCGAAGTCAACGACATGTGCATGCCGATAAAGGAGATCCTTGAACTTATTCCTGGAACAAAATAGGTGAAACAATGATAAGACCTTCAATTTTTTACGATCTGCTGATGAAAAACGGCACCGATTTTTTTGCAGGTGTCCCAGATTCGCTTCTTAAAAATTTCTGTGCATATGTAACCGACAACGCACCCGATGAAAAGCACATCATAAGCGCGAACGAAGGTTCGGCAACCGCCCTTGCCGCGGGCTACCACTTCGCGACAGGAAAGATCCCGCTGATATACATGCAGAATTCAGGCGAAGGAAACATGATCAACCCGCTCCTTTCGCTTGCCGACCCAGATGTCTACTCGGTGCCGCTTCTTATCCTCATCGGATGGCGCGGAGAACCCGGCGTTCACGACGAGCCGCAGCATGTAAAGCAGGGAAAAGTTACATGCACTCTGCTTGAAACGATGAAAGTGCCCTACGAAATCCTTACTGACGACGAAAACGCACTTCCGGCTCAGCTGGAAAGGGCTTATTCCTGCATAAAAACAAATTCCGCTCCATTCGCGCTTGTTGTCAGAAAAGGGACTTTCGACGACTACAAACTTCAGAAAAACATCACAGTCGAAGCCGAAATGAAGCGCGAGGAGGCGATCGAAAAAATCATGCTTGCCGCGACTCCGAAGACTGCTTTCATCTCGACTACAGGCATGGCGAGCCGCGAACTTTACGAACTCCGCGAAAAGCACGGAATGAAGCACGAAAAGGATTTTCTCACAGTCGGAAGCATGGGGCACGCAAGCCAGATAGCCCTTTCCGTTGCGATGCAGAAGCCAGACAGGCCTGTTTTCTGCATTGACGGCGACGGTGCGGCGATAATGCAGATGGGCGGAATGGCGACGATCGGAACGCGCAAACCGAAAAATCTCGTTCATTTCGTCATGAACAACGGCGCGCACGATTCAGTAGGCGGCCAGCCCACAGTCGGGCTTCAGATCGATCTTCCGGCAATAGCCAAGGCCTGCGGATATGAAAAGACATGCTCCGTTTCAACGGCGGCTGAACTTGAAAACGTGATAAAAGAAATCACAGGATCGTTTGCAGACGGCTCGAATATCCTCACTTTCGTTGAGGTCAGGGTCGCAAAAGGGGCGAGAAAAGATCTCGGCAGACCGAAATCGACCCCGCAGGAAAACAAAAAAGCACTGATGGAGTTTTTAAATGATTAAACAGGCAGTAATCATGGCAGGCGGACTCGGCTCGCGCTTCGGAAACAGGACTCATGCAATGCCGAAAGGCTTTATCGAAATCGACGGCACGGCGATGGTCGAACGCTCGGTGCGCAAACTCATCGCGGCCGGAGTCGAGGAAATCATCATCGGAACAGGCCACTGCTCGGAATATTACGACGAACTCGCGAAAAAATATCCGTGCATAAAAACCGTCCGCAACGACAATTACGAAAACACGAGCAGCATGGGAACGCTCGAAGTCTGCGCACCTTTCGTCAGGGATTCGTTTTTCCTGCTTGAAAGCGATCTGCTTTACGATTCGATCGGCCTTTTCGTCCTTGACAACGACATGCGGAAAAACCTCATTCTCGCAAGCGGAAAGACAAACAGCGACGACGAAGTCTATCTCGAAACAGACAGTTCCGGCGTTCTCTGCAACGTCACCAAAGACAAGGTCAGCGTGAAAAACCTTGCGGGCGAACTTGTAGGAATTTCCAAAATAACGAAATCCTTCCTCGACAAAATGGTCGCTTTTTATGAGAGAACGCGCGCCGAAAACGCGAAAATCGACTACGAAACGGTTTTCTGCCGCGTCGCAAAGGAAGAACCGGTTTTTGTCCGCAGGATCGAATACTACGCGTGGACCGAAATCGACGACGAGGCGATGCTCGAACGCGCCGAAAAACTGATTTATCCGAGGATAAAAGAGAACGAATCACTCCGCGATATCCGCCGTGAAGTCCTTTTGAATCCGGGGCCTTCGACAACGACAGACAGCGTGAAATACGCTCAGGTCGTAGCCGACATCTGCCCGCGCGAACTTGAATTCGGCAACCTCATGGAAGAAGTATCGATAGGCCTTACCGAAGTCTGCGCCGATACCAAAAATTATGTAACGGTCATGTTCGGCTGCTCCGGAACAGGCGCGGACGAGGCAATGATCTCAAGCTGCGTTCCGCCGGAAGGAAAACTTCTTGTCGTCGACAACGGCTCTTACGGCGAAAGGCTCGCGAAAATCGCGAAGATCTACAACATCGACACCGACGTTTTCAAGTCATCGACATACGAACCTATCGACCTTGAAGCGCTTGAAAAGCAGATGCAGTCTAAAAAATATACGACTTTTGCAGTCGTCTACCACGAAACGACGACAGGTCTTCTCAACCCGCTCGACAAAATCTGCCCGATGGCGAAAAAATACGGCATGACGACACTCTGCGACATCGTGAGCGCATACGGCGGAATGCCGATCGACCTTGACAAACTCGATATCGACTTCGCGACGAGCACATCAAACAAACACATCGGCGGAATGGCAGGGATCGGCTTTGTCGTATGCAGGTTCTCGGAACTTATGAAGCAGAAAGAGTGGCCGATGCGCAACTACTATTTCAACCTCTACGACCAGTACCAGTATTTCAAAAAAACCAAACAGACCCGCTTCACTCCGCCGGTCCAGACATTCTACGCGCTGCGTCAGGCGATAATCGAAACCAAAAACGAAACAGTTGAAAAGCGTTTTGAAAGATTCAGCGAATGCTGGAAAATTTTTGTCGCCGGACTTAAGGAAATCGGCTTGAAAATGCTTGTAAAGGAAGAAAACCAGAGCCGTTTCATCACCGCGGTCCTTTTCCCTGAAAATCCGAAATTCAGCTTCAACGGCCTGCACGACTACGCCCGCTCGTTCGGATTCACGATCTATCCCGGCAAACTCGGCAACATCGACACATTCCGTATCGCCAACATGGGCGACATCAAACCTGAGGAAATGAGGCGTTTCGTCGTCGTTCTTCGCGATTATATGCACTCGATCGGCGTCTGCTGACAAAAAAAATCCGTGCAGCACACATAGCGCACCGCACGGATAACAAGTTATCTGAATTCTTGCCTACTCTGCTTTTCTCACGCAGCGGAAAGAACCCAATGAGTTTTTGTGCATGTGGTATCTCACTTCACCCCAGCAGAAATTAACAAACCACGGGAGATCAGAGTCATCAGACCGAAGCGAGGAAGACCAGAACCAGTCATTGTCACTTAATTTGCTAAAGTCATTACACTCTGTGTTTACGTTGCTGCAGTAAATAGAATCTGATTTTTGAATACCTTGTTCTGTACAAGTTGCACAAGTCCAGCAACTCTCCACATCCAAACAGTTGTTTGCTTCGCTTACTTGGCAGTTTGCGCTTCTTGGAGTGCCGCCACTTGCCGAGGTAAGAAGTGTCTTCAATTCGTCGATATTCGGCAAGTGCCATCCGCTGTTGAATCCGCCGTAATTCGACGAATTTAAGTTTGAGCAACCAAGTTTTGCCTGTTCCCAAGTCGTTGAACCTTCCATCTTTTCTGACCAGAGGTAGCCCGTGGATGAATCAATGCAGGGGAACGAAGTGCAGTCCAGACGCGTGTCACCGCTGTCAGTGTCTGCGTCTTCATCAGGCTGAGAATCGCCAGAATCCGTGTCGGCATCCGGCTGGGTGTCGCCGTTGTCTTCGTCATCATTTACGACGCAGCGGACATAAGCCTTTGTCGCGGGATCTTCAGCCGTGATGCGCGCCTGATGGAAATCGACGCCCCACATGCTGCTGTCTTCGGTGCGGAGCGATGACGACCAGAACCAGTTTTCGAGGTCGCCGAAAATGCTGTAAAGGCCTTCGTCAAAGCTGTCCTCAGAACAGTAGCATTTTGAAGACCAGAAATCCTGCGAAAGTTTGCCGTTTTTCTCGCTGATCGCGCAGTCGCCGTTTGTTTTTGTACCGTCGCAGCCTTTGATCAGGGTTCTGAGTTCGTCGATCGTCGGAAGTTTCCAGCTGAAACCGCCTTCAGTGCTGTCTTCGCAGTATTCTTCAGCATTCTGACCTTTGATGTCGCCTTTTGATTTTGACGACCAGATGTAACCTGTCACTGAGTCCTTGCATGGAAAGTTGATTCCGTTGCATTCAGGAACGGCAGGAGCTGTATCGGCGTCTTCGTCAGGCTGTGAATCACCGCCGTCAGGCTGGGAATCACCGCTGTCAGACTGAGAATCACCGCTGTCAGACTGAGAATCGCCGCTGTCAGACTGGGAATCGCCGCTGTCAGACTGGGAATCGCCGCTGTCACCGCTATCTGAATCCGGTTTTTCGTTATGTCCCGTGTCGGATGAATCTGTATCAGCCGCGTCGCTGTCCTCGTCATTTACAGTGTCAGATGAATCTGTAGTTTCATCTTTGTTTTCTTTTTTTGAATCGCCGCAACTGACAAAAACAAAAAGCGAAAGAATTGCAAAAATCATACAGAGTTTTTTCATGGTTTCACCTCCTTTTCATTAACAAACAATCAAAAACAGCAGTATTTTAAGGAAATTCAAAAAAAATGCAATATGCGCCAGGTTCCCCTCGTCACACTTGAGTGTTCTGCCTCTCGAAGTCCCTCGCCACACTGGAGAGGGATTTAGGGTGAGGTCTGAGAGGGATTTAGGATGAGGTAATCCTATTCAGCGTCCCTGACACAGCGGACGAAAGCGTGAAATTCTTTGATCGCCTTGCTTATAAGAGCCCAGTCTGACTCTGCCGTATACTGATATGCGGGATTGTCGGGCATATAAGTCGATGTCCAGAAAGTTTTTTCCATAGCGCCGCCGGTAGCCGCCAGATCCAGGTCGTCATAATTTAAATTTGAGACCATTTCCATTACATTCGGCATTCTCCAGTCTGAAAAACCGGCATATTCGAGGTTTGTGCAGTATGCAAGAGCCTCTTTCCAGGTTTTTGCTTCCTCAGGATAATTTTTCTGCCATACAAGTTTCGAAATACTGTCGGTTTCTATCTCCTCGCCTTCTTTTCCGGAGACTGTGATTTCTGCGGCCGGCAGGGTCTTGCCGCGCACACAGATGACATACTGTTCGTGTATTGTCTCGTCGAACCAGTCGTCTCCGTCATCGGGATATACAGTAAATCCGTAAGTTGTCGAAGAAGAATAAGGGGAAGAAAAAGAGGTCCAGACATAGTCGGAAGGAGTCGGATAATTCAGGAAAAGTTCACTGCTCACAGCCCGAACTTCACTGAAATCCGAAATCATGAAAAATTCCTGCGGAGAAGGCACTCTCCAGTCTTTATGGCCTGCGTAATCAAGGTCTTCGCAATAGATTTGCGCCTTTTCCCAAGTGTATTTTTCGGTTGAAAAAGAACGCAACCATTCAAGTTTTGAGACATTTTCCACAACGGTTTCCTCGCCTGAAGCGTAAGTTTTGACCGAAAGGCTTTTTTTGATGCATCCGTTGCGCGATGCAAAATAACCGTCCTGCCCGAAAAAGTCGTCTTTTTCGGATCCAGGGCAGTTTTCAAAATAGTTGCCTTCCGAATCGACGCATGCGGTCTGTCCGCTGCAGATCCTGCCTATAGTCAGCGGAGAGCATCCTTTTTCGGCGGAATTCCACATGTATCCTTCATTACAGTCGCACTGATAATCTCCGTTTTCCGCAATGCATTTTTCAGTTGAATTGGCTAAACCGGCACACGGATTCGGTTCTTTGCAAGGATCGGTTTCAGGTTCTGAATCGCCGCCGTCCGGTGTCGTGTCTGTTCCGGTATCGCCTGCCGGTTCGCTGTCAGCAGTGTCGCCCGCATCGTCACTCACTGTGTCACCTGAATCGGAAGTTCCCTCTTTGTTTTCACTCTTTGAGCCGCCGCAGCTGACGAATACGAAAAGCGAGAAAATAACAAAAATCAGAAAGAATTTTTTCATTTTTTGCCTCTTAAAAAATCAAAAAACGAAAAATTTTAGAAAAAAACGGGGAAAATGCAAGGGAGGTCAGTTTCTGAGCGTATTTTAACGGCAGTCTGTCGTGTATTCGATGTTTGTCGGGGTCAGATGAAGAGTATCTGATTTGGAATTATTCGCATTTCCGTTGAAATCCCAGAGAGCGACGGTGTTTATGTCGCTGGTCAGTGGTGCAGGCGTGAAATTGGCTGCATATCTTGCTATATTCGAGAATCTGATCTGGTCGATCGCGCCTTTGAAATAGGTATCGGTTCCGATACTTCCGGAGCCTGTGTAATTGGTTGCTTTACCTACGAATAAAAGCGCGTTGGTGACGGCTTGGTAATTTCCGGTGTAGTTTGTTGATTCTTTTAAATTGCCGTCAATGAAAAGCTGAAGCTTGCTCCCGGTATTGACAAGAGCGATGTGATGCCATTCTGCGGTCGGTGTTCCCATTGTTACCGAAACGCTCGGTTTTCCATCAGAGGTGAGCAGACCGCCGCCGACTAATACCGATGTCGAATTCTTTTTCGAAAATGCGGTAAGCATATAGGCCATATTTTCGCGATACTGCATTGTAACGAGAGGATGGATGTTATTGATTTCAGTCTGATTTATCCATGCTTCGATTGTCCATGCGTTGAAATAAAGCCCCGCGCTCTGTGTCTTGTTGAGTTTGAGATAGGAACTTGTTCCGTCGAAAACTGCAGCGCAGTAAGGTTTACACTCGCCGTCAACTTTGCCGAAGCCTTCGTTGCAGATACATTCGAAGGTTTCGCCCAATGCGGTGCAGCTTGAATTTGCTATGTCTGCGCACGGGTTTGATGCACACGGATCCGTTGCCGCTTCAACGCAGTCGTTGTCGTCCCATGTGTAGCCGTCCATGCAGACGAAGTGACAAACTCCTGCTTCGGTGCTGTATATCGTTTCTATTTTTTCCCCGAGCCATGTACCGTCTGAATATTCGCGGATATACGAGTATTCGCCGTTCCAACTGCTATAATCAGGTCTCATATCGCATTTTATTGATTTGAGACATTTGCCTTCGTCATTCATTTTGCCGCCTATGCGGATACATTTTTCAAGATCCGTTACAGGATTTGTGGTGGTGTTTCTTACGCAACGGACATTCATAAGGTTTGAGGTGGTTTTGGGCTGACTGATGATTTGACCGTGATCGAAGTAAACGATATAGGCGGCATTCGGATCGTCTTCAAGAGTCGATTGCGACCAAACAAACGACTTTTCCGAAAACTTGTTCACGCAGGTTCCGCAACCCACATTGCATCCTTTTCTGTTTGATCCTGTATGTGAACACAGAGCCTCAGAAAGGCAGTTGTCGCTGACATCGCACATACCGCCCATCTCCGTTAAATTGTCGCATTTGAGAATCAGAGTTCTGAGTTCGCTTATTGTCGGCAGATGCCAGTCGCCTCCGAGAGCGTCACAATGTTGTTTTGCAGCTTCCCAAGTCATTGTTTCTGTTGTTTCCTCCGACCAGATGTAGCCTGTGTCGGAATCTGTGCACGGAAAAACAGTACTTAATGCGCTGCACTCGTTCATATCCATAACAATACATTTTTTGCTGTCGGCGCCTTCGCCGAAGTGATAACCTGACGGGCAAACGCAGGCAGGAGGATCATAATCATAATCCATGAAAGCTCCTTCGTATCCCTTATGAACACATTCTGCTTCAAACGGATCAAGACATTTGTTCAGGGGTTCGTAGTATTCGAAACGCTCGTCGTCTACATATTCTTCGCAGACAAAGTGGCAGGGACCTTCTTCCTCATTGTGTTCTGTCTCTACTTTTGTCCATGCGCCGTTAACATATTCCGAAATGTAGGTCGTTGCTCCGTTCCATTCGGTCAAGTCTTCCGGTTTACTATCGCAGTTTACCGTTTTCCGGCATTTGTTGTTTGCGGCATCCCATGTTCCGCTTTCTGCAATACATTTTTCCTCATTCATCTGTTCGATGACTGTGTCGGTATCATCGCCTGAATCGCTTGAATCAGCATCGTCACCTGAATCGGTTGAATCAGAATCATCGCCTGAATTGCTTGTATCTGCATCATCAGGTGTTGAATCACCGCTGTCCGGCGTCGTGTCAGTTCCGGTATCGCCGCTTGGTCCGGTATCTCCTGCCGGTTCTGTGTCAGCAGTGTCACCGTCTTCGTCACTCACAGTGTCGCCCGTGTCGGTCTTGTCACTGTTTTTTGAATCACCGCCGCAGGAAACAACGAAAAACAGCGCAAAAACAGCAAAAAGAGTAATGAATTTTTTCATGATCTCACCTCGAAAAAAGTTAATAAACAATCTCAAAAAACGCAGCATTTTAGGTGATTTCAAGGAGATAGCAAGTTTTTGGAAGCGAAATAATCGATTATAACGACAATATCGATTCGCGCCGTCGGAATATCGGTATCACGGAATCACGGTATCTCGAACCTGAATTTCGGCGCGCCGACATAACCGACCTAATTTGACAATAAATAAAAAAATCCGTGCAGCACACAAATCGCGCACCGCACGGAATCTTAAAACAAATCAAATAGTTAAACTATTTCTCTTTAAGGAAAGCGTATTCGTATGATGTCGGAGAAACAAGGCTTTCCTTGATTGCTCTCTGGCTTGTCCATCTGAGAAGGTTGACGCTGCTGCCAGCCTTGTCGTTTGTTCCGCTGCCTCTTGCGCCGCCGAAGGGCTGCTGGCCGACAACTGCACCGGTCGGTTTGTCGTTGATGTAGAAGTTGCCTGCGCAGTGTCTGAGTGCGTCCTCAGCCTGAGCGACAGCCTTTCTGTCGTTTGCGAAAATAGAACCGGTAAGTGCGTAGGGAGAAGTCTTGTCGCAAAGTTCCATCGTCTCTGCAAATTTCTTGTCGTCATAGACATAAACTGTAAGAACAGGTGCGAAGATCTCTTCTTCCATCGTTACAAAGTGCGGATCAAGTGCTTCGATTACGGTCGGCTGAATGAAGTAGCCTTTCTTCTTGTCGCCAGTTCCGCCGACAACGATTTTTGCATCTTTCGACTTCTTAGCGGTGTTGATGTAGTTCATCGTGTTGTCGAAGCTGTTTTCGTCGATGACTGCGCCCATGTAGTTTCTGAAATCGGTTACGTCGCCGACTTTGATCGTGCTGATCATATCGCACATTCTCTCTTTGATCTGCTTCCAGAGCGACTTTGGAACATACATTCTCGAAGCTGCCGAGCATTTCTGGCCCTGATATTCGAAAGAACCGCGGACTGCCGCAACTGCGACTTCGTCAACGTTTGCAGAGCTGTGGACAAATATAAAGTCCTTGCCGCCTGTTTCGCCGACGATCCTCGGATACGAGCGGTATTTGTCGATGTTGTTTGCCGATCTCTTCCAGATCGATTTGAAAACAGAGGTCGAACCTGTGAAGTG
>DBXP01000014.1:0-43270 GCA_002309575.1 bacterium UBP6_UBA1209 | reverse complement strand
GCCGGATCGCCGATGCTGCCGCCGCGGCCCGGAAGGAAGTTGATAACGCCGTCCGGAAGTCCTGCTTCCTGGAAGATCTTCATAAGGTAGTAGTTCGAAAGAAGAGCGGTCGAAGCCGGTTTCCAGAGAACTACGTTGCCCATAAGAGCCGGAGACATCGGAAGGTTTCCTGCGATAGAGGTGAAGTTGAAAGGAGTTACTGCGAGAACGAAGCCTTCGAGAGCTCTGAACTCTACGCGGTTCCATGTTCCTTTATCGTTGTGAAGATCCTGTCTGCGGTAGATCTCCTGCATATAGTGAGAATTGAAACGGCAGAAGTCGATGAGTTCGCAAGTGGAATCGATCTCAGCCTGATGGCAGGTCTTGCTCTGGTTGAGCATCGTTGCTGCATTCATTTTGTAGCGGTATCTCTGCGAAATAAGCTCGCCCGCCTTCATGAAAATGGCAGCTCTCTGGTGCCAGTCCATGTTCTCCCACTCTCTTTTTGCTTCAAGAGCGCATTTGATGGCCTTCTGGACTTCTTTTTCGCCGCCGAGATGGCATACACCGAGAACGTGTTTGTGATCGTGCGGAGCAACAACTTTCATCGTTTTACCGGTTTTGATCTCTTTGCCGCCGATAATGAGCGGAATCTCGACTTCCTGTTTGAGCTGTGCAGCAAGTTCATCTTTCAGAAGCTTCTTTTCAGCAGAACCCGGAGCATAAGCGTAAACGGGTTCATTCTGCGGACGCGGAATCGAATAGATAGCGTTTGTCATTTTCTTCTCCTATAAATTAGATTTTGAAATCAATGCCCTGTGCCAACGGAAGCGTTTTGCCCCAGTTGATCGTGTTGGTCTGACGGCGCATGTAGACTTTCCAAGCATCGCTGCCCGATTCTCTGCCGCCGCCTGTCTCTTTCTCGCCGCCGAACGCGCCGCCGATCTCTGCGCCGCTCGTTCCGATGTTGACATTCGCGATACCGCAGTCTGAACCTGCGTGTGAAAGCCAGAGTTCAGTGTTGGGAAGCGATGTCGAGAAGAGTGCCGAGCTGAGTCCCTGCGGAACTTCGTTGTTGTAAGCGATAGCGTCTTCGATCTTGTCGTATTCGATTATGTAAAGAAGCGGAGCGAACGTTTCGTGCATAACGATCGGAAGGTCGTGTTTGACTTCAGCGATCGTCGGCTCAACGTAGAAACCGCCTTCGCAGCCTTTAACGGTGACTTTCTTGCCGCCGTAAAGGATCTTGCCGCCCTGAGCCTTTACCTGTTTGATCGATTCCATGAGGTCGTTGACGGTCTGTTCGTCTACAACCGGTCCCATGATGTTGTCGTCGTCAAGCGGGTTGCCGATTTTTACCTGTTTGTATGCGTTGATGAGAGATTTTACGAATTTCGCCTTTACAGACTTCTGGATGATGACTCTTCTTGTCGTGGTGCATCTCTGGCCTGCCGTGCCGACAGAACCGAAAACGACAGCTCTGAGAGCCATGTCAAGGTCAGCCGTTTCGTCGATTACGACTGCGTTGTTGCCGCCGAGTTCAAGAAGCGATCTGCCGAATCTCTTTGCAACTGCTTCGCCGATCTGACGCCCCATCTTCGTGCTTCCGGTCATGCTGATGAGCGGAATTCTCGGGTCGTTTACGAGCGTGTCGCCGACATCGCTGCCTTTGCCGATAACGAGCGAGAAAATGCCGTCGATGTCGTATTTGTCAACGATAGGAGCAATGATGTTCTGAACTGCGATCGCGGTAAGAGGAGTCTTTGAACTCGGTTTCCAGATTACAGCGTCGCCGCAGACTGCTGCAAGAAGAGAGTTCCACGACCAAACTGCTACCGGGAAGTTGTAAGCAGTGATAACGCCGACAACACCGAGCGGATGATACTGGTCGTACATTCTGTGATTTTCTCTTTCGCTGTGCATCGTGTAGCCGTAAAGCTGACGGCTGAGGCCGAGCGCGAAATCGGAAACGTCGATCATTTCCTGAACTTCGCCTTTTCCTTCGACTGCGATCTTACCCATTTCGAGTGTTACGAGAGCACCGAGGTCGCTTTTGTACTTTCTGAGAGCGTCGCCGATCTCGCGAACGATAAGGCCGCGTTTCGGAGCGGGCATCATTTTGAATTTTTCGAATGCCTCTTTCGCCTTTGCAGCAACGATCTCATACTCTTCCTTCGTTGCCTGAATAACTGTAGCGATCACTTTGCCGTCGATCGGGGAAACGCTTTCAAGCTTTTTTCCCGTCGTTTTGAGCCAGCCCTTTGAAGAACCGGTCGTTGCACCGTAATTTTGCTTTTTGATTCCGAGCCTTTTCAGAAGTTCCTGAACATTAACTGATTTCATGTTTCCTCCTCGCGATAAACGCAGACAAACATTATAAAACAATCTCTTTCCCGCCGAAAAATCAGCTGAAAAGATTTAAACCGTCAAGTCAAAGTGTAACTGAACACAAAAAAACTGATGCTGAGTAGCACAAAATGAAGAAAAAGTAAACTGAAAGAAAGTATTTAGATTAAAAATTTATAGGTTTAGGAGAGTTTTTTTCTGAGAAGAGCCAGACCAAGCATCGCCGCAACAGAGATCAGCGCGACAAAAAGAAGTTCCGTGTTGTCGGATTCGACTTCAAGAACTGCGCAGCCGCCGCTTTTCTTCTCGGTTTCGCAACTTACATCGCCTTCCTGACATGAATAGGTGAAGACTTTTGATTTGATCGGGATCTCGTAAGGCTGCGTTTCCGATTCGCTAAGGACAAGACCTTTTGCGATCTGGATCCTTCCTGCCATCGGCGGTTCGGATTTCGCCATGTTGAAATCGACGTTGACAACGAGATATTTCTCCTCACCTGCCTCATATTTCAGCGGCTTCGAGAAATCGGAACTCTTGAATGTTATCTTGCTCGACTCGCCCGATTCAAATGTTGTTTTCTCAGCGATCTTGGTGTCGCCCTTTCCGTCGTTGTTTGAGTCGATCCACAAAGAAATGCCCTTTATGCCGTTCTTGTCGCCGAACTTAACATAAGTATCCGACGGAATTTTGATTATCATGGTCTTTACCGTATTTGCGACTTCTACAGCCTTCGTTCTGAGCTGCATTACAGGAATGCCGCCGTTCATTTCCGAAATCGGCGGAACAGAAGGATCGTGTGCGCCGATCGTGATGATGAAGTAGTTGCCTGTCGGCTCGAGATAGAATGTCGCGAATTCGATCTCGTCCTTGTTCTTCTCGAAAGTTACTTTGGCGGTATTGCCGTCGTCGGTCGCATTCGCACGGACTGCGCCGCTTTCAAGGAAGAAACGGAAAGAAGTATTTTTGGCAACTTCCTCTTTTTTGTAGTCGACTTTAGCCCTGACAAGGAAGTAGCTGAGTTCTTTACCTATATACTTTTTAGCATTCGATTTGACCGAAATATAGAATTCGTTGTTCGGGTTCTCGTCAACGCTGGCGCTGATGATCTTGTCGCCCGCTGTTTCGTCGTATATGCCGTTTCCGTCCTTGTCGTAAATAAGTTCGACTTCCGAGAAGCTGAACTTGTCGTCAGATTTCGTATCGTAACGGACACTGAAAGCGTCGAAGTTGAAAACTTTGCCTTCGTCACAGTTCGAAGCCTGAAGCGTGAACTGGCCGAGAACAAGCGGAAGACCGTTGTTGTCCTTCGCGATTATGGTGTTGGTATCTACCGGCGGAGTGTTTTTGCCGGGAGCAAGAGTGAGTTCGGCAGCAGAACACATCGTTTCCGGGTCATCCTTGCATTTGAAGTTTTCGCAGACATAACCTGTTCCGCATTGCGGCAGACCTTCCTCACCGCATTCCTTGTCGTTCTTGACACCGCCGCACATTTCTTCAGTCGGCGTCGCGCATGAAGCTACAGGAACACAGCTTCCCGGTTTCAGCTTGAGCGGGTATGAACGGTTGGTTTTGTACGGAGAATCGCTCTTCGAATCACTGAGTTCCGCGATGTTAGAAAATACGGCGTTCTTACCGATTTCAGCAAGCGGTTTCGGTTTTACTTTGTATCTGACAAGGATCTTGTCGAGGCAGACTTTTTTCTCGCCTTCCATATAGCACTGGCGCATTTTGTCGCTGAGCTTGTAGCCTTTGCCGGAAAGCGGGAATCTCGCGTTGCCCTCGCCTTCTTTGTCGGGGATCGGCTTCCAGTCGTCGCAGATGTCGCCTTTCTTGGTTTCGTCGTCCTTTGTCGCTTTGCGGCAGTTCGTAGCCATTGCGGTCGTGCCCGGAACATAGACGAGCTGAGAGTCGAGTTCATCGGCAATCCTGACAGATTCAGCTTCGTCCTCGCCCCAGTTCTGAACTTTTACAAGATAGAAGAATTCTCTGTTCTTGTCGGAACCAGGACAGTAGTAGTCCGTCGCGCTCGCATCTGTCGAAGGACATGCGCAGAAATATTTCTCATCCTCGTCGGGAATATCGAAGTTCGAACCTTTGATATCGACCGAAAGAACCATGAAGTTGGTAAAAATCGCGTCCTGGTTGACAGAAAGTCTGACATCCATCGACTTGTTGCCTTTAAGAAGATGTTCCTGAAGGTTCGGGTCGTTCTCGCTGTCAAGCAGGAATGTGTCGACGTCGATACCGTAGTTTACGCCCTCGTCCGCACCGGAAACGCATTTGAGCTTATTGCTCTCTTCCGCGGCCGGATCCCAGTTGACGATTGACGAAATCGAGTTGTAGACCTCGTAGTAGCTGACTGTCGTGTCGTTGTAGCTCGTCATCGGGTTGCAGTCGTTGTAAAGCATGTACGGACGCTCCGCGTTTTCACCCATGAGCGAAATTTCCTCGATATTTGCAAGTTCCGGCTTTACAAGGCTCGGGTCGCCTTCCGCGATCATCGTGGTAAGACGCATCGTCGGGAAGTTCGGAAGCTCGAAACCGCTTACCTTCGCTGTCGATTCGATGCCGTAAACGAACGAAAGACCGTTATAGAAGTAGATCTTTTTCGGTTTGATGTGTTTTGAACGGTAAATGAAGAAGACCGACCATGCGCTGACCATCGTGGTCTTGCATTTGTAAGCGTCGTGCTCCGTGCAGTCAAGACCGCTGAAAGTATAGGTTCCGTAGTATTCGCCGCTACCTTCCTGATGACCTTTTTCTTTGTTCTTTGCATAAATTTCGTTGAAGAAATCGGTGATATCTACACGATATGTGAAATATCCGAGTCTGAAATCCTTTTCCGGGGTACCGTGTGCGGTCTCAGAGCAACCGATCTCTACTTCGTCTTTATAGGTAAGACCTTCGAAACCGAAAGAAGCCTTGTAGCCTTCATAATCAAGGTTAGGAATTTTTTTCGCTTCGGGAGCTGTGATCGGAGTGTTGCCTTCGTCGTTGTTGCGGACGACCTTTACTGACGGATCCGCCGCCTGCTCGAAAGAAAAGAAGACCTCGTTGTCGGTCGGCTCGTCAAGCTTTTCAGGATCGACAGCGCCCATCCAGATGAGATACGCCTTTTCGATAATCGCGTCTTCCGGAATATGGAATTTGTCAAGTGTGAATTTGCTTTCTTCGAGGCAGGTATCACCCTGCGGGTTCACAGCAATCTTTTTCGACTGGTCAGTTTCGTCGGGATTCTTGAGTTCCTCACCCTCGAAAATGAACTTGTCGTCAAGATTGGAATTGAACATTACGAAGAAATCCTGTCCGCCGTCTTCCCAGCTTTCAGCCGGTTCGCCGCCGATCATGTTGCCGTAAACCTCGGCAGAAAGGGCGGAGACAGCAAAAAGAATCATAAAAAACATAACGAACTTCGCGTTTTTCATAATACCTCCAATAGTAAAACCAAAAAACAGAGAACACAAAATTGGAAAATTTTAGCAGAAAAAAGATAAAAATCAACTTGAATCAGATTGATTTAAAAAACTTTTATTTTTCAGGTTTGTCATTATAATTCTCTGTTTTGGTTTTTTAACTTTTTGGAGGT
Source organism: bacterium UBP6_UBA1209 (assembly GCA_002309575.1). Taxonomy (GTDB): domain Bacteria; phylum UBP6; class UBA1177; order UBA1177; family UBA1177; genus UBA1177. Next base: position 37,359 of record DBXP01000014.1, on the reverse strand, counting down.
TTATTATGAAAAAATTCTTCGCTTTAACGATTGCAGCTTTTATAAGCATGCTTTCACTCAACCTGTTTGCCGGCGAGTGTACCGGTTTGTCACTTGACTGGTCGAAATTCGCACAGTATAACTATGCAAACAGGTATCGTGTAGATTCCGCAGATTACGAAAAGTCTCTTATTATGACTCTCAACCAATCAGGCTCAGTACTTCCCGGAACTTACGATCTCGGAAGTAAAGGAAACTCCGACCTCAACTGCACGGAATGTGTCCTTGCCTATACCGATCCGGATGACGAAGGCTATTTCACGAAAACATTCTTCCAGAAGAGCGGAACTTTGAAAGTCGACGAAGTCGATGCAAAATTCAACATTAAAGGAACCATCAGCGTTGTTCTCGCCGAATTCGAATTTGGAGAAGAGGACGACGATACAAACGTTTACTTCCTTGACGATGGTGCATGCTTAGAAATCGAAAGTGCTTCTTTCGACAGCGGTGTATGCGTTCCCGACTGCACAGGCAAAATCTGCGGTGACGACGGTTGCGGCGGAACATGCGGCGAAGGTTGCGGAGATCTTGCATGCAGCGAAGATCAGAAATCATGTGTAGAGTACGAGTGCACGCAGATCACACTTGGCAAAATCAGCGACGCTTACGCTGACGCTGATTACGGTGAATACTCATACAATTTCAATCACACTCCGGCTGTTGTCAGCAGCGACTACACCACTTTCGAGCTTTACGATGTAATCGAAGCCGGCGAATATGACCTTGCAGACACGAACTATACTGACTGCACCGTATGCATGCAGCTTTTCGAAGAAACTACGGTTGATGATGAAGGTTCTATGACCGGTATCGGCAGACGTTACTTCCAGAAGAGCGGTAAAGTAAATGTAACATCTTTCAACGATGCTACCGGCGCAATCAATGCTTCACTCAACAAAGTAAGACTTGTTGAGGTTACTGTAGACTCCAGCACATGGATTTCAACAGAAGTTGCAGGCGGAAAATGCTACGACATCAAAGATGTTACATTCTCTTATCCTGCTGGCAATGATACAGGCAGCGATCCTGCTGACACCGGCGATACAGGCAGCGATCCTGCTGACACCGGCGATACAGGCAGCAATCCTGATGACACCGCTGACACCGATGATACTGAAGTTCCAGGCGACACCACTGATACCGAAGTTCCAGGCGACACCGGCAGTGCTCCTTCAGACGGCACTGATGCAACACCTTCAGACGACGATGCAGCTTCTGACGACGATGCAACTCCGGAAAAGGAAGATAAGGATTCCAGCGGCTGCTCTGTCGTAACACTCTAGTAGTTGCTCACCTTTCAGATTTTCAGGGCGCTTCGGCGCCCTTTTTTTTACCTTTCACCTATTTTTCTTCTTAAAAAAGTAGCAACTTGAAAAAACTTTTAATCAAAACTCTTTTTTATAAAATCATCCGGCTTTATTTCTTAAGTGAGAGGTTTTCATGAAAATTTCGATCAAAATTCTTTTTTTTCTTGTTTTTGCGGTGTTTCTGACCGCATGCGGCGGCGAAAAAGAGAATGTTTACGACGAATACGCCGTAAATGACGATGCCGACGGCGCTAATCAGGCGGAAAACGGCGGCAGCGACAGAGATTCAGACAAAGAGACCTCTGACAATATTGAAAATGCCGCGGATGACGAAGATAAAACCGGTGAAGAAAATGATTTTGACGACAGCGGAATGCCGGACGATGACAAAACAGATGACGATACAGATGACGAAACAGACGGTGATTCCGGCAGCGAACAGCCCGACGCAGCGGAAGAAGATGACGAGGACGAGGACGACGAATACGAACTTGTTGACTGCACCGGTTTTTCGCTTGATCCGGAAGAAAAATTCTCGGGAAGCGTTCCGGCGACGACTTATTCCGTGCAAATCGAAGGCAATATGCTCGGCGACCCCGAAATTCCTGACTGGTTCGAGCTCAGAATCGACCATCACCGTGTAGAAACCGATCCGTATGTCGCTGTCGGGACCTACGATCTTGAAAAACGTGATGCCATGCAGCACAACTCGAAATACTGGACCTGCCTTGAATGCGCTTCGGTTTTCCAGGACCGCAACACAGACGGTGAAAAGTTCTTTTTTCAGAAAAAAGGGACTCTGACGATCTATTCAGTCGATCTCACATGCAGTTTCACGGCATTGCTTTCGGTCAAACTCATCGAATCGGATTTCAACGGCGGATTTTCCACGCCGGTCAAACACGGCGAATGTCTTGAAATCGAAACCGCGATCGAAGCTCATACCAGCTGCACCCCCGACTGCAACCAAAAAGAATGCGGCGCAAACGACGGCTGCTGCGGAACATGCGGCAAAGAACCATGCCTCGATCCCGAACTTTGAGGCGCAGGAAAAACTTTCACAAAATCAGGTTTTGGCTAAAATAATCCGTTTTTTATCTGTTCAATAATACTTTCGGAGGTCTTTTATGAAAAAGTTTTTTCTAATTCCGCTTGCGGCAATCGCCATGATTTTCCTTGTTTCATGCGGCGACAGCAAAAAAACTGAAAACGAGGAACAAAATGACACAGATGAAATCGGTTCCGATACAGACGAAACCGCTCCGGACAACGATTCCGGCAAAACTGAAACTGCCGACGACAACGGCAAAACCGATTCCGGAGATTCCCAGCCGGACGACAGCGCGGACACTGCCGATGATGCTGACAAAACCGACACAGTTCCCGATGAGAGCGATTCGGCCGGCGACACAGACGGCGACACAGATGTTCCGCAGACCGACACCGATACAGAGACAAACGACAATGAACCGGATCCGGACAGCGAATTTACGGCAAACGAAAACCTTAACCCAGTTCCGCCGGAACAGAAAAACAATACGGGAGACGAATGCGATTTTGACACTTTTGTCGAATTCTGCGACGGAAACGACGTCGTTTACTGCAAAGAATCCGTTGTCAAGCGTTCCACCTGCGGAACTATGACCTGCATTACGACAGTCGGACTTTACGACAACTACGGTGACAAAAACTACGCCGAATGTTACAGCAAATGCAACAAAGCCGGCGAAACATCGACGACCTGCCGCGGAAAGACCTACTTCTCTGAAGACGACTCAAAAAGCCTCGTTATGGGAACTCTCATACACGATATGTGCCTGAAAACAAGCAAAGGCAACTTCCTGTTCGACGACACCAACAGAACCACCGAGGAACAATGCGATTCACCCTGCAAAAACAGCACTTCATGCCGTGGTCTGGCCGAAATCCCGCCGGAACAGAAAAACAACACGAACGCAGTATGCGACGAAACTTTTCAGGAATTCTGCGAAGGAAACACCGCCGTTTTCTGCTATTCCGGCAGAGTCACCCGCAGCAACTGCGGAAGCAACACCTGCATAACGACATTCGACCTTCAGGATACAAACGCAATGAATAATGTCGCCGGATGCCACCCGTCATGCGACGACAGCGGATCCTCATCGAAAACCTGCACCACTGTCGTCAAAGAAAACGAAACTGTCTACGCCACGACGTACGACTTCTGCATTCCGACAAGCAAAGGCTCTCTCAAGTTCTCCTATTTCGGTGAAAAATGCACACGCGGCTGCGCCGCTGACGGCAAAAGCTGCAAATAATTAAAATTTATCTCTGATTTTGACAAACAAAAGCGCGACAGCGTAAACCGCGCCCGAAACCAGCGTGATCACCGCTCCGGTCGGCAGATTCCACGAATATGAAACAAAGAGCCCGCTCATGCTGAAAATGAAGCTGAGAATTATGGAAAGAACTATTATGCCCCCCACTTTCCTTTGGAAAATAGCGGCTGTCGCGGCGGGAAGGCTCATGAACGCGATGACTAAAATTAGTCCTACGACTTTCATCAGAACGACGACCGTGAGCGCGATCACAGAAAGCATGAGAATATAAATCAGAGACGATTTAACACCGTGCAGAGTCGCGTTTTCCTCATCGAAACTGACAGCCTTGAACTGCCTGAAAAAGAGTGCCGTAAGAACTATGACAAGCGCCGCAAGCACCGAAAGCGCCGTGATGTCCCCTTTCGAAACGAGAAGGATGTTGCCGAAAAGATAGTTGTTGAGATTTACGGCATAACCCGGCGTGAGATACATGAAAATTATTCCTACAGACATTCCGCAAGCCCACATCGCGCCGATCACCGTGTCCTCGTGCTGCGATGCTCTGAGCCTGATCATTCCGAGCAGGACTGCGAAAAGAAGCGCAGTGAAAACAGCACCCGCAAACGGCGGAATGCCGAAATAAACCGCAGCCCCTACCCCGCCTAAAACCGCATGCGCGATTCCGCCGGCGATGAAAGTGATTCTGTTGACATAGACGAAAGTGCCTGAAATCCCGCACGAAACCGCCGCAAAAAGCGCCGCAAGGACTGCATTCTGCAAAAAGGAATATGTCGAAAGCGCACTGAAAAAATCCATTTAAATCCCGCACTTATGGTGAATCATCGTTGTTTTTCCGCTGTATGCGTGATGCTCCTCAAGGCAGCACATCTCGTCTTTTGAATTATGCTCGACAAAGATCTTGTTCACGCAGCCGATTTTGTTCACAAAACTCGAAACAAAGCCGATGTCGTGCGACACCATGACGATCGTGATTTTTTTGTTCATGTCGAGAAGCATTTCGTAAATATCCTTTTCGACCGAGCTGTCAACACTTGCGACCGGCTCGTCTAGAAGCAGGATCTCAGGATCGCTCACGATCGCCCTCGCAATGAGAGTGCGCTGTTTGAGGCCGCCCGACAGATCGCCGAAACGGGCACCGGCACGATCCAGAACACCGAGTTTTTTCATCGCGTCGGCTGCCTTTTCCTTCTCGTTTTTCGTGTAAAACGGAAGAAAAGAAGTCGATTTGATGAGGCCCTGAAGCACGACTTCCTCGACAGTTATCGGAAAAAGCCTGTCGTGTGAGGAAAACTGCGGAACAGAAGCTATTTTCGTGAAATTTTTTCCCGGCTCTTCGCCGAAAACCGTGATTTTTCCGCTCGTCGGCCTGATAAAGCCGAGCATAAGCCTGAGGATCGTCGTCTTTCCGCCGCCGTTCGGGCCGATTATCGCAAAAAAATCCTCTTTCTTTACCGAAAAAGTGACATCGCGCAGGATCTCGTTTTTCCCGTAAAAAAACGAAACCTTGTCGAAATTTATGACTTCAGGTTTGTCCAAAACACTCCTCTTTCTAGCGCCGCCTCGAAATTCGATTCGCGCCGTCGATATTTCGTAATTTCGATATTTCGACATTTCGACAGAAAAACGGCGCGTCGAAACAAAAAACAGCGCGACTATACTCAATTTTTCGGAAAATGCGAGAGAAAAAACTTCCTGAAATTTTTAGAAAAACCTTAAAAGTGAAACCAGTTCAAGAGTCAGGATAACATTTTTTTTGACTTAATCGCGTTTTTTATGGAAACTGCGCCGTTTTTTTTAGGAGGTGTTTTATGGCAAAAACTTTAGGTGGTTTCAACAAGGAATTTTGGTTGGTCAACGCCATCCAGTTCTTTGACGGTCTTTCTTATTTCTCGGTTATCATCGTTCTTTCGATGTTCCTCACTGACAATGTCGGTTTCAGCGACTACGAAGCAGGTGCATGGCAGGGCTATTTCTTCCTGTTCATCACAGCTTTCATGTTCACTGTCGGCTCGATCTGCGACGTTATCGGCGACAAGAAGTCGTTCATTTTCGCAACGATCCTGCTTATGATCAGCCGCTTGGGAATGGGCGTTTTCCCCGGTCTTATGGAAGGAAAAGTGCTCCAGTATTCGATCGGCGGACTTCTTTTCATCATGGCGCTCGGAACCGCTATGCTCGTAACGATCACAAGCACGGCTCTGCGTCACTTCACGAACAAGGACAACCGCGGTAAGGGTTTCAACCTTTACTACCTTATTATGAACATCGGCGCGATGCTTGCAGGTGTTGCGGTATGCGACGGTTTCAGAAACGCACTCGGCCCTGTTAAAGGTAACCTTGCGATCTTCACGTTCGGTTTCGTAATGAGTGCGATCTGCTTCCTCTGCGCTTTCCTCATCAACGAGGACAACATGGAAGAAAAAGACGAAGACGACGGCAGCGGCGAAGTAAAGACTCCGCTCAAGATCTTCGCGGAAGTATGGAAGGAAAAAGCTTTCCAGAAACTCGTTCTCTTCCTTTGCCTCACTCTCGGTGTCCGTCTTGTTTTCACACACCAGACAATGGTTATGCCGAAGTATTACCTTAGAACGATGTTTGCTGACTTCCAGCTCGGCGCGGTAAACTCGTTGAACCCGCTCATCATCACTGTCGGTCTTGCCCTCACGATGAATTTCATCGGCAAGTTCAATATCGTCAAACTTCTGGTCGTCGGTATGACACTTTCCGCCCTTTCGCTTCTTTTCCTTGCGTTCCCGGGCGAATGGTTCCTTGCGATCCCCGGAATCAGCAACCTTGACCAGGCTTACAGATTCGTAATCATCGCGCAGATCCTCGTTTTCGCAGTCGGTGAACTTATTTTCTCACCCAGATTCACAGAATACGTCGCATCTGTCGCTCCGAAGGATAAAGTTGCTTCCTACATGGGACTTTCGGCTCTTCCGATGTTCATAGCAAGGCCGATCAACGGCTTCGTCAGCGGACTTCTTATCGCAAGTCTCTGCTACGACGGCGTCAAGGCTAAGATCGAAACAGGAAACATCGAATACCTCGAAAGCCCTGAATTCATGTGGATGATCTACTTCGCTCTGGCTATCATCAGCCCGATCGCGGTAGTCGCGCTCAAGAGAACGCTCACTCAGGACAATGTTGACGCTGCTCCTGAGGAAGCACCGAAAGAAGAAGCAAAGGCAGAGGCATAAGGAGGGAATCATGGCTAAAAAGAATGTAAACTACAAAGCAATACTCAAAGACGGACTTATCCTTATGATCGCAGGTCTTGTTTTCGCTTTCATCGTAAAACTCGGCTTTGACCAGCTCCGCGGCGATGTCGAGGAAAGCCCGCTTGTTTCGCCGATAATTCAGGACAACATCGACAAGATGAAGGAAATAATCGGTAATGATGCAAAATCCGTCAATCAGCAGGACGAGCAGAAGAGGACCCCGCTCATGTGGGTCGCTTATCTCAACTACGGCGACAGAGAACTTATTACAAAGAAATCGACTTCAAAGAAAGAAGACGGAACAGAGGTCGAAAATCCGAGTCTTGAAGAAAAAAGACTTGAGATGACGAAACTTCTTCTTGAAAACGGTGCTGATGTCAAAGCAGTTGACGAAGACAACTGGACTGCTCTTCTCTGGGCTTCATGGACAGGAATGCCGACAGTCGTTGACGCTCTCGTCAAAGCCGGCAGCGATGTCAACGCGCTTGACAACCAGAAACAGTCGGCTCTTATGATCGCAGCTCAGAGAGGAAACGACAAAGTCGTCGAAATCCTCATCAACGCAGGTGCCGACAGAAACCTCAAGAACGCTGACGGCAAAGGCGCTGAAGACCTTGCCAACGCATACATGGCTCAGTTCTCCAGCAGAAAAGATAACTACGAAGCAACTCTGAAAGCTCTCAAAGCTCCTGCTGCTCCGGCAAAAGCAGAAACGTCACCTGAGACGTCTCCTGAAGCACCTGCCGAAGAAGTAAAGGAAGAACCCAAAGCTGAAGAAACTGTTGCTGAAGCTCCGAAAGAAGAAGCTCCGAAAGAAGAAGCTCCCGCTGAAGAAAAAACTGCTGAATAATCATTTACTTATAAAATCTGCACACATTTTGTCGTTACAGGGACAGAAATGTTCCGGAACGATCATCTCTGCCTCGGAATTACCGTGAAGTCAGGCTGTTATGCGTGGATCGTCCTTCCGAGAGCGTTGAGAACTGCTTCCAGCGAAGCCTCTGAAAGGGTCGGATGGGGGTGGATCGATTCGATGATATCCTCTGCCGTAGCTCCGGTATTCATCACCGGAATGAACTCTGCAATGAGATCTGTTGCGCCGTAGCCGATTATGTGCGCGCCCAGGATCTTGTGGCTCTCTTCGTCGATGATGACCTTGACGAAGCCAGTCGTGTGGTTAGAAGCGACAGCCTTTCCGTTTGCAGTGAAGGCAAATTTACCGACTTTGTACTTGAGACCCTTTTCCGCTGCCTGAGCCTCTCTGAGACCTATCGAGGCGATGTTCGGCGTGCAGTAGATGCAGGCCGGGTTGTTGGTGTAGTTTATAGGTTCGGTGTGCATTCCGGCAATGTGCTCGATAGCGGCGATACCCTCGTGCTCTGCCGTGTGGGCAAGCATCGGAGTCGGGATTACGTCACCGACAGCGTAAATGCCGGGGATATTCGTTTCGAAGTGCTCGTTTACGGGTATGAAGCCGCGTTTGTCGCGCTGAACTCCGGAGTTTTCAAGCGCCAGATTGTCGGTGTTGGGAGATCTGCCGATGCTTGAAAGCACCTGCTCGGCCTCGACCTGCGTGCCGTTTGCAAGTGAGATCACGACCTTTCCGTCAAGTTTTTCGACCTTTTCAACGGCTGTTCCGGTGTAGAGTTTGATCTTTTTCTTCTTGAATTCCTTCGTGAGCTCTTTGGAGATATCGGCATCCTCGAGCGGAATGATGGTGCTGAGAGCTTCAATGATCGTTACTTCGACGCCGAATGTGTGGTAGACGAAGCCGATTTCGACACCGATTACGCCGCCGCCGATGATCGCGATGCTCTTCGGAAGTTTCTCCGGGAAGAGTGCCTCGTCCGAGCCGATGATCTGCTTCCCGTCGATCGGGAATGCCGGGATATCGCGGACTTTCGAGCCCGTCGCGATGATGATGTTTTCAGCCTCGAACTCTGTTTCGCCGGCTTTTACGGTGTGTGCCGAAGTGAACTGTGCGAGCGCGTCAACGTGACGGATACCGTTCTTTTTGAAGAGGTACTGGATGCCCGCTCTGTTTTTTGCGGCGACATTTTGAGCATACTCGACGACCTTGCTCCAGTCGAATGTCGGTTCGCCTGCGGAGATCCCGAACGCTCCGCAGTTTTTGACGCTGTTGAGCGCCTCCGCCGCCGAAATTAGTGCTTTGGTCGGGATGCAGCCGCGGTTGAGGCATGTACCGCCGAGATATGATTTTTCGATTACAACAGGCTGAAGACCGAGCTGTGCTGCGCGGATCGCCGCAACGTAGCCGGCAGGGCCAGCGCCGATGATGAGAAGCTTTACCTTTTCCATTTTTCCTCCGGTTTACAAAAGTTCAACGGCTAAAATTAAGGTAAACGGATAAATTTCTCAACTTTTATACCGATATTTTAGCTCTATCCGATTTTCTTTCCGCGCAATTGACAAAAAATAACCTTAAACAATAATTAACGGCATTTTTTTGTGGGGGGCTAAATGGATTCGGACAAAAAGAAGTATTTGATCTACGGGTTGGTTTTTTTGCTTGTCTTCGGTGTCACTTTCGGGCTTCTTGTCTTCTTTAAAGGCGGTGAAAAGGCTGAAAAAAAGCCTGAGAAGCAGGCCGAGCAGGTCGAGGAGAAGGAGACTCCCGCTCCCCCTGAGCCGGTCGAAGAGGTAAAAGAGGAACCTGTGCCTGAACCTGAACCCAAAGTAGTAGAAGCGGCTCCGGCGCCAAAGGCTGAGACAGCTCCGAAAAAACAGCCTGAAGAGCCTAAAAAGGCTGCTGCGGCTCCGGTGGAAAACAGGCCTCAGAAGGCTGCTCCCGCCAAAAAGGAACCGGAAAAGCCTATGAACAGGAATATCTTTGACAGAACGAGCGATAACGACAGAGCCTCCTTATCCGATTCGCTGAAGCGCAGAGCCGAGGCGAGAAATTCATCCACATCGGCGGATGCGGCATCCCAGACTGCTGCAAGGCAGGATTCGTCCGCTTCGGTCATGCCCAAGAAGGATGCTCCCGCTGCCGAAAAGAAAAAACGCGAGCTTACGCCGGAACAGGTCCGCGAGGTCATCCGCAACAATCAGGGAACTGTCAAGCACTGCTACAACAAATCTCTCAAGGATAACGCCTCTCTCAGCGGAAAGGTCGAGCTTATGCTTACCGTCGGCGGGAACGGAAGGGTCAGGAAGGTTTCGATCCTCACGGACAAATTCCGTCATACGGCTATCGGTTCATGCCTTGTGGACCGCACGAAAACGTGGATGTTCCCGACATTCGATGCAGATTCTCAGGATGTCACTGTTCCGTTTGTTCTGGCTGTTTCCAAATAAAATGACATCGTCCGGTGACCGAAAATGGTGAAAAAGAGAGTCTCGTACGTCTGTTCAAACTGCTCCTACACCGCACCGAAATGGCTCGGAAGGTGCCCCGAATGCGGTGAATGGAACACTCTCGAGGAGAAGAGTGAAACTGTTGCAAACGACCAGAATCACAGACTCTTCGCCTCCTCTCCGGACACGGTTTTCACACACATCACAGACGTAAAGACTGTTGACAGCGAGCGTATCCCGACCAAATACAAGGAGTTCGACCGGATCATGGGGGGAGGAGTCGTGAAGGGGAGCTACAACCTCATCAGCGGCCATCCCGGTATCGGAAAATCGACCCTCATGCTGCAGCTTGCTCTCGAATTTTCAAAGACAAAGCGTGTCCTATACCTTTCGGCGGAGGAGAGTGTGTCGCAGGTGAAGATCCGTTTCGAACGTCTGAGCGGGGGAGAGGAGTGTGGGACGCTCTTTTTATCTAACGAGAGCAACCTCGACAAGCTTCGCGCAAAGCTTGATGAAGAGCTTTTCGACATACTTTTCTGCGATTCTATCCAGGCGGTGTACTCGCCGGAGGTGCTCGGGATCCCGGGTTCGGTCAGCCAGATCAAAGAGTGCGCTGTCCGCCTGCTGGAGACATCGAAGCGCTGCAACATCACGGTTTTTGTAGTCGGTCACGTTACGAAGAGCGGCGCAGTCGCCGGACCGATGCTGCTTGAGCACATGGTCGACTCGGTCCTGCTTTTCGAGGGCGATCCGTCGCTCGGATACCGTATTTTAAGGTGTTCGAAGAACCGTTTCGGAGCTACGGACGAGGTCGGGATCTTCACGATGACCTCAAGCGGTCTGGTCGAGGTCGAAAACCCGAGTGAATTTTTCCTGACGGACGACAACGAAAACGGCACGATTTCGGGTTCTGCTCGGGCTCTGGTGCTTGAAGGGACGCGCCCGTTCCTGATAGAAGTCCAGTCGCTTGTCACATCGTCCAACCTGCCTCAGCCGCGCCGCGTTGCAACCGGATTCGATATCGGAAGGCTTGCGATGCTCTGCGCGATACTTGAAAAAAGGTGCGATATATACTGTTCGAGCTTCGATATCTTCGTCAATATTGTCGGCGGTTTGCGCGTAAAAAGCACCAGCGTGGACATGCCGCTTGCGGCTTCGCTGCTGTCGTCGATTCTGGGGCTGCCGCTGCCGCCTGCATGGGCGTTTATCGGTGAGATCGGCCTCGGCGGCGAGATCCGTGATGTTCCCGGAATGGATATTCTGATCAAGGAGGGTGTCAGACTCGGTCTTTCGAGGATCTTTATCCCGCAGACGCGCTCGACATCAAAATATTCAGAGAAATCAGGCGATGCCGAAATCGTCAAGGTAAAGAGGCTTGACGAGCTCCGCGAACAGATCGCAGAGACCAACATTTTTGAAACTAACGCAAGGAAACATTAATAAATGCGATGAGTTGTAGAAAATCTGAACTTTTGGCGCCAGCCGGCAACCCTGAAAAGCTCGTCTGGGCCGATATTTACGGTGCAGACGCGATATATTTCGGTGTTGACAGGTTTTCTCTGCGCTCTTTTGCAGGGAATTTCACTCTCGACGATGCCGCGAAAGCCCTTGAAAGGCTTCACAAAAACGGCAAAAAAGGCTACATAACTCTGAATATCTACCTCTATTCCGGCGAATACAAAGACCTTGTTGAAACGGCGGGGCAGCTTGCCGAATGCAAGGCCGACGCATTCATCGTGAGCGATTTCGGCGTAATAACTGCACTCAAAAAAGCAGGACTCAAAGTGCCGCTCCACATTTCGACGCAGGCAAACACAGTTTCATGGGAAACCGTGAACGCATATTACGACTACGGTGCTAAAAGGGTGAACCTTGCACGCGAACTTTCCTTTGAAAAGATAAAAGAGATCGCGGAAAACAAATACAAAGAAGCCGAGATCGAAGTTTTCATCCACGGCGCAGTCTGCTTCAGCATGTCTGGCAGATGCGCGATAAGCGACTGGCTCACCGGAAGAAAGGCTAACCGCGGCGAATGCACCCATCCCTGCCGCTGGAAATATGCAGTTGTCGAGGAAAAACGCGAAGGAGAATACATGCCTGTCGGTGAGGACGGACGCGGGACTTACATATTCAACCCGAAGGAACTCGCCCTTTTCGACTACATCTCTCCGCTCAAGGAACTCGGCGTGGATTCCTTCAAAATCGAAGGAAGAATGAAGTCGATCCACTATGTCGCATCGGTCGTTTCGCTCTACAGAAGGCTTCTTGACGGCGAAAACATCCCGCACGAAGAGATTGCAACGCTTCTCAACCGCGTCAAAAACAGAGGATACTCCACCGGCTTCATGAAAGGCGGCGTCACTCCCGATGACTACCAGATTAACGGCGACGGCTCGAACTCCGAAGCCGAATTTGTGGCGAATATCACCGAAAAAAAGGAGAACGGCTGCTGCGTAGCCGAAGTCAGGAACCACATGGAAGGCGGTGAAACAGTCGAAATTCTCGAACCAAACGGCCATACAAGAACTTACAAACTGCCGGAAATACTAACATTCACCGACGGAACGCAGGCGAAAGCAGCAAATCACTCGAAATTCGTCCTGCTTGAAGGTGATTTCATCCCCTACTCCATTTTGAGAAGAGTTGATTTATAAGAGTTAAAAATGAAAAAATTCTTTGTAGTTTTAGCACTTTTAAGCGCAATGGTCTTGATGGTTGGCTGCGGAAGCAGCTCGTCTTCCGACAACAATTCCGCTGCCAACATGGGTAAATTGGGAAAAGAATGTTATCCGAACGAAACCTGTGACAAAGGACTTCGCTGCGACACTGACAACAATGTCTGTATTGAAGATCCTGAAAATCCGATCAATGATTCTGACAGAACCGATTCTGACAGTGATGTAGAACCCGATACCGGGTCTGATTCTGACGGCAGCGATTCTGCTCCGGATAACGGCGATACAACGCCAGACGGCGGTGATACAATGCCGGACAGCGGCGATTCTCAGCCGGATGATACTGACACAGCAACTGACGGCGGTGACACTGTACCAGATAATGGTGATACTGCAGATGATTCCGACAACGGAGACACTGCGCCAGACAATGGCGATTCTGCTGATGATTCTGATGACAGCGATACCGGCACAAATCCTGCAACCAACCTTCCGGAATGCAGTCCGACAAGCACGACTCCGTGCATAGACGCAGAAACAGATTTGATCTGGTCAGGAAAATCTCTGGAGACAATGCACTGGGCTAATGCAGTTGATTACTGCAAAGACCTGAATGAAGGCGGTTTCAATGACTGGAGACTTCCGAGCCGGGATGTTCTCAGATCTCTTGTTCAAAACTGCGATACTTCAAGCGACTGCGAAGGAACAGCCAGCAAATTCGGCGACATCGTCTTTTTATGGTCGTCAACCGGAGGAAGTACCAATGCTACAGGTATTTATTTCTTTACCGGAGCTGACCAGTCAAAAAGTGTCGATGAAAGTTTTAATGCGCGCTGCGTCAGAAATTTGAAATGCGACGAGGCGTTATTTAATCCGACTTTAAAAAAATGTGTCGACCCATGCGGTCCGGAACCGTGTGATTCTTTGACGGATATTACGGATGCGACCTGCGTTGCTTTCACTTACGAGCAATATTCCTGCGGAGGCAAGGATACATCAAGCAGCTTAACGTGGTCTACAAAAGCTCCGAACTCAATGAGGTGGAATGATGCAGTTTCATACTGTGATGATCTGACTGAAAGCGGATACTCTGACTGGGGGCTGCCGAATATCAGCGAACTCAGAACGCTTATCCAAAATTGTAGTCAAAACGAAATGCCGGATGGCTCTTGCGGTGTTATAGATACAGGCGATCCATCAACGAGCTGCTTGTCTTATTCTGACTGTTGGACATCGGAAACCTGCGGTTCCTGCGCAAGTGATTCGACAGGCGGTCACAGCAAATTCAAGGAAACCGGCTGGTTCTGGTCTTCCTCGCTTCTATCTGATGATTCAAGTTACGCATGGTTCGTGAGTTTCGACCACGGAGGCGTGAGCGGCAGTATAGGCAGCTACAACAATGTTCGTTGTGTGAGGTAGTGCTTCGACAGGCTCAGCAACCGAAACTTAGCAACCGTTTTCCGGTCATTGAACGAAGTCGAAATGAGCGAGCATATTTCGCGCCCACCGGTTGCGAGAGGCGGGCGAGGGTTGTCGTCATTAGGCTTGTCGAATGTCGAAGTACAGCGGTGAATATTTTTCAGATAAAATCCCCCACATTTCCGTTTTGAGATGGAGAAAAGGCAATGCCCTTCTCCGGTCGCCGCTTCGATAAACTCAGCGACCGCCAGCTTCCCCAAAGTGGGAGCCAAGGAGTGAGAAACGATCAATAAATTCTTTTCCGAAAATATCTGATTTTGTGGGTTTTACCCATTGCTCAGCTCTCAAATATGATTGTCACAACACTGTTTTTACGAAATTTTCACAAAAATATTGACTTAACACTCAAAATAGGATATTTCGCCCGAACGGAGGGGTACTAAGATGATAGTTCAATTCAGTATGAAAAATGTGCTTTCGTTTAAGGATGAGGTCGTACTTGATATGCGCTCAATTCCTGCTTACAAAGAACACTCTTATAATTTAATGGAGCTTCCGTCAGAAGACAAACTTCTGCGTGTTGCCGCTATTTACGGTGCCAATGCCAGCGGTAAATCGAATCTGTGTCGTGGAATGTGGATGTTTCAAAACATTGTGATGCGTTCAATGAATGCAGTTGAAAATACTGAAAATAAAATATTGGAGCGATTTTATCGGCCTTTTGCATTCGAAGATGAGCCGGGTAATTCCGAGTATCAGATCGTTCTTTCAGACGATGAAGCCGAGTACAAATACGGTTTTGAATTTAACAGTAAGCAGATTGTAAGCGAGTGGTTATACAGAAGAGATTATGCTGTCAACAGGGTTTCTACTATATTGGAGAGGGATCATCAGTCAATTACGATGGGTGCTTCTGTAAGACGTGAATGCGATAAATACAAAGAACAGATTCCAGAAGATGCTCTGGTTCTGACATTTTTTAGCAGGCTGGCTCTCAAGACGACATCAGTCTTCCAAAAGGTTTTTGACGGGATTCATAAAATGATGATTTCTGATAGTAATTTTTATGAAGATGACTCTATTCGGCAAACATATCTGCCGCAAGCTATTGATGAGAAGAAGGAAGAGTTGCTGAACTTTCTGGCGTCCATTGATACTGGAATCAAGGATATTTCCTATGAAACGATTGATAAAAGAAAAGTGTTTTATACATACCATATCGGCAAAGACGGGAAAAAATATTCTCTCAATTTATATAATGAGTCCAGCGGCACTCTAAAGTGTATTCTTGTTTATATTGCCGCAATAACTGTTATAGATACAAAAGGTTTGATGATTGTTGATGAGCTTAGTGCAAAACTTCATCCGCTCTTGCTCAAGTTTATCGTTGATCTGTTTTACAACGAAAAGTCAAAAGCCCAGCTGATTTATACGACCCACGATACCACATTGATGGATAAGAAGTTCTTCAGACGGGACCAGGTTTTATTCGTGCAAAAGGATGAAGATGGATATTCATCGCTGTCAACGCTTTCGGATTTTAAAGTGCGCTCGGATGCTTCGTTTGAAAAGGATTACCTTGCCGGAGTATATGGCGGAATACCTATGCTGAAAGAATTTTCCATTAAGACAAGCGAAGAAAAAAAATGAAAAAAGAAGATCCGTTTAAAAAGCGCAGAGAAGCCCTTAAAAAGAGAAAACATGACTTTAGGACACCCAAGGCGAACTCTTATCTGATTGTCACGGAAGGAAAACGCACGGAGCCTAATTATTTCAACGGATTAGCGAAAGAAATTCTTGCGAAGGTCGGTGGAACTGTAGAAGTGATAGATATTTACGGCGAAGGTGCATCAACTCAAAAACTGATAGAGATTGCTGAAATGCGTGCAAATAAGGCCAAAATTCCATATCAGTATATATGGGTAGTTTTTGACAAGGATGATTTTGAAGATTTTGATCTGGCAATTAAAGAAGGCGAAGCAAAAGGATATCATGTTGCCTGGAGCAATCAGAGTTTTGAATACTGGATTTACCTGCATTTGATTATAGCGACGCGAATCTGCACAGACAAAAATGGAATGCCAAACTTGATGAGTTATTTAAATCTCATGGACTTTCAAAAGACGGATATGGCAAAAATATCAAGAACTTATATGAACTATTAGATTCGTTTGACGGTGTTCGGACGGCCATAAAAAATGCAAAGAAGAGAATGGCTGATTTTAGCCCAAATAATAAACCTTCGAAATATGCTCCGGGGACAACGGTTCATATTCTTGTGGAAGAGTTGCGGGAATATTTAGGGGATTGATGTAATTTCAATTAAATTGAAAAGATCTGCGGACGATAACCCGACACTAGGAGTTATTCTCTGCACAGATACAGATGAAAATATTGCTAAATATTCCATTCTGCACGGAAACGAGAAACTTTTCGCCACAAAATACAAACTTTATCTACCCGATGAAGCAAAATTAAGAGCTGAAATCGAGGCTCAAAAAGAAATTTTCAAATTACAGCACGATAGTGATGAATGATATGAAATAGAAAAATACCTTAAATAGATTTTCCCACACATTTCCATTTTTAGATGGCGAAAAGGAACGCTTCCCTCTCCGGCACTTTGTGCCACCTCTCCCTGAGTGAGAGGCAAGATCAGGAGTCAAGAATTGCGGGTGAGTCGCCTGCGCTCCGACAAATTAAAGAACTGCTCAAAAAACTTGACTTAAACCGCTTTTACCGTGTTAATTCGACGGTTTTACGTCAGGAGAGTTGAAAATGGCGTGGCACAGAGTGATAAAAATGACTGCGAAAGACAATTTTTACTTTCATTTTACGATCGAAAGCCACGAAAATTTAGGTTTGATTTCGACACTTGAGAAAAAGGACGGAGTTTTGACGCTCGACTGCTTCACGACGATGGAAAGTTCAAGAGATTTCGACCGCGTGATCGAATCTGTTCTTAAAGAGATAAAAAACGGTTATGAGTAAGAAATTATTGATTGTTTTTCTTATTGTCTTTGGCTTTTCGGAGCTTTGTGCGCTGGTTGAAGGCAGGATCTCCGGAAATAAGATCCCTTCGCTTTCGACTACAGTTTCGATCGAAGAGTCGAATTTTGCCTACAACGCGCCGCTTATGAAATATTTCAATCTGAATGCCGGACTTTCGGCGACCCGGCTCAACCGCTACGGTCTCAGTTTCGGCATCGACTGGCAGTGGCTTGACGGCAAAAACGTTTCGGCGCTGCTTCGCGTGAACGGGCTCTTCCTGACGAATCACAGATTTTCCAAAATATTTTTAGGAGGTTATGCCGATGTCGCCATTTTGGGCGGTGTCAAAATCTCCGGCTTCAAAGGGATCGTCCATACGTCGGTTTCGGCAAATCCGACGACAGGAAAGGAGGATGTTCTGGTCGCTCTCGAGCTTCAGCTGGGCGCCTATGTCTCGCCGAACGACAGCTTCAACCTCTTTTTCGGACTTGCGCCGGGCCGCTACTTTGTCGGAAAGGAGTATTTTTATTTCAATGTTATAATTTCCATGGAAGCGTTCCTCTGGAAATAGCCGGCATACATTTTTTCTGGAATATTTTTTGATCACAGCTTGTTCTTTTCGTGAAGCTTGGAGGAGAGATGGAAGAGCTGCTGAAGACGAATCTTGACACAATTTTCAACTACGCGCTGTTCATCACCGGAAACAGGGAGAAGGCGATGGATCTGATGCAGGATACGATTGTGGCACTTCTTTCGAAACAGCAGCCCTACAACGAGGAGTCGCACTTCAAGTCATGGATTTTCCGCGTCCTGAAGAACAACTGGATCAACAGGATCAAGCGTGATTCGGTGCTGGGGGAGGCAACATTTTCCTGTTTTTCGGATGACGGAGAGGCAGATCCGCTGGACTTCCAGCCGGCTCCCGATGATTTCAGCGATCCCATTTTGAAGGAGAAGCTGAAGATGGCTTTTGAAACTCTTCCCCAGGCCTATCGCGAGGTCGTCGTTCTGGTCGAGGTCGAGGGCTGTTCCTACGAGGAGGCTGCAAAGATCCTCGAGCTTCCGGTCGGTACGGTAATGAGCAGGCTTCATCGTGCCAGGACGCAGCTGCGCGGGATGTTCAGGCGGGAGGCTGTCGAATTGAGGATTATTTCGGAGAAGGATAGGAAAAATGCGTGAGGATTGCGGTGTAAATGAGCTTTTTATCGAGCAGTTTGCGGACAACGAGCTCGATTATCAGACCAGTGCGGAGATATCGGCCCATCTGAAGGTCTGCGGAAGGTGCAGAAAAAGGTATGAATCGATCTGCCGGCTCAAATCAGCGGTACGTGCTTTTGCGGAAAACGAGAAACTTTCGTTTGTCGAAAAGGAGGGTTTCATGCGCCTTGCCGATCAGACTTCCGCTAGAAAAAAAGTATCGTTTTCTCAATGGTTTAAAAATGTTTTTGTCACAAGATCGACTGCGCTTGTAGTCTCATCCGTCTTCTCTTTCGCCTGCCTTGTCCTGGCCTTTGTGATCTCGATCAACAACTCGAACAAGGCGAACGAGCTGATCATCGACGAGCTTCTGACGGCTCACAGCTATGTATCTCCCAACGAATTTGTCGACGACCAGACTGCAAGGCAGGAGCTTGCATCCGAGTTCAGCCTTGATAAAAATACTCTCAGGAAGATCGAGAGCCTGAACATGAGGATGAGCCGGAAGCTTGCGTCGATCGCGGCTGTTCCGACGGCGAAGATCAAGCTCGCCGGAGATGCCGGCTCGCAGGAGAGGGGAGTCGACGGGACGCTCTTCCTTTCAAAGGAGAACGAGAGGCTCCAGCGTCTTTTCGAGAACAGCAGATGTGCTCTGGAGCGCAACGGCGTATGCCTTGCTAAGGAGCGCGAAGAGAACGGTAAGAAGGTCGTCTACTGGAAAAATACGGGCAACAACTTTGTATTTGTCTCCGACAGGGGAAATTCAGAAAACCTTGTCAGATATATAAGCTCGGTCTATTAAGCAACTAATCGTTTTTATTTCTGATTTTACCCATGGCCGCGCTTATCGCGGAGTAGGAAAACCCTCTTGACGCCAGCTTCCGCTGAAGTTTCTGCGGGTCGTTTTCGGCAAGTTTTTTTATAGTCTCGGCGGCGCTCTTCAGCTCATCTTCGTAACTGAAAAATTCGCTCAGATCGACCGATTTCAAAAGATCGGCACAGCCCTTTTCGTAGAGCTTCTGTCTGAGGTAGTTTATCCCCTTGCCGCGTGAGGCGACCTCTCTTGCAAAGTTTTTCAGGACCCGCTCGTCGTCGAGATATTTCAGATCGCGCAACTTGTTGACAATAGTATCGATTTCTTCTTCGGACGCACCTTTGTCCCTGAGTCTGCGTGCCAGATCTCCGGAGAAGAGATCCCTGGCTGCCAGGAGCCTGTATGCGTAGTCTGTGAATTTTCTGATATTTTCGTCGGACATTTTTTGATGGTGCTGATATGCTAGCTTTCGGAAGGATCCTTTTTTTCGGTCTTTTTTGCCTTTTCGACCTGCTCTTCGTTGACGATTATGACCTTCCGGTTTTCGCGATGCTGTTTTTGAAGCTCCTGACGGCGGTTGTCTTCGCACTCTCTGCACCAGATCTTGCCGTTTTCGCGTTTCGGGTAGTACGAGGCGCGGCGGAAGTTCTGGCAGATGTCACAGATGAATTCGTAGACATACTTTTTCAGCTTGTCGTTGAAAACTTTTTTGATTTCACCGCGTTTCCTGTTGAAGTGCATCTCCTTGAGACAGTCGTCGCAGTAATAGTTGCGGTGTCCGTCGGCAACAAATGAAACAAAGTGTTCCTTGCCGCACTTTGCGCAAATGACCTTTGTCGAGATCAAGCTTTTTTTAGGTTTGTCCATAGCCTCCTCCTAAAATATGCCCCGTATTATGGAAATTTTAACTGAATCGGCAAATTTCAGGGCAAAAATTTACTTTTTTTTTAATAAACAGCGCTGTTGTCTTGACATTTCCTTTCTCTTTTATTAGGTTGCCGCACTCATCCGTAACCGGGTGTTTTATATAGATTTTATACCTTTTTTGGGGGGAGTCGTAAGACTCTTTTAGATATTTTGGAGAAATCAGTTCTCCGCCGGGAGGTTTTGGCGAAACGGAAATGTATGCCGAAATCAGAGGTGGAATCTTTAAGTGCTTTAATTTGTAATTCCTTAGATTCATTAGACTTTTTCTGTAAATCCCGGACGGTGGCGCTCTATATGCCCATCAAAAACGAGGTCGATGTCCTCCCGCTTTTCGCAAGACCGGGACACCGTTTTCTCTTTCCGAGGGTGGAAGATGGTTCAAAAAAGCTGGCTTTTTATGAGGCAGAGAGCTTCGATGATTTTGAGCCGGGAGCTTACGGGATAAGAGAACCTAAGTTGGATCTGCCCAGAATCGGGATCGAAAAGATCGATCTGTTCGTAGTTCCTGGAGTTGCTTTTTCGGAAAATTGCGAACGGATCGGTTACGGCGGCGGCTACTATGACACGACGCTGAAATTTAAGAACAACAGGGCGCGCTCAGTCGGTGTTGCATTTGATCTCCAGATTGTCGAAGCGGGGTTTTCCGACCCGTTCGACGTCCGGTTGGATGCGGTTTTGACCGAGCGTAGGCATTTTATCATATAACATGAACAGGAGTACATTATGAAAGAGGCTCTATTCCTGATTTTGGGAATTGGTTTGGGAGCTCTGCTCTGGCATTTGACTAGACAGCTCGTTTTCAAAAACAAAATGGAAGAGGCGAACAAGGCGCTCAACGATGCGAAGAGCGAGGCCGAAAAGGTCATCAAACAGGCAGAGATCCGTGCCCAGGAGGAGATTCTCGAGGGCAAAAAGGTTGCGGAAAATTCCAAGCTGGATGTTTTGAAGGAGTTCAAGGAGCGCGAAAGACGTCTGAACAAGCGCGAGGAGCAGATCAACCAGCGTGATGAGATCAACATCGCGAGAGAGCGCGAGTTCAAGACTATCGAAAAGCGCCAGAAGGATACCGAGGCGGCACTTGCCGAGCAGCAGGCGAAGCTTACTGAAAGTCTTGCCAACGCGGAAAAGGAGCTTGAAAGGATCTCCGGAATGACTCAGGACGAGGCTAAGGAGGAGCTTATCCAGAAGCTCGAAGAGGAGGCTAAACACGACGCCGCGAAGAAGATCAAGGCGATCGAAGAGGCCTTCCTTGAAGATGCCGAAAAGAAGAGCAAGGAGATCCTCTCGACTGCAATTCAGCGTTATGCCGGCGAGTATGTTGTCGAAAATACCGTAACTACGGTCAGCCTTCCGAATGACGAGATGAAGGGAAGGATCATCGGGCGAGAGGGAAGGAACATCCGCTCTATCGAGGCTGTAACGGGTGTCGATCTTGTCATCGACGATACTCCGGAGGCAGTCGTTGTCAGCGATTTCAACCCGATCCGACGTCAGATCGCGGCGCTGACGCTTCAAAAGCTCATTGCGGACGGCAGGATCCACCCCGGCAGGATCGAAGAGGTCTTTGAAGCGTGCACGAAGGATGTCTGGAAGAGCATCAAGGATGCCGGCGACCAGGCCGTTTTCGACCTCGGGATCCACAAGCTTCATCCGGAGCTCGTCCTTCTGGTCGGCCGCCTGAAATACCGCACCAGCTACGGTCAGAATGTCTGGCGCCACTCGATGGAGACGGCTTTCCTTGCCGGTGAGATCGCTACCGAGCTCGGCTACAGCGTAAAGACTGCAAGAAGAGCCGGCCTGCTTCACGATATCGGCAAGGCAGTCGACCACGAGATCGAGGGAAGCCACGCATCGATCGGTGCGAAGCTTGCCGAAAAGTACGGTGAACCTCACAAGATCTGCAACGCGATCGCTGCTCACCACGGCGAGGTCAAGCCGGAATCCACGCTTGATTTCATCGTCTCCGCAGCCGACGCTTTGAGCGGCGCGAGACCCGGCGCGAGACGCGAAATGGCCGAGGCCTACATCCAGAGGCTTACCGATCTCGAGAATATCGCAACTTCGTTCGACGGTGTTGAAAAATCGTTCGCGATCCAGGCGGGAAGAGAGCTCCGTGTCCTGGTCGACACGACAAAGGTAAGCGACGACAACGCATACATCCTGGCGACGGATATCGCGAAGAAGATCGAAAAGGATCTGCAGTTCCCGGGTCAGATCAAGGTCGTCGTCATCCGCGAAACAAGAGTTACTGCGACAGCTCAGTAGTCCATGCAGTTCAGGATCCTGACTCTCGGAGACCTTATCGGCCGTTCCGGACGGAATGTCGTCCGCGAAAAACTGGCCCCGCTTGTTGCCGGGCAGTCTGTCGATATGGTCATCGCCAACGGAGAGAACGTTTCTGGGGGCTTCGGACTTACCGAGACGAATGCCAAGGCGATCCTGGCGGCAGGTATCGATGTCATAACATCCGGCAACCATATCTGGAACAGGCCGGAAACTGCTGATTTTATTGGCAGATATCCCAATATCTTAAGGCCTGCCAACTATCCGGACACGCTTCCAGGAAAGGGCAGATTTATCTTCCGGCATAGTGAAAAAGGGGTGAAGGTAGGTGTTCTGAACCTGCTCGGCCGCGTCTTTATGCCGCCGATGGAGTCGCCCTTTTTCAAGGCTGATGCCGAGATCTCAGCGCTTCGGGAAGAGGGCGCGGATCTGATAGTCGTTGACTTCCATGCGGAGGCTACGGCCGAAAAAGAGGCTCTCGGCCTATACCTTTCCGACAAGGTCGAACTCGTTGTGGGCACCCACACTCACGTTCAGACCTCCGATGAGAAGATCATCGCCGGCAGAACGGGCTACATCACAGATCTCGGGCGGTGCGGGAGCTTTTTTTCAGTTCTCGGATTCGAGGCGCAGCAGAGCATCCGCGGCTTTTTGACAGACACTCAGCAGAGGTGCGATCCTGGCAAGGAGGATCTTGTCCTGGAGGGTCTCCTGGCCGATTTCGATGTCGAAGAGCGCCGCTGCATTTCTCTCAAAAGAGTCAGGATTTAGTTCAAAAAGATCATTTTAAGCCGGCTCACCCCCTCTTTTGCTCTTTATTTATTTGTTGCTTTCAGTATAATCAGAGGCTTTTAACTGTGGGGGTGACCGATGGCTTCTGTAACTTTCGAAAATATTGTAAAGCAGTACAACAGGGAGACTGTTATTCTCAAAGGGATAAACCTTGAGGTCCGCGACGGCGAATTCCTCGTTCTGGTAGGACCTTCCGGCTGCGGCAAATCAACGCTGCTGCGCACTCTGGCCGGGCTTGAGACGGCGACGAGCGGTACGATCAGGATCGGCGACAAGGTGGTTAACGACCTTGAACCGAAAGATCGTGACATCGCGATGGTTTTTCAGAGCTACGCGCTCTATCCGCACATGACGGTGCGCGAAAACATCTCCTTCGCGCTGAAGGTCCGCAAGTTCGACAAAGCGGAGATCAACAAACGTGTTGAAGAGACCGCTCAGCTCCTGGGGATCACCCATCTTCTCGACAGGCTCCCGAAGCAGATGAGCGGAGGTCAGCGCCAGAGGGTCGCAATGGGCAGGGCTATCGTCAGGAATCCGAAGGTCTTCCTCTTCGACGAGCCGCTTTCGAACCTTGATGCCTCGCTGAGGACTCAGATGCGTGTCGAGCTCAAAAACCTCCACGAAAGGCTGAAAACGACGATCATCTATGTCACTCACGACCAGGTGGAGGCTATGACTCTGGCTGACAGGATCGTCGTCCTGAACGGCGGTATCATCCAGCAGGTCGGTACTCCGACAGAGCTTTTCGATACTCCGAAAAATGTCTTTGTTGCAGGTTTTATCGGCAATCCGTCGATGAACTTCGTTACGCTTGATGTCGAAAACAACGATAAAAATCAGGTGCTTAAATCTGACGGTATCAGGCTTGAGATCGAAAGGCGGCTGGACTCTCCCAAGGTCATTCTTGGTGTAAGGCCGCAGGATTTCGAGCTCGCCGGGGCCGACGCGGAGTTTGCCGGCAAGGTCGAGATCGTCGAGACTTTGGGCAGGCTTTCGCTTGTCCATGTGCTTGTTTCCGACGGCGTCAAGATCACTGTCGAAGCACAGTCTTCGCAGGTCCAGGGCCTGAAGCCCGGAGAGAGGGTCGGATTTAACGCGAAACATGATAAGATCCACTTCTTCGATGTTTCGACAAACGAGAGAATTGTAAACAAAATTAGTCAGTTATAATGTTTAAACGCCTTCTTGTCTTTCTTTTGATCGCGGCCTTTGCTATCGCTTCATACTTTGTTTACGAGCAGATGCAGATGGTAGACACCAGCTTCAAGGTCGATTGGGACAACAAGAGCGCTCCGAAGTCCAAGACCTCGTATTTCCTGCAGATCTCTGACAACAGTGACGAATCCGAAAGCTTTTTGAAGCAGATCCTGGGCGAGGAGACCTTCAACGAGGTCAAGAGGCTCTACAGGAAGCATGTCGGCGTGACCCGTTTCATGACAGGCGATGTCCTCGAGGTCACGCAGCGCGGCGAGAGGGTGGTTTCGTACAATCTGCACCATTACAAAAACAACACGAAGGGCGAGAGGATCTCGTTTGTACGTGAAGGCGACGAGTTCAGCAGGATAGAGAACATCCCGATCGAGCTGAATGTCAGAACGGTCGTGAGGTACTTCGAAATAAAGGATTCCCTTGCAAACGACGACCCGCAGTTTTACGAAATCGCGAAGGAGCGCCTGATCTGGGACTGGGGGATCCTCGACAGACTGCGCCCGGGCGATTCGATAGCTTTTATCGTCAAGGGGATCTTCGACAAGGGGATCCTGGTGAAGACCTACGGTATTTTAGGCTTCGCGGTCAAAAGCGGGACTCTCGGGGAGTTTTCGATGACCGCCTTCCGCGATTCGATCTACGGCGACTACTTCCTTTCGGGCCATTCGATGCTGATTTCGCCTCCGGGAGAGTTCAGAACGCCGATCGACAGCGGGCGGATCACGAGCTATTTCGGGGAGCGCCACGACCCGTTCAACAAGAAAAAGAAGAGATTCCACAGCGGCGTGGATATCCTGGCGCGTCTGAATACTCCGGTCCGTGCCGCAGAGAGCGGGAAGGTGATTTTTGCCGACAAAAAGGGCGGGCTCGGAAAGGCGATTGTGATCGACCATGGCAACGGGCTCCGCACGGTCTACGGGCATCTCAACAAGTTTATGACGGTCCCGGGTGCCGAGGTCCGGCGCGGCGACATCATCGCGGGTGCAGGCTCTACCGGCAGATCTACGGCTCCGCACCTCCATTTTACAGTTCTGAAGGACGGAAAGCCGGTCGATCCGATGCAGTTCACCTACGAGCGCATTTGGGCGGCTCCGTTCGATATTTCGGGCGAATTCAGGGAGTTGTCAGCCGAAAGAATGATCCAGCTCGACTCTGCCATGAGCAGAAAGAGGTCGTTTTTCATAGAGGAAAAAGGCAAGGGGAAGAGGATCCTTGTCTCAAATTAGTTTAACAGGTTTTTAAGGAGGATACGGCGAATGTACAGTCTGTTGATTGCGGCGGGCATCGGTCTGGTGCTCGGTTTTTTGGCGGGATATTTTATAAATATCGGCTTCGGGATCTTTATCGGTCTCATTGCTTTGCTTGCAGGTTTTATCTTCTTCAACAATTACTTTTCGAAGAAGGTCGTTGTCGACAATATGCTCTCGAAGCGCCTTCAGGCTGCGGCTATGACGCCGAATCCGGAGCTCCAGAAACAGACTTATGACCAGATCGTCGAGGAGCTCAAGCAGGGTTACAAGTACAACAAATACGCGCTTTTCGTAAAGGCGAGGATCGATACGCAGATCGGTGTGATCCTCTATTCGCAGCGCAAGTTCGGCGAGGCCTACAAATATCTGGTCAACTCGAATCCGCGCATGATGATGGGATATCTTCTGATGATCGTCGGCCACATCAAAAACAAAAAAACCGAGACGCTCGAGCGCGATATCGAGCTTCTGATCCGCTTCAACAAGAAGGATCCGTTTGTCTATTCGGCGGTCGCCTATCTCTATCAGGAGGAGCTGAACGAGCCACAGAAGGCGATGGACACGCTCTCGAGAGCGCTGAAGGTTATGCCGGAGAATCCGAAGATCCAGGAGCATCTGAACGCGCTTCAGAACAACCGCGAGTTCAACATGGAAAAGTACGGCGACCAGTGGTATCAGCTGCTTCTTGACAAAAAAGGGATCTCACGCCTTCAGAACAAGATGATCAAAAACCAGCAGAAGAGCATGAACGTCAGACAGAGGGTGAGATAACGATGTCGGTTTTTGAAACACGCGGGATCGCTCCCAAAGTCGTAGAGGCCCTTCAAAGGGACGAGGAGCTTTTCAAGGTTGCTGAATCGATCCTGGAGAGGGTTGCGGTAAATACGAACACCTTCAAGAACCTGGTGCGCGATCTGCGCGAAATATCTCTCCGCGACGGCTGCAGTTATACCGAGCTTCTCAAAAAAGTCGATGCGGAGTCTCTTCTGAACGATCCGCAGATTTCGGAAAAGGGGCGCGGTGAGGAGCTCTTGTCGCGTCTTTACAACCTGCGTTATCCGTACTGGAGCAGAAAACAGGCGGAGTTTCTGAGGCTGAAGAGCAGATTCGCGGCGCAGACCGGCGGCGAGATCACCTTCCCCGATTTTGCGGAGGGCAACAGCTTCAAAGTTTCGTTCACTGTAAAAACGGCTGATGATATAAGGGATTTCAAACAAAAAATCGATGGTGCGGGACCTCTTCTGGAAGAGGCTTTAAAGGCAATCAAAGAGTAATTCAGGATATGGGGGAAATGATGGAAGAGAGAGGTTACGTTCAAGTCTACACGGGCAACGGAAAGGGTAAAACGACGGCATCTTTCGGGCTTGCGCTTCGTGCCGCAGGTGCCGGAAAGAGGGTATTTATCGGACAATTCGTCAAGGGGATGCACTACAGCGAGCTCGATATCGTTCCGAAGCTTGAAACTATCGAGATCAGGCAGTACGGCCGCGACTGCTTCATCAAAAAGGAGCCGTCCGAATCCGATATCCGCTGTGCGAAGGAGGGGCTTGCCGAGATGGCGGAGATCCTGAAGAGCGGGAAGTACGATGTCGTCATCATGGATGAGGCGAATATCGCCCTCTTCTACAAGCTTTTTTCGTTCGAGGAGCTGAAGCAGGCGGTTTGTAACCGCGCCGAGGGCGTCGAAGTCATAGTTACCGGCAGATATGCGCCGCAGGAGCTTATCGATATGGCCGACCTCGTTACCGAAATGCGCGAGATAAAGCACTACTACACGAAGGGTGTAGAGGCAAGAGTAGGCATTGAAAAATAGTAAAATTTGGCAGACAAAATGGACTTTTCGACTTTTTGGGATAAAAGGTCGAAGTTCTGACGGTTGATTGGAGGTTTTTTTGAACTGCTACAGGCTTGGAATAGATGTCGGATCGACTACGGTGAAACTTGTTCTGCTGGATGACGACGCAAATGTCGTCTACAGTGACTACCGCAGGCACAATGCCGACATCAAGAATACATTTACCGCATCTCTCGAGGATCTTCTCGGTAAGGTCGGCGAGTGTTCCCTGAAAATTGTCATCACCGGTTCGGTCGGAATGGCGATCGCGAACAAACTGGACATCACCTTCGTTCAGGAGGTCATCGCTTCGGCGAAGTTCATCCAGCGCAGATACCCGCAGGTCCGCACCTTCATCGACATCGGCGGCGAAGACAGCAAGATCATCTTTTTCGAGGAGGGCAAGATCCCGGACATCCGCATGAACGGCAGCTGCGCCGGCGGTACGGGAGCCTTTATCGATCAGGTCGCGATGCTTTTTGAGATCAAATCGACTTCGGAGCTCAACGCAATGGCGGAACAATCCTCGAGGATCTATCCGATAGCCTCGCGCTGCGGCGTCTTCTCAAAGACAGACATCCAGAACCTGCTGAGCCAGAACGTCAGCCGCAATGATATCGCAGCGTCGGTTTTCAACGCGGTCGCGCTTCAGGTCGTCGCTTCTCTCGCACACGGGACGGACATCGAACCCACGATCTTTTTCTGCGGCGGTCCCTTCGCGTTTCTGCCGGAGCTCCACAAGAGTTTCCTGCGCGTCCTCAACCTCAGGGAGGAGGACTGCATAATTCCGGAGGAGGCGAAACTTGTTCCGGCCAGCGGCTGCGCAATGCTCGCAAAGACGATGAGCAAGGGTGAATGTCTGCTTTCCGAGCTCGTTTCAAGGATGAAATCCGAGCAGCAGAAAAACAGCGGAGTTACCGGCGTGACCCTTCCGGCACTCTTTGAAAGCCAGGAGGAGCTTGAGAACTGGCGGGAGCAGAACCAGAGCAGATTCAAGAACTCGGCAGAGATGAAGCGCGGCGCGACGGTCCGCTGTTTCCTCGGCGTCGATTCCGGCTCGACCACGACAAAGACCGTTCTTCTCGACGAAGAGGGGCGGATGATATACCACGACTACCGCAACAACTGCGGCAACAACTTCAACACCTTCATCGAGGCCCTCGAGAACCTCCGCAAAACGGCGGAGGAGCGCGAGACGAACCTCGAGATCATCGGGAGCGTCTCGACAGGCTACGGCGAAAACCTCCTCAAAACCGCCTTCAATATGGATCGCGGGATCGTCGAGACGATCGCTCACTTCACGGCGGCAAGACAGATCTCGCCCGATGTTTCGTTTGTTCTCGATATCGGCGGTCAGGATATGAAGGCGATCTTTGTCGAAAACGGAGCGATCAAGCGGATCGAGATCAACGAGGCGTGCTCCTCGGGCTGCGGCTCCTTCATCGAAAACTTCGCGAACATGCTGAACTATCCTGTTGCCAAGTTCGCGGCGATGTCCTGCCTTGCAAAGCATCCGAGCGACCTCGGGACACGCTGTACCGTCTTCATGAACTCAAAGGTCAAGCAGTCTCTCGGCGAGGGCGCGGAGGTGCCTGATATCGCTGCCGGATTTTCATATTCCGTCATCAAGAACTGCCTCTTCAAGGTTTTGAAGCTGAAGGATGTCAGGGATCTCGGCGACAAGATCGTTGTTCAGGGAGGGACCTTCAAGAACCTCTCGATCGTCCGCGTCCTCGAGAAGCTGACGGGCAAAAAGGTCGGTTTTTCCGATATCCCTGAGCTGATGGGCGCCTACGGAGCTGCGCTTTACGCCCTCAAGGAGCTCAAAAACAACAAACCGGTCCCGCTTTCGCGCCTGATCGAGTCGAAGAACTACCAGTCGAGCGTCGAGATCTGCCCCGGCTGCGAAAACCACTGTACGGTCAAAGTCTTCACCTTCCAGGACAACCGCCGCTTCTTCTCCGGCAACAACTGCGAGAAGGTCTACTCCAACAAAAGCGAAAACGAGACGAAGGGCGTCGATATGCACGCCGAAAAGTATATCATGCTGCTCAACCGGAAGAGCGTTCCGAAGGAGTCTGCAAGAATGGTGATCGGCATTCCGCGAGGTCTCGGGATATACGAAAACTACCCGTTCTGGCACGCGCTCTTCAACGAGTGCAACATCTATCCGCAGCTTTCGGCGGCGTCGTCCAGCAAACTTTACGAGTGGGGCGTCCACTCGATCATGGCGGATAACATCTGCTTCCCGGCGAAGCTTATGCACGGCCATGTTATCGACCTTATCAGAAAGAAGGTCGACCGGATTTTTTATCCATACGTCATCTACGAGCAGAAGGAGGACGAGAAGGCGAGAGACAGCTACAACTGCCCGATCGTCGCCGGCTATTCGGATGTCCTGATGAGCTCGATCGAACCTAAGGAAAAGTTTGACATCCCGTTTGATTCGCCCGTTATAACCTTCAACGACAACGATCTTCTGCACAAATCGTGTACAGCTTACCTGAAGTCGCTCGGAGTCGATCCGAAGACGATCAAAAGGGCGATAGCTGCGGCTGTCAAAGCTCAGGACGACTATCACAGACAGCTAGCCGACCGGGCGAAGGAGATACTTGACCAGAGCCGCAGGGAAAATCGTCTGACGATAGTTCTCGCGGGAAGGCCCTATCACGTCGACCCGCTGATCCAGCACAAAATTTCGCAGTGCATCGCTGAAATGGGCATCAACGTCGTCACTGAAAATGTCGCAGCGCTGGCGGGAGACGGTGTTTACGACGAGCTTCTGGCTGTTCCTCAGTGGACCTATCCGAACAGGATCTTCAAGGCGGCGCATTTTGTTGCGAACTCCGACAGCTCGGTCCAGCTTGTCGAGCTGACCTCCTTCGGCTGCGGCCCAGATGCCTTTATTCTGGATGAAGTCAACGCGATCCTTGGCAGAAAGGGCAAAAATCTGACAGTTTTGAAGATAGACGACGTCAACAACATCGGATCTCTCAGGCTGAGGATCCGTTCTCTCGTCGAGAGCCTCAAGGTCGGCGAGCATACGCAGAAGGATCTTCCGCCTGAAAAGACGGCTGTCTTTAACCTCGAAGACAGGCGCAGGACCCTGCTCATACCGTTTTTCGCAGATGACTATTCCGATTTCGTGCCGACCCTCTTCAAGCTTCTGGGCTACAAGGTCGTTAACCTTCCGCCGGGGACCCAGGAGTCTGCAGAGCTCGGTCTGAAGTATGCGAACAACGAGGTCTGCTACCCGGCAACGATCGTTGTCGGATCGATCCTTCAGGCGCTGCAGAGCGGCAGTTACGACCGCAACGAGATCGCCGTAGCGATAACCCAGACAGGCGGTCAGTGCAGGGCTTCGAACTATCTTCAGCTTATAAAAAGGGCGATGATCACTGCAGGTTACGCTGACATCCCGGTCGTTTCGATAGGCTTCGGCGGCGATACGAGCAACGTCCAGCCAGGCTTCAAGCTCTCGTTCCACCGCGTGATCAGGGTGCTCGTACCATCGCTTTATTTCACGGACTGCATCGCGAAGCTCTATTATGCTTCGGCTGTCCGCGAAAAGGTCCCAGGTGCGGCTCGTGCGCTCAGAGACAGGTACGTTCAGAGGTCGATCCCTCTCATCGAACAGAAAAACATGCGCGGACTGAAGGCACTCCTGAGAGAGGCCGTTGCTGAGTTCGATTCGATCATAGACCACGTTAAACGTCCGATAGTCGGCGTTGTAGGCGAGATTTATGTAAAATACAACTCGTTCGGCAACAAGTTCGTCGTCAAGTGGTTGATCGACCACCAGATCGAACCTGCAATGCCGTCGATTTTCAATTTCTTCAGCAATTTCTTCGTAAACAACCATGTCGTTAGAGAGGAGAACGTCAAAAAGCAGGGCTTCCCGCTTTTCCTCAGCGACCTCGGATACCGCTATGTCCGCAAAACAGCGAAGGAGTTCGACGAAATGTGCCGTCCGTTCCCCTATTACCGTGATTTTTCTGATGATTTTCACGATATGGAGTTGGCAAAACAGATGATCAACCCCGCCTGCAACTTCGGTGAAGGCTGGCTGATCCCGGCTGAAATAGGTCACTTTGCCGAGCACAACATCAACAACGTGATAAGCCTTCAGCCCTTCGGCTGCATCTCGAACCATATCATTTCGAAGGGGCTTGAAAAGCGGATCAAGAAACTCTACCCGAGGATGAACCTTCTTTTCCTCGATTTCGATCTCGGGACTTCGGAAGCCAACATCTTCAACAGGCTTCACTTCATGGCTGAAAACTGCAAGGAGGAGCTCGCTTCGGATGGAGAAGAGTCGGATTCGTAGGGGCTGACTGCTCGAATTCATTTAAAAAGGTGTTCGTATGATGGATTTTCTGCTTTCGACAGTTTCGGCGAACAATGCCTGTTTCAGATATCTTCGCTTCGGCAAAGGCAGTAGAAATTTTGTGATAATCCCGGGGCTCAGCATCAAGAGCGTGCTTGACTCGGCTCCTGTCATAGTCGGCGGTTTCGCCAGATTTGCAGATGATTTTACGGTATATCTCATCGAAAGGCGCAAGGATCCGCCCGAAGGCTTCAAAATCAGCGATCTTGCCGAAGATGAGGCGGCGGCGATGAAGGCTCTAGGCATTGAGTCCACCGATATTTTCGGAGCATCTCTCGGCGGGATCATGGCTCAGTATATCGCTCTTGACCATCCGGAACTTGTTCATGCCGCTGTTCTGGCATCGACGACACCGCAGTTCGACAGGGCGAAGATCGAATTTTTCGGCAGCCTGCTTGAGCTTGCCGTGGAGGGGAGAGGCGAAGAGCTTTTTTTGGCATTCGCTGAGTTTGTCTATTCCGAAGGCTTTTTGAAGAGGTATAAGAGCGCGATCAGCGCGATAGCAAAGAGCGTAACTGCCGATGAGCTCGGCCATTTCGTCAAGGTCGCACGGGCATTCTCGGAATTTGACATCACAGACAGGCTCCCGGCTGTAAAATGTCCCGTTCTTGCGGTCGGAGCGACCGGCGACAGGATTTTAGGTGCCGGGCCGATGAAGACTATCGCTGAAAAGATCCCCGGTTCTCAAAGCCTGATTTACGAAGGCGGCAGCCATGCCTGCTACGATGAAGAGCCCGGTTTCAGGGCAAGGATGTACGAATTTCTAAGATCTCAGAAGTGATATCTGTCAGCTCTCGGCTTTGGGTTCTTCTGTTTTCGGTTCTTCAGGCTTCGGTTTCGGGAGTTCGAAGGTCGTCTTGATCGCGTGAGTCGGGCAGGCCGCCGCGCACTTTCCGCAGGCAATGCACTTTTTCGGGTTGATGTAGGCGAGGAAATTTTCAACCGTTATCGCCTGGACCTTTTCAGGACACTCTTTCGCGCACTTTCCGCAGCCGATACATGCCGCCTTGCAGATCTTCATAACGATCGCCCCCTTGTCCATGCTTCTGCAGCCGACAAATACCCGGCGGTTGTTCCTGCCGACAGGTCTGACCTCGATCACTCTCCTCGGACAGCTCTTTGCGCAGGCTCCGCAGCCTGTGCATTTCTGTTCGTCGACGACCGGAAGTCCGGTCACCTTGTCGATCGAGAGAGCTCCGAACTGGCAGGCGTCAACGCAGTCGCCGAGCCCAAGACAGCCGTAAGGGCATCCCTTTTCGCCGGAAAAGAGCGAAGCCTCGACAGCGCACTTGCTCGGTCCGTCGAATGTCGCCTTCTGAAGGGCCATCTCTCGGGTCCCGCCGCATCTTACGACTGCAATCATCGGGGAGGCAGCCGCTACTTCGAGCCCGAGGACCGCACCGATCTTTTTCAGCGCCTCGGCTCCGCCGGCAGGGCAGGCCATTCCGTCGATAGAACCGGTAGCCGAAGCCTTGACCATTGCCTCGGCAAGCCCGCGGCAGCCTGGATATCCGCATCCTCCGCAGTTTGCGCCGGGAAGGCATTCAGCGACGAGATCGATCCGCGGATCCTCCTCTACCTTAAATTTTTTCGCAACAAAGTATAGGATCACAGCGGCAAGCGCTGCGACAGCTCCAAGACAAATAACCGAATAAACAACCACCTGCATAGTCTCCTCCTTCAAAGTTTCCGACAAGTGAAAACAAATTTCTTTTTATAGTATGTGCGAAAAAGCGTCAAAGCCAGAAAATAGGGCGGCAAAACAGCGATCGAGGCAATTGCTGCGACAACTTCCGAACCGCTGAGCGAAAAAGCGGCAAAAAGTGCAGCCACCATCATCACGAACGGTATGAAAAATACGACAAAAACAGCCTGAAACGCCGATTTCTCGGCCATTTCGACGATGACCTTGTCGCCGATCTCAACAGGCTCCTCACAGGTCGATTCGATGATTTTTTCGGCAAGATCCGAAGCCGAACAGAGCGATTTTGCGTGGCACTCCGCGCAGGCGCTCTTCACCTCGATCCTTACTTTTGCGATGTTTTGATCGACACCGATCACGCAGCCGATATGTGAAACCTTTGCCTCTGTCATTTTTTGCCTTTAAAGGTTTTTTCCCTATATAATGTTAAGCTGTTTTTTGTCAAATTGAGGTTAGATGCAATGAACGCTGAGGAGATAAAAAAAATCATTCCCCACAGGGAGCCGTTCCTTATGATCGATGAGGCTGAAATCATCGAAAAGGGCAGGTCTGCGGAAGGATTAAAAAAAATTACCGGAGACGAGAGTTTTCTCCGCGGCCATTTCCCTGACGAGCCGGTTATGCCCGGAGTCCTGATCATCGAGGCTATGGCGCAGCTCGGAGCGGTCCTTGCGTTGAGCGGGCCCGCAAACAGCGGCAAAAAGATCTACTTTACTTCGATCGAGAACGCCAGGTTCCGGAAAAAGGTCAAGCCTGGAGATCAGCTCAAGCTGAGAGTCGAATTCATCTCCTTCCGCCACTCGATAGGGAAGGGACATGCGGAGGCTTCGGTCGACGGAAGCGTCGTATGTTCAGCCGATTTAGGATTTGCTTTGGGAGATTGAGGGGATCCTGGAGTCAGAGTTTACTTTTTGTGGTGGGCGCAGCCGCATTTGCAGCCGTCTTTATGTTTTGCGCAGTCACAGCCGCCCTCTTTTTTAGCACAGTCGCAGCCGCATTTGCAGCCGTCTTTATGTTTTGCGCAGTCGCAACCGCCGTTTTTTGCACAGTCACAGCCGCAGTTTCCACCGCATTCACAGGAATCCATATCGAGTGTGCAGACGCTATTTTCATCGGTGCAACTGGGGATGGCCTGCGGATTGCTACTTATTCCGGCTTTGCAGCCGCATTCTCCGAAAAGAGCAAAAAAAGCAAATGTCACAAGCGCGAAAACGAAGAGTTTTTTCATTGTTGTACCTCAAAAAAAGTTAATAAAAACGACATATTCTACAGAAAAGCTGTTTTTTGTCAAAAAATTCGGCTGAAGAGAGCTACTTTTTAGGAAGTTTGAATTCAAGTTCGTCGTAAACCTTGTCGTAAAAGATGTAGCTGTAGACTGCGTAGTTCCCGACGACTTTTTTTACGTAGTTGCGTGTCTGAAAGATCGGGATGTCTTCGATGTACTCGTCGAGTTCTGCATCCGGATTGTTTTTTATCCACTTCTCGATCCGTTTTTCGCCAGCGTTGTATGATGCGGCGGCAAGCGGGATCGAACGGTCGAACTTTTTCAGAAGAGTCGACAGATATTTGACGCCGAAACGGATGTTCGTAAGCGGTTTCTGCAGATTTTTTGTCTCGATCGTTCCGTAGTCTTCGCTGTTTGCGAGGATCTGCGCGGTCGACGGCAGAAGCTGCAGAAGGCCGATCGCATAGCTCGTCGAGATCGCGCCGACATCGAAAAGGCTCTCCTGTCTTGCAATTGAAAAGACAAAAAGCGGCGGTACGTTGTAGAAATCGCAGTGCGATAGGATCTCCTCCTCGAAGGCGATGGTGTAGTGAAGTTTGAAGTACTTCTGCGAGTTGTCCGAGATCCTGCTGATAGACTTCATCAAATTTGCCGCAAGTATGTGATTATTCACACTTTTTGCCGCAAAACTAGCAACCAGCTTATCGTATTCGTGGCCGTCGTTTTCGATATTTTTGAGGCTGTTCGAGAGTATTTTGTTCGTAAGCTTGGGGTTGTTCACGCAGATCGAGGCAGTGATCCAGCCGGTCTCCGGAATGCTTTCACGGTCAAGCAGAAGTCCGGGGTCGGTCTGAGTCTCTTCGGGCTCCTTGCTGGAAAATCCGAAAGTTTTGACTCTGCTGGCTGCCATCGCTCCGTAAAACGAGGCTGGGAAACGGGTCGCGAGGTCACAGAAAATCGCTGTCGATTCACTGCTTTTATTCTGCTTTTCGAGGACACGCGCAAGCCAGTAGTTCGCACGCTGACGGTCGTAGCTGAGCTCGTGTGAAGCCGCGATGATCTCATCCAGTCTCTGTTTTGCGTCGTCAAGCCGGTTCTGCTTGTAGCTTATCCAGAAGCTCAGAAAAGATGCGAGCTCGATCTTTCTGCCGCCCGGAAAGGAGCTTATGTAGAGCGAAAAGAGCCGTGTCGATTCGTCCCACTGTCTGTCGAGTCTTGCGATATCCGCAGCCAGATATAAAAATTCGGAAGCGCTCTCCTCGTCATTCGGCAGGAAGAATTCGTACGCCGTCATGTAGAGCTCTATCGCCTTTGCGTTGTGGACGAGGGCCGATTCAGAGTAGCCGTATTCAATGAAAAATTTGTATATGTCGCCTGGACTCAGCTCTTCGTTTTTCCAATGTTTTTCGAGATCCCTGTAAATTGCTTCGGCCTTTGTGTGTTCGCGCCTTTTTGAATAGGACATCGCCCTGTAGAGGTGCGCCCGCCAGTCGACCGAATTGGAATATTTTTTGTTCGGGTAGAAGCCGTTCGCAAGGCTTATCGCCTGTTTGTAGCGGACCTTCCGGTAGTTGTATTCGAGCTGCCAGATCCTGAACTCCCCGACAGCCTTTTTGCTAAGCTTTTTCGAGTAATTCTCAACGGTTTTGGCCATTGTGTCGTAGAAGCTTTCAGGAAAATCGACCTTGATCTGGCGCAGGTAGGCAAAGCCCTCTTCTGGATTTTTTTTGAGCAGCTCGGTGACGTAGTACTGTGTCAGATCCGGGCTTTTTGTCTGCCGGTAATCCTCCATAAACTCCTTGATCCTGCCCGTGTAGTAGAGTTTGCGGAGGTAGATCGGGTAGAGGTTTTTTGAAAGCTGTTCGGAGAGCTGCGCGATGTAGCCCTTCATGATCTCCAGAGGCAGATCCTGCCATCTCTCCGTGACAAGCAGGTAGATCCCGAGCTCGCGGTCCTTTTCGTCGAGTTTCTCCAGAAGCTGGGTCAGGTCGTCGACCGGAGAACTGGCCTCTGAAACGGTCTCGAGAAAGAGGATCTTGCAGGAGAGGCTGTCGTTTCTGTTGCAGAACCCGATCCTCTCTTCTGTGGAAAACTGCCTGAGATAGAGGATCTTCTGATCGATGTGCTTTTCGATATCGCTTTCACCGAAATCAAATTGAAACGCTGAAAACAGGAGTTGGAATATCAGAAGAGAGGATGCAAACATTCAGTGAAAAGATCAGTAATTACGAACGGTTAAGAGAATTAGTCTTCTTTAGCGTAATCGTAATATTCCTTGCCGAGATGTGTGATAAGCTCTTCGCCCATCATATCTCTGAGTGTGTTTTTCAGCTTGGTGTGCTGAATGAAAACATCGTGTTCCGGATAAAGACCTTCCGCAACCATAGGTGACTTGAAGTAGAAGCTCATCCACTCCTGGATTCCGTACATTCCTGCTCTTCTTGCAAG